>NZ_JBIBHJ010000016.1:0-180649 GCF_042956945.1 Streptomyces sp. NPDC008150 | reverse complement strand
ATACACAGCAACACTCGCGATCCCCGCGTCCCGGCAGGCCCGGGCCACACGGACAGCGATTTCGCCACGGTTGGCGATGAGCACCTTGCGCACGATGACGCTCCCTCCTTGAAACAAGCCGAGTTTAGGGACTGCCGACACGGCATCTCGACCCGTCCCCAATGGTGAGCTTGCCCACACGGAGCGTGATTCGAGGCTCGCTCGACCCGTGAAATCCCTTGTCGCACTGCGGGACACGGGACTCCAACGAGAAACCCTAGTCCCCTGGTGTGGTCAAGGTCTCTGTGAGAGGGTGCCGCGCCCCACATGGTTTCTTTGTCGAGTCCCTACGAACGGCCCAATGATTCTTTGCTCCACGCAGAACCCTTGTCCCGGGGTTTACCCGTTAGTAGCGTTCACGGTGTCACTGACGTACTAGGGGTAACAGCAAGTCGGAAGTGGGTGGGGACCGGTGGTGCGCAGACCGGTGGCATGGGTCGTGGCCGTCGTGCTCCTCGTGGAGGCGTTCGGCGTCGCGGCGGTGAACTGGTTCCTGGGCATCGTCGTGGACCGGCAGGACATGTCGCTCGGCGGCCTCGACCCGGACGCGATGTCGGTGTCGTCGAAGGCCGCCGGGATCGTGTTCGGGCTGTACTTCGTCTTCTGCGCGCTGGTCGCCTTCCTCGTCGCGCTGCGGGACCGGGCGCCCGGCGGGTTCGGCCGCGTGCTGCTGATCAGCGCGGCCGTGGTGCACGCGCTGCTCGGCGCGTTCGCGCTGGCGATGATCAGCACGCTCGCGTTCCTCTTCATGGTCGTGATGCTCGCGCTGATCGTGCTGCTCCTGATGACCTACGACCGCGTGGAGAACCCCGCGCCGGGCGCTCCCGGCGACCGCCCGGCGGACGGACCCACCGACGTCCCGCCCCCGCCCGCGGACGCCCCCCGCCCGTACGGCGACGAGGGGCACGGACCGGTCACGGGGCCGGCGCCCACAACTCCGTGACGTTGACGCCCAGTTCGCCGAGCAGCCGGCGCACCAGCGGCAGGCTGATGCCGATGACGTTGCCGTGGTCGCCCTCGATGCCGTCGACGAACGGCGCGGACCGGCCGTCGAGGGTGAACGCGCCCGCCACGTAAAGGGGTTCGCCGGTCGCCACGTAGGCGGCGATCTCCTCGTCGGACGGCTCGCCGAAGTGGACGACGGTGGAGCCCACGGCCGACGTGTACCGGCCCGAGGCGGTGTCGTGGACGCAGTGGCCCGTCTGGAGGGTCCCGGCACGGCCGCGCATCGCCTTCCAGCGCGCCACGGCCTCCTCGGCGTCCGCGGGCTTGCCGAGCGCCTCGCCGTCCAGGTCGAGCACCGAGTCGCAGCCGATCACCAGGGCGCCGGCCACCTCGGGCCGGGCCGCGACGACGGACGCCTTCGCCTCGGCCAGCGCGAGGGCGAGTTCGGCGGGGGTCGGGGCGCTGACGGCGTCCTCGTCGACCCCGCTCACGATCACCTCGGGGGCGAACCCGGCCTGCCGCAGCAGTCCGAGCCGGGCGGGGGACTGGGAGGCGAGCACGAGCCGCCGACGCGTCTGATCTGTCATACGGCCAGCGTATCCGCGCCGCGCGCACGGCTCACCGGGGTTCGGGGAGGACCCGCGCGGGCCCCACCGGGCGCGTCAGCGCAGCCCGATCACGATCATCGCCGCCACCATGGCCAGCGCCATCAGAACGTAGAGCCGCCGCACCATGCGCTGCGTCTCGCGCAGCTCCTTCGGCGGCTCGTTCTCCGGGTCGGACCACAACATGGCTCCAGCGTGCGACGGGGGCCCGGCGGGCGCCTGAGTACGCGTACTCAGCTTGGCGCCGGCCGGGCCCCCGTCGGCTACGCGGGCCAGTAGGTGCGGCCCCACGCCGTCGGTCCCGGCCGCGGCAGCGCGCGCGCCGCGACGCGTGCCGGGTCGGACCAGGCGTCGGGGGCGGCCTGCGTGCCGTCCGGCGCCGTCGCCGCCGCGGCGGCGCGCACCCGGACCACCGCGAGGGCGGCGGCCAGTTCCTCCGGGGTGGGATTGCCCCGTACCACCTTGATGTTCATGACGCTCCCGACCTCCGTCCTACAGGGGGATGTTGCCGTGCTTCTTCGGCGGCAGGGCCTCCCGCTTGGTGCGCAGTCCGCGCAGTCCGCGCACCACGTGGGCGCGGGTGTCCGAGGGCATGATCACCGCGTCGACGTAACCGCGATCGGCGGCCACGTACGGGTTGAGCAGGGTGTCCTCGTACTCCTGGATCAGCCGGGCGCGCACCGCCTCGGCGTCGCCGTCGGCCTCCGCCCGGGCGATCGTGCGCCGGTGCAGGATGTTGACCGCGCCCTGCGCGCCCATCACCGCGATCTGCGCGGTCGGCCACGCCAGGTTGAGGTCGGCGCCCAGGTGCTTGGAGCCCATCACGTCGTACGCGCCGCCGAACGCCTTGCGGGTGATGACGGTGATCAGCGGGACCGTCGCCTCGGCGTACGCGTAGATGAGCTTCGCGCCGCGCCGGATGATGCCGTCGTGCTCCTGGTCGACACCGGGCAGGAACCCGGGCACGTCCACGAACGTCAGCACCGGGATGTTGAACGCGTCGCAGGTCCGCACGAACCGCGCGGCCTTCTCGCTGGCCTTGATGTCGAGGCAACCGGCGTACTGCATCGGCTGGTTGGCGACCACGCCCACCGGGCGCCCCTCCACCCGCCCGTAACCGGTGAGGATGTTGGGCGCGAACAGCGCCTGCGTCTCGAAGAACTCCGCGTCGTCCAGGACGTGTTCGATCACGGTGTGCATGTCGTACGGCTGGTTCGCGCTGTCCGGGACGAGCGTGTCCAGCTCGCGGTCCTCGTCGGTGACGGCGAGGTCCGCCTCCTCCGCGAACGCCGGGGGCTCGCTGAGGTTGTTGGACGGCAGGTACGACAGCAGCTGCTTGACGTACTCGATGGCGTCCTTCTCGTCCCCGGCCATGTGATGGGCCACGCCCGAGGCGGAGTTGTGGGTGCGCGCGCCGCCCAGTTCCTCGAAGCCGACGTCCTCGCCGGTGACGGTCTTGATCACGTCGGGGCCGGTGATGAACATGTGCGAGGTCTGGTCCACCATCACCGTGAAGTCGGTGATCGCGGGCGAGTACACCGCGCCGCCGGCGCACGGCCCGACGACCAGGCTGATCTGCGGGATCACACCGGACGCGTGCGTGTTGCGGCGGAAGATCTCCCCGTACGCGCCGAGCGACGCGACACCTTCCTGGATGCGCGCGCCGCCCGAGTCGTTGATGCCGATGACGGGACAGCCGGTCTTCAGGGCGAAGTCCATGACCTTGACGATCTTCTGCCCGTAGACCTCGCCGAGCGCGCCGCCGAAGACGGTGAAGTCCTGCGAGAACACGGCGACCGGGCGGCCGTCCACCGTGCCGTAGCCGGTCACCACGCCGTCCCCGTAGGGGCGGTTGGCGTCGAGGCCGAAGGCGGTCGACCGGTGCCTCGCGAACTCGTCGAGCTCCACGAAGGATTCCTCGTCGAGCAGCAGCTCGATCCGCTCACGCGCCGTCAACTTGCCCTTGGCGTGCTGCTTTTCGACGGCCCGCGCGGAACCTGCGTGCGTCGCCTCGTCGATGCGGCGCCGCAGGTCGGCGAGTTTCCCCGCGGTCGTGTGGATGTCGGACTCCTGCGGCTCTACCGGCTCGGACATCGGGATGCGGCTCCCTGCCTGCTCAAGGGGATGTAGGGGGGTGAGGGCGTCTGCGGGGCGGGTACGGGGCGAGGCTGGTCGGTGCTCGGAAACCGGAACGGTTACGCGAACGGCTGTTTCTCCGAAGAGTAGTGGGGCCCCTACCGATCGGCAGTGCGGCGTTTACCACACCTAGGGTGGCTTGCATGACGCCGCGAGATGCAGCAGACGACAACACCCCCGGGCGCGGTCCCGGCCGCTGTTCCGACCTGGACCGCCCGCCGCTGAACGCGGCCGCCCTGCGACGGGCCCTGGTGCGCGACGGCGGCCTCTGGTCCGAGCTGCGGGTCGTGCAGCGCACCGGGTCCACCAACAGCGACCTGGTGGCGCTCGCGGAGGGGGGCGGCGCCGCCGAGGGCACCGTCCTCGTCGCGGAGGAGCAGACCGCCGCGCGCGGCCGCCTCGACCGCCGGTGGACCGCGCCGCCCCGCTCCGGCCTCTTCTTCTCCGTGCTGCTCGACCCCGCCGAGATCCCCGTCGAGCGCTGGGGCTGGCTCCCGCTGCTCACCGGCGTCGCCGTGGCCACGGGCCTGTCCCGCGCGGCCGGCGTGGACACGGCACTCAAGTGGCCCAACGACCTCCTGGTCACCGTGGACGGCGAGGAGCGCAAGGCCGGCGGCATCCTCGCCGAACGCGCGGGCGACCACGGCGTGGTGATCGGTGTGGGCCTCAACGTCACCCTGCGCGCCTCCGAGCTGCCCGTCCCGCAGGCCGGCTCCCTCGCCCTGGCCGGCGCGGCGGGCACCGACCGCGACCCGCTGCTGCGCGGTGTCCTGCGCTCCCTGGAGCAGTGGTACGCCCGCTGGCGCGAGGCGGGCGGCGACCCGGCGGCCAGCGGCCTCCAGGAGACGTACGCGGCGGGCTGCGCCACCCTCGGCCGCGAGGTGCGCGCGGAACTCCCCGGCGACCGTTCGATCACCGGCGAGGCCGTCGCCGTCGACGGTGACGGACGCCTCGTCCTGGCCACCGCGCAGGGCGTGCAGGAACCCGTGGGCGCCGGTGACATCGTCCATCTGCGACCGGCGTGATCCGGCCACCCGAGGCCGCCCCGAGGGCGGGCGCGCGAGCCGCCGCCGGGGCGGTCCCGGAGGTGTCCGGGAGGCGCGTACGGCGGCCCCGCGCGGCACTCCCGGAACGCCGTCCCCGGTGCTCGCACGGTGTGCCGGGGGTCGATCGGGCGTTTGGCCGGGGGAGTGAGCTGGCGCACACCTGCCGTAGAGTTGAGGCCGGTCGATACCGGACCGCGGCATATTCGGAAGGGCATCAGGCGTGACCGTCGACGACACGGGCTCCGGCGCGGATTCGGACGGCCGAGCGGACTCCCCTCGCCACTCGGCCCCGGCCGAGCGCGAGGACGCCCTCGCCCCCGAGAACGGCGAGGACCCGCTGGCGCTGCGCCTCGAACAGCTCATCCTGGGCGCCGAGCGCCGCTACACGCCGTTCCAGGCGGCCCGCAGCGCGGGCGTCTCCATGGAGCTGGCGTCCCGTTTCTGGCGCGCCATGGGCTTCGCCGACATCGGCCAGGCCAAGGCGCTCACCGAGGCGGACGTCCTCGCCCTGCGGCGCCTGGCCGGTCTCGTCGAGGCGGGCCTGCTCAGCGAGGCCATGGCCGTGCAGGTCGCCCGGTCCACCGGGCAGACCACCGCACGTCTGGCCGAATGGCAGATCGATTCCTTCCTGGAGGGCCTGACCGAGCCCCCCGAGCCCGGCATGACGCGCACCGAGGTGACCTACCCCCTCGTCGAGCTGCTGCTGCCCGAGCTGGAGGAGTTCCTCGTCTACGTCTGGCGCCGCCAGCTCGCCGCCGCGACCGGCCGTGTCGTGCAGGCCGCCGACGACGAGGAGATGGTCGACCGGCGGCTCGCGGTCTGCTTCGCCGACCTCGTCGGCTTCACGCGGCTGACCCGGCGCATGGAGGAGGAGGAACTCGGCGAGCTGGTCGAGGCCTTCGAGACCACCGCGGCCGACCTGGTCGCCGCCAACGGCGGACGCCTCATCAAGACCCTCGGCGACGAGGTCCTCTACGCGGCGGACGACGCCGGTGTCGCGGCCGAGATCGCCCTGCGGCTCATCGAGACCATGACGAACGACGAGACGATGCCCGAACTCCGCGTCGGCATGGCCTTCGGCACCGTGACGACACGGATGGGCGACGTCTTCGGCACGACCGTCAACCTCGCGTCGCGGCTCACGTCGATAGCGCCGCGGGACGCCGTCCTGGTCGACGCCGCGTTCGCCGAGGAGCTGATCCGCACCAAGGAGGCGCCCGCCTCCGAGGCGGAGGCCGCCGAGGCCGCGGCCACCGCCGAGAAGGAGGGCGAGGAACCGCCCGGCTACCGCTTCGCCCTCCGCCCGATGTGGCAGCGCCCGGTCCGCGGCCTGGGCGTGGTCGAACCGTGGCTGCTCACCCGGCGGGACGGGGACGCGAAGTAGGCGTCCACTTCGCGGTCCCCGCCGCCGGGTTCCGCTCAGTGCGGCAGCGCGATTCCGAGGTTCACGCACAGCCCGACGACGGGCAGGCAGAGCCCGGAGCCGCCTCCCTGGCCGGAGCCGCCGGAGCCGCCCTGGCCCGAGGTGCCGCCCGTCGCTGACCCGCCGCCGGCCGATCCCGCCGTCGACCCGGTCGACCCGGTCGATCCCCCGGTGCCGCCCGTTCCCTCCGCTCCGCCGGTCGCCGGGGGCGAGGTGTGGGTTTCGCCGCCGGTGCCCGTGCCGGTGTCGCTTCCGGTGTCCCCGCTCGGGCTGGAGCCGTCCGTGCTGTCCGTGCCGTCCTGGGCGGCCGTGGAGCCGCGCCCGCCGCCTCTGCCGTCGGGATCTCCCGCCTGCCCGGCCGCGGTCGCCGCTCCACCGGAGAGATCTGCCGAACCGTTCCCGCTGCTGCCGTCGCGCGAGCCGGACGAGGTCGCGGTGGGGTCGCTCCCGCCCGTCCCGCCGGACGCGAGAGGGCCGCGTGCCGCGTTCTCCGGGACCGGCCCGGACGCCGAGGAGGGTGTCGGTGCGCCCGTACCGGCGGCTTCCGTGGCGGAACCGGCGAGACCGCTCCCGGTGACGTCGGGCTCCGCGTGCCGCTCTCCGCGTGTGCTTCCCGGGCCGGCGTCGGAGTGGTACTCCGGCGCCAGCCGGACCAGCCCGGCGATCACGGCGACGGGCACCATGCCCAGCGCGAGCAGCACCAGTACGCGCGCGGAGCGCGTCCGCCGGTGCCGTCCTCGGAGCCCGCCCAGGGCGGCGGGGGCACGGGACCACCAGGGGCGCGGGGGTACGTCGGCCGCCGGGGACCTGTTGGCGTGCTCGGCGCCCAGTACGCGCGTGTCGGCGACGGGAGCCGCGGCGGTCGTGGAGGCCCGGCCCGCCGCCGTGCGCCTCTTCGCCTTCGCCGGGACGCCGTTCCGGGGCGGGGCGCTCCGCGCGGGGGTCGCCCGGGGGGCCAAGGGGCGCGTGGGTACGGGCGCGGGTACGGCGGCGGTGCGTGCCCTTGTCGCCTCGCGCCCCGCGCCCATGCCGTCCGGTGGCCGGGGCACGCGGGGCCTGCCCTGCTCGGCGGGCACTCCGGCCCGTGGCTGCCGGGCGGCCGGTATGGACCCCGGGGCGGCGCTGCCCTTCGGTCCGCGCGCGGTCGGTTCGGCGGGGCCGCCGGACTGCGGCGGTGTCGGTGCGGGTGCGGCCGGCCCTCCGGTCCTCGGCGACCACGCGGTCGGGCCGCCGCCTACGGGCGTGGCTGCGGGCTCCGCGCGTGTGGCGCCGCCTCTCGGTGCGGTCGCGGGCTCTGCCGGTGCGGCGCCGCCTGTCGGCGTGGCCGAGGGCTTCGCACGCGTACTGCCGCCTACCGGTGTGACCACCGGCTTCGCGCGGGTGCCGCCGCCAGTCGGTGGGACTGCGGGCTCCGCGCGCGTGGCGCCGCCCGTAGGCGTGGTCCCGAACTCCGCACGGGAGCCGCCGCCCGTCGGTGTGACCGGGGGCTTCCCGCGCGTGGCGCCGCCCGTCGGCGTGGACCGGAACCCCGCGCGCGTGGCGCCGCCCGTCGGTGTGGTCCCGAACTCCGCACGGGAACCGCCGCCCGTCGGTGTGACCGGGGGCTTCCCGCGCGTGGCGCCGCCCATCGGCGTGGGCCCGAACCCTGCGCGCATGGCACCGCCCGTCGGTGTGGTCCCGAACTCCGCACGGGAACCGCCGCCCGTCGGCGTGACCGCGGGCTCCGCGCGCGTGGCGCCGCCTGTCGGCGTGGACCGGAACCCCGCGCGCGTGGCGCCGCCCGTCGGTGTGGTCCCGAGTTCCGCCGGTGTGGCGCCACCTGTCGGTGTGACCGGGGGCTTCGCGCGCGTACTGCCGCCCATCGGCGTGGGCCCGAACCCCGCGCGCTCGGCACCCCCCGTCGGTGTGGTCCCGAACTCCGCCGGTGTGGCGCCGCCCACTGATGTGACCGTGGACTCCGCGCGGGAGCCGCCGCCCGTCGGCGTGACCGTGGACTCCGCACGCGTACTGCCGCCTACCCGCGGGCCCGTCGGCTTCGCGCGGGCGCCGCCGCCTACCGGTGTAGCCGCGGGCTCCGCGCGCGTCGCGCCGCCCGTCGGCGTGGGCCCGAACCCCGCGCGCTCGGCACCCCCCGTCGGTGTGGTCCCGAGCTCCGCCTGTGTGGCGCCGCCCACCGGTGTGACCGTGGACTCCGCGCGGGAGCCGCCGCCCGTCGGCGTGACCGGAGGCTTCGCGCGCGTACTTGCGCCTGCCGGTGTGATCGCCGGCCTCGCGCCCGCGCCCGTGCCCGTGTTCTCGGCCCGGCGGTCGCGATCGGTTCGGGCAGGGGCGTCCGGTCCGTCCCCGGCCCCCGTACCGGTGGTGCCCGTACTCCCGCCCGTGCCGCCGTCGCCGTCGTCGGCCCCCCGTGCCGTTCCGCCCGCTCTCACGTTCCCCATCCCGTCCCGTTCCCTCCCCGTGCGCGGCCGCCCCGGGCCGCGCTGTGGCGGACGCACGGTATGCGCTGTGTCGGGCGGTACGACGGGTGTTCGCACGGGATGTCACCCGATCGGGGAATCGTGGGCCGGTCGTCACGGCGGTTCCCGGAGCCGGGGGCCGTCCGTTCTTCCGTCTGTCGGTGCCGCCTGCCATGATCGGGTGCAGGTCTTGTTAACCGACGTTAACCGGGAGGGTGTCATGGGCGGCGAGGAGCGGCGGTTCGGGGAGTTCGTGGCCGTGCGGCGGCACGGGGAGGTCGCGGAGCTGGTGCTCGACCGGCCGCGGGCGATGAACGCCGTGTCGACGGAGATGGCGCGCTCGATCGCCGCCGCGTGCGACGCCCTGGGCGCCGACCGGGACGTGCGGGTGGTGGTGCTGACGTCGTCGCACGAACGGGCGTTCTGTGTCGGCGCGGACCTGAAGGAGCGCAACGCGTTCACCGACGCGGACCTGCTCGCGCAGCGGCCCGTCGCGCGCGCCGCGTACACGGGCGTGCTCGAACTGCCGGTCCCGTCGATCGCCGCGGTGCACGGCTTCGCGCTGGGCGGCGGGTTCGAACTGGCCCTGTCCTGCGACCTGATCGTGGCCGACGCGACGGCCGTCGTCGGGCTGCCCGAGGTGTCCGTGGGCGTGATCCCGGGCGGTGGCGGCACGCAGTTGCTGCCCCGCCGGGTCGGCGCGGCGCGGGCCGCCGAGCTGATCTTCACGGCGCGCCGGCTCCAGGCGGCGGAGGCGCGGGAGCTGGGGCTCGTGGACGAACTGGTCGAGGCGGGCCGGGACACCGAGGAGGCGCTCGCCCTGGGCGCCCGGATCGCGGCGAACTCCCCGGTCGGCCTCCGGGCGGCGAAGCGGGCGCTGCGACTCGGTCACGGGCTCGATCTGCGGGCGGGGCTGGAGGTGGAGGACGCGGCCTGGCGTTCCGTGGCGTTCTCCGGGGACCGGGCGGAGGGGGTCGCCGCGTTCAACGAGAAGCGGGCGCCGCGCTGGCCGGGGGTGTAGCCGGGCGCGCGGCGGGGTCCGGGTCGGGTCGGCCACCTGTTCGCCTCATCGGCGCCCCATAAGTCCGTAAAGTCCATAATCTTGGCCCATGGCAGAGGACAGTCGGCTGGCGGCCGTGGTGGCGATGGCGCAGGGCATGGCCGCGGCGCAGACACCGCGCGGGACGTGGCGGGCGGCGGCGACGGGTGCGCGCCGAGCCCTCGCCGGCAGCTTCGCGGCGCTCTCCGTCTGGGAGCGCGACCTGGGCCGGCTGCGGGTCCTCGTCAACGTGGGGGAGCGCGCCCCCGGCGAGGAGGAGTTCCCGGAGGACGAGACCTATCCCGTGCACCAGTTCGCCGAGATCACCGAGTTCCTGCACGAGCGATGGGCGGGTGGCGGCGAGCCCGACGCCTGGGTGGAGACCGCCGAGGGGCCCGCGGCGGGCCGGCCCGGGTACTGCCACCAGCGGGTCGCCGCCCTGCGCCGCCGAGGACGCGGCTGCTGCGTGGTCGCGCCGATCGTGCTGCACGGCCGCGCGTGGGGCGAGCTGTACGTGGCGCGCCCGGTCGGCGCGCCCCTGTTCGGCCGCGCCGACGCCGACTTCGCGACGGTCCTGGCGGCGGTCGTCGCCGCCGGGATCGCGCAGACCGAGCGGCTGGAGGAGGCCAGGCGGCTCGCGTTCACCGACGCGCTCACGGGGCTCGCCAACCGCCGTGCCGTCGACATGCGCCTGGACGAGGCGGTCGAGCGGCACCGCAGGACCGGGGTCGTCGTGAGCCTCGTTGTGTGCGACCTCAACGGGCTCAAGCGGGTCAACGACACCCTGGGGCACGCCGTCGGCGACCGGCTGCTCGAACGGTTCGGGTCGGTGCTCTCGCTGTGCGGCGCGATGCTGCCCGGAGCCCTCGCGGCGCGCCTCGGCGGTGACGAGTTCTGCCTGCTCGCGGTCGGGCCGCCCGGCGACGACGTGGTCGCGGCGGCCCGGGAGCTGTGCCGCCGCGCGGGGCGCCTGGAGCTGGGCGAGGGGGTGGCGTGCGGGCTCGCGTCGACCGACGACCCGATCGGGGAGGTCCGCTCCGCCCGCCGTCTGTTCCGCCTCGCCGACGCGGCCCAGTACCGCGCGAAGGCGGTCCGTGCCGCCGAGCCGGTCGTGGCCGGCCGTGAGGGCCCGGACGACCCGGTCGTACGCCTCGCGGACACCGCCCCCGACGCTCCCGGGGGCGAACGCCGCCGCTTCCGCGGCCGCCACGACACCGCGCCGGGCGACCCCCGGGGCGGAGCGGACGGGCGGCCGGCGGACGTGACGGACCTGTAAGGGGTGAACCCGGCACCCAGTGGTGACACCGCCGAATTCACTGCGTACGCTCCTGAATATGGATATGCACACTGTGGTGGTGGGGACGTCCGGGGTCACCGCGTCCGACGTTCTCGCCGTGGCCCGCGAGGGCGCCCGGGTCGAGATCTCCGAGGAGGCGCTGGCGGCCCTCGCCGCCGCCCGCGAGATCGTGGACGCGCTGGCCGCCAAGCCGGAGCCCGTGTACGGCGTCAGCACCGGGTTCGGCGCCCTGGCGACGCGGCACATCAGCCCGGAGCTGCGCGCGCAGCTCCAGCGCAACATCGTGCGCTCGCACGCGGCGGGCCTCGGCCCGCGCGTGCACAGCGAGGTGGTCAGGGCGCTGATGTTCCTGCGGCTCAAGACCGTCTGCTCCGGCTACACGGGCGTACGCCCCGAGGTCGCCCGCACGATGGCCGACGTCCTCAACGCCGGCATCACGCCGGTCGTGCACGAGTACGGCTCCCTGGGCTGCTCGGGCGACCTGGCCCCGCTCTCCCACTGCGCGCTCACGCTGATGGGCGAGGGCAACGCCGTGGGCCCCGACGGCGTGGTGCGGACGGCCGCCGAACTGCTCGCCGAGCACGGCATCACCCCCGTCGAACTGCGCGAGAAGGAGGGGCTGGCCCTCCTCAACGGCACCGACGGCATGCTCGGCATGCTGGTCATGGCCCTCGCCGACCTCGACATGCTCTACAAGTCCGCCGACATCACGGCGGCCATGTCCCTGGAGGCGCTCCTCGGCACCGACCGCGTGCTCCTGCCCGAGCTGCACGCCGTGCGTCCGCACCCGGGGCAGGGCGCCAGCGCGGCCAACATGCTCGCCGTCCTCAAGGACTCCGGCCTGACCGGACACCACCAGGACGACGCCCCGCGCGTGCAGGACGCCTACTCCGTGCGCTGCGCCCCGCAGGTCGCGGGCGCCGGACGGGACACCGTCGCGCACGCCCGGCTCGTCGCCGAGCGCGAACTCGCCGCCGCCGTCGACAACCCGCTCGTCCTGCCCGACGGGCGCGTCGAGTCCAACGGCAACTTCCACGGCGCCCCGGTCGCGTACGTGCTCGACTTCCTCGCGATCGCCGCGGCCGACCTGGCCTCCATCGCCGAGCGCCGCACCGACCGGCTGCTCGACAAGAACCGCTCGCACGGCCTGCCGCCGTTCCTGGCGGACGACCCGGGCGTCGACTCGGGCCTGATGATCGCGCAGTACACGCAGGCCGCCCTGGTCAGCGAGATGAAGCGGCTCGCCGTACCGGCCTCCGCCGACTCGATCCCGTCCTCCGCGATGCAGGAGGACCACGTCTCGATGGGCTGGTCCGCCGCGCGCAAGCTGCGCACCGCCGTCGACAACCTCGCGCGCGTACTCGCGATCGAGCTGTACGCGGCCGGCCGCGCCGTCGAGCTGCGCGAGGGCCTCACCCCGGCGCCCGCCACCCGCGCGGCCGTCGCCGCGGCGCGTGCCGCGGGCATCGCCGGGCCCGGCCCGGACCGTTTCCTGGCGCCCGACCTGGCGGCGGCGGAGGCGTTCGTGCGCGAGGGCGGACTCGTCGAGGCCGTGGAGCCGGTCACCGGCCCGCTGCGCTGACCCGGAGCCCGGCCCGCTGCTCCGACGCGGCGAGAACGCAGGACGCCGGTGCCGGACCCCGCGAGGGGCCCGGCACCGGCGTCTTCGCGCGTCGGGGCGGTTACTCGAACTTGCCCTCCTGGGCCTTCAGCACCGCGGGGTCGACCGGGTAGGCCTTGCCGGACAGCATCCTGCCGAGGTTGATCGTGTAGTAGACGGCGACGGTCGAACCGTGCCGGACCGCCTCGGCGTGCGCGACGCCCTCCTCGCCCTCGGACGACATCGTCACGGCGAACGCCACCGACTCGTCGCCGGCCGCGGCCGGCTTCTCGGCGGTGACCTTGGTGATCTCCTGCTTCTCGCCGCCGGTGACCGTGAAGCCGCCCGAGCACTTCGCGACCGCGTCCGAGAGGGACTTCATGGTCGCCGCGGCGCCGTCGCCGTCGTAGGACGAGAGGCCGACCATGGTGACGTTGATGCTCATCGCGTCGGTCATCGAGTTCTCGATGTCCTCGTCGGACATGTCTTCGAGCGACGCGGTCGTCGACGGGGACGGGCCCTCGGTCTGCTGCACGAGGCGCTCGGCGTCCGCCGCGGAGTCGCCCGGCGCGAAGCCGGTGACGGCGTACCCGAGGGGCGCGCAGGCCGTGTCGGCGACCTTGACGTCCGACTTCGAGGCCGCGTACGCGTCCTCGCCGGTCAGCCCGCCGACCTTGTAGCCGTCGACGTCGGCGGTCGTGACGATCAGCTTCTTCAGCTCGGCCGCGCCGAGCGCCTTCCCCGTCGAGGCGTCGGAGCCCGACGCGGCGTCCGAGGACGCGGAGGAGGAGCCGGAGGCAGGGCCGGAGCCCTTGTCCCCGTCGGTGTCCCCGCCGCAGGCCGTGAGGAGGGCGAGGGACAGGGCGCCCACGGCGAGAGTGGTGCCGCCGCGCAGCACAAACGATCTTTCCATGAGCGGACTATGAAGCCCAGGTGAAAGAATCGTCAAGTATTTTAAAAGTATCGCGATGGGGGTGTGATCGGGGAACCGTCAGAAACCCAGACGTTCCCGGCGAATCGAATACACCACGAACCCCGCGCCCACCCCCAGGAACAGCGTTCCGCCGACGACGTACGGCGTGGTGTCCACGCTGCCGGTGTCGGCGAGCGCGGTGCCGTCCGAGGCGGTCGAGGTGCCGGACGGACCGGCCGTGGCGGGCCGCGCGGAGCCCGTCGGGGTGTCCGAGGCGGCGGCGGAGATCGCTCTGGCCTGCTGTGTGGCCTGCGGCGAAGCCGCGTCCGACGCGGCCGCCGCGTCCGGCCCCGCGTGCTCCGCGGAGGCGTGCGCGGACGGGACGAACCAGAGGGCGCCCAGCAGGGTGGCGGCGGCGGTGGCGGTCAGCAACGAACGGCGAGCGGATGACACGGAATATCGATCCCCTTGTGGCGCTGGCGAATTGGCCGTGTGGCCCGATGCTAGTGAACCGCGCGGGTCGTGGGAAAGTCGTGGAGGCTACGGGACTTACGCTCCCGGCATGAGCACTCCGGAGACATCACGCTTCGTACGCCTTCGTGTCGATCTGGTACTGGAGGTCGACGACGAGAACGCCGTGACCGAGGCCGCGCTGCGGCGGATCGCCGAGGACGACGGTATGCCCGCCGACGAGCGGGTACACGCCGAGGACGCTGTGGCGGAGGACACCGCCGAGGCCCTGGCCTATCTCGTGGACCCGTTCGACCTGGTAGGCGAGATGCCGGGCATCGAACTGGCGCAGGCTTCCTGGTCCAGCGAGGAGATCGACTACGACCCCGACGCACCGGATTGGGAGTTCGACGAGGATGAGTCCGAGGAGGAGGGCGACGCGCACGGCGCGGAGCGCACCGGCTGACGCGCGGAGCATGGCGGCCGGGCCGGAAGGGCATGCTCCGGCGGGGCCGACGGGCGGCACGACTTGGGAAAAACGTGACCCCGGAGGGCAACCGCCGTCCGGGGTTCCGTCGTCTCACAGGTCGCACGGACGGACACCCGGGCCCACTGTGGCGAACGTGGTGTGCCCCACACATCCAAAGGATGTGGAAGGGGACGAACCGGTCGTAGCGTTGAAGGTTCCCGATGGGACCACTCGGGATTCCGGGGATTCGGCAACAATGGAGAAGCGTGTGATGACGGACGGTAAGCGGCGCAAGGGCCTGATGGCCGCGTCCGCGCTGCTCGGCGGCGTAATGATGCTCTCGGCCTGTTCCGGGAGCGACGATGCGGCGGCGGGCGGCGGCGACACCTCGCAGGCGAAGGCCGACGAGGCGGCGGCGCAGAAGACGTCCGAGGCGGACATCACGGTCACGCCCAAGGACGGGTCGACCAACGCCTCCATCAACAACTCCGGGATCGTCAAGGTCACCAAGGGCACGCTGACCGACGTCAAGGTGACCACCGAGTCCGGCACGGCCGTGACCGGCGCCCTCACCGCCGACAAGACGAGCTGGAAGCCCAGTTCCCAGCTGGAGCGCGCCACCACCTACAAGGTGACGGCCACGGCCGAAGACTCCAAGGGCCGCGCGGCCCACGAGAACGCGTCCTTCACCACGGTCGCGCCCTCGAACAGCTTCATAGGGAACTTCACGCCGGACGACGGCACCACCGTCGGCGTCGGCATGCCCGTGTCGATCAACTTCGACAAGGCGATCACCAACAAGGCGGCCGTCCAGAAGGGCGTCACCGTCAACTCCAGCAGCGGCCAGGAGGTCGTCTGCCACTGGTTCGGCAACCAGCGCATGGACTGCCGCCCCCAGGACTACTGGAAGGCCGGCTCCACCGTCACGATGAAGCTGGCCCTCGACGGCGTCGAGGGCGCGAACGGCGTCTACGGCGTGCAGCAGAAGACGGTCACCTTCCACATCGGCCGCAACCAGGTCTCGACCGTCGACGCCAAGACCAAGCAGATGACGATCACCCAGGACGGCAAGGTGATCAAGACCATCCCGATCTCCGCCGGCGCCCCCGACCACACCACGTACGAGGGCCAGATGGTCATCTCGGAGAAGTTCAAGCAGACCCGCATGAACGGCGCGACGGTCGGCTTCACCGACGACGACGGCAAGGGCGAGTACGACATCAAGGACGTGCCGCACGCCATGCGGCTGACCACGTCCGGCACGTTCGTGCACGGCAACTACTGGGGCGCCAAGTCCGTGTTCGGCAACGAGAACACCAGCCACGGCTGCGTGGGCCTGTCGGACACCAAGGGCGCCAACGACCCGAACACGCCCGCCGCCTGGTTCTACAACCACTCGATCGTCGGTGACGTCGTGGTCGTCAAGAACACCGGTGACAAGACGGTCGCCCCGGACAACGGCCTCAACGGCTGGAACATGGACTGGGCGCAGTGGAAGGCGGGTTCGGCCGTCTGAGCCGAACACCCCGGGCCCTGACGCCCGGCTCCTGATCCCCGGTCCGTGCGACGAGGGCGGCCACCCGCGAGGGTGGCCGCCCTCGTCGCCGTTCGCGCAGCGTGCGCACAGCCCCGGAGCGTTTCCAACAGCTCCGTCCGGGGCGGCTGCTGGGACTGTGACAGGCTTCTCATCATTCTTTTATGACGGCCTTATGGCTTCATCACGGTCCCTACCTACCTTGCGGCCATGTTCTTCACCTACTTGAGGCGCGAACTGCGCCGCCGCAGAAAGGCGGCCCTCGTCGTCGCCTCAGGGCTCGCGCTGGGCATCGCCCTGGTCATCGTGGTCAGTTCCGTGTCGTCCGGCATGGGCAAGGCGCAGGACAAGGTGCTCCAGTCGCTGTACGGCCTGGGCACGGACATGACGGTCTCCAAGGCCGCGACGGCGACCGGAAGTGCCGCCCAGCGGCCGAAGTTCAACTTCGACGCACAGAACAACGACGCGTCCAAGACGCAGAGCAGCGACCAGGTCCGCGTCCAGGGCTTCTCCACGCTCGCGTCCTCGACCGTCACCAAGGTCGCCGGCCAGCAGGGCGTCGCCGGCGCCGCGGGCGGGCTCAGCCTGAACGTGGTCAAGGTCAGTGGCCAGTTCAAGCAGGGCCAGTTCAAGCAGTCCCAGGGCGGCGGCGACCAGCAGGGCGGCCGGGGCAACGGCGGCGGCAACGGCCAGCCGCAGGGCCAGGTCCAGGGCGGCGGCGCCAACTTCGACGTCAACAGCTACACCGTCTACGGCACCGACGTCAGCAAGCCGGCCCTCGGCCCGCTGACCTCCTCGAAGATCACGAGCGGTCGCACCTTCAAGACCTCCGAGACGAACGCCAAGGTCGTCGTCGCGGACAAGTCGTACGCGAAGGAGAAGAAGCTCGCCGTCGGTGACACCGTCACCATCAAGAGCGTCAAGTACAAGCTCATCGGCATCGCGACGCCCGACAGCGGCGACGCGGCGGCCAACCTCTACCTGCCGCTGACGCAGGCCCAGACCCTGAGCGACAACAAGAACAAGGTCACCACGGTCTACGTCAAGGCGTCGGACTCGAAGCAGATCAGCGCGGTCAAGAAGACCATCCAGAAGAACATCTCCGGCACCACGGTCACCACCTCCGCCGACCTCGCGGACACCGTCTCCGGTTCGCTCTCCACCGCCTCCAACCTCGCGACCAGCGTGGGCAAGTGGCTCTCCATCGCGGTGCTCGTCGCCGCCTTCCTCGTCGCCGGCCTGCTCACCTCCTCCGCGGTCTCCCGCCGGGTGCGCGAGTTCGGCACCCTCAAGGCGCTCGGCTGGAAGTCCGGCCGGGTGACCCGCCAGGTGGTCGGCGAGGCCATCGTCAACGGCCTCGTCGGCGGTGTCCTCGGCATCGCGGTCGGCCTGGCCGGCGCGTACGTCGTCACCGCGATCAGCCCGACCCTCCAGGCGCAGCTCGGCAACGCGGCGTCCGGCGGTGGCGGTGGCTTCCCCGGCGGCGGCGGTGGCGGGGGCTTCCCCGGCGGCGGCGCCGGCGGTCCCGGCAGGCAGGCGGCCGCGAAGACCCTGGAGGTCGCGCTCACCGCCCCGGTCAGCCTCAGCACCATCGGCGTCGCGGTCGGCCTGGCCGTCGCGGGCGGCCTGATCGCCGGTGCCTTCGGCGGCTGGCGCGCGTCCCGGCTGCGTCCCGCCGACGCGCTGCGCCGCGTCGAGTAGCGCCCGCCCGCAAGGTCCGCACGGCTCACGCGGCATCGGCGCCTGTCCCGCGCGACAGGCCCCGACCCCCTTTCGTATCCCAGGAGTTGGCACCATGTACGAACTCAGAGGCGTCACCAAGCGCTACAAGCGGGGCAAGGACACCGTCGACGCGCTCGGCGGCGTCGACCTCACCATCGCGGACGGCGACCGGCTCGTCATCCAGGGCCCCACCGGCGGCGGCAAGTCGACCCTCCTCCAGATGCTCGGCGGTCTGGACCGGCCCACGTCCGGCGAGGTCGTCCTCGACGGTGTCGACCTGGCCAAGCTGTCGGAGTCCCGCCTCACCAAGGTGCGCAGCGAGAACATCGGCTTCGTCTTCCAGTCCTTCAACCTGATCCCGACGCTCACCGCCCAGGAGAACGTCGAGACGGCCCTCGTCCCGCTCGGCGTCAAGACCAAGGAACGGCGCGAACGGGCCGCCGAGGCACTGAAGTCGGTCGGCCTCGGCGAGCGGCTCGGCCACGTCCCGGGCGAGATGTCCGGCGGCCAGCAGCAGCGCGTCGCCATCGCCCGCGCCCTGGTCAAGAACCCGAAGGTGCTCCTCGCGGACGAGCCCACCGGCAACCTCGACGAGTCGATGCGCGACGAGATCATGGACGTCCTCCAGCGCATGTGGAAGGAACTGGGGCTGACCTTCATCATGGTCACCCACGACTCGTCGATCGCGAAGAAGGCCCCGCGCCTGGCGACGATCCGCAAGGGCAAGATCACCGTCAAGGAGAACGCGCAGGCGTCGTAACGGTGCGCCCCACGCGGCGACCACCGCGCCCCCCCGAACACCCCTCGTCACGGACGCACTTGAGCCGGGACGGGGGGTGCGGTGCTGCCGGGTCCCGGCGGGGCGCCCGGGGGCGGGCACTCGGCGGCCCCTGCGCGTCCTCGCGCTCGTCGGCGCCTGGCACGGTCGTCGGCTGCACCTGCCGTTGACGAAGGCGGCGGGGGAGAGCGTGACGGACGCGGCAGCGATCACGCGGTCCGCGCCTGTCGTGCTGCTGCGGGACGCGTCCCGTCCGCAGGGCTTCGCCGTGCCTCTTGAGTTTCCGCCCGCCGGTCGTTCCCTATGTGGCGTCGAAGGACCAGAAAACCCCGACCTCGGTCCCGGAAACGGCGAGAAGTCCTACGTCCCAGTCGTGCTCACTGAAGGGGTCGCAGCCCTTGAGGGGGGAGTAGAAGTCCGTGGCGTCCCCCACCCCGTACCAGGCGTTGGTGAAGAATTCCGCCTCCGCTGCCGGGAAACGGGCCAGCAGGATCCGCGCCTTCTTCTCCAGCGCGGGGCGGTCGGCCTCGAAGCCGGGTTCCCTGGTCACATCCAGCCAGTTGGTCGAGATCGCGACGAGGAGACGTTCGGCCCCGCTGGGCTGGATCTTCCGCAGCCGGGCACGCCATTCGGAAGGCCCCGGCGGTACGAGCGGTGCGATCCGGCCGGGGCTCCACTCGTCGTCCTCCTCCTCGTAGAACTCCCGAGCCTTCCACCCGCGCGGATCGCGGGTCTTCCTGCGCAGCAGTGCGGCGACGTCGAGTTCCCAGTCTTCGTGCCGACGCGGGCCCACGACGACGACCGCGCAGCGCTTCTCGTACAGGGTCAGGGCCGCGGCCCAGGCGTCCGCGTCCGGATCGGTTGTCATGCTGTCTCCCGGGAGAGGGCCGATCCGGAGCGCAGGCCCGGTGCGGCGGACAGGGTCCGACTCATCTCGGCGCACTCCGTTCCGCCGTCCGTATGCAGTCCTGTGTACTTCTGGGCGGACGTGAGGTCCGGAAAGCTCGACGCGGCCGGGATGGAGCCCGTTGCTGTCGGCCTGGTCGCGGAGGCGCTGGAGCAACTGCGTGTCGAATCGGCGAGAGTGGCATCAACCGCACATCTCCGCCCGCTTGTTCACTAGCATTGA
Organism: Streptomyces sp. NPDC008150; assembly: GCF_042956945.1. Classification (NCBI taxonomy): domain Bacteria; kingdom Bacillati; phylum Actinomycetota; class Actinomycetes; order Kitasatosporales; family Streptomycetaceae; genus Streptomyces; species Streptomyces sp. NPDC008150. The sequence continues at coordinate 161,068 of NZ_JBIBHJ010000016.1, read as the reverse complement.
TGCCCGCAGTGAGTACCGAGCACGCAAGGCCGTCGACACCGCACCTCCCCGCTCCACCGGCGAAGGGACACCCTGTCATGGCATCCGCATCTGCGTCCGAGCCCACGCCCGTCACGCCCGCCGCCCCTGCCAGGCCCGGAGCCTCGGTGCCCGTTCAGCGCACCGCGTCCGCCAGGCCCGCCGTCGTGCCGGAGGCGGACGCGCCGGCCGGGGCCCAAGTCGTCGGCTACGACCCCGACTTCCTCGGGACGCGCATCGACGTGCCGGAACTCGATGCCGAACTCCAGCCGGACGCCGTGCTGTTGGACGGCTCGGCCATAGTTCCGTACACGCACTTCTCGCTCACGCTGAGCGCCTCCCGCCGTTTCGCCTTCTGGGTGGCGTGGAACATCGACGGCGGGCTGATCAAGAAGCTGTCCCGCACCGGCATCGACTTCGTGAAGGACCCGCGGCTGCCCGCCGACGTCCAGGTCGGCAACGAGCTGTACGAGGGCAACGACATCGACCGCGGCCACCTCGCCCGCCGCGCGGACCTGCTCTGGGGCACCCTCCCGGAGGCGGGGAGGGCCAACACCGACTCGTTCTACTACAGCAACATCACCCCGCAGATGGCCAACTTCAACCAGGCGGCCAGGAGCGGGCTCTGGGGCGAGCTGGAGGACGCCGTCTTCGAGGACGTCGACATAGACGACCTGCGCGTCTCCGTCTTCGGCGGTCCCGTGTTCCGTGACGACGACCGTGTCTACCGGGGCGTGCGCATACCGCGCGAGTTCTGGAAGACGATCGTCTTCACCGGCGGAGGCACCCTGGGCGCGCGCTCCTTCCTGCTCACCCAGAACCTCGACCACCTGGAGACGGTCCTCGACCTCGACGACTTCCGCGTCTACGAGGTCACCGTCGGCGAGCTGGAACAGCGCACCCGCCTCCGCTTCCCCGTCGCCCTGCACGCCGCCGACGCCCCGGCGGCCCTCGCCGCCGGGACGGGCGGGCGTGCCCCGCTGGAGAGCACGGCGGACATCCGCTGGACGGCCTGAGCGCAGCCCGGCCGCACCCGCCCCGCTTCCGGCTGCGCCGCGTGGGCGACGCGACACCGCCGGTCACCGCGGCAGCGGCCCTGCGCCACCCCCCACGCGCGCGGAATCGCCCGCACCCCTCGCGTGTTGACCCCAGTGGGTACGCGACCGGCGTGAGCCGGGGCGGCCCGAGTGATCGATCCACGGACATGGGAGGACCGCAATGGCTGCGCAGACGCAGAGGGCCGTGCTGGCGGGAGGATGCTTCTGGGGCATGGAGGAACTGGTCCGGCGGCTGCCCGGCGTGACGGCGACCCGGGTCGGCTACACCGGCGGCGACGTGCCGAACGCCACGTACCGCAACCACGGGACGCACGCGGAGGCCATCGAGATCCTCTTCGACCCGGAGCGGACCGACTACCGCGCGATCCTGGAGTTCTTCTTCCAGATCCACGACCCGAGCACCAAGAACCGCCAGGGCAACGACATCGGCCTCAGCTACCGCTCGGCGATCTACTACGTGGACGACGAGCAGAAGCGGATCGCCGAGGACACGATCGCCGACGTCGACGCCTCCGGTCTGTGGCCGGGCAAGGTCGTCACCGAGGTGGAGCCGGTCGGCCCCTTCTGGGAGGCCGAGCCGGAGCACCAGGACTACCTGCAGAAGTACCCCGAGGGCTACACCTGCCACTTCCCGCGGCCGGGCTGGAAGCTCCCCGCCCGCGCGCAGGGCTGACCTCCGGGGGAACCACGTGGAGGCCGGATCACCGGCCTCCCGGCGGCCGGCCGGGGCGGCGTCAGTGCGGCAGCGACGCCGGGTTGCCGCCGTTGGCCTCGTAACCGGCCACCGCCAGCGCCCGGTAGACGGCGAACTCCGCCGCCGGATCGGCGGAGAGGGTCCAGGGCAGAGCGCCCACGTGACCGTCGACGTGGGTGATCTGGTCCATCGCCTCGGCCCAGCGCTCGCCGCGCACGAGGAAGAAGACCAGAAGGTGCCGGACGTGCGGGAGCATCGGGTCGTCCGGGCGGGCCGACCGCACGGCGAAGAGCGCGCCGTGCACCGCGCGCGTGACGGTCTCGCTCTGGTGGAAACCGCGGACCAGGTTCACCTCGGGCAGGTGCTCGAAGACCGAGAACAGCGGCATCGCCGCCAGCAGGGATCCGTGCGGCGCGCGGGCGGCCGCCGCCTCGGCGAACGCCGTCGCCACCTCGCGGGAACCGTGCCACTTCTCGCACCAGTAGTGCAGCGCGGCCAGGTGCGCGCCCATGTGCGCGGGCGCGCGGTCCAGGATCTTCAGCCAGAGCTGTTCGAAGTCGGCCTGCGGGTAGGCGAGGCCCCTGGCCACCGCCAGCTCCACGATGTACGGGACGGGGTCGCCGGGGGACAGCAGCGCGGCCCGGCCGCACGTCTCCCGCGCCTCCTCCATGATGATGCGGAACTCGTCGGTGCCCGGCGCCGACGTGCGCCACGCCTGCTGCACCAGGAACTCGGCATGCACGGCCGCGCCGCCCGCGTCCTTCGGCGCCTCCGCCCGCCACACCCGCAGCCACTGTCCGCCCGGCGTCTCGCTCACCCCGCCGGGCCGCTGCTGGAGTTCCAGCGCCGCGGCACCCGCGAAGGCCTGCACGCGCTGCCAGCGCAGTTCGTCGGAGATGCCGGTGCCGGCGAGCAGCTGGGACGCCGCGCGGTAGTCCTGGGTGCGCTGCACGACGTCGAGGACGTCCAGCAGATCCTGGTCGGGGCCGGGCAGGCGGACGTCCTGTTCCTCCTCGCGCAGGAAGCCGTAGTTCTCCGGGTCCGCGGCGTCGGGGTCGCCCGGCGAGACGAGCCGAATGCCGCCGCGGCTGCGGCGCAGCAACGACGTCGCCACGAAGCCGATCATGACCAGCGCCATCAGGACCCAGAGAATCTGCATGCTCCAAGCGAACCAGACCGGCCCGACAATTGGCCAACCCCACCCCCGGGCCCTGTGGAAAACCCCGCCCCGCGACCGCTCGTTCCCGCCCCGTTCACCCGGTGTTCTCCCTGGTCGCGGGCGCAAAAAAGAGGTCGGGAAACATCGCGGGCCGCGTACAACCATGCCTGTGTCCCGCCTGTCTCACCATCGCCCGCCGTCCGTACCGCCAGACGCGACCGCGACCGGTTCGCGCCGGACGGAGGGTCACATGGACCGGGATCCGCCCCGAGGGCGGGTCCCCGTAGGACGCAGGAGCAGAGAACTCCATGCACCAGCATCTCCGTACCGCCCTCGCGACGGCCACGGCCGCCGCGCTCACCGGCGGTCTGCTGACCCTCGCGGCGACCGCGCCGGCCGCCGCGGCCGACGCGGTCACGCACCCCGTCGCCGACTTCAACGGCGACGGCATCGGCGACGTGGCCTACTCGGCCCCCACGTCCACCGTCGCCGGTCACAAGTACGCCGGGAACCTCGTCGTCATGTACGGCTCCGCGACCGGCATCAACGGCGTGAACCGCAAGACGATCAACTACAACACCGCCGCCGTCGCCGGAACCCCCGGCACGGGTGACGAGTTCGGCGCCCTCAGCGCGGTCGGCGACTTCGACGACGACGGCTACGACGACCTCGCCGTGACCGCCCCGTGGAAGTCGGTGGGCGGACACGCGCGCGCCGGCATGGTGACCCTGCTGTGGGGCTCCCCGGGCGGGCTGACGGGCGGCACGACGCTCGCCGACCCGTCGTCGGCCGCCAACCGCCAGTGGGGGCAGGCCGTCGCCGCAGGCGACTTCGACGGTGACGGCAAGGACGACCTCGCCGTCGGCGCGGACGCCGCTTCCGTCTGGGTGTTCAAGAAGGGCATCAGCCGCAAGGGCGTCGCCGTCGCCAGGGGCACCGTCAAGGCGCCGATCGTGGCGGGCGGCGGCAGCGGCCCGCTCAGCCTCACGGCGGGCGACGTCACCGGCGACCACCGCACCGACCTGGTGGTGGACGGCTACGACCCGAAGACGGCCCAGCAGTGGAACGCGAACTACTTCATCCCGGGGACCGCCTCCGGACTGAACGCGGCGGCCGCCGTGAAGCTCGCGCCCGGTGTCATCACCGGCATCGCCGACGTCAACAAGGACGGCAGGGGCGACATCGTCACCGGCATGTCGTGGGACCCGTCGACGGGCGTGCCCGGCGCGGTCACCGGCGGCAAGGTGACGATCCGCTACGGCTCCTCCTCGGGCCCCGCGGGCACCACCGCCATCTCGCAGAACACCGGCAACGTCCCGGGCGGCTCCGAGACCGGCGACGGGTTCGGCAGCGAGCTGTCGCTGGGTGACGTCAACGGCGACGGCTACGCCGACCTGGCCGTCGGTTCGTGGGGCGAGGACCTGGGCACCGCGAAGGACACCGGCGCGGTCACCGTCCTGTACGGCTCGGCGAGCGGCATCGACACCAGCAGCGGCGCCCAGTACTTCGACCAGGACACGGCCGGGGTGCCCGACACCAACGAGTCGAACGACCTGTTCGGCTGCGAGATCAAGCTGACCGACGTCACGGGCGACGGCCGGGCCGACCTCACGGTCGGCGACTGCGACGAGAACACCAACGGCGCGGTCTTCTACCTGCCGTCGAACGGTACGAAGATCACCGCCACCGGGAGCCGCGAGATCTTCGCGTCCTCCGTGGGCGTGGACGCGGACGGCCACCCGTACTTCGGCATGAACGCCGCCGACTAGTACGTACGCGAGGTTCCCCGGCGCGTGCGCGGGTCCGGTGCGTACGCGCGTACCGGACCCGCGTACCGCCGCGGTGGCGCGCGGCCCCGGATCCGGCCGCCGCCTCCGGGGCCGTTTTCGGCCCCCGCGGGCCGACGCCCGCTCCGCGGGCCCGCCCGCGCTCTGTACGCTCTGTCCGCATGAGTGACAGGCACATCAGTCAGCACTTCGAGACCCTGGCGATCCACGCGGGCAACACCGCGGATCCCCTCACCGGCGCGGTCGTCCCGCCGATCTACCAGGTCTCCACGTACAAGCAGGACGGCGTCGGAGGACTGCGCGGCGGCTACGAGTACAGCCGCAGCGCCAACCCGACCAGGACCGCGCTGGAGGAGAACCTCGCGGCGCTGGAGGGCGGGCGGCGCGGTCTGGCGTTCGCGTCCGGACTGGCGGCCGAGGACTGCCTGTTGCGCACGCTGCTCGCGCCCGGCGACCACGTGGTCATCCCCAACGACGCGTACGGCGGCACCTTCCGGCTGTTCGCCAAGGTCGTCTCGCGCTGGGGCGTCGAGTGGTCCGTCGCGGACACCTCCGACCCGGCGGCGGTGCGCGCCGCGCTCACCCCGCGCACCAAGGCCGTCTGGGTGGAGACCCCGTCCAACCCGCTGCTCGGCATCACGGACATCGCGGCCGTCGCGCAGATCGCCCGGGACGGCGGCGCCCGCCTGGTCGTCGACAACACCTTCGCCACCCCCTACCTCCAGCAGCCGCTCGCGCTCGGCGCGGACGTCGTCGTGCACTCCCTGACCAAGTACATGGGCGGCCACTCCGACGTCGTCGGCGGCGCCCTGGTGGTGGCCGACGAGCAGCTCGGCGAGGAGCTCGCCTACCACCAGAACGCGATGGGCGCGGTGGCCGGCCCGTTCGACTCCTGGCTGGTGCTGCGCGGCGCCAAGACGCTCTCCGTGCGCATGGACCGGCACAGCGAGAACGCCGCCAAGGTCGCCGACATGCTCACCCGCCACGCGCGCGTGACGCGCGTGCTGTACCCGGGCCTGCCCGACCACCCCGGGCACGAGGTCGCCGCCAAGCAGATGCGCGACTTCGGCGGCATGATCTCGTTCCAGGTCGAGGGCGGCGAGGAGGCGGCCGTCGAGGTGTGCAACCGCACCGAGGTGTTCACCCTGGGCGAGTCGCTGGGCGGCGTCGAGTCGCTGATCGAGCACCCCGGGCGCATGACGCACGCGTCCGCCGCGGGTTCGGCGCTGGAGGTCCCCGCGGACCTGGTGCGCCTGTCCGTCGGCATCGAGAACGTCGACGACCTGCTCGAGGACCTCAAGAACGCGCTCGGCTAGGCCGGTTACCGGGGTGCCCGGACGGCCGGGCTCCTCACCAGTGGTTCAGCGGCGGAGTCGTCTCGGACGGCGGCTCCGCCCACGGGTGCGCCAGCACCGCCCACACGGTGAACGCCAGGGCGGCCCCGCACAGCAGCACCCACAGCGCGCGCCGTGCGCGGGCCCGGCGCCGCAGCGTCCGGCGGCCCCGGCGCTCCGCCCGCTCGCGGAGGTCGGGCGGTACGTGCGGCGGGTCCTGCTCCATGATCTGCCGTACGGCGGACTCCCGTTGGGCCCGGTTCACGCGCACCGCCCCCGGCACCCACGGGGCACCACGTACGCGCGTACCGGCCGGGCGGGCCCCCCGCGCGCGTACGGCGTGGCCGTCGTCGTCCGTCCGCTCACGGTGCCACCACCTTCGTCGTCCCGCCCACCACCGGTGCGCCCTGCCGCGGTGGGTGCAGGAGTGCCGTCGTCGCGCGGTCGCAGACCAGGCGGACGCGTTCCGCGGGCAGGCCCAGCAGGGCGGCCGTCTGCTCCTCGGCGAAGCCCTCGTACAGCCGCAGTACCAGGACCAGGCGCTCCTGCGGTCCGAGCGCGGCGAGCGGGCCCTCGCGCCGCGAGCGGGAGCGGCCGAGCCGGGCGTGCCAGGTCCCGTGGGCGAAGCGGGCGGCCAGGTACTGGCGCGCGTGGTCGTAGGGATCCTCGCCCCGCAGCCGGTCCCAGGACGCGTACGTGTGGGCGAGCGCGGTCGTCAACAGGCGCCGCGCGCGCGGGTTGTCGTCGGGCGCCTCGGCGGTGAGCAGCGTGCAGGCGTGCAGCAGCCGTCCGCCGGCGCCCGCCACGAACCACTCGAACTCCCGGGACCTGCGGGCCTCCTGGTCCGCACGTCGTCGTCGCATCGCGCCTCCCGCCCCGGGCGACACCGAGGTGTACGGTGCCCGGTCGCACGCACGGGAGCACCGTCACCGCGGTCACCGACGTACGCCAAGAGGGCCTGTTCTCATCTGAGTTCAGCGCGGGCCCGGGGTCAAGAGGCGGTGGCCCGCGGTCGCGGCGCCGGATGCGGGCGGGCGCACCGCGCGCGGGACCGGCCCCACCTCGGAGGAGCCGGTCCCGCGGTGCGCCGCCTGCCCGAGATCGTGTCCAACGGCCGGGCAGGGAAAGACAGTTGCCCTGTTCAGGAGGCCGGCGGCGCGTCCGTGCCGTCGTCCGCGCCGGTGGCCGGCACGCCGACGCCCTGTCCCGCGTTCGCCTGGCGCGCGGAGAGCGCGCCGTTGAAGCGGCTGAGGAGCGTGCAGAACGCCTCGCGCTCCTCGGGAGACCAGTCGCCGGTCAGCTCGGCCATCAGCCGGCGCCGGGACGAGCGCACCTCCTGGAGCCGGGCCGCCCCGCGCGGCGAGAGCTGGAGCACCACCGCACGGCCGTCCTCGGGGTGCGAGGTCCGCTTGACCAGGCCGGTGTCGACCAGCGGCGCGACCTGCCGGGTGACCGTGGACGAGTCGATGCCCATGCTCGCGGCGAGCGCCTTGACGCCCATCGGGCCTTCGGTGTCCAGGCGGTTGAGCAGCAGGTACGCGGCACGGTCCATGGAGTTGCGGACCTGCCCGACCCCGCCGAGCCGCGTCTGTTCGGCACGACGGGCGAACACCGCCACCTCGTGCTGGAGGGTGTCGAGAAGACCGGGGTCGCCGGCAGTCGTCATGTCCATCGACATTTCTGGTGTTGTGGGCATGGCCGGGAGCTCAATTCATGAAGGGGCTGCTGATTGGGGGACAGGGTACGCGGCCGGGGCGCGGGCCGTACCGGCGCTGCACGAACCGGTCTCGCAGGGTGAGCACGGCGCGAGGGGGCCGCGGTGAACTGCGAGACTTGGTTCATGAGCTACAGCACGGCAGGTCCTTTCGCGCCGGTCTCCCTCGACGACGTGCGCGGCGCCCAGAAGATGCTGTCGGGCGTGGCCCGCACGACCGCACTGGAGGGCAGCCGGTACCTGTCCGGCCTGGTGGGGGCGCCCGTCCACCTCAAGTGCGAGAACCTCCAGCGGACCGGCTCGTTCAAGCTGCGCGGCGCCTACGTGCGGATAGCCGACCTGCCGCCGGAGGAGCGCGCCGCCGGAGTCGTCGCGGCGAGCGCCGGCAACCACGCGCAGGGCGTGGCCCTGGCGTCCTCCCTGCTCGGGGTGCGGTCGACGGTGTTCATGCCGCACGGCGCGCCGCTGCCGAAGATCAGCGCGACCCGGCACTACGGCGCCGAGGTCCGCCTGGAGGGCGAGGTCGTCGACGAGACGCTCGCCGCCGCCCAGGAGTACGCGACCGCCACCGGCGCGGTCTTCATCCACCCCTTCGACCACCCCGACATCATCGCGGGGCAGGGCACGGTGGGCCTGGAGATCCTCGAACAGTGCCCCGAGGTGCGCACCATCGTCGTCGGCATCGGGGGCGGCGGCCTGGCGGCCGGTATCGCGGTCGCCGTGAAGGCGCTGCGGCCCGACGTGCGGATCGTGGGGGTGCAGGCGGCGGGCGCGGCGGCGTACCCGCCCTCGCTGGAGGCGGGCCGGCCGGTGTCGGTGGACGGCCCGGCGACGATGGCCGACGGCATCAAGGTCGGCCGGCCCGGCGACGTGCCGTTCGGGATCATCCGCGAGCTGGTCGACGAGGTGCGCACGGTCAGCGAGGACGAACTGTCCGCCGCGCTGCTGCTCTGCCTGGAACGGGCGAAGCTGGTGGTCGAGCCGGCCGGGGCGAGCCCGGTCGCGGCCCTGCTCAGCGACCCGCGCGGCTTCGAGGGCCCGGTCGTCGCGCTGCTGTCCGGCGGCAACGTCGACCCGCTGCTGCTCCAGCGCATCCTGCGGCACGGCATGGCCGCGCAGGGCCGTTACCTGGCGGTGCGGCTGCGGCTGACGGACCGGCCCGGCGCCCTCGCGGACCTGCTCGCGGTGGTGTCGGGGCTCGACGCCAACGTGGTCGACGTGAGCCACGTGCGCACCGATCCGCGGCTCGGCGTCACGGAGGCCGAGGTGGAGCTCCACCTGGAGACCAAGGGTCCCGAGCACCGTGCCGAACTGCTCGTGGCGCTCGGCGCGGCGGGCTACGCGGTCATCGGCTGACGACCGCGGGCGCGCCGCGCGGCGAACGGCAGGCACGCCTTCCGGGCCCGCGCCGCGCGGCCTCGGGGCAGCCGTGGCGGGGCCTCCCCGCGCCGGTCAGCATCCGTGCCCCGGCGGGCTTCACTCGTTCGGGGAACCCCGTTGTGAGACGCGATACATCGCGTTATGGTGTGTCTCGCTGGGTCGGCGCGCGTGACGGGGAGCACAAAAATACGCTTGTCGTGCGGTGCCCGCCGATGAATTCCGTGCGCCCGGCCGGTCGGAACGGCGTGGCATCCGCGACGGACGCCACGCCACGACAGACACCGCGCACCCGCATTCCGCAAACGACGGGGAGAGAACATGCCAGGCGCCATCTACGCCGAAGGTCTGGTGAAGACGTTCGGCGACGTCAGGGCTCTCGACGGGGTCGACCTAGACGTCCCCGAGGGCACCGTGCTGGGTCTGCTCGGGCCCAACGGCGCGGGCAAGACCACCGCCGTCCGCTGCCTGACCACGCTGCTGCGCCCGGACAGCGGGAAGGCGGTCGTCGCCGGGCTCGACGTCGTGAAGCAGCCCGACCTGGTACGCCGGTCCATCGGTCTCTCCGGCCAGTTCGCGGCCGTCGACGAGTACCTGACCGGCCGCGAGAACCTGCAAATGGTCGGCAAGCTCTACCAGATGAGGTCCAGGGCGGCGAAGCAACGGGCGGGCGAGCTGCTCGAACAGTTCCATCTCACCGAGGCCGCGGACCGGCCCGCCAAGACCTACTCCGGGGGCATGCGCCGCCGGCTCGACCTCGCGGCGGCCCTCGTCGTCTCGCCGCCCGTGATGTTCATGGACGAGCCGACGACCGGCCTGGACCCGCGCAACCGCCAGCAGCTCTGGGGGGTCATCAAGGACCTCGTCTCGGGCGGTACGACGCTGCTGCTGACCACGCAGTACCTCGAAGAGGCCGACCACCTGGCCCACGACATCGCCGTCGTCGACCACGGCAAGGTCATCGCGCGCGGCAGCTCCGACGAGCTCAAGGCCCGCACCGGGGGCGAGCGCGTCGAGGTCGTCGTCCACGAGCGGGAGCACATCACGCCCGCGTCGGAGATCCTGCGCGGCTTCGGCAAGGGCACCGTCGCCGTCGACGAGCACACCCGCAGGCTCACCGTCCCGGTGTCCGGCGGCGCCAAGCTGCTGGCCGAGGTCATCCGCGAACTGGACGGCCGCGGCATCGAGATCGACGACATCGGCCTGCGCCGCCCCACCCTCGACGACGTCTTCCTCTCTCTCACCGGTCACGTGGCCGAAGACGCCGAGAACACCGAGAACCCCGACAACACCGAGAACCCCGACGCCGCCGCCGGGTCCGACGAGACCGCCCCCTCCGCTCCCGCCGGGGACGACACCCCCGGCCGCGGGGACGACCAGGACCGCCCGTACACGAAGGAGACCTCCCAGTGAGTGCCGTCACCGAGGCCGCGGCCTCCCGCCAGGCGCAGACCGGCGGCGCCCTCTCCCGTTCCGTCCGGGACTCGCTGGTCGTCGCGCAGCGCAATCTGATCCGCATGTCCCGGATCCCCGAGGTGATCCTCTTCGGGCTCATCCAGCCGATCATGTTCGTCGTGCTGTTCAGCTACGTGTTCGGCGGCTCCATCAGCGTCCCGGGCGCGGGCCTGAGCGCCTCCGGGTACCGCGAGTTCCTGATGGCCGGCATCTTCGCCCAGACGGTGACGTTCGCCACCGCGGGCGCGGGGGCCGGGATCGCCGACGACATGCACAAGGGCCTCATCGACCGGTTCCGGTCGCTGCCCATGGCGCGCGGCGCGGTCCTGACCGGGCGCACGCTCGCCGACCTGGTGCAGACCGCCCTGACGCTGGTGGTCCTCGCGGTCGTCGCGGTCCTGATCGGCTGGCGCACGCACGAGAACTTCGGCGAGGTGCTGGCGGGGTTCGGCCTGCTGCTCCTGCTGGGGTACGCGTTCTCGTGGATCGGCGCGCTGATCGGCCTGTCCGTGCGGACCCCCGAGGCGGCCACCTCCGGCGGCCTGATCTGGCTGTTCCCGCTGACGTTCATCTCCAACGCGTTCGTGCCGGCGGAGAACATGCCGTGGTTCCTGCGGACCATCGCGAACTGGAACCCCTTCAGTGCCACCGTCCAGGCCTGCCGCCAGCTCTTCGGCAACCTCCCGGCGGGCTACCCGGTTCCCGACGCGTGGCCCATGCAGCACCCGGTGTGGGCGTCGCTGATCTGGTCGGTGCTGATCATCGTGGTCTTCCGCACCCTGGCCGTGCGCAAGTACCGCTCGGCCACTGCCTGACCACTCGGCGCGCCGGGCGAAGCCCGCGCGACGCACCGCACCCCGGCGCCGGAGGGCGCCGGGGTGCGGTCGGGCGATGCGGGGGGCGGCGGATCAGCCGTTGTAGGGCTCGGCCTTGATGATCCGCACGGCGGCCTTGCGGCCGTTGGGCAGCTCGTACTCGACGTCGTCGCCGACCTTGTGGCCGATCACGCCGGTGCCCAGCGGGGACTGCGGCGAGTACGTCTCCACGTCGGAGCTGGCGTACTCGCGGGAGGCGAGGAGGAACGTCAGGGTGTCGTCCTCGTCGCCGTCGAAGGCGATCGTCACGACCATGCCGGGAGCGACCACGCCGTCCGCGGCCGGCGCCTCGCCGACCTTCGCGTTCTCCAGGAGCTGGGTCAGCTGGCGCACACGGAGCTCCTGCTTGCCCTGCTCCTCCTTGGCAGCGTGGTACCCGCCGTTCTCGCGCAGGTCGCCCTCCTCGCGTGCGGCCGCGATCTTGGAAGCGATCTCGGTGCGCGCGGGACCAGACAGGTACTCCAGCTCGCTCTTGAGCTGGTTGTACGCCTCCTGGGTCAGCCAGGTGACGTTCTCACTGGTCTGGGTCACAGGTGCTCCTCGTAGGTACTGGGAATACAAAGCATCGCCCTACCCAGAAGAATGTTCCTTCACGGATGGGCGAAACCACGAGCCTAACAATTCAGCGGCGCAAGGGGGAGGACATAAGGCATCAGAATCACGTCCGAGCAGGTCAGCATGGACGTTTTCCGGCCGGTCTCACCCGGCGTGGCAGCCCACCAGCTCGGCGGTGGTGCCCCGGGCGGTCGTGCGCAGCGTGAGGACCTTGTCGACGGACGTGGCGTGCCCGTCGAACCGGAAGTCGGCGCGGCCCACCTCGGCACCGTCGGCGGACTGCGAACGCAGGGTGCAGTACCCGCCGGCGTCGGCGTCCTTGTGGACCTCGAGGTGCACCTTGACCGTCGTGTCGGACACGGCCTGGAAGGTCACCACCTGCGCGCTGATCTTGTTCTGGCCCACGTAGTGGTACGCGAAGTAGCCCATGAGGGCGATCAGGGCGGCACCGAACACGATCGCGGCCGTCCGCAGACCGCGGTTCGAGCGCTCGTCGGCGGGGCGCCCGTAGCGCCCTTCGGGGAGCCGCGTGCTCGCCGTACTCATGATCGTCCTCCCGGCAGCGGCGGGACCGTGTCCCGCGGGCGGGCCCCCGGATCCGGACCCGGGAATTGTTCGCCCTCCGATTCGGTCACTATAGAAGCCGCCCAACGCACCCGTTCACACCGGGCGCCGACTTACTTGAGGATTGAGTCTTGACTGACCAGCTGCGACTGATGGCCGTGCACGCGCACCCCGACGACGAGTCGAGCAAGGGCGCGGCCACCATGGCCAAGTACGTGTCCGAGGGGGTGGACGTGCTGGTGGTGACCTGCACCGGCGGGGAGCGCGGCTCCATCCTCAACCCGAAGCTCCAGGGCGACAAGTACGTCGAGGAGCACATCCACGAGGTGCGCAAGAAGGAGATGGACGAGGCCCGGGAGATCCTGGGCGTCAAGCAGTGGTGGCTCGGCTTCGTCGACTCGGGCCTGCCCGAGGGCGACCCGCTGCCGCCGCTGCCCGAGGGCTGCTTCGCGCTGGAGGACGTCGACCACGCGGCCGGCCAACTGGTCAAGCAGATCCGCGAGTTCCGTCCCCAGGTGATCACCACCTACGACGAGAACGGCGGCTATCCGCACCCCGACCACATCATGACCCACAAGATCACGATGGTCGCCTTCGAGCACGCGGACGACACCGAGAAGTACCCCGAGGCGGAGTTCGGTCCCGCGTACCGGCCGCTGAAGCTCTACTACAACCAGGGCTTCAACCGGGCGCGCACCGAGGCGCTGCACAAGGCGCTGCTCGCCCGCGGTCTGGAGTCGCCCTATGAGGAGTGGCTGGAGCGCTGGGAGAAGTCGGGCCACAAGGAGCGCACGCTCACCACGCACGTGCCGTGCGCGGAGTTCTTCGAGATCCGCGACAAGGCCCTCATCGCGCACGCCACGCAGATCGACCCCGACGGCGGCTGGTTCCGGGTGCCGCTGGACCTCCAGAAGGAGGTCTGGCCCACCGAGGAGTACGAGCTCGCGAAGTCCCGCGTGGACACGTCGCTGCCGGAGGACGACCTCTTTGCGGGCATCCGGTAGCCCTGAGGGACAATGCCTGACATGAGCGCTAGCGCGACCCTGGCAACAACGCATCTCACCTTCCTCGCGGAGGTCGACGAGAACAAGGTCACCCCCGGTGTCCTCGGCTTCATCGTCTTCGCGGTGATGGCCCTGGCCCTGTGGGGCCTGATGAAGTCCATGAACCGCCGGATGGCGAAGGTCGAGTTCAAGGAGGCCCCCGACCCGGAGGCCGCCGCGGGCCGCCCGTCGGAGATCACCGACGAGCCCCGGGCCCGCCGGAACTGACCGCGCCGCCGCGCGGACCGGTACGGGAACCACCCGGCGGGCACCGGCGCCCCTGCGGCGCCCGACCCGACGGGCGGTTCCCGTGTGCCGTGACGTCTGCGCGGGGCGACCGCGTCCCGCGCCGCTCCCGCCGGCACCGCCCTAGCGGCCCCGTGCCGCCGGCACCGCCACGCCCATGACCTCCCGGGCGTGCCGGTTGGGCACCATGCCCAGCCGCCAGCCCTGCCAGCCCGACTCCGGGTGCACCCCGCGGGTCAGCAGCAGCCGGTACGCCTCCAGGCACTCCTCCAGCTTCTCGTCGCGGGCCGGGTGCCCGGCGCGCGCCAGGCCGGCCAGTTCCTCCAGGGCGGCGGCCGTGTCGTCCTCCGCCCCGCCGGCCGCCGCGTACGGCAGCAGCGAGCAGCGCAGGAAGCGCGCCCAGTCCTCACCCCGCCGGTCGCCGTACGACGTGAACAGCGCGACGGCGTCCTCGCACAGCGACACCGCCCGGCCGGTGCGCCCGTTGCCCGCCTCGACCACCGCCAGCTCCAGGCAGGTCCACGCCTCGCCGTGCGCCACGCCGATGCGCTGGAAGTCGGCACGGGCGTCCACCAGCAACTGCCGCGCGAACCCCGAGTTGCGCAGCGACCCCGTCTGCGCCGCCCGCAGGTCCCGGGTCACCCGCGCGGAGTGGTGACGGGCGCACGCCAGGCCGTAGACGTCGCGGATGCGGGAGAACATCGTGCGGGAGCGTTCCAGTTCGCGCACGGCCCGGTCCAGGTCGCCGGACTCCTCCAGGGCCTGCCCGAGGTAGTAGACCGTCCACGCCTCGCCGCGCACGTCCTCGTTCTCCCGGTGGCGCAGCGCCGCGCGCCGCAGGCCGTCCACCGCCGGGGCCGGGTCGCCGGCCACCAGTCGCGCCCGGGAGAGCTGGGTCAACGCCCACGCCTCGCCGCGCGCGTCCCGGGTGCGTCCGTACCGGGTGAGCGCCTCGCGCAGTTCGGCCTCCGCCCGCGGTACGTCGCCCATGCGCAGGGCGAGCTGGCCGAGCTGGAAGTGCGCCCACGCCTCGCCGTGCACCGAGCCGCCCTCGCGGTGCAGGACCAGCGAGCGGGTCAGCAGGTCCAGCGCCTCGACGGGGTTGCCCCGGTCGCGCTCCACGGCCGCGAGCGCGTGCATCGTCCACGCCCGGTCGGTGGCCAGCTCCGGCGGCGCCTGGAGTTGCAGCGCCTCCCGCAGCTTCGCCGACGCCTCCGTCAGGTTGCCCTGGTGGTGCAGGGTGATGCCCAGCGAACCCAGCGCACGGGCCGCCCCCGCGTCCTGCCGTGCCGACACGTACAGGTCGACGACGGACGTCAGGGTGGTGCGCGCCCGGTCCAGTTCGCCGAGCTGGCGGGCCGCGATGCCGGTGCGCCAGCGCACCGACCGTACCAGCGGGTCCTCGACGTCGCCGCCCTCGCGCAACGTCGCCAACTCGCTGATCTCGCCCAGGCGGTAGAGGTCGCCGCGCAGCAGGCAGTAGTCGCACAGGGCGCCCAGCAGGTTGAGCACCGCCTCGTGGTGGACGCTCTCCGCCTGGCGCAGGGTCGCCGTGATGAAGCTCGACTCGTCGTCCAGCCAGCGCAGCGCCTCGTCCAGCGAGGCGAAACCGTGCGGTCCGAACCGGTCGGAGCGGGTCGACATGTTGCCGTCCACCAACCGCAGTACGGAATCCGCGAGTTCGGCGTAGTTGACGATCAACCGACCCTGCGCCGCCGTGCGTTCGGCCGGCTGCTCCTCGTCGAGGAGGCGGGCGTGCGCGAAGGCGCGGACCAGGTCGTGCAGCCGGTAGCGGTGGCCCCGCACCCGGTCCACCAGGCCGGCCGCCGACAGCACCGCCAGGTGCCGGGCCGCCTCCGTCTCGTCGGTGGCGAGCAGTGCCGCCGCGGCGGCGGCCCCCAGGGACGCCCGCCCGGCCAGGGCCAGTCGGCGCAGCAGCCGCCGGGCGGTGTCGCGCTGGTCGGTGTAGCGCAGCCACAGCGCGCGCTCCACCGGGTCCACCGGCCCGTACGCGTCGAGGTCGGTGACGAGCTGTCCGTACGACCGCTCGCCCAGCGACGACCCCGCCACGCGCAGCGCGAGCGGCAGACCGCCGCACAACTCCCTTGTGCGTTCGGCCGATTCACCGTCGTACGGGGCCGAGCCGTCCTCGGCGACGGCGTTCAGGAGCTCCTCGGCGCCCGCCGCGTCTAGGGCGTCGACGGGGAGCCGGTGCACCCGGGCGGGCAGGTCGGCGGGGAGACCGGCCGGCCGGCCCAGCGGTTCGCGCGCGGTGATCAGGACGAGGCTGTCGGACCGTTCGGGCACCAGCGCGCGGACCTGCTCGGGGTCGGCCGCGTCGTCCAGCACGACCACCACCGACAGCCCCGTCAGGTGCTGTTGGTACAGCTCGCTCAGCCGCCTGACCTGCTGCTCCGCCGAGGACCGCTCCCGGAACAGCAGTTGCTCGCGCGGCGCCCCGAGCCGGTTGAGCAGGTGCAGCAGCGCGTCGCGCGTGGACAGCGGGGGCAGGCCCGCGCTGTCGCCCCGCAGGTCCACGACGACGGCACCGCGGAACTCGTCCCGCAGGTCCAGCGCGATCCGCACCGCCAGCGTCGTACGGCCCGAGCCGGGCGCGCCGTGCAGCACCACGACCGTCGGCCGGGTCTCGGTGTCCGCCCGCGCGGCGCGCACCCACTGCCGCACCTGCGCCACCTCCCGGCGACGGCCCGCGAACGGACCGTCGGACATGGGGAGTTGGTCGAAGGACTGCTCAAGCACCGTTCGCCTGCGGGCCGCCGCGCTCTTGTCGGCACCGCGCAGCCGGGGTGCCCCCTGCCGCGGGCCGGCCGCCGCGTCCAGCACCCGCTGCTGCTCCAGGAACGGGCGGATGCCGCGCACCTCCAGCGCGCTCAGCCACCGCAGCCTCAACTGCTCGACACCGCCGGGCTGTCCGGCCGCTCCCGCGTGATGGTGGGCCGCCGGCAGATGGGCCGCGGCGACCTTCGCCACCGTCGCCGCCGCGCCCACCACCCCCACGGTCACGCCCGCCCCGAACGCCGTCCCGACCCCGGTGCCCAGCGCCGCGTCGGCGACCACCGCCGCCACGGCCGCCGCACCCGCGACCCACAGCGGGGTGCCGGCGCCGTCCCGCACGTACCGCTGCGCGAAGCTGAGCCGGCCGGCACGCGCCGCGTCCAGCGCCTCGGTGTAGGCCGCGTACTCACCGGCCGCGGCCTGCGCCATCGTCTCCAACGTGCCGCGGCCCCGCGACAGCAGGACGTTGCCGTCGAGGCGCCCTCCCGAACGGCGCACCTCGTCCTCCACCGCGCGGGCCAACAGCCCCTCGGCCTCCACCCGATGCCCGTCCCGCATGCACGTCCCCCTCCAGCGGCCCGCCGTCCCGGGCCGTCCGCCCGGGATTAATGAGTGTCCTTCGTGCAACGCCGCCGCGCGAGAGGCCCGTTGGGATCAAGGGGGGCCTCCGTACGGGCCCGGTGCGCGGAGGGGGCCGGTGGGCGACGGCGGACGGCCGTCAGGACGTCCCGAAGGTCACCCGGTAGTAGCAGGCACCCTTGCAGGACATGGTCGCCGCGTCGTCGAAGGCGTAGGAGTAGGCGTACGGTTCGGCCTTCTTGAAGACCTGGGTGTAGTCGACCGGCCACTTCGACGGCACGCAGTTCTCGCGGCCGGCCCACGCGCCCCGGCAGCAGTACGTGTCGCCCCCGAACGCGGCGCACGGCGGTTTGCAGCCGATCGGCTGCCCGCCGGACAACTGCCGCATGGCAGCGGGGCAGTCGACCTCCGAGGTGCAGGTGCCGCGGTAGCAGCCGGACGCGTCGACCGGGTCGGTGGTCGTGGTGTGCGAGATGTTGACGAACATCGGGAGGTTGGAGCCGTCGACCATGCTCACGTCGTAGAAGTCCAGGCCGGCGTAGGCGGCGAAGCTGAACTCGCCAAGTGTCGTGGGCGGGTTGGCGCCCTCGCACACGGAGGTGCAGTCACCGCCCGCGCAGGTCCCGGCGGCCGAGGAGACGCATCCGGTGCGGCCCCAGATCCGGCCGCCCCAGTTGCCCGCCACGGTCACCGAGGTGGACTGCCCCGGGGCGAGCCTGCGCCCGGCCGGGTAGGCGGCCGTGTCGGTGGCGACGGCCCAGACGGTCTGCGCGGTGTGGTTGACCATCGTGATCACGCGCTGCCCGGCCGGTGCGCCGGCAACGCCCGTGCTGGGAGCGGCTGTTGCGGCTGCCCGGGGCGAACCGGTCCTGCTCGCCGACGGCCTGGGGGAGGCGCCGGCGGAGGCGCGCCGCGTGCGGGTCGCCGTGGGGGAGGGGGAGGCGGGGTCGGAGTCCCGCGCGGAGGCGGCCGCGGACACCCGCGTCCCGATCGCACCGTCCGCCGCGGGGTCGGGCACACCGCCGCCGGACGGCGGCCACGCCACGTAGGTGACCAGGGCCGTCACGAGGACGGTCAGGGCCGCGCCGGCCGCGTACCAACGGCGTTGTCGTGCGGGCCTCGTTGCGTGCCGACCGCTTCGTGCCATCCTCGCGCCTTCCTCGTACCCTGTGTGCTCCGATCACGCGTACTCGCGTCGTGCCGGAGACCGGGCGGGGCCGGGCGCGACAACACAAATTCGTCGACGGGACGACGGGACGACGGCGCGGCCCCGGCCGCACGGGAGGCGAGGCGAGGCGCCCATCGCGCCCGAGGCGTCCGTGTCGCCCGACGAAAGACCCCGGCGACAAGGCGCCCCGCTTTTTGTGTTGTCGGGCGCCGTGCTCCCGGTCTCCGATGCAGCAGACGTCCTCCCGGCCCGTTCCGCGGACCGTGAGGAGACGCCACGGCAGGACCCACACGCGGAGGAACGGACCCCATGCCCAAGACCCACCGGAGTGGACCAGGCGCCGGGACGGTGACGGCCGCGCGGGCCGGTGACCGCCGTGCCCTGGACGAGTTGCTGACGCAGGTCCTGCCGCTGGTCTACAACATCGTCGGCCGGGCCCTGAACGGCCACGCCGATGTCGACGACGTCGTACAGGAGACCCTGTTGCGCATGGTGCGAGGGCTGCCCGGCCTGCGGGACCCGGCCGCGTTCAGGTCCTGGCTGGTGGCCATCACGATCCGGCAGGTGCGCGACCGCGAACGGCTGCGGGCCGCGGCCCACGGCCGCAGCGCGGACCTCGCGGACGCGGAGGCGCTGCCCGACCCCGGCCCCGACTTCGCGGGACTGACGATCCTGCGCCTCGGTCTCACCGAGCAGCGCCGCGAGGTCGCCGCGGCCACCCGCTGGCTCGACCAGGACGACCAGCAACTGCTGTCCCTGTGGTGGCTGGAGGAGACCGGCGAACTGGACCGCGCCGAACTCGCCGCCGCGCTCGGCCTGTCCGACCGGCACGCGGCCGTGCGGGTGCAGCGCATGAAGAAGCAGATGGAGACCTCGCGCGTGGTGGTGCGCGCCCTGGAGGCGACCCCGCGCTGCGAGGGGCTCGGGGAGACCGCGCTCGCGTGGGACGGGGTGCCGAGCCCCCTGTGGCGCAAGCGGTTCGCGCGGCACGTGCGCGGGTGCGAGGTCTGCGACGGCCTCGACCGGGGCCTGCTGCCGATGGACCGGCTGCTCGGCGGCCTGCCCCTGCTCGCGCTGCCGCCGACGCTCGACCCGGCGCGGGTCATCGCGGCCGTGACCGGCAGGGCCCCGGCGCCCGGCGACCCGGGCACCTCGTCGTCGGCGCACACCGGCGGCCCGGGGCGCGGACGCGCCTCGCACGCCCGCCGCGCGGGGCGGGGCGCGTCGCGTGCGGGGCGCGTCCTGCCCCGGTCCGTGCTCGCGGGCACGGCGGCGGCGGCCGTGACCGTGCTCGCGCTGGTCGCGGCGCACCTGACCGGCGGCCCGTCGGAACCCGCCGCGCGAGTCACCACCCCCGGCCGGGCGGTCGCGGCACCGGCCTCGGTGTCCCCGGCGCCCTTGCCGGACGCGTCGCCCTCCCGGTCGGCGAAGGCGTCCGCGTCCGCGTCGCCGAGCGCCACGCACAAGAAGCCGGCGGCCACGCCGACGGCGACCCGCCGGGCCGCGGCCCCCGCCGCCCCCGCTGTCCAGGGCCCCCGCAAGGGAGTCGGCGTCTGGTCCTTCGACGGGGTGAACCAGGCCCTCGCGTCGTCGGGCGCCGGCTGGTACTACACGTGGTCGACGCAGCACCCGGGGATCACGACCCCGGCGGGCGCCGACTTCGTGCCGATGATCTGGGGCTCGGCGTCCGTCACGGACAGCGCCCTCGCGCAGGCCCGTGCGAACGGCCCCTACCTGCTGGGCTTCAACGAGCCCGACATGGCGGCCCAGTCGAACATGACCGTCGACCAAGCACTCGCGCTGTGGCCCAAGTTGACGGCCACCGGCAAGATCGTGGGCAGCCCGGCGGTCGCCTTCGGCGCGGACCGGGCCGGCGGCTGGCTCGACCGGTTCATGACGGGAGCGGCGGCCAAGGGCCTGCGCGTCGACTTCATCACCCTGCACTGGTACGGCGGCGACTTCCGCACGCCGCAGGCGGTGGACCAGCTCACCTCGTACGTCAAGGCGGTGTACGCCCGCTACCGCAAGCCGATCTGGCTGACCGAGTACGCCCTGATCGACTTCTCGAACGGTACGAGCTTCCCGTCCCCGTCCCAGCAGGCCGCCTTCGTCACGGCCTCCACCAAGGCCCTCGACGCGCTGCCCTACCTCCAGCGCTACGCCTGGTTCGGCCTGGGCGCGGACCCGTCGGCCCCGAGCAGCGGCCTCTACACGAACGGCACGACACCGACGGAGGCGGGAACGGCGTTCCGGGCGGCGCGGTGAGGACGGCGCGGTGAGGACGGGACGGTGAGGGCGGCGCGGCCACGAGGGAGAGGGCAACGCCCGCCTTCGCCGTGCCGGTACGTGCTTGGGACGGGTCCCTGAAGGGCGACCTGTCGGCTCAGCCGACGAGAGGCGACAACCCCGGTCCGGGCTGTTCGTCAGATGGGATCCCGCTTTGGCGTACTGGTCCACCTTCACGATCCGGTCGGTGGTCTCCGACCCCGGCGACACGACCTCGACCACGAGGAGCACGTGCTCCGGACGAGTGGGCGTCAGGTCGATGGTCTCCGCACGGTAGACGTGACATCCGGACGAGCGGGCCCGTCGGTGTCTCACCGGTCGCGGTGGACGCTGTGAGAGGCTGGGCCGTATGAACCGGTTGGCTGGTGTGACCTCGCCTTATCTGCTTCAGCACGCTGACAACCCGGTCGACTGGTGGCCCTGGACGCCGGAGGCGTTCGAAGAGGCCCGTCGGCGCGACGTACCCGTTCTGCTGTCGGTCGGATACTCGGCATGCCACTGGTGCCACGTCATGGCGCACGAGTCCTTCGAGGACGAGGAGACCGCCGCCTACCTCAACGAGCACTTCGTGAGCGTCAAGGTCGACCGCGAGGAACGGCCCGACGTCGACGCCGTGTACATGGAGGCCGTGCAGGCCGCCACCGGTCAGGGCGGGTGGCCCATGACCGTGTTCCTCACGCCCGACGCCGAGCCCTTCTACTTCGGTACGTACTTCCCGCCCGAGCCCCGGCACGGCATGCCCGGGTTCCGGCAGGTGCTCGAAGGGGTGCGCCACGCCTGGACCGAGCGGCGCGACGAGGTCGCCGACGTGGCAGGGAAGATCGTGCGGGACCTCTCCGGGCGGGAGATCTCGCACAACGGCAGCGAGGCCCCCGGCGAGGGTGAACTCGCCCAGGCACTGCTCGGGTTGACCCGCGACTACGACGCGCAGCGCGGCGGATTCGGTGGGGCGCCGAAGTTCCCGCCGTCCATGGTGCTGGAGTTCCTGCTGCGCCACCACGCCCGCACCGGCGCCGAGGGCGCGCTCCAGATGGCGGCGGACACCTGCGAACGCATGGCGCGCGGCGGCATCTACGACCAGCTCGGCGGCGGCTTCGCCCGCTACTCGGTCGACCGGGACTGGCAAGTCCCGCACTTCGAGAAGATGTTGTACGACAACGCCCTGCTGTGCCGCGTCTACGCCCACCTGTGGCGGGCCACCGGATCGGACCTCGCCCGGCGGGTGGCGCTGGAGACCGCCGACTTCCTCGTGACCGAACTGCGCACCTTCGAGGGCGGGTTCGCCTCCGCGCTCGACGCCGACAGCGACGACGGGACCGGCGCGCACGTCGAGGGCGCGTACTACGTCTGGTCGCCCGAGCAGCTCGCGGAGGTCCTCGGCGAGGACGACGCCGAACTGGCCGCCCGCTACTACGGCGTCACCGCGGAGGGCACCTTCGAGGAGGGCTTCTCCGTGCTCCAACTCCCGGTGCAGGACGAGGTGTTCGACGCCGACCGCATCGCGGGCATCGCCCACCGGCTGCGTGCCGCGCGCACCCGACGCCCCGCGCCCGGCCGCGACGACAAGGTCGTCGCCGCTTGGAACGGCCTCGCGGTCGCGGCCCTCGCGGAGACCGGCGCCTACTTCGACCGCCCCGATCTCGTCGAGGCCGCCGTCGGCGCCGCCGACCTGCTCGTCCGCGTCCACCTGGACGACCACGCGCACCTGTCCCGCACCAGCAGGGACGGCCGCGCGGGCGCCAACTCCGGTGTCCTGGAGGACTACGCGGACGTCGCCGAGGGATTCCTGGCCCTCGCCTCCGTCACCGGGGAGGGCGTCTGGCTGGAGTTCGCCGGGCTGCTCCTGGACCACGTGCTGACCCGCTTCACCGACGGGTCGGGCGCCCTCTTCGACACCGCCGTGGACGCCGAGCGGCTGATCCGCCGGCCGCAGGACCCCACGGACAACGCCACTCCGTCCGGCTGGACCGCCGCGGCGGGCGCACTGCTCGGCTACGCGGCGCAGACCGGCGCCGAGCCCCACCGCACCGCCGCGGAAAGGGCGTTGGGCGTCGTGAAGGCCCTCGGCCCGCGCGTCCCGCGGTTCGTCGGGTGGGGGCTGGCGGTCGCCGAGGCGCTGCTCGACGGGCCGCGCGAGGTCGCCGTCGTCGGCCCGTCCCTGGACGACGACGCCACCCGCACCCTGCACCGCACCGCGCTGCTCGGCACCGCGCCCGGCGCGGTCGTCGCCGTCGGCGTTCCCGGCGGCGACGAGTTCCCGCTGCTCGACGGGCGGCCGCTGGTGGACGGCGCCCCGGCCGCGTACGTCTGCCGGAACTTCACCTGCGACGCCCCGACGACCGACCCGGAACGGCTCCGCGCGGCGCTCGGCGACTGAGCCGGCCGGGGCGACCGGGCGGGACGGGGCGGCGCACGCCCGGGACGGGGCAGCGCCCGCCCGGGTCCCGCCCCCCGTCCCGCCCTCAGCCCGCCGTCCCGCCGGGGGCGCCGGGGGCGGCGGGCAGGCCGCGCTCCAGGACGTCCAGGGCGCGTTCGGCGAGTTCCTTGAGGTCGTCCTCGTGGTCGTGGTCCGCCCAGTACAGGGTGGTCTCCATCAGGGCGCCGACCAGCGCCATCGCGTACACCCGCACCTCCAGCGACTGCGGGTCGCCGCCGGTGCGTTCGGCGATCACGCCGCAGAGCATGCGGCCGGTCACCGACATGGACTCCATCATCCGCGAGCGCACCGCCGGCACCTCGGCCGTCAGCCTGGCCCGCAGCCTGCTGACGGCGAGGTCCTCGTCGATGCCGACGGCGATGGCCTCGCGGACCACGTGCCGGATGGACACCGGCCACGGCTCGTCGGCGGGCCGCATCCGCAGTTCCGCCAGCATGACCGGGTCCCACTCGTCCGTGAGGACGATGTCCTCCTTGGTCGGGAAGTACCGGAAGACGGTGGACGGCGACACCTCGGCGCGTTCGGCGATCTGCTCGATCGTCGTCGCGTCGTACCCCTGCTCCTCGACCAGCGCGTACATCGCGGCCCGGATGCCCTCGCGGGTCTTGATCTTCTTCCGCTCCCGGAGCCCCGGGCGGGGGTGGTCGGCGGGGGGTGTGATGCGTGCGGCCGTCATGAGGGTCATTCTCGGGCATCCACCTGGGGAAGGGCCACGCCCGGGGTCCGCGGGGGGACACCTTCCGCACTCCCCGCCCCGCCGTCCGCCCCGTCGTCGGTCCGCACGTCCGCCGTCTCCGCGGCGTTCGGCAGCAGTGCCGCTACCAGCAGCGCGGTGACGAGGGCGGCGATCCCGCACACCAGCAGGACGAGACCCATGCCGTGCACGTACGCCGCGTTCGCCGAGGCGGCGAGGCGGGCCGAGCCGGTCCGGTCCGCGACCAGGTGGGCCGCGACCACCGACTCACCGGCCGTGTCCGCGGCCCGCGCGGCGAGTCCGCCCACGTCGAGGCGGTCCCGGAAGGCGGTGGCCAGCAGGCTGCCGAGCAGGGCGATGCCGACGGCGGAGCCGACCTGGCGCAGTGTCATCAGCAGTCCCGAGCCGCTGCCGGCCCGGTCGCGGGGGAGGGCGGCGAGGGCGTTGTCCATCGACGGGACGATGGAGAAGCCGAAGCCGACACCGGCGATCGCCAGCCACAGCGCGGTGAAGCCGTAGCCGGAGTCCACGGTGGTGCGGCTGCCGAGGAGGGCCGCGAAGGCGAGCACGACCAGACCCGCGCCGATGACGGCCCGTGCGCCGAAGCGCGCGACGACCGGCTGCGCGGTGCGGGCGGCGAGTATCAGGCCGCCCATCATCGGCAGCAGCCGCACACCGGTGCCCAGCGCGTCGTTGCCGAGGACCGCCTGGAGGTACTGCGGCAGGACGAACAGCAGGCCGGACAGGATGAAGGTCACCAGCGTCGCCGCGAGGGTGTTGAGCAGGAAGCCGCGGTGGGTGAGCAGGCTCATGTCGAGCATGGGCCGCGTGAACCGCCGCTCGCGCAGGACGAGGGCGGTCAGCAGCACCACCGCCAGGGCGAACGTGCCGAGCACCAGCGGGTCTCCCCAGCCGCGGTCCGGCGCCTCGATGATCGCGTAGACGAGGGCGGCGAGACCGCCCGCCGTGAGCGCGGCGGAGACCGCGTCGACCCGGGGCGAGGAGGGGTCGCGGGTCTCCGGCAGCAGCAGCACGCAGGCGGTGACGCCGATCGCGACCATCGGGATGTTGATCAGGAAGACCGAGCCCCACCAGAAGTGGTTGAGCAGCCAGCCGCCGATGATCGGACCGAGCGGCATGCCGAGCGCGGACGCCGCCGAGATGATGCCGACCGCCTTGGACCGCTCCGAGGGGCCGAACAGCGACGGCAGTACGGACATGGCCAGCGGCATCACCAGCGCGGCGCCGACGCCCATCACGGCACGGGCGACGACGACCCAGGTGACGTCCCCGGCCAGGGTGCCGATCAGCGACCCGGCGAGGAAGACGCCGAGGCCGCTGATCAGCACCCGGCGGCGGCCGAAGCGGTCCCCGAGCAGTCCCGCCGGGAGCATGAGCGCGGCGAAGACGACGATGTAGATGTCCGCCATCCACTGCTGTTGACCCGTGCTCGCGCCCAGTTCGGCCGCCATCGTCGGCAGGGCCACGTTGAGGATCGTCATGTCGAAGCCGAGCACCAACATGCTCGCGACCAGGGCCCCGAGGGCCCACCAGCGGCGGGGATCGCGCTGGATCCCGGCGTCTTGAGTGACAGTAACCATGAAATGAGAGTAACTGTCAAAAGGTGGTAGCTGTCAATGAGGGGTCGGTGTCAGGTCGGGAGGGGGCGTGTCCGGGCACGAAAAAACCGGCCACGGCGGAAGGCCGTGACCGGGAGGGGTGCCGGAGCGGAGGGGAGGGGGAGTGGGGGCCGGGGCCGCCCGGTGGGTCAGGCGTGCTGGTAGGCCACCAGGGAGATGCCCACGTAGTGCACGACGAAGGCCGCCAGGGTGAGGGAGTGGAACACCTCGTGGAAGCCGAACCAGCGCGGTGACGGGTTGGGCCGCTTGATCCCGTAGATCACGCCGCCCGCGCTGTAGAGCAGTCCGCCGACGACGACCAGGACGAGGACGGCGATGCCGCCCGTCCGCATGAAGTCCGGCAGGAAGAAGACCGCCGCCCAGCCCATCGCGATGTAGCAGGGGGTGTAGAGCCAGCGCGGGGCGCCGACCCAGAAGACGCGGAAGGCGATGCCCGCCGCCGCGGCCGCCCAGATGCCCCAGAGCACCCACTGGCTCTTGGCGTCGGGCAGCAGCAGCATGGCCAGCGGTGTGTAGGTGCCGGCGATGATCAGGAAGATGTTCGCGTGGTCGAGGCGGCGCAGCAGGCCGCCCATGCGCGGCCCCCAGTTGCCCCGGTGGTAGAGGGCGCTCACTCCGAACAGCAGGCACGCCGTCAGGACGTAGATGCCGCAGGCGAGCCGGCCGCGCGAGGAGTCGGCGAGAGCGGTGAGCACCAGACCGGAGATCAGCACGGCGGGGAACATGCCGAGGTGCAGCCAGCCGCGCAGATGAGGCTTGGGGGGTTGCGGGAGCGTGAGCGCGACGGGACCGCCACGGTCGGTGACCGGCGTGTCCTCGGGCGCGTCGGGGGCGGACGCAGTCATGCGCGAATCGTACCTACGGAACCGTAAGTCGCGTATCAGTGCGGCTTGTCAGCCGATGGTGGACGGGTGGATTCCGGCCGTACGGCGGCGGGGCGGAACCGGCGGCGCGCCGCGCGCGGCGTCGCGTTCCCGTCACCCCCGGTCGTTCACACGCGCGTCTTCCCCGCGCCGCCGCCCGTCATTCGGCCGTCGTGCCAAAAGTCCTTACGGCGAACGTCATGTGGACGCAAAAAAACACGGTCACACGTGGCGAGGCTCACTTCGCTCGTATGTGAGGCCCCCTGGACAGATGGGCACTCGCATCGGAGGATCAAATGAGTGCGGTCGGCACCGGATGAGCGGAAGCAGGCGTCCGGGTCGCGGCCCCCACGGGGCAACCAACACAAATCCCTCATTTAGGAGCGATCGTGGCGCGCGACATCGCGGCACCCCCCGTCGTCCCCACCACCCACCGTGACCTGGTCGCGTGGGTGAACGAGATCACCGAACTGACGCAGCCGGACAACGTGGTCTGGTGCGACGGATCCGAGGCCGAGTACGAGCGGCTCGCCGAAGAGCTCGTACGCAAGGGCACCTTCAGGAAACTGGACCCGGTCAAGCGCCCCCACTCCTACTACGCCGCCTCCGACCCGACCGATGTCGCGCGGGTCGAGGACCGGACGTACATCTGCTCCGAGCAGGAGGAGGACGCCGGCCCCACCAACAACTGGATGGCTCCCGCCGAGATGCGGGAGACCTTCGAGGGCAAGGACGGCGACGGCGGCATCTTCCGCGGCTCCATGCGCGGCCGCACCATGTACGTCGTCCCCTTCTGCATGGGCCCGCTCGGCTCGCCGCTGTCCGCGATCGGCGTGGAGATCACCGACTCCGCCTACGTCGCCGTCTCGATGCGCACGATGACGCGCATGGGGCAGGCAGTCCTCGACGAACTGGGCGAGGACGGCTTCTTCGTGAAGGCCGTGCACACCCTCGGCGCCCCCCTCCAGGAGGGCGAGGCGGACGTGCCGTGGCCGTGCAACAGCACGAAGTACATCTCGCACTTCCCCGAGGACCGCGAGATCTGGTCCTACGGCTCCGGCTACGGCGGCAACGCCCTGCTCGGCAAGAAGTGCTACGCGCTGCGCATCGCGTCCGTCATGGCGCGCGACGAGGGCTGGCTCGCCGAGCACATGCTGATCCTCAAACTGACGCCGCCGCGCGGGGAGTCGAAGTACGTCGCCGCCGCGTTCCCGAGCGCCTGCGGCAAGACGAACCTCGCGATGCTGGAGCCCACGGTCTCCGGCTGGACCGTCGAGACGATCGGTGACGACATCGCCTGGATGCGGTTCGGCGAGGACGGCCGCCTCTACGCGATCAACCCCGAGGCCGGCTTCTTCGGCGTCGCGCCCGGCACCGGCGAGCACACCAACGCCAACGCGATGAAGACGCTGTGGGGCAACGCGGTCTTCACCAACGTCGCCCTCACCGACGACAACGACATCTGGTGGGAGGGCATGACCGAGGAGAAGCCCGCCCACCTGACCGACTGGAAGGGCAACGACTGGACGCCGGACTCCGACGTCCCCGCCGCCCACCCCAACGCCCGCTTCACCGTCCCGGCCGCGCAGTGCCCGATCATCGCGCCGGAGTGGGAGGACCCGAAGGGCGTGCCGATCTCGGCGATCCTCTTCGGCGGGCGCCGCGCCACCGCCGTCCCGCTGGTGACCGAGTCCTTCGACTGGAACCACGGCGTCTTCCTCGGCGCCAACGTGGCCTCCGAGAAGACCGCCGCCGCCGAGGGCAAGGTCGGCGAGCTGCGCCGCGACCCGTTCGCCATGCTGCCGTTCTGCGGCTACAACATGGGCGACTACATGGGCCACTGGGTCGACGTCGCCAAGGGCAAGGACCAGGCGAAGCTGCCGAAGATCTACTACGTGAACTGGTTCCGCAAGAACGACGCGGGCAAGTTCGTGTGGCCCGGGTTCGGCGAGAACAGCCGCGTGCTCAAGTGGATCGTCGACCGCCTCGACGGGCGTGCCGAGGGCGTGGAGACCCCGATCGGCGTGCTGCCGGCCAAGGGCGCGCTCGACACCGAGGGCCTGGACCTGTCGGAGTCCGACCTCGACTACCTGCTCACCGTCGACAAGGACGTCTGGCGCGAGGAGGCGGCCCTGGTGCCCGAGCACCTCAACACCTTCGGCGACCACACGCCCAAGGAGCTGTGGGACGAGTACCGGGCGCTGGTCGAGCGCCTGGGCTGAGCCCGACCCGACGTGCCCGTGCGGCACTCGAGTTCCGCGGCCGGCCGCGTTGCCCTGACCCGCGACGTCGTCACGGCCGGCCGCGGTGCACGCGGGCGCCGCCGGGAGACAGCACGCCGGCGGCGCGGCGCGGCACACGCGTGAGGGCGGGGACCGCACCCGAGAGGTGTGGTCCCCGCCCTCACGCGTGCGGTCAGGCGGCCAGGCCGCTGGGTTCCCCGGCGGCCGCGTGGGCGTCCATGCGCTCGGCGGCGAGGATGGCCGCCGCCGTGTCGGCGCGGGAGGCGGCGACGACCAGGGCGCGCCCGGCGAGCGCGTGCGCCCGCCGGTGGAGGTCGGCGGCCCGCGGGCCGCGGGCGGCGTCCGCCGGGGCGGGGCGCGCGGAGGGGCGGCTGCCCGACGGTTCCCGGACCCGCTCGGGGAGGGACGCTCCCCAGCGCAGCCTGGTCACCTGTTCGGCGAGGCGGCCCGCCGCCGCGTCCAGGTCGGCGGAGGGGGCCAGCAGGCGCAGCTCGTCCGTGACGGAGAGCAGTGCCGCGAGGTGCCCCGCGAGCTGGATGTCCAGCTCCTCCTCGCGCGTGCGGTGGGGGAAGTCGGAAGCGGGGCCGGCCACCGGGCTGTGGACCGACTTGGAGCGGATCGGTTCGTACATGGGACGGCCTCCTGACCGGGCAGGACACCATCCTACATTGGAACGCGTCTAAAGTTGAGCCGGTTCGCTCCACGGAACCGGGTGGGCACCGGCGGTGGCGGGGCCGGTACCCGGCAGGCGTCTAGGGCTGTCTACGGATGTCTACGGCTGTCCGTAACCGTCGAGGAAGCGGGCGATGCGGCCCACCGCGTCGCGCAGGTCGGTCACCGACGGCAGGGTCACCACGCGGAAGTGGTCCGGTTCGGGCCAGTTGAAGCCGGTGCCCTGGACCACCATGATCTTCTCCCGGCGCAGCAGGTCCAGGACCATCTGCCGGTCGTCCTTGACCTTGAACACCTTCGGGTCGAGCCGCGGGAACAGGTACAGCGCCCCGCGCGGCTTCACGCAGGTCACGCCCGGGATCTGGGTGAGCAGTTCGTGTGCGGTGTCGCGCTGCTCGCGCAGCCGTCCGCCCGGCAGGACGAGGTCCTTGATGGTCTGCCGGCCGCTGAGCGCCGCGACCACGCCGTGCTGGCCCGGCATGTTGGCGCACAGCCGCATGTTGGCCAGGATCGTCAGGCCCTCGATGTAGGAGTCGGCGTGCGCGCGCGGACCCGAGACGGCCATCCAGCCCACCCGGTAGCCGGCCACCCGGTACGCCTTCGACATGCCGTTGAAGGTCAGCGTCAGCAGGTCGGGGGCGACGGCGGCGGTCGGGACGTGCACGGCGTCGTCGTAGAGGATCTTGTCGTAGATCTCGTCCGAGCAGACCAGCAGGTTGTGGCGGCGGGCGATGTCGGTCAGGCCGCGCAGCACCGCCTCGTCGTAGACCGCGCCCGTCGGGTTGTTCGGGTTGATGATCACGATCGCCTTGGTGCGGTCGGTCACCTTGCGCTCGACGTCGGCGAGGTCCGGCATCCAGTCGGACTGCTCGTCGCAGCGGTAGTGCACGGCGGTGCCGCCGGACAGCGAGACCGCGGCGGTCCACAGCGGGTAGTCCGGCGCGGGGACGAGCACCTCGTCGCCGTCGTCGAGCAGGCCCTGCATGGCCATCACGATCAGCTCGGAGACGCCGTTGCCGATGAAGACGTGCTCGACGTCCGTCTCGATGCCGAGGGTCTGGTTGTGCATGACCACGGCGCGGCGGGCGGCCAGCAGGCCCTTCGCGTCGCCGTAGCCGTGGGCCGTCGAGACGTTGCGGAGAACGTCCTCCAGGATCTCGGGTGGGCATTCGAAACCGAACGCCGCCGGGTTGCCGGTGTTGAGCTTGAGGATGCGGTGGCCTGCCGCCTCCAGCCGCATCGCCTCCTCAAGGACCGGGCCACGGATCTCGTAGCAGACGTTGGCGAGCTTGGTCGACTGGATCACCTGCATGTCAAGGAGCTTACGGCCGGGTAACGGCGGACGGGTCGTGTTTTCCGCCACGCGGGGGGTCCCGGAGGTGCGGGGTGTGACGCGCGGCGGCTCACGGGGCGGCGCGTGCCCCGGGAGTGAGCCGCAGTGCGCCGGGGGTGCGCCGGCCGGGGGCCCGGTCCGGGTGCGACGTCAATGCGGCTTGCATTCAAGCCAGTTGGGCCGGCGGGGTGCATACCGCCCGTGCGACGACTCCTTGTCGCGCTCGTCCCCGTCACCTCAGAATGCACATGACAAGACACGAGGTGCCGGAAGATCTCCGGCCACCCACGTCTGCGAGGGGACCCCCACATGAACAAGCCTCTCCGCGCCGCGCTGACCGCCCTGGTGATCACCGGGACGGGCGCGGCATCCGCGGTCGCCGTGCCCACGGCGGCGTCCGCCGCGCCCGCGCCGGCCCCGGCCGCCGCGGCCGTGACCGTGAACTACGCCGGGACCGTGGCGCTCAGCAACTGTTCCGGCTCGGTCGTGCGCTTCGCGGACTCCGCGTCCGACGACCCGGCGCTGGTGCTCACCAACGGCCACTGCCTGGAGACCGGCTTCCCGGCCGCCGGGCAGGTCATCGTCGACCAGGCGTCCACCCGCTCCTTCGGCCTGCTGAACTCGGCCGGCTCCCAGGTCGCCACCCTGCGGGCGTCCAAGGTCGCGTACTCGACGATGACCGACACCGACATCACGATCTACCAGCTCACCCGAACGTACGCGCAGATCCAGAGCTCGTACGGCATCTCCGCCCTCACGCTCGCCAACACGCACCCCGTCGCCGGCACCGCGATCAAGGTCGTCTCCGGGTACTGGAAGCGGATCTACACCTGCAACGTCGACGGTTTCGTCTACCGCCTCAAGGAGGGCAGCTGGACCTGGAAGGACTCGCTGCGCTACACCGCCGCCTGCAACACCATCGGCGGCACCTCGGGCTCGCCCGTGATCGACACCACCACCGGGAAGGTCGTGGCCGTCAACAACACCGGCAACGAGGACGGTGCGACCTGCACGGAGAACAACCCGTGCGAGGTCGACGAGACCGGCAAGGTCACCGTGCGCAAGGGCATCAACTACGCCGAGGAGACGTACCAGATCGACGCCTGCTTCGGCGTGGACAACAAGCTCGACCTGAGCGCGGCGGGCTGCACCCTGCCCAAGCCGTGAGGATGCGCTGACGCGCGGGGCGGCCGGACCCCGGTACCGGGCCCGGCCGCCCCGCCCCGGTCAGCCCACCGGCGTGCGCCGCACCGAGCGTCCGGCGAGGACGCCGGTGCGGCGGCCGTCCTCGATCACGAAGCGGCCGTCGACCAGGACGTGCGGGATGCCGGCCGGCGGGGTGCGCGGCGCCTCGAAGGTCGCGCCCGCCGCGACGGTCGCCGGGTCGAAGAGGACGAGGTCCGCGCGGTACCCCTCGCGGACCAGGCCGCGGTCGGGCAGCCGCAGCCGGGCGGCCGGCCGGCCGGTCAGGTGCGCGACGCACTCCTCCAGGGACAGCACCCCCAACTCCCGCGCGTAGTGCCCGAGATACCGGGGGAAGGTGCCGTACGCGCGCGGGTGCGGCTTGCTGCCGCGCAGGATGCCGTCGGAGCCCCCGGTGTGCGCGCGGTGGCGCATGATCGCGCGGACGTTCTCCTCGTGGCCCACGTGCTGGAGGATCGTCGGGCCCAGCCGGTCGGCGACGAGCAGCCGCCGCGCGGTCTCCCACGGGGCCTCGCCGCGCAGGCGGGCCGTCTCCCGGACCGTGCGGCCCACGTGGTCGGCGAGCGCCGGGTCGCCGACGCCCGAGATCTCGACGGTGTCCCAGTCGACGGGCACCCCGTGGCAGCCGTCCGCGCCGGTCACCTCCAGGTCGTGGCGGACGCGCTCGGCGGTCTCCGGGTCGGCCAGCCGGCGCAGGATCTCCTCCGGCCCGCCCTCGCTCGCCCAGCTCGGCAGCAGCGCGACGAGCGTCGTGCAGCCGGGGGTGTACGGGTAGGTGTCGAGGGAGATGTCGGCGCCGGAGGCGAGCGCGTCGTCGAGGAGGGCGAGGAGTTCGGGCGCACGGCCCTCGTTGACGCCGAAGTTCATGGTGGCGTGGGCGAGATGGAGCGGGCAGCCGGCCGCACGGGTCAGCGCGATCATCTCCTCGTACGCGGCGAGCGCTCCCGCGCCGTACGAGCGGTGGTGCGGGCAGTAGTAGCCGCCGTGGGACGCCACCACCCGGCACAGTTCGGTCAGTTCGGCGTCGGGGGCGTACATGCCGGGCGTGTAGGTGAGACCGGACGACATGCCGACCGCGCCCTGTTCCAGCCCCTCCGCGACCAGTTGGCGCATCCTGTCCAGCTCGGCGGGTGTCGCCGCCCGGTCCTCCCAGCCGAGGGCCAGCATCCGCACGGTCCCCTGCGGCACCAGGTAGGCCGCGTTCACCGCGATGCCCTCGTCGAGGCGGTCCAGGTACTCCCCGACGGAACGCCAGTCGATGTCGACGTCGTCGCCGTACCCGTTCCAGCCGGTGATCGCCCGTCGCACCTCGGCGAGCGTGCGGTCGTCGACCGGGGCGTACGACAGGCCGTCCTGGCCCAGGACTTCGAGGGTCACGCCCTGCGCGGCCTTCGCGCTGTGGTCGGGGTTCCGCAGCAGTTCCAGGTCGCTGTGGGCGTGCATGTCGATGAACCCGGGGGACAGGGCCAGACCCTCGGCGTCCAACGTCCGTCGCCCGGACGGGCGTTGGCACCCGGCGGCCGCGGCCTCCTTGACGATCGCGACGATCCTGCCGTCCCGCACGGCCACGTCCGCGCGGTAGGAGGGAGCGCCCGAGCCGTCGACGACGTCCGCGTCCCGGATCACCAGGTCCGCGAGGTCGGCGGGGGCGCCCGCGGTCGGCCGCGGCAGGGGAGTGCCGGGTGCGGGGTCGGCTGAGGTCATGGCGGCGTGCTCCTAGAAGAACGTGCGGACGTAGTCGACGACCGTGCCGTCGGCCTCCACCAGCGGGACGAGCTGCCACTTGTCGAACGACGTGCACGGGTGGGACAGGCCGAGCCCCACCCAGTCGCCCACCGCCAGATCCGCGTCCGGCCCGGTCTCCAGCCAGGCGTGCTGGTCGGACAGCTTGGTCAACTCCAGCCCTGCCGCCGGGAGTTCGACGCCGTCGCGGCGGACCGTCTCGACCACCGGCAGGTCCAGGTCGTACGCAGCGTCCCGCTTGCCCGCGTTGACGAACGCCTGCCCGGGAGAGGGGCGCGACACCACCTGCGACCAGAGGCGGAACGCGGGCTCCAGCGCGCCCTCCTCCGGCACGCGCACGAACGGCGTCAGCCGGCGGTAGTGGCCCACGTCGTGCGAGACGTAGGCACCGGAACGCAGCAACTTCACTACCGGCAGGGACAGTCGGGGAATCTCCGCGAACACGTCGGCCACCGCGTCGAACCAGGCGCTGCCGCCCGCGCTCACCACGATCGAAGCGACCCCCGTGAACCGGCCCGCCCGGTCGAACTCCGCTGCCAGCGCGGTCAGTCGGCGCAGCCACGCCCGCACGCGGTCCGGGTCGGCGGACGGCACCTCGCCCTCGTAGCCCGCGACACCGGCCAGGCGCAGGGTGCCCGTGGCCGCCACCGCGTCCGCGACGGCCGCGCACTCCTCCTCCGTGCGGGCGCCGGTCCGGGCGCCCTCGCCCGCCGCCAGTTCGACCACGACGTCCAGCGGGCGCCCGCCGGGGGCGGCGCCCGCGCCGTCGCGCAGCGCCGCGTCCATCAGCTCCACGCCGCGCACCGAGTCCACGTAGCAGAGGAAGCGGAACTCGGGGTCGGCGGCCAGCTCGGCGGCGATCCAGCGCAGGGCGGGCACGTCCACCAGCTCGTTGGCGAGGAAGACGCTCCGCACCCCGAACGCCCGTGCCACGCGCACCTGGTGGGGCACCGCGAGCGTGATGCCCCACGCGCCCCGGTCGAGCTGCCGCCGGAAGAGCTGCGGCGCCATCGACGTCTTGCCGTGCGGGGCGAAGGCGAGGCCGTGCCGCTCCGCGTACGTCTCCATGAGCGCGAGGTTGTGCTCCAGGCGCTCGGCGGACAGCGCGAGGACGGGCGTGGTGAACCCGCCCGTGAACAAGTTGCGGCGCTGCGCGGCCAGTTCGCCGACGGTCAGCCCGTCGGCGTCCGGCGGCAGGCCCTTGAAGCGGTGGTCGACGCGTTCGGCGGCCAGCCGGGCCAGTGCCGTGTCGGCGAGGGACGGGCTGGCGGGTGCGTCGGCCATGAAGCCTCCCTGATCAGGTGCGTTGCATTCTGTGCAACGGCCGTTGCGTGCGGTGCTCCATGCTGTCTAACATCTCGGCCGACGCGGGGTCAACGGCGCCGCCGCCCGCGCACCGCCCCGCACCGCCCCCGAGAACCACGAGGAGTCCCGGCCGCCGTGACCGCACCTCCGCGCCCCGCCGCGCCCCGCGCCGTGGACGTCGTCGCGCTCGGCGAGTCCATGGTGACCCTCCTGCCCCGCACGCCGGGACGGCTCGCCGACGTCGACACCTTCGACCGGGCCATCGGGGGCGCCGAGTCCAACGTCGCCTGCGTGCTGGCCGCCGCCGGACACAGCGCCCGCTGGATCGGCGCGGTCGGCACCGACGGCTTCGGCGACCACCTCACCGCCGCGATCGCCGCGTACGGCGTCGACACGGGCGCCGTGCGCCGCGACCCGCACCGGCCGACCGGCGTCTACTTCCGCACCGCCGGGGACCGCGCCACCGACGCCCACGAGGTCGCGTACTACCGCGCCGGGTCCGCCGCCTCGGCGATGTCGCCCCGCAACACCGACCTCGCGGCGGCCCGCGCGTGCCGCGTCCTGCACCTCACGGGCATCACCGCCGCGCTCTCCGGCGACTGCCACGACCTGCTGCACACCCTCACCGCGCCGGACCCCGGCCGCCCCCTCGTCTCCTTCGACGTCAACCACCGCCCCCGCCTGTGGCCCGGCGCCGGGGCGGACGCCGGCGCGGACGTGCTCCTCGCCCTCGCCCGCCGCAGCGACCTCGTCCTCGTCGGTGCGGACGAGGCCGAGACCCTCTGGGGGCACCGCGACGCCGACGCGGTGCGCGCCGCGCTGCCCGGACCCCGGCTGCTCGTCGTCAAGCAGGGCGGCAGGGGCGCCACCCTCTTCGACGGCGCCGACCGCGTCTTCGTCCCCGCCCTCCGCGTCGACGTCGTCGCCGAGGTCGGTGCGGGCGACGCCTTCGCCGCCGGGTTCCTCTCCGCGACCCTGCGCGGACTGCCCCCGCGCGAGCGGCTGCGCCACGGCCACCTCGCGGCGGCCGCCGCCCTCACCGTCCCCGGCGACCTCGCCGCGCCGCCCGGACGCGGCCACGCCGACCGGCTGGCCGCGCTGGACGACGACGCGTGGGGGAAACTGCGACTCGGCCCCGGCTGGACACGAGCGGACGGGGACGAGAAGGAGGTACGTACGACGTGAGCCAGACCGTCGACCGCGCGCTCAGCATCCTGCCGCTGCTCGCCGAAGGCCCCGCGGACCTCGGGCAGGTCGCCGACCGGCTCGGCGTGCACAAGTCCACCGCGCTGCGCCTGCTGCGCACGCTCAACGAACACGGCCTGGTCTACCGCCAGTCCGACCAGCGCTACCGCCTCGGCGCGCGCCTGTTCGCGCTCGCGCAGGAGGCCGCCGAGAACCTTGACGTCCGCGAGATCGCCCACCCCCACCTGGTGCGCCTCAACGAGGAGTGCGGCCACACGGTCCACCTCGCGGTGTACGAGGAGCACGAGGTGCTCTACATCGACAAGGTCGACAGCCGCTACCCCGTGCGCATGTACTCGCGGGTCGGCAGGCCGGTCGCCCTCACCGTCGCCGCCGTCGCCAAGCTGCTCCTCGCCGACCTGCCCGAACCCGAGCGGCGCGCCGTCGCCGAGAAGCTCGAATACCCCCTGTACACGTCCCGATCGACCCCCAACGCGGCAGCTTTCCTGCGGGAGTTGGCGACCGTGCGCGAACAGGGCTGGGCCACCGACCTCGGCGGCCACGAGGAGTCCATCAACTGCGTCGGCGCGCCGGTCCGGGGCGCCGACGGCCGGGTCGTCGCCGCGATGTCGGTGTCCGCGCCGAACGTCGTCGTCACCGCCGACGAACTCCTCACCCTCCTGCCGCTGGTGCGCCGCACCGCGGACACCATCAGCGGCGAGTACTCCGGCAGGAACCCCACACAGGCGGGCACCCCCGCGGAGGCCCCGCCGAACGCCCCGAAGAACATCTCGACGAACACCCCGAAGGAAGCCCCATGACGGACAAGACCGCCCTCGTCCCCGCCACCCACACCGTGCCGCCGGCGAAGTTCTCGCACGGCGTGCGCAAGGGCAACATCCTCCAGGTCGCGGGCCAGGTCGGCTTCCTGCCCGCCGAGGAGGGCAAGGCCCCCACCCCGGCCGGCCCGACCCTGCGCGAGCAGACCCTCCAGACCCTCGCCAACGTCAAGGCGATCCTGGAGGAGGGCGGCGCGCACTGGGACGACGCCATGATGATCCGCGTCTACCTGACGGACGTCGACCACTTCGCCGAGTTCAACGCGCTCTACAACGCGTACTTCGAGGAGCAGGAGCTCACCCTGCCGCCGGCCGCCCGGACGACCGTCTACGTCGGCCTGCCCGCCGGACTCCTCGTCGAGATCGACGTCCTGGCCGTTCTCGGCTGACGAACGGGGGTCTCCGGGGACTCCTGGGCCACGATTCGTATAACGATGCAGGGGCCGACTGTGTCCGGCACAGGATTGTCGACCATACTGCCCGCTGTGGAGCAGCGCATAGGTTCGAGCAGCCAGCCCCTGGACGGCGCCGGAGTCGACCCGGCCTACATTCCCGGGCTCACCTCACCGGCGTCCGGCACCGGGGACGAACCGTCCGACGGTGCCGAACGGCGCGCCGCGGACGCGGAGTCGCCCGCGGCGCCGGACACGGACGGGTCCGCCGCGGAGCCGGAGGCGTCCGGCGGGACCGACGCGCCCGCCGACGCCGGGGCGAGCACCCCGGCCGACGAGGCGGACGCGGAGGCGGAGCCCGAGTTGGAGCCGGAGCCCGAGGACGAGCCCGACGGCCCGGTCTTCGAGGCCGCCGACCGCCGCGCGCGCATCGTCGCCGACGCGAAGGGCGTCCGGCTGAGCCTGGACGACCAGGCGTGCGAGTTCCGTTGGGACGAGATCGGCGCCGTCGAGACCGAGTCCCCGCGCTTCGGCAAGCGGTTCACGGTCACCGTGCACACCCCCGACCGCCGCTGGTACCCGATCGAGATCGAGGCGGCCGCCAAGTCCCGGCACAAGGAGTGGGAGGCGCGCCTCGACGAGGTCCTGGACGCGTACTTCGACGACGGCGCCGACGACGAAGTGCCTGACGAGACAGGGGAGTCGGAGGCGTCGGACGTGCCCGAGGCGACCGCCGGTGATTCCGCCGAGCCCGCCGACAAGGCCGACGCCGAGCCTGCCGACACGGACGCGAAGACCTCCGACGACGGCGACGAGGACGGCGGCGACGCCGACCCGGCCGGCAAGTCCGGTGCCAAGTCCCCCTCCGAGAAGAAGATCTGACGCACACACGGAAGCGGGGTACGGCCTCCTCGGCCGTACCCCGCTTCCGCCGTTGTGCGACGTCGGGCCGTCAGGCCGTCACGCCAGTCCGTGCACCTTCGCGCCCACGGACGTGGACCACGCGTTGCCCGCGCTCGCGTCCCAGTTCGTGGACCAGGTCATCGCGCCCCGCAGGTCGGGGTACGTCTTCGAGGGCTTGAACGAACCGCAGTTGGTGCCCTTGGTCAGGCAGTCCAGGGCGTTGTTGACCACGGTCGGCGAGACGTAGCCGCTGCCCGCGGCGCTCGTCGACGCGGGGAGGCCGAGGCCCACCTGCGACGGTGCGAGGCCGCCTTCGAGCTGGATGCAGGCGAGCGCGGTGAGGAAGTCCACCGTGCCCTGGCTGTAGACCTTGCCGTCGCAGCCGAGCATCGAACCGCTGTTGTAGTACTGCATGTTGACGACGGTCAGGATGTCCTTGATGTTGAGCGCCGTCTGGAAGTACGTGTTCGACGTCGACTGCATGTCGATGGTCTGCGGGGCCATCGTGATGACGAGCGAGGAGCCCGCCTTCGCCGAGAGGGAACGCAGGGCCTGCGACATGTACGTCGAGTTGAGGCCGTTCTCCAGGTCGATGTCGACGCCGTCGAAGCCGTATGTCGTCATCAGCGAGTAGACGGAGTTCGCGAAGTTGGTCGCCGAGGCGGAGTCGGCCACCGAGATGGTGCCGTTCTGGCCGCCGATCGAGATGACGACCTTCTTGCCGGCCGCCTGCTTCGCCTTGATGTCCGCCTTGAACTGGTCGACGGTGTAGCCGTTCAGGCCCGCCGAGTCCAGCGTGAAGGACACCGCGCCGGGCGTCGTCGTGGCGTCCGCGAAGGCGACGGCGACGATGTCGTACGCGGAGGGGACGTCGGACAGCTTCTGCACCGTCGCGCCGTTGTTGAAGTTCTGCCAGTAACCGGTCACCGCGTGCTTGGGCAGCGTGGTGCCGCCGGTGCCCGTGCCGGTGCCCGTCGCGGCCGTGGTGCCCGTGACGGCGGCCGACTTCGCGGACTCGCCCGCGGAGTTGGTCGCGGTGACCTGGAAGGAGTACGCGGTGGACGCGGTCAGCCCGGTCACCGTGGCCGAAGTCCCGGTCACGGACGTCACCTTGGTGCCGGCGCGGTACACGTTGTAACCGGTCGCGCCGGACACCGCGGACCAGCCCAGGGAGACCGAGGACGAGGTGGTCGAGGACACCGCGAGGCCGGCCGGGGCCGCCGGGACGGTGGGAGCCGGGTCGCCGCCGCCCCCGCCGTCGGGGCCCTGCACGGAGACGTCGTCGGCGTAGTAGGCGGCCGTGCCGTACCAGCCGTGGGTGTAGATCGTCACGGAGGTGGTGGAGGCGCCGGTGGTGAAGGTCGTCGAGAGCTGCTTCCAGCTCGACGAGTCGGGCGTCCAGGTCGAGACGTCGGTGGTGCCGGTGCCCGTGGCGCCGAGGT
The DNA here is from genome assembly GCF_042956945.1 of Streptomyces sp. NPDC008150. NCBI lineage: Bacteria > Bacillati > Actinomycetota > Actinomycetes > Kitasatosporales > Streptomycetaceae > Streptomyces > Streptomyces sp. NPDC008150. Next base: position 121,466 of record NZ_JBIBHJ010000016.1, on the reverse strand, counting down.
AGGCGTAACCGCCCTGCACCCAGGCGCTCAGCGTGTAGGTGGAGCTGGGCTTGACCGCGACGGTCTGCGTGCACTGGGCGTTGTCCAGCCCGGCGGGCGTCGCCTTGAGGGCCGCGGCGCCGCCGTGCACGGGGGAGGAGACGACGGCGCCGCTGGAGGCCGAACAGGTCCAGTTGCTCAGGCCGGACTCGAAGCCCGCGTTCTTGGCGTTGTTGACGTCCGCCGCGGACGCGTGTCCGGTGCCGGCGAGGGTCAGGGCGAGGGCGGCGGTGACGGCGCCGGACCAGACGCGGGTCCGTCTGCGGGCTGAGCGTCCGGGCATGCCTGGTACGCGATCCACTGGGGCCTCCGGTGGGGGAGAGGGGGAACGGGGGGAGGAGAAGGGGGAGTGGAACGGTGGCCACCGTTGGCCTAAAAGGTGGTCCAGACCAATCGGGTTGTCAAGAGGTCCAGACCAAAATCGACGCCCAACCCGCCCACCGCGCAAGCCTCTTGACGAACCCGCCGCTCAGTGGCTCCGCCGGCCCCTCCCGCCCCGTGGCGGCTCCCGCTCTCCCGCCGGTACGGCTTTCCCGGTCCGCCCGTCGGCACGGCTCTCCCGGTCCGCCCGTCAGTGCGGGTCCCGGTCCTCCCGCCAGGCGTCCAGCAGCAGTCCCACCGCGCAGCCCGCGAGCAGCACTCCCGTGGACATCCAGAACGCCGACGTCCCGGGCCCCGTGCGGTCCCGGCCCAGCGCCAGGGTCAGCAACTGCGCGGCGACCGGCACCGCGCACGCTGCGGCCACGTGCCGCACGGGCGACTCCCGCCACGGCAGCGGGTGGACGCGGGCCGCCGCGAAGGTGGCGAGGACGAGGCAGACCAGGTTCGGCAGGTGCACCAGCGCCAGCGCCGCCCCGAAAGAGCCGACGCCGCCCGGCCCGACGAGCGGGTCGTACACCCCCTCGACCTGCACGTACTCGGTGACGCACAGCACGACGATGCCCGTGGCCCAGGACCGCACCAGGGCCAGGGCCGGCGCCGGGGTGCGGCCCGCCCCGGGACCGAGCGGTCCGGAGTGGCGGGCCATCACAGCCCCCCGGTCGCGTACTGGCAGAGCAGCGTCGCGAAGCCGAGCGCCGCGAGGCCGCAACCCACGCACAGCAGCGTGTACTTGAAGAGGGTGGACCAGGAGCCGCGGCCCGCGACGGTCGCCGTGCGCCGGGGGTCGCGCGGGTCGTAGGTGACGGTGACGGGGGTGCCCTCGTTGGTCGACCAGCTCGCGAGGTCCTCGAACTCCACCCGCGTGCGGTCGGCCGTGTAGAAGGCGAAGTAGTGCCGCGTGGCGTCGCTGTGCGGCTCGGACTCGACGCGCACGCACTCACCGCCCGCCCGCACCCCGTACCGCAGCACCCGCGCCGCGTTCGCCAGCCGCACGGCGTTGCGCACCGAGACGACGGCGAACAGGGCGGCGAGCAGCGGCAGGACGACGTACCCGGCGCCGGGAATCTCCATGTCACCCCACCTCCGCGGGAGTTGGCCCGCGCCCTGGAGCCGGGGCGCTTCGGGCGGCCGCCATCAGTGCACCTCGACCGACTTGACGATCTTCGTCAGCTCGGCGTCGGAGAGCTTGCCCCGCTGGGCGTCCACGCGGACGGCGAAGGTCTTCCCCGAGGAGTCCAGTCCGGTCAGGATCACGCCCTCGACGGGCGTGCCCTTGGTGGGACCGCCGTCCTCGCCGGTCGCGGTGAAGGTGAAGTCGACGCGCCTGGCCTCGTCGGCCCCCGCGAGCCTCACGTCCTTGTCGGACGTGACCTTCGCGCCGAGCGCGATGCCGGCCTCCGCCGCGATCGCCGCCTGCTCCGCCGACTTGGCCCGGGTGAAGTCGAGCTGGACGGTCATCAGCGCCACCGTCCGCCCGCTCTCGTCGCGTTCGGCGGCGGCCGCGTTGTGCTTGTCGCGCTCGGCGTCCGTCTGCGCCCGGAAGCCGCCCGAGCCCTCCGGGTACGACACGGAGACGCCCTTCGTGTCCAGGGTCCCCCAGCCGTCGGGCACGGCTCCCGCGTCGTCCCCGCCGCAGCCGGTGAGGGCCAGGGCGGCGGTCAGCAGGCCGGCGGCCACGAGGGTGCGGCGGATGCTCATCGGTGTCGGCTCCTGTCTGGCCCGGCCGAGCCGGGCGGCAGTTCGGTGGTCGGCTGATCGTCAGTGCTCGGTGCTCGGTGCTCGGTGCTCGGTGCTCGGTGTGCGTGGGCCGGTGATCGGTCCGGTCCGCTGGACTCTTCCCCGATTCGGCGGTCAATTCGCGCAGTAGCTGTAGGGCACGTACGCGCGGCTGCCGCTGTTCGGAGCGCCGAGGAACTTCGCGTCGGACAGCGTCTCGGTCTTCTTCTCCGTGCTGACCGACAGGCCGAGGCTGACGCCGAGGTTCAGCTCGAAGCCGTACTCGGCCGCGTCCACCTGGCCGTTGTACTCCATGCGGCTGGACAGGCCCTTGTCGAAGAGCAACTGGCCGAAGGGGTCGTCGGCGCCGGGCCGCCGGGTGGGGGCGTGGTCGCCGAACATGAAGTCCCAGGGTTTGGCGATCTGTTCGTTGCCGGCGTTGAGCCAGTCCTGCGCCACCGCCCGGTCCGCGTCGCCGTCCGGACCCGGGTCGAGGACCAGCGAGTTGGTCTCGATGTGGATGCCGCGCGGGGTGTCGGTGCCCTTGACCGACGCGCTGCCGCCTCGCTTGTCGGTGCCCTTCTTGCCGTTGTCGCCACCGGCCTTGGCGCTGTCCTTCTGGTTGCCGTCCTCGACGGTCTGCGTCATGTCGATGCGCACCAGCTTGCCGCTCGTCTTGTCGTAGGTGACCGTGATCGTCCCGGTCCGGGTGGTGGAGGCGGCGTAACCCCCGCTGAGCGGACCGGCGGTGTAGCCCACCTCGGTGCCGTACTCGATCGACGACGTGTACGTGTACGACTTGGTGTTCTTGTACGTGTTGTCGGTCCAGGTCACGCCGGGCGCGTACTTGAAGTTGCCGCCGAGCGACGCGCTCAGCTTCTTCTCGTCGCCCGCCGAGATCTTCAGGCCCCCGGCCGCCGACGCCTCCAGGCCGACCGTGCCGTACGTGATCTGCCGGTTGTCGCCGAGTTCCTTCTCGACCCGCTTCTGGGCGTCCTCGGCGTCCTTCAGCGGCCCGGTGCCGAACAGGTACAGGATGGAGTTGCCGACGCTCGCGTCCGCGCCGCCCGGCGTCGACAGCATCTGCTCGTACGACTGGAGCGTCTCGACGTCCTCGCGGAACTTCGCGGCCTCCGCCGGGCTCTCGAAGACCCAGGTGTCGCCCGCGGTGACCTTGATCCCGCCGGCCAGCTCGATCGAGTCGGGGCTGACCTTGCCGAGCTTCAGGCCCGGCGTGAAGCTCTTCTTCGCGGCGATCGACGCGGCGTCCGTGAAGGTCAGGTAGACCAACTCGTCCTGGTCGTCGACCTTGCCGTCGTGGTTGACGTCGGTGCGCGCCTTCAGGTGCTGCTCCTGGAGGCCGTACTCCTTGCCGATCTCCCAGAACAGGATCTTCGTCTTGCTGCCCGCCTTGTCGGACACCGACGAGACCTGGCACAGCGCTGGTTCGTAGTCGGCGTCGGTGGGCACCTTGCCGGCCTGGCCGGGGCCGCCCGCGCCGCAGTCGCCGCCACCGGTGACCTTGCAGATCTCGGTCGCGATGCCGTTCTGGACGCGGCGGCCCACGTCCGTGGCGGAGACCCCGGTCACGATGGCGGCGGCGACCACGATCATCCCGAGGTACTCGGTGCCGGTGGCGCCGCGGTCGTCGGACAGGCACCTTCCGTACCCGTGCCGCAACCGCCGTGCGATGCCCCCGCGATTCATCCGGCGTGCCCCCGTCCGTCTCGTCCGTGTCTCCGTGGGTCCGTGTGGACGGTGAGACTAGGTTCGGGCGGGTGTGCGGGCGTGGGTCCGCGGACCCAAACGGAGGCCCACTCTGCCCGGCGGACGCGGGCCCGGCGGACCGGGTCCGGGCGGGGCCGGGCCCAAAGGGCGTGCCGCCACGGCGGACTTGGCGACGGGGCGCGGGATCAAGTGGTGCGAGATTGCTCAACCTGCCCCGTTTTGACGTGCCTTGTGCACCGACAGTTGCGACACAGCTACAGAAACGCTGTTCACCGGTCACAGAGGCGTGGTTACAGTGCTGAGGTAGTCACGCAGTGAAGTCAACTCGGCGTACCGAAGGCAACCGGGGAATGCCGACCGGCGTGAAACGGGGGAGCCGCACGTGTCCACTGCCATTGCCGTGACCGGTGCCGACATGGCCCTGCCGGCGCAGGACGGGCGAACACTGCCCGCTGTCGTTCTGCAGGATCTGGACCAGCAGCCGCTGGAACGCGCGCTGGCCGGGTTCCAGACGCTGATCGACCAGCACGGGCACGTGATCGTCGTCTACTCGCAGGCCGTGCCCGAGGCGGTCGAGCGACGGCTGCACACCGTGCGCTCGCTCCTGGAGAGCGACCGCATCGCCCTCTTCCGCCCCGACCTGCCGCCGCTCGGCATCGCCGTGCTGGCACGGCAGTTGAGGCAGCTCGCGTCCTGCGACCTCAGCCCCGGCGTGCTCGCCTCGGCGGGCAGGCTGCTGACCCACTACATCCACGCCGGTGCGGTCCTCGGCTCCGTCACCCGCCTGGACCGGGTGCCGGTCGGCCTCAAGTCGCACGCCAAGTCGTGGGTGCCGGGCAGTCAGTTCGCCGTACTCGCGCACCCGGAGCCGCAGTTGGCCCGCATCGGCCCCGAAGCCTCGCTCACCGGGCCGGAGTTCGGCACCTGGATGCTCTACGCGCAGGGTCAGCTCAACACGGACTGGGTGAGCGCGACCCTCGCGCCGTCCTGGAACGTGCAGGGGCTGCGGGAGGCGACGCTGCCCGCCGAGTCCGCGGAGTGGTGGGGCACGGGACGGCTCGTGGAGTTCTGCACCTACCTGCCCGACCTCTCCGTCCTCTACCAGCTGGTGACCTCGGTACGGCAGAGCGTCTGCCACTGGTGCGGCATCGACGTCATCGGCGACCGGTGCGTCTTCTGTTCGGCCACACCGCCCGTCCTGGAGAACCACAGTGCCGCCGGCTGAGCCACCACGACGCGGCCGCGGTCGGTCGCGTCCGGCCTGAGCCGGCCTCCCGGCCCGTCCGCCCGTCCGCCCGCCCGCCCGTCCAAGCACCGCTCGCACCTCCGCACGGAACCCGCCCTCTCGACCGCTCTCCCCTAAGAGGTTGTACGGCTCATGAACTCCCGTCAGCGCCGCGGCGTGATACTCCTGCTGCTGTCCGTCATCTGTGCTCTCGCCGCGTTCGCCGGCGTGCTGTCCGTCATCGGCGACGCCAAGTCCAAGGTCGGGCCCGAGGTCACCGCGTACCAGCTCAACACCAACGTCGCGCCCTACACGACGCTCAGCACCGGGCAGTTCAAGAAGATCCAGATGCCCAAGCGGTGGCTGTCCGAGAACGCGGTCACCGACCTGGCCCAGATCCGGGGCAAGATCGCCGTGACGACGCTGCGCAAGGGCTCGCTGCTCCAGACCGACATGATCGTGGACCAGCCCGCCCTGCAACCGGGGCAGCAGGAGGTCGCGATCATGATCGACGCGGCGACGGGCGTCGCGGGCAAGATCACGCCGGGGGCGACGGTCAACGTCTACGCCACCTTCGAGGGCGCCCGCGAGGGCGACCCCGACCTGTCCAAGATCATCGTCACGAACGCCAAGGTCATCGACGTCGGCAAGCTGACCTCGCTCGAACCCGACGCGGACAACAAGTCGCAGCAGCCGACGGACGCCGTGCCGATCACGTTCGCGCTGTCCACCATCGACGCCCAGCGCATCACCTACGCCGAGTCGTTCGCCGAACGCGTACGCCTCGCCCTGGTGGCACCGGGCAGCGACACCACGGTCCCGGACAAGGACCGGACCTACGAACTCGCGAACGACAAGTGAGAGGCCCGCATGCCCACGAGGATCCTCCCGGCAGTCGGCGACGTGGACGCGGTCCGGTCGATCACCACACTGCTCAGCCAACTCCCCGACGCGGAGCCGGTCAGCCCCGTCGGTGACTCGACGCAGCTCATCGACACCCTCGCGCGCCTGGCCGCCGAGTCGGTGGACGAGCTGCCCGAGGTCGTGGTCGTCCACGAACGCATCGGCCCCGTACCGGCGTTGGAGCTGATCCGCGAGGTGGCCCTGCGTTTCCCCGCGGTCGGCGTCATCCTCGTCAGCTCCGACGCGGGCTCCGCGCTGTTCGCCGCCGCGATGGACTCCGGCGCCCGCGGACTGGTCGCCCTCCCGCTCAGCTACGAGGAACTCGCCTCCCGCGTCCAGGCGGTGGCCCAGTGGTCGGTGGGCGTACGACGCCATCTCGGCCACGGGGCGGACGTGTTCAGCGGCGTCGGCGGCACCGTCGTCACGGTGAGCGGGGCCAAGGGAGGCGTCGGTGCGACCCTCGCCGCCATCCAACTCGCCCTGGCGGCACAGGCGTCCGGGCACAGTACGGCACTGGTCGACATGGACCTCCAGGCGGGCGACATCGCCTCGTACCTGGACATCCAGTTCCGGCGCTCCGTCGTCGACCTCGCCGGCATCAACGACATCTCGCCGCGGGTCCTCGCCGACGCCGTCTTCCGCCACGACACCGGGATCGCGCTGCTGCTCGCCCCCGCCGAGGGCGAACGGGGCGAGGAGGTCACCGACCGCGCGACGCGCCAGATCGTCAGCGCGCTGCGCTCCCGGTACGAGATCGTCGTCATCGACTGCGGCGCCCAGATGAACGGCGCGAGCGCGGCGGCGGTCGAAATGGCCGAGACGGCACTGCTGTTCACCACGCCGGACGTCGTCGCCGTACGGGCGGCGAAGCGCACCGTGCGGATGTGGGACCGGCTCCAGGTCCGCAAGGCGGAGGAGACGACCGTCGTCGTCAACCGGCACACGCGCGGTACGGAGATCCAGCCGCCGCTCATCCAGCGGATCACCGGGACTGCCCTGGCGGCCACCGCGATCCCGGCCAACTTCAAGGAACTCCAGGCCGCCGTCGACGCGGGCCGGATCCACGAACTGGACGCGAAGAGCACGGTGAAGCAGGCGCTGTGGACCCTCGCGGCGGAGGTCGGCGTGGTCAAGGCGGCCGAGGCCCCGCGCAAGTCCGGCAGATTCCGCGGCGACCGGGGCTCGATGAGCTTCCGGGGCCGCGGCGGCGGAGGCGGGTGAGGATGCGCGCACGGCGGCGGGCGGGGTTGTGCGACGGGGGAGTTGACGATGCGATGGCCGTGACGAGGAGGACGGGGAGGTCGCCGGGATGAGGCCGACGGGGTTACGGAGGCGGGTCGCCGCACTGCCGCGGGCCGCGGCAACGGGTCCCGCACGGGACAGGGGCCAGGTCACCATCGAGTTCCTGGGCATGACGCCACTGATCATTCTGACGCTGGTGCTGCTGTGGCAGTTCGTCCTGGTGGGGTACACCTTCACCCTCGCGGGGAATGCTGCCGACGAGGCGGTGGAGGCGGCCACGGCCGCGACGCGGGGGGCCCGCGCGGGGGCGTGCGAACAGGCGGGCACGGACAAGCTGTCCGACGCGTGGAAAGGGGGCGCGAACGTGAGCTGCAGCACCGCGAACGGCTACGTCACGGCCTCGGTCGACCTGAAGGTCCCGGTGCTCTTCCCCGGCGCCATCGGCTTCCCGTTCACCGTCCACGGGCACGCGGGCGCGGTGGAGGAGGAGACGAACTGACATGAGCCTCTTCCACCACGCGCACGAGTACCGGTACCGCGCGAGCAGGGTGCCCGCCGACAGACGCGGCGACACGCGCGGCGACACGCGCGGCGGGCCTCGCCGCGAACGCCGCCACGGGCGCGACCTCGGCCAAGTGGCCATCGAATACCTGGGGTTCATCCCGATCCTCCTCCTCGTCGCCATGGCGGGAGTGCAGATCGGCCTGGTCGCCTACACCGGCCAGCAGGCCGGCACCGCCGCCCGCACGGCCGCGCGCAGCGCCTCGCTGAACGGCGACTACACGGCGGACGGCCGCCGCGCGATGAGCGACTGGCTGGCCGACGGGGCCGGGTTCTCACGGTCGGGCGGGGGCGACACGGTGACGGTCACGGCGACGGTCGACGTGCCCTCGATCATCCCCGGCTGGCACTTCGATCCGGTGAGCTCCACCGCCACGATGCCGGTCGACCACTGACCCGAACCGCTCCTTCCCCGACGGCGCACCGGCCGCCGCGGGACCCGAGAAGAACAGCGCGACCGCACGGAACCGGACGACCGCGACAGCACGCACGAACGAGGAGCACGGGAACCATGAGCCTGCGGGCACGCATCAACTCCCCCGACGAGCAGGGCAGTCGGGGTGATGACGGCCACATGGTCGCCTCCTACCGGGCCAAGCTCCTGGAGGAGATCGACCTCGCGGAGATGAGCGCCCTCGCCGCGGCCGAGCGGCGGGCCAGGCTCGAACGCGTCCTCGGGCACATCATCAGCCGCGAGGGCCCCGTCCTGTCGACCGGCGAGCGCTCGCAGCTGATCCGCCGGGTGGTCGACGAGGCACTCGGCCTCGGCATCCTGGAGCCGCTGCTCGAAGACGCGTCGATCACCGAGATCATGGTCAACGGCCCGGACGCGATCTTCGTCGAACGGGGCGGCAGGGTCGAGCAGTTGCCCCTGCGCTTCCCCTCCCACGACCAGCTGATGCAGACCATCGAGCGCATCGTCTCGACGGTCAACAGGCGGGTGGACGAGTCGAACCCGATGGTCGACGCCCGACTGCCGTCCGGCGAGCGCGTCAACGTGATCATCCCGCCGCTCTCCCTCACGGGCGCCACGCTCACCATCCGCCGCTTCCCGCGCTCCTTCACGCTCCAGGAGATGATCGGCCTCGGCTCCCTCGACGAGCACATGCTGTTCCTGCTCGCGGGCCTGGTGCAGGCGAAGTTCAACGTCATCGTCTCGGGGGCCACGGGCACCGGCAAGACGACGCTGCTCAACGCGCTGTCCGGGCTGATCCCCGGCGGCGAGCGCATCATCACCATCGAGGACTCCGCCGAACTCCAGCTCCAGCAGAGCCACGTGATCCGGCTGGAGGCCCGGCCGCCCAACGTGGAGGGCAAGGGCCAGATCAGCATCCGCGACCTGGTCCGCAACTCGCTGCGCATGCGGCCCGACCGCATCGTGGTCGGTGAGGTCCGCGGCGGCGAGTCGCTCGACATGCTCCAGGCGATGTCGACGGGTCACGACGGCTCGCTCGCCACGGTGCACGCCAACAGCGCGGAGGACGCCCTGATGCGGCTCCAGACGCTGGCCTCCATGTCCGACGTCGAGATCCCGTTCGTGGCGCTGCACGACCAGATCAACAGCGCCATCGACGTCATCGTCCAGCTCACCCGCTTCGCCGACGGCGCCCGCCGCATCACCGAGATCGCGCTCCTGGACAGCCACGGCAGCGAGCCGTACCGCCTGGCCACGGTCGCCCGCTTCGACGCCCGGCCCATGGCCTCCGACGGCCGCATCTACGGCGGCTTCCAGTACTTCCCGCTCACCCGCCGCACGGCCGAACGGCTCTACATGGCGAGCCAGCCCATCCCGCAGGCGTTCGGTGTCGCCCAGTCCGCAGACGAGCTCACCACCCGAGAAGCCAGGTAGGACCCGACCCCATGGAACTGCAGACACTTGTCACGCTCACCACCGGCATCACCCTGCTGACCTGCATCTTCGCCGTCCTGGGCCTGCATGCCTACTCCACCGGCAAGGCACAGCGGCAGGCACTGGTCGACCGGCTGTCGGCCACCGGCCAGATCCCCATGACGGGCAGGCGGCGCCGCTTCCCCAACCTCGACCGGCGCCTGCGGCGCACGAACCTGGGCAAGAAGCTCGAACTGCGACTGATCGCCACGGGACTGGACGTCACACCGGGCGAGTTCTTCGTCTACATGCTGGCCGTCGTCGCCGCCCTCTGGCTGATCGGGCAGGCCACCCTGGCACCGTTCTTCGGGCCGATCGCCGGACTGCTGGGCATCTGGGCGGCACTTCAGTTCCTCAACTGGCAGCGGCAGCGGCGCATCGAGAAGTTCATCAACCAACTCCCCGAACTGGCCCGGATCCTGGCCAACGCGACGCAGGCCGGTCTGGCACTGCGCACCTCCATCGGCATGGCGGCCGAGGAGCTGGAGGCCCCCGCGGGCGAGGAGTTGGGGAAGGTGGCCAACCAACTGGCGGTCGGCGCCTCGATGGACGACGCGCTCGGCGAACTGGCACGGCGCCTGCCGTCCCGCGAACTCGTCGTCCTGGTCACCACACTGGTGCTCTCCAGCCGCGCCGGCGGCCAGGTCGTCGGCGCCCTGCGCAACCTCACCGAGACCCTGGAGGAGCGCAAGGAGACCCGGCGCGAGGTCCGCACCCAGCTCTCGCAGGTCAGCATGACGTCCTACGCGGTCCCCGTCCTGGGCGTCGGCGCCCTCTTCCTGATGAACGGTGTCAAGGAGGGCGCCCTGGAACGGATGACGGGGTCCCCGCTCGGGCAGGGCGCCGTCATCATCGCCTTCTCGCTCTACGCGATCGGGTTCGTCCTCATCCGCCGCATGTCCCGCATCGACGTCTGAGCCGGAAGGAGACCGGATTTCCATGGCTCTGCTGCTCGCCCTCGTCGTCGGCCTCAGTGTCTGGGGCATCTTCGCCGGCATCCGCATGTACCGGGCGGAGACGAAACTCCCCGGCGACCTCGCGCTCGCGCTGGAGGTCGGCTCCACCCGCACCGGGGCCGTCGACTCCCTCGTCGACCGCCTCGGCATGCGCTACGCACCGACCGTGCTGCGCCTGATGGGCCCCAAACAGGTCGCCAAGTACCGCCGCAAGATCGACCTCGCGGGCAACCCGGGAGGTCTGACCATCGACCGCTACGCGGCCCGCCGGGCCGTCTACGGGGCCCTCGGTGGTGTGGGCGGCGTGGTGATGCTGATGCGGGGCAGCTTCTTCGTCGCGCTGATCCTGTTCGCGTTCGGCGCGTTCTGGACGGAGGTCGGCATCTGGTCGGCGATCCGCATCCGCAAGGACGTCATCGAACGGACCCTGCCGGACTTCCTCGACGTCCTCGCCGTCGTGGTCAGCGCCGGACTCGGCTTCCGGCAGGCGCTGGACCGGGTCGCCTCCAAGTACGAGGGCCCCTGGGCCGACGAACTCCGCATCACCCTGCGGCAGATGGACCTCGGAATGAGCCGGCGCCAGGCGTTCGGAGAGCTGCGCCGCCGCAACGACTCCGAGCAAGTGGCCATGTTTGTCACGGCACTTCAGCAGGGCGAGGAGCTGGGCGCGCCGATCGTCGACACGCTGGTCTCGCTCGCCAAGGACATGCGCCGCACCGACGCCCAGAACGCCCGGCGCAAGGCGGCCCGCGCGGTACCCAGGGCCACGTTGATGATCACGACCTTCATGGTGCCTGCCACCTTGATCCTCCTCGGGGCAGGTCTGCTGCTCGGTTCCGGCAGCGACTTCAGCTCGGTGACCGGCTAGACGGTACGGAGACGGACATGGCGACGAGCAAGGACAGACCGGGGCTGCTGCGACGCCGCCCCAAGAGCCCCGAGATCACAACCCCGCCCGCGGGTACGGTCCTGCCGGAGCACGTCCGTACCGGCGCCCCGGACATCCCCGTCACGTCGGCGACCCCGGCGCTGCCGCCCGGCTGGGTCCCGGCGGACGCGCCCCTGCCCGCCCCGCCGCCGGGCGCGGATCCCCGCACGGGGGACTGGGCGGGGCACGCGGACGACGGTGGGACACAGGACGCGGTGCCCCGCCCGGTTCCGCGCGGGCCCGCGCCCGCCCTGCCGGAGGGCGGCCCGGGGCCGTCCCGCCCGGCTTTGGGCGCGCCCGGCGGCGACGGCGCGGCGGACCTGGCGGACCCGGCGACGGAGCCGGACCGCACCGTGCGCTTCAGGCGGCTCCCCGCGAGGGCCGAGCGGCGCCCCCGGGCACCGGAGGAGACCGGCGAACGGTGGCAGGACGATCCCGCCGCGCGGGGCGGTGCGGGCCCCGCCGGCGGCCGGGACGTCCCGGCCCCCGACGAGCACTCGGGCCGCGACACCTCGAACTCCCCTTCCGGGCCCGCTGTCTCCCCCACCCGCCCGGCTCCGGAGCCGTGGTCCGCCGCCGCGTTGTCACCGGCCGTCGAGCCGCGGATCAAGGCGGTACCGCCGCCCGCCGACGCCGGTCCGCGCCCCGCGGACCGCGGGCACCCGCCGGCCCGCCGTCCCACGAGCCAGGCCCCCGCCCCGGCCCTGCCCCCTGCCGTACGGGACAGCGGCACGGGCGGTGCGGGTAGTGCTGCCCCTCCTGCTCCCCGGGCGGGCGCCGCGCGCCCGCCGCTGGAACTGCCGGCAGCCCCGCGGGAGGAGCCCGACTCCGGGGGAGCGCCCGGGGACGCGTCCGCCGCGCTGCTGCCGCAGCCGTACAAGCCGCAGCCGTACCCGCGGCAGCCCTACGGGCCCGCGCCGGAGCCCGCCGGCCCCGGAGCCGGCCGGAAGCGGCGCGCCCCGTCCCGGGGCCGTCACGCCCGCCCCGCGCCCGAAGCGGCGGAACCGGCGGACAGCGGGTCCGGCACCCGGAGCGACACCGGCGCCGGTCCGGGCCCGGCCCTCCCGATCCAGGTCAGCGCGCTCCAGGCGATGTGCCGCCAGGTCTTCGGCTTCCGGCTGGCGATGATCGCGCTGGCCGCGCCGTCCGCGCTGGTCAACGCCGCGCCGGGACTGGCGACGCAACTCGTCGGCGCGGCGGTCGTCGTCACCTTCATGGTGTCGTACGCGCTGTTCCGCGACTGGGAGCGCTTCGGGCCGCTGCTGCTGCGCCACCCCACCCTGCTCGCGGTCGACACCCTCTTCGGCTCGCTGCTGCTGGTCGCGGCGGGCCCCGACAGCACCCTGGCGTACGTGAGCGTGTGCACGCCGCTGCTGGCGGGCCTCGTCTACGGCTGGCGCGGCGCGGCCGTGTTCGCCTCGCTCCAGTCGCTGATCCTGGTCGTGGTCACCGCGTCGGAGAAGTCGCTGCACGACCACACGCCGCAGGCGTTCCTGCTGCCGGGGCTGTGCCTGGTCGCGGGCGCCGTGGGCGTGAACCTGCGCGGCCTGATGCTCCGCTTCGGCAGCGCCACCCAGGCCCTCACCGAGATGCAGGCACGGCTGGCCGTCACGGAGGCGGTCAGCGCCGAACGCGCCCGCCTGGCACGGGAGATGCACGACTCCGTCGCGAAAACCCTGCACGGGGTGGCCCTCGCGGCGGACGGGCTGGTCGGCTCGGCCGGCGCCGAGCACATGGACGCGGGGCTGGTGAGGCAGCAGGCCGACCTGGTCGCCCGGTCGGCGCGCCGGGCGGCCGCGGAGTCCCGCGAGATCCTGGCGGACCTGCGCCGGGAGTCCGATCCCACGCACGGCACCGACGTCTTGGTCGAACTCGCCGCCAGGACACGCGACTTCAGCAAGCGCACCGGCATGCCGGCGACGTACCGGCCGACCGGCGAGCACGCGGTGCCGCCCGTGCCGCCCGCCGTGGCCCGCCAGCTCCTCACCATCGCGACGGAGGCCATGGAGAACGCCCACCGGCACGCGGGTCCCAGCCGCGTCGACGTGCGCGCGGGGGTGCACGGCGACCTGCTGCGCATCAGCGTGCACGACGACGGGCGCGGCCTGCCGGACGGCACCAGCCTCGAACAGCTGCGCCGCACGGGCCACTTCGGCCTGGTCGGCATGGTCGAGCGGGCGGCCTCGGTCGGCGCCCGCATCCGCATCGGCCGCGGAGCGCACCCGACGGGCACCGAGGTCCGCCTGGAACTGCCCGTCGCCGCCCTGACGATCCCGGCCGCCACAGCGTGAGCGGCGCGTCCCGTACGTCCCCATCCCATCCGAGAGGAGGCCGCCCGATGCCGGACCAGACACCGAACACCGGCCCTCCGCGGCCGCAACCGCACAATCCGTTCGAGGGGTTCCCGCCGCCCGCGCCCGTGGCACCGCTGCGTGTGGTCGTGGCGGACGACAACCCGGTGGTCCGCGCCGGCCTCACGGCGCTGCTCTCCGGGCGGGCCGACATCACGGTGGTCGCGGAGGCCGTCGACGGCCGCCAGGCCTACGAGGCGGCCTACCAACACCGCCCGGACGTCGTGCTGTTGGACGTCCGGATGCCGGGCGTCGACGGCATCTCCGCCCTGCCGTACCTGGTACGGATCGCCCCGGTGGTCATGCTGACCTACAGCCGCGAGTCGGAGATAGTCCACGAGGCGCTGCGCCGCGGCGCGGGCGGCTACCTGGTCCACGGCGAGTTCACCGCCGACCAACTGGTCGACGCCGTACGGGACATCAAGCAGGGCAGGGCCCACTTCACCCCGACCGCGGCGGGCGCCCTGCTGGCCGAACTCCGGCAGGGCCGAACGATCACCGATCCGGTGGGCGCGACGCTGCCGGAGGGGTTGGGGACGTCACCGTACGATGCGATTGCACACGACCAGGGGTTCGGGGCAAGGCTACATCAGCAGCCTCAACAGGTCGCTGATCATGGGCCTGTTGAGTACCGACACGGTCACGGTTCGAGTAATTCGTCGGAAAACCTTTCGCAGTTGCAACCGACTGTGGGACAGTCGACGTCTGAGTGGAAGACTGCCCCGCCGGCCGCTCCCGACCGGTCGCGGTTCCTACTGAGCACGAGGGAGGCGGAGATCATGGACCTCATCGCGTCCGGGATGAACAACCAGCAGATCGCCGCCGCGTGCTTCATCAGCGAGAAGACGGTCAAGAACCACATCAACCGCATCTTCGCCAAGCTCCACAGCACCAGCCGCTCGGAGGCCGCCGCCAAGTGGCTCGGCACGGCCCCGGGTTCGGGCCGAGGGGTGGGGTGACCTGGCATGACGTTACTGGAGAGCGTGATGTTGCGCCGTGCGGTCCAGGGGGCCAACTGCCCTTCCCGGGACCGGTTCTGGGACTCCGATTGGGCCCTGGATTGGGCCCTGGGACCCTCTGGCCACCGGGGTGCCCGGCCGTACGTTTCTCCTGTCGCAAGCGGCACCGGCATGGAGGAAGCCGGTTCCGGGGACGACACCACGGAGACTCACGAGCCAACCGGGCTGCGGTCGGCCGAATCGGGAGGGGAACCCCATGAGCGACTTGATGCTGAAGACCGCCGTTGCGACCAAGGTCCGCGTGAACGGCTGGAAGAACACCACGGTGGCGGCCGTGCAGAAGAGGGGCGGCGACCGGGGGCAGACCGCGGTCGAGTACCTGGGCATCATCGCGGTGGTCGTGGCGATCGTGCTGGCGATCACGGGTACGAGCCTGGGGCAGACCATTCTCACCAAGATCACGGCGCAGATCAACAAGGTCGCTCCTTGATCCGACGCCGTCCCCTCGGTGACGCAGGGCAGGCCTTCCCCATCTACATCACGGTGGTGGGGGGCCTGCTCTTCCTTGCGTTCGCCTATCTGGCAGTCGGCCAGGCGGCAGCCAATCGAAACGGTGCTCAGACGGCAGCGGACGCGGCGGTTCTGGCGGCGGCGCAGGACACTCGCAAGCAACTGGCCGATGAATGGACACGGAGCGTTCTGGACCCCACTCAGTGGGGGCAGATCTTCGGTGGCGAAGCGGCGGGACTTGCTCCGTCGTGCTGGCGTGCCTCGCAGTTGGCAGCCCAGAACGATGCCCACGTAGAGGCGTGTTCGCCCTATGGTTTGTTGGCGTACAAGGTCACCGTGAGGAACGACAAGTCCGCCGGTGAATCGATCGTTCCGGCGACGGCGAGCAAGCATTCCAAGGCTTCCGCCATCGCGGTGATCGAGCCGCTCTGCACGTTCAAGCCTCTTGCGGAGGATGCCGGCGACGACGTTCTCCCGCGCCTTTCGTGCAAGGGCGGGAACTGGGATCTGGATCCGAAGCACCTGACCGATCTTCCGAGCCCGGAAGATCTTTTCGACGTTCATCTGGCTGACTGACAGCGAGCGACGAGCAAAGAAGGAAGCGGAGTCATGAGCATTCGGTTCACTACGCGGACGCGCGGTGGCCTGGTCGCAGTTTGCGTTGCGGCCAGTTTGGCCCTTGGTGCGGCCGGTTGCGGCGGCAATGAAGAAGGCAAGTCGCCGGGCGCTTCGGCCTCCGCTTCGAAGGACGACAGTTCTGACCCGAGTCCGCAGGAGGGCCAGTCGGCCGAGCCCATGGCCGAGCTCAAGGGAACGGACGGGCTGATTCTCCAAATCACCTCTGCCAAGAGGGATTCGGGTGGGTTCGTGACCGTGAACGGCGACCTGAAGAACGACGGTGCGAAGTCCGTGGCCATCCCGGCGCAGATCAGTGGCGACGAGACGGAGATCATCGTCCACGGGCCTTCCTTCGGCGGTGCCACGTTGGTGGACTCCAAAGGAAAGAAGCGTTATTACGTCTTGAGGGACACGGACGGCCGCCCGCTGACCACCGTCGGTGTCTCCACCGTCGAATCGGGTCAGACCCTCCCGGTGTTCATGCAGTTTCCCGCCCCGCCCGCAGGCACGTCGGACGTGACGCTGCAACTGCCGACCTTCTCCACCGCCTCCATCCAGATCTCCGGATGAGGCCCCCCATGACCCACACCCCGATTCCACCCCAGGAGGCGGCCCGGCGGTCGCCGGCCCCCCGTGTCGCCCTCATCGTCACCGCCGCCACCGTCATGGTCGCCGCGAACATCTTCGCTGCCGTCTCCGCGCACGCCGACGACGACCCCAGCCAGCCGCCCGGCACCGCGCCCTCCGCCTCGGCGCCCGTCCAGGTGGACCCGACCGACCCCGACCTGAAGCTGCCGGAGGGCGCCACGCTCGCCGCGTCCAAGGTGCTGGACATCAAGTCGGTCGTGGAGGACGAGGGCGGTGACGAGCGCCGCGAGGACACGAACACCGACGTGACGTTCGCGCTCCAGGCCGAGGTGCTGTTCGCCAAGAACAGCTCCAAGCTGAGCGGCGAGGCCAAGTCCCGCATCGACGCGATCGCCGAGGAGATCAAGAAGCAGAACGCCACGCACGTCCGGGTGTTCGGCTTCACCGACAACCTCGGTTCGTCCGCCCACGGCGACGTCCTGTCCAAGCAGCGTGCCGACGCCGTCCAAGGCGTCCTGAACGGCGACCTCCAGGACTCCAGCATCACCTTCGAGGTGCGCGGTTACGGCGAGGACTACCCGATCTCCTCCAACGCCACGGAAGAGGGCCGCAAGAAGAACCGCCGGGTGGAGGTCTCCTTCCCCCGCACGGAAAGCTGACCCGCCGCTCGCCGGAGAGCGAGCCCCGGCCGAGGCCCGGCCACGCCAACACCGGTGTGGCCGGGCCTCGTTGCGTACCCGGCGTACCCGCCGACTTTGGGTGCCGTTTTGGGTCCTCGGGCCCATCCCCGCCGCACGAGTCGTCCCTAGCCTCGGGCGCAGGGGCATCGATGCGGATGAACGCGCCCTCGCACGGGGCGCGTTGAGGGGGAGCTGTGGCGTTTGTCGGGGGAACGGCGGGAGCCGGGGCCGGGTTCGGCGAGCCGCCCGCGAACGACGGGCGCCGGGAGATGCCGGGCCCGCTCGGTTCCGCACTGGTCCTGGTGCACGTGCTGTTCGCGTTCACGATCGTGGGCGCCCTGGGGCTGCTGCTGACCTACACGTCGTACGACGCACTCGACGGCCGTTCGCTGGCGGTCGTCGCGTACGCCCTGCTGCCCGGATCTCTCGGCTGGTGGCTGGCCCGCCGTGCCTGGGAGGGCGGGCCGAGGATCCTGGCGGCGCTGGTCGCCGTGCAGATCTGGTTCCTGATCGGCGCGGTGTCGAACCTCGTCGACGGATCGCGGCACGGTTTCACCCAGCTCTTCCTGCCCATCCTGATCCTGTACTTCCTGCGCCGCCCCGAGAGCCGCGCGTGGTTCCGCCTGCGGGAGAGGGACCGGCAGGAACGGCGCCCGTTCTCCGTGTCACGGATGATCCGCTGGCGCAGGGACGGCGGGCAGACGGCGGTCGAGTACGCCGGCCTGGTCGCCGTCGTCGCGGCGATCATCCTCGCGATGCTGCTCAGCGGCCTCGGCACCCAGATCTACGGCGGCATCCAGGCCGAGGTCTGCAAGGTCACCGGCAGTGCCTGCCCCGCCCCGGCCACCGACGTGAACGCGGGCGGCGACAAGAAGGGCGACGGCCGCGAACCCGGCACGGACACGGGCGGTACGACGGCGGGCGGCATCACGGCCGGGGGCACCGACGCGGGCGGTACGACGGCGGGCACCACGGGCACGGCCGGGACGACCGGCGCGAACGGCAGCACCGGCACCACGGACGGCAGCACCGGCACCACGGGCAACACGACGACCGGAGGCACGGGCAGCACAGGCGGCTCAACCACAGGCGGCACAGGCGGCTCGACAGCAGGCAGCACAGGCAGCACAGGCAGCACAGGAACAACAGGCGACTCGGGCACCTCCGGCACGACCGGCGGCACCTCCGGCACGACCGGCGGCGACTCGGGCACGACCGGCAGCACGACCGCCGGCACCGCAGGCACGACCGCCGGCACCGCAGGCACGACCGGCGCCACCTCCGGCACGACCGGCGGCACCACAGCCGGAGGCACCACCTCCCCCGGCGACGACTACACCGACTACTCCGACGACACCGACGCCGACAAGGACGACGCCGCCCAGAACGAACCCGGCTGGGGCGACGACGAGCCGCCCGTCGACACCGCCGCGCCCAAGGACGACAAGAAGGACAAGGGCTGCTTCTCCGGCTTCGGCGCCTTCTTCGGCTGCGCCGGCCACCAGGTCAAGGAGGCCGGTCAGGGCCTCGGTGTGGACGGGGTCTGGGGGGACGTCAAGGGCATCTACGACATGGGCCGCCACCCCATCGACACCGTCAAGGGGATCGGCAAGTACGGCCAGCAGCTCGGCAGCGACTGGATGAAGAACTCCAAGGACGCCGGCAAGAAGTGGTCCGACGGTCACTACTGGGACGCGCTGACCGACTGGGGCGGTGCCTCGCTGAAGACCGGCGGCACGGTCCTGTTCGACATGTTCATCGGTGACGACGTCGCCGACCAGTGGAAGAACGGCGACAAGACCCGCGCCGGGGCGCACGTCCTGTGGAACATCGGCTCCCTGTTCATCCCCGGCGTGGACGGCGCGAAGGTCGTCAAGGAGGTCGGGGAGCTCGGCAAACTCGGCAAGTTGGGCAAACTCGGCAAGCTCGCCGAGAAGGCCGCCGAGGCGGCCGACGACGCGAAGAAGGCCGCGAAGGCCGGAGACGTCAAGGCCGCGGACAAGGCGGCCAAGGACGCGGACGCTGCGGCCGACGAGGCCGAGAAGAAGGCACGCGAGTCGGGCTGCACGATCTCCGCCCCGGTTCGCCGGGTCCCGTACGCCGGTGGCGACGGCAAGGACGGCCCAGGCGGCCGGCCCGCGCCTCCGGCAACGGTCCTCGGCGGCTCCGGCACCGGTACCACCGTGCTCGCGGCGGGCGGCGCCCCGTACGTGGTCCTCGCGGAGGGCGAGGGGTGTGACCCCGCGGACAAGGCGGCGGCGGAGGAGGCCCGCAAGAAGGCCGACGAGGCGGCGAAGGCCGACAAGGAGGCCCAGCGGGAGGCCGGCCGCAAGGCGGTCGCCAAGTGGAAGAAGCCGTCCTGGTACAAGGACCTGAAGAACCCGAGGGCGGGCACGAAGGCCGGCGGCGACGGCGCGTGGAAGGCCAAGAAGGCCGTGGCGTACGGGCCGAGGATGGAAAGCTGGATGCGCTACCAGGAGCAGGTCTCCATGGTGAAGCGCGGCAAGGAGTACGCGGTCAAGGACCCGAAGACGGGCCGGGACGTGGACTTCGACGGCTGGGACCAGTCGCGGAACACCTACGTGGAGGCGAAGTTCGGCTACAGCAACAAGGTGCGCCCGGACGGCACCCTGGAACCGGCGACGGCGAAGAAGTTCGTCGAGCAGGCCCAGCGTCAACTCCGCGCCGCCAACGGCAAGACCGTCGAGTGGAACTTCTCCAACGAGGCGACGAAGGAGGCGGCGGAGAAGGCGTTCGAGGACGCGGGCGTCGACGTCACCGTCAAGTACACGCCGTGGAAGAAGTGACGGCGGCGCGCGGAGGCCGCTGCGACACTGGAGCCTGCCGTACGACTCCGAGTTGACCGAACCAGAACGGGAGTAAGCACCATGGGCACCCTGACGGTCGCCGTGTACTGGGGCCCGAGGCCCGAGACCCCGCTCGCGCAGGCCGGCCGCTGGCTCGACCTCCTGGGCCGGCTTGACCGGCTGGCCGGGGCGCGTCTCGACTGGCGCTGGGACGTCGACAGCGAGGAGGCGCCGGGCGGTCAACTGCCGTCCGGGAAGGCCGACTTCGCCGAGGCGCTGGTCGCGGCCAACCCGCAGGACGACGCCGACCTCATCGGCTGGACCGGCCAGGTCGTGGGCGCGCACCCGGCGGGGGGCCAGGTGCGGGTACGGGTCCGGGCGGGCGGGGAGGACGAGGTCAGCCCCTTCCACGCGGTCCTGGACCTCGTGGCGCCCCCCGGCACCCAGGACGTTCCGCCGCCGCTCGCCGACCACCTCCCCGAGACCCTCGCGGCGGCAGCCGGCGCGTGGGACGCGGACACCGGACTGACCTACGACCGCGAGGTGTTCGGCGAGGTCAAGCGGGCGTACGGGCTGCGGCCCAGCTCACCGCGCGCGGGCTGGGCGGTGTTCCTCTCGGCACACCGCGCGGCCCTGGTGCCCGCGTCCTTCCCGGGCCGCCGCCTGGCCGCCGACCACGACGGCGTCGTCCTCGATCTCGCCGCCGCACCGGGCGGGCCGCCGTCCACGGCGACCGTCGTGACCGCCCACCAGGACCTCACCGACTGCGGCGCCCTGGAACGCCGCCCGCAGGAGCCGCTGCGCGCGAAGCTGTGACGGCGGCGGACCGCGCCCGGGGGCCTCGGCCGCGGTCGTCCGCGGCTGTGACGCCCGCGGGGGTGCGGTAGTTGCGAAGTCGCCCGGGGATTGCCGTCCCGGGTGACAGGCTGAGGACGGAAGCGTACGAAACCGATCGAGGGCCCCACCCGGAACCGGAAAGGAACTCCGCCATGGGCGACTTCTTCCAGCGGATCGTCGACGTCGAGGTCGGCGCCCGCGAGGCGGGCCCGCTCGCCGTGCGTGCCGTGGACTGGCTGGTCGGCGAGGGGGTGATCACGCGCGAGATCTCCGGCGACGGTGTCTACAGCCCGACCGCGAACGAGGGGTACCTTCCCGGGCCCGCCTGGCGCACCGCGGCGGCCGGTTCCCCCGACCCGTCGTGGCTGCCCGGCCCGGTGGCCGTCATGACCGGCCGCAACTACTACGTGGGCGGGCAGGGCGAGGACACCGCGTCGTCGGCGACCTGCGCGCGGTGCGGCATCAAGCAGGTGATCATCAACTACCCGGCACGGTTCGAGCCGGACGAGGGGGCGTGGCGCCCGTTCCGCGAGGCGATCGCGCAGTGGCGGGCGACGGGCGAGGGCACGGTCGTCTGCCCCTCCTGCCGCACGCCGATCTCCGTCCTGGAGTGGACCTTCGACTCCGACTTCGTCCTCGGCGCCCTGGCCTTCGACTTCTGGGGCTGGCCCCCGCTCGCCATCGGCTTCCTCGCCCGTCTCCAGCGCCAACTGGGCCACCGCACCGCGGACCACTCCGGCAAGTTCTGAACGCCGGGGCCACGAGGGAGGGCACCACGGCATGACCGGCACGAACGAGCCCGACCGGCCGCCCGCCGGGACGCCGCGGTCGGCCGCGGGGGACGGGACGGGCGTGCCGACTCCGTGGAGCGAGGTCGAGGCCGTGCTCCGGCAACGGCCTCTCGTGGACGTCCTGATGCCCGGTCACATCGACCGGGACGGGGGGTTCACCCGCTTCGTGCCGCTGACCATGGTCGTCTTCCTTCAGTTCGACGAGGGGTGCCTGCGACTCGAATCGGCGGGCCAGTACGACCACTTGGAACCCCGCCTCGTCGACCGCCCCTCGCTGGACGGGGTCTTTCCTTACACGGAGTTCGAGGAGGAGGGTGACGAGATCGCGATCGCTTCCCTGGGGGACCAGCTCTGGGGCGAGGGGCGGATCAGCCGCCCCTGCACCGGCGTTCGCCTGCTGCGGGCGCGCCCGCGGCAGGATTCCGCCCGTGTAACGTGCCTCGCCCTCGAACTGGACGGACGGCGCACGCTGTTCCTCGACCCGACGTGGACCATGGGCATCAAGGTCGGCGGTGCGGGAGACCTGCGCCGCTGGGAGAGCGAACACGGCACGCCGGCCACGTGAGCGTGCCGGCGTGCCGTGTTCGCGAACTCCTGGGCAGGCCCCGCCGGTTGACCGCCAGGCGGGCGGTCGCGGCGGCTACGACTCCACCGTCACCCGTGCCCCCGGCCGCAGACCCCACCCCGCCATGGCGCCGGCCTCGGCCTCCAGGACGTGCCGCGCGCGCAGCCGGGGAAGCCCCAGGCGGCCGGGCCTCATCGTGCGGACCGCGGTGACCGTGAAGTGCCGGTCCAGATAGGCGACATCGATGGGGATGCGCATGCGGAAGGTGTGCACGCTGCTCGCCGGGGACAGCAGCATCGCCCCGTCCACCGCGTCACGCCCCAACAGGCCCTTCGTGCGGGCCCGGTAGGACGTCGCGATCTCCAGCGGCACCGTCACCGGAGCCTCGTCCGCGCCCGTCCCGCCCGCCCCGGTGACCGGGCTCGCGGCTCCGTTCGCGTGCACGATCAGCTTTCCCCGCCCGTCCCGCCAGCGCCCCATCCGGGCCACCTCCCCTGTCCCGCCGCTCCGTCACGGCATCGTCCGTCCCGCACACGGGAACCGCTCCGCGGGGCGACCGCGCCGCACGCCGTCACACCCGCGACCGCCCCACCCATGCAGTGCCCGCGCGCCCGCCGTCCACCCCGCTCCACCCGGCCGAGTTGTGCCCGTTCCGGGTCAACCGACCGTATCCACAAGGGAGTAGGCCCCACATGGGTCCCCGGACCCATGTCCCACGCGCCCCATCCGCACTAGGGTCCCGGCGTGCGCCTACTTCTCGTCGTCGTGGCCGTCCTGTGGGGCGCCGGAACCGGTCTGCTGCTGCCCCGGGCCGCGTACCGCTTCTCCGTGGAGCCCGAGGAGCCCTGGGCCGCCCGGTGTCCCGCCGGGCACCCGCTCACCGGGGCGTTCGGCGGCTGGCTCGGCCTGGCCCGCTGCCCCGGCGGCGCGGACGGCACCGCGTGCCCGCCGTACGGTCCGCGCACGGTCACCGTCGCGGCGGTGACCGCGCTGGTCTGCGCCGCGCTCGCCGCCGCGACGGGCGCCCGCCCCGAACTCGCCGTCTGGCTGTCCGCGGCCCCCGTCGCCGTGCTGCTCGCGCTCGTCGATCTGCGGGTGCACCGGCTGCCCGACGTCCTGACGCTGCCGCTGGCCGTCGCGACCGCGGCCCTGCTCGGTGTCGCGGCCCTGCTGCCCGGCGACGGCGGCTCGTGGCCGATCGCGCTGCTCGGCGGACTCGCCCTGTGCGCCGCCTACTTGGTGCTGCACTGGATCAACCCGGCCGGCATGGGCCCCGGCGACGTCAAGGTCGCCCTCGGGCTCGGTGTCGCCCTCGGCTGGTACGGCTGGGCGGTCCTGGTCACCGGTGGCTTCGCCGGCGTGCTGTTCGGGGCCGTGTACGGGGTGGGCCTGCTGATCCTGCGCCGGGCGGGCCGCAAGACCCCCATCCCGATGGGCCCTTTCATGATCGCGGGCACGTTCACGGGCCTGCTGCTCGGCGCCCTCGCCGTGTCCTGACCCCCGGCGCGCCACCCTGTGCGGCGGCGCCGCTCCGTGGGACGGTGAACGACGTGCCGCGGCAGGGCGCGGGACCCGGGCACCGGCAGCGTGGCCGGCCATCGCGGGAGAGAAGGGGTGACGGCCGTGCGCAAGGTCGTTCTGTGGAGCTCGGTGTCCCTGGACGGTTACATCGAGGGCCCCGGCCAGGACATCGGCTGGCACCGGGTCGACGAGGAACTGCACCGGCACTTCAACGACGAACTCCGGCAGATGGGCGCCTTCCTGAGCGGGCGGGTCACCTGGGAGCTGATGGCGGACTTCTGGCCGACGGCCGACGAGGACCCGGGGGCCGAAGCGGTCACCGCCGAGTTCGCCGCGATCTGGCGCGACACCCCGAAGATCGTCTACTCGCGGACCCTGGACCACGCGGACTGGAACACCACGGTCGTGCGGGAGGTCGTCCCCGACGAGGTCAGGGCCCTGACCGCCGGCCCCGGCGGGGATCTCGCGCTGAGCGGTGCCGGAGTGGCCGCCTCGTTCCTGGAGCACGACCTCGTGGACGAGTTCCGGATCTACGTGCACCCGGTGCTCGTCGGCGGCGGCACCCCGTTGTTCCCGCGCACGTCCACCGGCATGCCGGCGTCACTGCGCCTGGTCGGGACCCACCGGTTCGGCAACGGCGTCGTGATGACGCGCCACGCGCGCGCCGCCGACCGGAGCTGAACGGCCCCTCAGCGCTTGCCGGTTCACCCGGCCGCCCGGCCACCCGCCCCGTCCTCGGCGCCGCGCAGCGCGGCGACCGCCCGCGCCGTCGCCGTGCCGATCGCACGGCTGACCGCGCCGTCGTCCGCGCCGGGCCGGGTCCGGGTGAACACGGCGGCGGCGTAACGGCGTCGGTCGGGGAAGGTGACGACCCCGACCTCGTTGCGGACCACGCCCATCAGGCTGCCGCTCTTCGCGGCCACCCGCACCGGCGGCCGGAAGCCGCTCGCGATGCGGTGCCGGGTCAACTGCCGTGCCAGCACGTCCCGTACGCGCGCGCAGGCGGCCGGGGGACCCGCCCGGTCGGACCACACCAGGTCCAGCAGGTCCACCATGTCGCGTGCGGTGGTGCGGGTGGCACGGCTCGGGTCGAGGGCGCGGGAGTTCATCAACCGCTCGTCCGCGTCGGCGAGTTGGTCGGGTGACGCCTGCGCGGCCCAGGCGGTGGCTTCGGCCCAGTCGCCGAACCCGATGTCCTCGCCGACGGAGTCCACCAGCTGCCGGATGTCGGAGACCACCACCGTGCCCCGCAGCCCGAGCCGGGCGGCGCTCGCGTTGAGGGTGTCGACGCCGACCTCCCGCACCAGCACGTCCGTCGCGGCGTTGTCGCTGATGCTGAGCATCAGGACGACCAGGTCCCGCAGGGAGACTACGGCGTCGTCGTCGAAGAGCGAGATGCCGGTCGGGCCGGGCGTGCGGTCGTCGGCGCCCACCCGCACCGGCCGGCGCGGGTCGAGCAGCCCGCGGGCGATCCGGGACTCCACCTCCAGGGCAACCTGCACCTTGACCACGGAAGCCGACACGGCGGGCTCGTCCGCACGGAAGGCCACCTCCGCACCGTCGTCCAGTGACCGCACGCACAACGTGCCCGTACAGCCTGCCTGTTGGAATATCGCCGCGATGCCGTTGTCGTCCATGCCGGACAGTCTGCCCGACCCCGGGAACATTCGTGCAGGGGCCATGCACCTGCTGCCGGCGGAGCCGTTCCCTCACCCCGGCCGCACGACCCCCGTCGCGCCGTCGAGGTACTCCCGCAGGATGTCCATGTGCCCCACGTGCCGGGCCGTGTCCTCGATCATGTGGACCAGCACCCAGCGCAGCGTCACGTACTGGTCGCGCCACGCCGGGCGGCCCAGGTCCGCCAGGTCCAGTTCGGCGATCACCCGGTCGGCCGCCGCGTTGGCGCGTCCGTAGAACTCCACGATCTGCGCCGTGGTCTCCCCCTGGTCCGCGCGCATGTCCTCGCCCTCGTACGGGTCGAACCACAGCGGCTCGGCCTCCCGGCCGAAGGACTCCACGAACCAGCCGTACTCCGCCGACGCGAGGTGCTTCACCAGCCCGAGCAGGCTGGTTCCCGAGGGCGTCATCGGGCGGCGCAACTGCTCGTCGTCCAGGCCCTCCAGCTTCCACAGCGCCGCGTCCCGGTGCCGGCGCAGGCTCGCGAGCAGTGTCTCCTTCTCCCCGCCCGCGTACGGCATGCCCGCGGGCGACGGGGGAGCGGGGAGGGGCGCGGACCCTGGTGCGGGCGTGGAGTCGGTCATGGGCGAAAAGTAGTGGCCGCCACTGACACGCGCTGCGACGATCACCCCATGAGCCCCGACCGCGCCCCCGGCCCCGACCGCGCCCCCGGCTCCCGGCGTCGCAGCGCCTCCTACGGCGAACTCGTCGCCGAGGGGGCCGCCGAGCCCACCGACGGCTGGGACTTCTCCTGGTTCGAGGGCCGTGCCACGGAGGAGCGGCCCTCGTGGGGTTACGCGACCTCGCTGGCCGGGCGGCTGGCCGGTGCGCGGGCCGCGCTCGACGTGCAGACCGGTGGCGGCGAGGTGCTCGACTTCGCGCTCGGCCGGGCCGTGCGCCGTCCGCCCGTGCTCGTCGCCACCGAGGGCTGGGCACCGAACGCCGCCCGCGCCACGGCGCTGCTGGCCCCGCGCGGCGTGGCGGTGGTGGCCGTGCCGGAGGGCGCGCCGCTGCCGTTCGCCGACGGCGCCTTCGACCTCGTGACGAGCCGGCACCCGGTGGCGCCCGACTGGCGCGAGATCGCCCGCGTCCTGCGGCCGGGCGGCACGTACTTCGCCCAGCACGTGGGTCCGGCCAGCGTCTACGAACTCGTCGAGTACTTCCTCGGCCCGCAGCCCGAGGAGAGCCGCACCGCCCGCTCGCCGGAACGCGAGAGGGCCGCCGCCGAGTCCGCGGGGCTGGAGGTCGTGGGGCTGCGCCCCGAGCGGCTGCGCGTGGAGTTCCACGACATCGGCGCCGTCGTCCACTTCCTGCGCAAGGTGATCTGGATGGTCCCGGACTTCACGGTGGCGGACTACGAACCCCAACTCCGGTCCCTGCACGGGCGGATGGAGACCGACGGCCCGTTCGTCGCGTACAGCGCCCGCCAACTCGTCGAGGCCCGCAAGCCGCTCGGCTGAGACGTAGTACGGCAAACGCGTACAACTGCCGTACCTCGACAGGGGTGTTGGCGGCACCCTGGGACGGGCGTTCGTCCGCGGCCGGAAACCTCCGGTCGCACACCGGGGCGAAACGCGCATACGCTCACGGATCTCCGCCGCTTCTTCACGAGGTTTCCGCATCGTTATCGCAGACGCTTCCCGTCGGGGTGCCCACTCGCGTAAGTTCAGGCCCAGGTAATTCGCGTGAGCAAAGCCATGCGGATCGCACCGCGCAGTGGAGGGGGCTGCGCGGTGCGGCGCCTGCCGGTGAAGGCGTGCCGCCCGGACGCGGGTGGCGGCCCGGAAGCGGCCGTCGGGCCTCATGGGGCGCGTGCGACCACCGGGCCGCGGGCGGACGTGCCGCCGCGGCCCGCACCGGGAACCGGCGGCCCGCGGCGCGGACCAGCCGAACGGGTGATTCGGGCGGAGCCCTCCCAGGGGCCCAGAACGCCGCGAACAAGCCACGGACAGGCCGTGTTACCGCTTCCTGACGACCGTCGCGCCGTTGCCGAACGACTGCGGAGAGTAGTTGTTTGACGGCAATGCACGCGGCATCCCTCACAAAGGGTTATGGTGGAGACCCCCCCTCGGGCCGGTCCGTCTCCCCCCCCACGGACCGGCCCGTTTTTTGTGCCCGCGCGCGGGCCGGGCGCACGGCCTCCGTTCTCCCCCCGCCCGCGCACCACATCCCCTTCCGTCCCGTCCCCCTCCCGCGCGCGGCGTCTCCGCGCTGCCACCGGCCCCCGGCGCACCGCGTTTTGGGGGAGCGCGCGGGGTGAGGGGTAGGCTGCGCCGACGGGGAACGCCATCCGGACAGGACCGCCGCGCGGACACAGAACCGCCCGAGGCCGTGTCTGTCCGTTCCATACGGAGGGGCTGACGATCACGTGAACCTGCGCGACAAGCTGCGCGGCCTCCTGGTCAGGTTGTACGCACGCCGCGTGGAAGGCCACCTGGACCACGACCAGGTGCCCAAGCACATCGGCGTCATCATGGACGGGAACCGGCGCTGGGCGAAGGCCGCCGGGTCCACCGCAGCCCAGGGGCACCTGGCGGGCGCCGCCAAGATAGAGGAGTTCCTCGGCTGGTGCACCGAGACGGACGTCCAGGTCGTCACCCTCTGGCTGCTGTCGACGGACAACTTCGACCGGCCCGCGGAGGAACTGGTCCCGCTGCTCGGCATCATCGAGGACGTCGTCCGCTCCCTCGGCTCCGACGGCCGCTGGCGCGTGCACCACGTCGGTACGCCCGACCTGCTGCCGCAGCAGATGCAGACCGTCCTCAAGGAGGCGGAGGAGACCACCGCCGAGGTCGACGGAATAGTGGTCAACGTCGCCATCGGCTACGGCGGACGCCAGGAGATCGCCGACGCCGTGCGCTCAATGCTCCACGAGGCCGCCGACAGGGGCACCTCGCTGGAGGAGATCGCCGAGTCCGTCGACGTCGACATGATCGGCCGGCACCTCTACACCCGCGCCCAGCCCGACCCCGACCTCGTCATCCGCACCAGCGGCGAGCAGCGGCTGTCCGGATTCATGCTCTGGCAGACGGCCCACTCCGAGTACTACTTCTGCGAGGTCTTCTGGCCGGCCTTCCGCAAGGTCGACTTCCTGCGCGCGCTGCGCGACTACGCGGCCCGGCACCGCCGCTTCGGCGGCTGAGAACGGCGCCACGACGGCTCCGGACCCCGTGGTTCCGGGGTGCGGAGGCCCCCGGTGGCGCCACCCGGGCGCGGTCCGGCACGGCCGGTAAACGGAACCGGGTACCCCGTTTGGGGTGGGAGTAACAAAGAGTTCACCAGGGAGCCGTGTCCCCCCGGGGCATGGCCGCGGGAGTTCGAGGGCATAACCCAAGCAGGTCGACACCCGAACCACGGGTGTCGTATCTCAGCGGACGGCACAGGGGCCGTCCGCCCGGGAGGCCCTTTGCACCAGCCCGACCGTGTGCTCACCGCACGGACGACAAGGCGGGGGGCCGGTCTCCGGCCCGCGCATCGCGGCCGACGACCGGTCCAGCTCCTTCTCGTCGCTCCCCGACCTCTTACGAGGGGGTACGTCCTTCCGTGGTGACCAGCACACAGCGCCACAAGCCTGAACGGCGCACCTATGTTCTCGACACCAGCGTCCTGCTGGCCGACCCGAACGCAATGTCCCGCTTCGACGAGCACGAGGTAGTGCTGCCCGTCGTCGTGGTGACGGAGCTGGAGGCGAAACGGCACCACCCCGAACTCGGCTACTTCGCCCGGCAGGCCCTGCGCCTGCTCGACGACTTCCGGGTCCGGTACGGCCGCCTCGACGCCCCCATCCCGCTCGGGGATCTCGGCGGGACACTCCGCGTCGAGCTCAACCACTCGGACCCCAGCGTGCTGCCCAGCGGCTACCGCCTGGGGGACAACGACTCACGCATCCTCGCGGTCGCCCGCAATCTCCAGGCCGAGGGATTCGACGTCACCGTCGTTTCGAAGGATCTCCCGCTCAGGATCAAGGCGTCCTCCGTGGGGCTCCTGGCCGAGGAGTACCGCGCCGAGCTCGCCATCATGGACAACTCCGGCTGGACCGGGATGTCCGAACTGACGCTCTCCGGCGAACAGGTGGACGTCCTCTTCGAGGAGGGCCAAGCCCACATCCCGGAGGCGTCCGGGCTCCCCGTGCACACGGGTCTGACGATCCAGTCCGAGCGCGGCAAGGCGCTCGGCCGGGTCACGCCGGACGGCGACGTCAGGCTGGTGCGCGGCGACCGGGAGGCGTTCGGCATCAAGGGCCGCAGCGCCGAACAGCGGATCGCGCTCGACCTGTTGCTCGACCCCGACATC
The DNA here is from genome assembly GCF_042956945.1 of Streptomyces sp. NPDC008150. NCBI lineage: Bacteria > Bacillati > Actinomycetota > Actinomycetes > Kitasatosporales > Streptomycetaceae > Streptomyces > Streptomyces sp. NPDC008150. The sequence goes on along the minus strand of NZ_JBIBHJ010000016.1, from coordinate 91,702 downwards.
GGGATCGTGTCGATGGGCGGCCGGGCCGGCACCGGCAAGTCGGCGCTCGCGCTGTGCGCGGGCCTGGAGGCGGTCCTGGAGCGGCGGCAGCACAAGAAGGTGATGGTCTTCCGGCCGCTGTACGCGGTCGGCGGGCAGGAGTTGGGCTATCTGCCCGGTTCCGAGGCGGAGAAGATGGGCCCCTGGGCCCAGGCCGTCTTCGACACCCTCTCCGCGGTCACCAGCCGTGAGGTCATCGAGGAAGTCACGTCGCGCGGGATGCTGGAGGTCCTCCCGCTGACGCACATCCGCGGCCGTTCCCTGCACGACGCGTTCGTGATCGTGGACGAGGCGCAGTCCCTCGAACGGAACGTGCTGCTGACCGTGCTGTCCCGGATCGGGGCCAACTCGCGGGTGGTCCTCACCCACGACGTCGCCCAGCGGGACAACCTGCGGGTCGGCCGGTACGACGGAGTGGTCGCCGTCGTCGAGAAACTGAAGGGGCATCCGCTCTTCGCGCACGTCACCCTCAACCGGTCCGAAAGGTCCCAGATCGCGGCCCTTGTGACCGAAATGCTGGAGGAGGGACAGATCTGATCCGGTCCGGCCGGGGGTGTGCCCTCCGGCCGGCCCGCGTTCCGCCTGAATTGCCCCGGATGCGGGCAACATAGCTGGTCAGCAGGCGAGTTGGCGCCGCTCGGCAAAGGCAGTGAGCCTAGCCGGGCGGCGCCTTCGTGTGGAGCCCTTTCTTGAAATCCCCTGGGCCAAACGGCATGTGAGCTTTCACACGCAACTCGGAATTGCCTCGCGGCGTCCGGTTACGGCAGAGTCTCAGTCCTGTCAGGCCCCGCATGCGACGCAGTCGTACCTCCTGTCCCTCCGGAGATACGGCGCCTCTTGAGAAGTACAGCCAACTCCATAGCGTCGTCGTATGCCGCCCGTCTTCACCCGGTGCTCCTCTCAAGGGAGTTGCCGATCGGGCCCGCGCCTCCGTGACCCCGCAGTTGGGAGGCCAGCGTCAAGGGGCACGATTGCGTCCGCCAGGGTCACCGAAGCGGGCGATGCTGGAAGGAAACCGTGTGAGCCGGATTTCGGTCCGGGGATTCGCAGTGGCTTCGGCCACCGCGGTCACCGCCGTCGGAAGCGTTGTGGGAGTTGCCTCGGGCAGCACCGCACAGGCAGCGAACAACGACGCCGAGGCGACGGCAAGCGACGCGACGCTCCTTGCGGACATCCCCGCGGGCCAGCAGGCCCAGGTGCAGACCGCGTCCCTGACGCAGCAGGCGGACGCCCAGGCGATCGCCGCTGACGCCAGCGCCAAGAAGGACGCGGAGGAGACGGCCCGCAAGGCGGCCGCCAAGACCGCGATCGCGAAGAAGGCAGCCGCCGAGAAGGCGGAGAAGGAAGCCAAGGAGCGCGCCGAGGCCAAGGAAGCCGCCAGCCGCAGCGAGGCCAAGACCTCCACGGCCGACGCGTCCAGCTTCGCGGTCCAGAGCTCCTACACCGTCGCGCAGATCCAGGCGATGGCCCGTTCGATGGTGCCGAGCGCGCAGTTCCAGTGCTTCAGCAACATCGTGGACCACGAGTCGAGCTGGAACTACCAGGCGGTCAACGCCTCTTCGGGTGCGTACGGCCTCTTCCAGGCACTGCCCGGCTCCAAGATGTCCTCCGTGGGCGCCGACTGGCAGACCAACCCCGCCACCCAGATCAAGTGGGGCCTCAACTACATGGACAGCCGCTACGGCAGCCCGTGCGAGGCCTGGTCGTTCTGGCAGGCCAACAGCTGGTACTAGTCCGGCCCCTGCGCCGTACCGGGACGAACCGTCCCATGTCCCGCGGCCGCTCAACCTCGTGAAGCCCCTCCCCGTCCTCGGGGAGGGGCTTTCGCGATGTACGGTCGGGAACGAACGGCTCCCGCGGGGAGTGTCTGCGCGGGACGGGGGAAGAGGACGGATCATGTCGCGAGTGCCACGGTGGGTCGGCCGGTTCGGTGCCGGACTGGCCGAGATGAGTGAACGGCTCGACGAGCGCCGGGCCGAGGCGGAGCGGGACCACCACTCCGAACCCGAACGGTCCGCCGCCCCCGCCGAGATGTCCCCGACGGCCGTCCCGGTTCCCGTGGTGGTGCGTCCGGACCCGGCGCAGGCGGTGCCGTGGGGAGTGCGCGTCGCGGCCGAGGCCGGCTGGCGGCTGCTGGTCCTCGCGGGCACGGTATGGGTGCTGATGCGCGTCATCAGCGCCGTGCAACTGGTCGTACTCGCCTTCGTGGCCGCTCTCCTGGTCACCGCGCTGCTCCAGCCGACCGTCGCGCGGCTGCGCCGGCACGGGCTGCCGCAGGGCCTGGCCACGGCGCTCACCGCGATCCTGGGCTTCGTCGTGATAGGCCTGATCGGCTGGTTCGTGACCTGGCAGATCATGGAGAACCTCGACAACCTCTCCGACCAGGTCCAGGACGGCATCGACGAGTTGCGCAAGTGGCTGCTCAACAGCCCCTTCCACGTGACCGACAAGCAGATCAACGGGATCTCCAAGAACCTCCGGGACGCGGTCAGTGCCAACACCGACCAGATCACCTCGGCCGGTCTGGAGGGCGTCACCGTCATCGTGGAGGCCCTCACCGGCATCCTGCTGGCGATCTTCTCGACGCTCTTCCTCCTCTACGACGGCCGCCGCATCTGGGAGTGGACGCTCAAGCTGGTGCCCGCCGCGGCCCGCCCCGGCGTCGCCGGTGCCGGTCCGCGCGCCTGGCGCACCCTCACCGCGTACGTCCGCGGCACGGTCATAGTCGCCCTGATCGACGCGATCTTCATCGGTCTCGGCATCTTCTTCCTCGACGTGCCGATGGCCGTCCCGCTGGCCGTGTTCATCTTCCTGTTCGCGTTCATCCCGCTGGTGGGCGCGGTCGTCTCCGGCGCGCTCGCCGTGGTCGTGGCCCTGGTGACCCAGGGCCCGCTCACCGCCGTGCTGGTGCTCGCCGTGGTGCTCGCCGTGCAGCAGATCGAGGGGCACATCCTCCAGCCGTTCATCCTGGGCCGCGCGGTGCGGGTGCACCCGCTGGCCGTGGTGCTGTCGGTCGCGGCCGGCGGGATGGTCGCCGGGATCGGCGGCGCCGTCGTCGCCGTGCCGCTCGTCGCGGTCACCAACACCGTCGTCGGCTACCTGCGGGCGTACACGCACGAGGCGTCGCTGCGGCACTCGCCGGCACCGCACGGGGCGACCGCGCTGGGCGAGGCGATGGTGCAGCCGCCGGTGTCCTCGCCGTCCGGCGACGGGCCGGGGCACGGCGCCGGAGAGCGGTCGTCGATCGCCGAGCAGGCGGTGGAGGACGCGAAGCGCGACGCGGACCGGGACGCGGCGGCCGAGGAGGAGCTGGAACGCGCCGAGGCCGCCCCCGGCGCGGCCGAGCCGCAGGACGCCGGTTCCGCCCCCGAGGCCGGCGTCGACCGCGGCCCCGGCACCGTGCCGGACACCGCCACCGGCCGTCCGGACACCGGGGACGACACCCCCAAGTAACGCCGCGGGGGCGGCCGTTGGGCCGCCCCGGGAGCGGGCGCGAACGCGGAAGAGGGCTCCACCCGTCAGGGGGAGCCCTCTTCCGCGTTCGGGGCGAGGAGCCTGCCGACTACTCGGCCAGGACCGCCTCGGCGTCCAGCGTCACGCCGACCGCCTGCACGACGGAGGCGATCTTGAACGCCTCCTGGATCGTGTCCCGGTCGACGCCGGCCTTGCGCAGCACCTGCTCGTGCGAGTCCAGGCACATGCCGCAGCCGTTGATGGCGGACACGGCGAACGACCACAGCTCGAAGTCGACCTTGTCGACACCGGGGTTGCCGATGACGTTCATCCGCAGGCCGGCCCGCAGCGTGCCGTACTCGTGGTCCGACAGCAGGTGCCGGGTGCGGTAGAAGACGTTGTTCATCGCCATGATCGCCGCGGCGGACTTCGCCGCCGTGTACGCCTCGGCCGACAGGTTCGCCTTCGCCTCGGGCGCCAGCTCACGCAGCACGATCGGGGAGCGCGAGGCGATCGCCGTGGCGAGCACCGTGCCCCACAACTGCTGTGCCGGGAGGTCGGAGTTGCCGATGACCGAACCGAGGTTCAGCTTCAGGTCCTTGGCGTAGTCCGGTATGGCGGACTTCAGGGAGTCGAGGGACACGGGTCACTCACCGGCCAGCAGCGCGACCGGGTCCAGGGTCTCGTCGCCCTTGCTCCAGTTGCACGGGCACAGCTCGTCGGTCTGCAGGGCGTCGAGCACCCGCAGGACCTCCTTGGGGTTACGGCCGACGGAACCGGCGGTCACCATGGTGAACTGGATCTCGTTGTTCTGGTCGACGACGAAGACGGCGCGCTTGGCGAAGCCGTCCTCGCCCTCGATGCCGAGGTCGCGCATCAGCTCGTGCTTGGAGTCCGCCATCATCGGGAACGGCAGCTCCAGCAGGTCCGGGTGGTCCTTGCGCCAGGCGTGGTGCACGAACTCGGAGTCGCCGGAGAAGCCGAGCACCTGCGCGTCACGGTCGGCGAACTCGTCGTTCAGCTTGCCGAAGGCGGCGATCTCGGTCGGGCACACGAAGGTGAAGTCCTTGGGCCAGGCGAAGACGACCTTCCACTTGCCCTCGTAGGTCTTGTGGTCGATCGTCTCGAACTCCCGGCCCTTCTCCAGCGAGACGCAGGCGGTCAGTTCGAACTCGGGGAACTTGTCACCGACAGTGAGCACACGCTCTCCTTGCAACGAGGAAACGCCCGGTTCGCGGACGTTTCCCACGGGTTGGACTCTGGCGATGTTGGCACACGCTGGATTGATTACGGAAATAGCTACACTCGGTCGTGTTGATCGAGTTCCGTTATCAGTGACCATCAGTGAGGGGTGTGGGTTTTCGTGGGTGCGCCCAGGGGCGGGGGACGGCGGCAGCCCAGCCTTTCGCAGTTGCGGGCCTTCGCCGCGGTCGCTGAGCATCTGCACTTCCGCGACGCCGCCGCCGCGATCGGCACGAGCCAGCCCGCGCTGTCCGGCGCCGTCTCCGCGCTGGAGGAGATCCTCGGGGTGACCCTGCTGGAGCGCACCACCCGCCGCGTGCTGCTCTCGGCCGCCGGGGAGCGGCTCGCGGTGCGGGCCAGGGCGGTGCTCGACGGGGTCGGCGCGCTGCTCGACGAGGCGGACGCGCTGCGCGCCCCCTTCACCGGGGCGCTGCGGCTCGGTGTCATCCCGACCGTCGCCCCCTACCTGCTGCCGACCGTGCTGCGCCTGGCCCGCGACCGCTACCCGGACCTCGACCTGGAGGTGTACGAGGAGCAGACCGCGAACCTGCTGGACGGGCTCACCGGCGGACGGCTGGACCTGCTGCTGCTCGCGGTGCCCGTCGGCGTGCCCGGGGTCGCCGAACTCCCTTTGTTCGACGAGGACTTCGTGCTCGTCACGCCGCTGGGGCACTCGCTCGGCGGCCGCGAGGGCATCCCGCGCACCGCGCTGCGCGAGCTGAACCTGCTGCTCCTGGACGAGGGGCACTGCCTGCGCGACCAGGCGCTCGACATCTGCCGCGAGGCCGGCCGCGACGACGTGCCGGTGACCACCACGGCGGCCGGACTCGCCACCCTGGTGCAGCTCGTCGCCGGCGGGCTCGGGGTGACCCTGCTGCCGCGGACCGCCGTCAAGGTCGAGACCTCGCGCAGCAGCCGCCTGCTCACCGGCCGCTTCGCCGCCCCCGCCCCGGCCAGGCGCGTGGCGCTCGCCATGCGCACCGGTTCGGCCCGCGCCACCGAGTACACGGAACTGGCGGCCGCCCTGCGCGAGGCACTGCGTCCGCTGCCGGTGCGGGTGTGCGAGGACGGCGCCGCCTGATCGGCGGCGGCCTTCCGGTACTGCAAGAAGGCGCCTCCCTTTCGGTCAAATGGGCTTGTCGCGGCGGAAGTTGAAAGGCAGGTGAATTCAACTTCCGTCACCGGAAGGCAGGTCGGAAGAAGCCACGGCTGAATTCCCTTCCCGGCTGGTACACATACCCCCTCAGCGTTACGCATCAGGCGTGTGTGCGAAATGTCAAGGGGAGTGATGTCGGACGTTCGGGATTCCCTTGGCCGGGTCGGTTACGACCTGCTCTCGCGCGCCCTGACGGACTGCGGGCGCGAGTGGTTCACGGGGGAGGTGCGGGTGACCGGCCGGCCCGGCGGCTCCTTCCACCTGCGCGACGGACTCGTCGTCGCCGTGGAGAGCCCCGGCGCCCCGGGCCCCGAGGCGCTGCTGCTGCGCTCCGGCCGCATCGACGGCGACCAGTGGGCCGAACTGGTCAGGGAATCGGGGGGCGCGCGCTGGCCGGAGGCCGGACTCGTCGCGCACGGCTACGCCGGGGCCGCGCAGCTCAGGGTGGTGTGCATGCTGGCGCTCCAGGACGCCGCCTTCGCGATCGTCGCGGGGCGGATCGACTCCTGCGAACGCGTCCCGGGCACCGAGCCGGTGGCGCGGGTCCCCGTGGGGGAGGGGCCGCTGCGACTGCTCCAGGACTCGGTCCGCAGGCTCGCCGCCGTCAGCTCACTGCCGTACCCGGTACGCCCGGACCGTGAACGCCCGCTGCCCGCAGCCGAGTTGCCGCAGGTCCGGCTCGGCGAGCTCCAGCGCGAGCTGCTCGACCGGGCCGACGGGCGCAGTACCGCCCGTGACCTGGCGTTCCGTTCCGGACGCGGTGTCTACGCCGTCACCGTCGAGGTCGGGCGGATGCTCGCCGCCGGGCTGCTGGAGTGCCCGGACCCCGCCGCCCCCGCGCCCGTGCGGATCCTCGCGGACACGCACGCCGTCCGGCACCGGGAACCGCCGCCGCCCCCACCGCCGTACGGGCCGCCGGAGCCGCCCGGCGACCCGGTCATCCTGCCGCGCCGGACCCCGGGTGCCAGCGGCATCACCGAGGCGCTCACCCCGCAGAAGGCGGGCGCGAGTTGGAAAGGGTTCTTCCGCATGCGGAACGGAACTGCCCGATAGGGCAGCGGAAATGCCGCCACCGGTCTCTCCGTATTCCTGAACAGGTTCCACAAGCAAGGGAGTTGACGACATGGACCACAAGGCCCTGGCCCTGGAGATGCGCGAACTGCGCGAACAGGTGGCCGGGATCACCGACACGGCGGTGGCGGCCGCCGACGGGCTGCTCATCGCGGCCGACACCGCCGTCACGATCGAACCGGAAGGACTCGCCGCGCTCTCGGCGGCCGGCCTGGGCCTCGCCCGGCGCACCGCTCAGGCCACCGGGCGCGGCACGCTGCGCCGCACGGTGACCTACGGCAGCCACGGCTGCGCGGCCTTCTACGCCGTCGGCGACACCGCGCTGCTCGTGGTGCTGGGCGACGAGGGCATGGACGTCGACAGGCTGCACCGGGTGACCCAGCCGGTCATCGACCGGATCGAGTCGATCCTCGTCGGCAAGTCGGTACCGGCCGGGGCCGCGGCGGCCCCGGAGCACCGGGCACCGGCGGGCGCCGGGACCGTACCGGTCCTGGCGGAAGCGGTACCGGGCCTTCTCCAGAAGGCCCCCAAGGGAGTGTGAAGGGATGGCGACGAAGCGTATGACCGCTACCGGCTTTTCCGATCAGGTGATGGGCCTGGTCAAGGCTCTCCGTACGGACGCCCCCGAGTGCCTGGCCTCGGGCGTGGTCGACATGTCCACGGGCATGCTGCTCTCGTACGAGACCGTCGAGAACCATCCGCCCGAGGTCCTGGACCTGCTGGCGGGCGCGACCCTCGACCTGTTCCAGGGGCGCACGGTCGTCATGATCGAGGACATCTTCAAGGAGCGCCGGGGCACTCAGGGGGACGAGCACTTCTTCCAGGAGATCCTGGTCAACAGCGCCAATCTGACGCACCTGTTCGTACGGATGGTCGACGAGCAGGACGTGGTGGCGGTCGTCGTCTGCCGCAAGTCGGTGAACGTCGGCATGCTCTTCGCCCAGGTGCGGCGGGTGATCAAGGAGTACAGCCTCTGAGGGGGCCGCCGCCGCGCCCGCCTCAGTCGTCCTCGTCCGCCTCCGCGGCCGGCCGCGCGGCCCCGCCCGGCGGGCGGCCGCGGCGGGGGAGGGGGCCGGTGTCGCGCGGGAGGCGTCCCGCGTCGGACAGCGCGCGGCGCAGCAGGAACTCGATCTGCGCGTTGGCCGACCGCAGTTCGTCGCCCGCCCAGCGGGCCAGCGCGTCGTGCACGAGGGGGTCGAGGCGCAGCAGCACCTGCTTGCGCGCGCGGCGCGCGGCCCGCGCCGCACGCGGGGGAGCGGGAGCGGCCTCCGCCGCGGGGGGCTCCTGCGCCGGGGAGCCCTCCGCCGCGGGGACCTTCTCCGGGGGCGTGTTCCCGGCGGCCGGCGTCGTCACTGGTAGAGCGACCCGGTGTTGACGACGGGCTGCGGGGCGCGGTCGCCGCACAGCACCACGAGCAGGTTGGACACCATCGCCGCCTTGCGTTCCTCGTCCATCTCCACGATGCCCTGCTCGGCGATGCGGGCGAGCGCCGCCTCGACCATGCCGACCGCACCGTCCACGATCAGCCGCCGGGCCGCGACGACCGCGCCCGCCTGCTGGCGCTGGAGCATCGCGGAGGCGATCTCGGGCGCGTAGGCGAGGTGCGTGAAGCGGGACTCGACGATCCGCACACCGGCGGCCGCCACGCGGGCGTGCAGTTCGACGACGAGCTTCTCGGTGATCTCCTCGGCGTTGCCGCGCAGCGAGAGACCGCCCTCGTCGTGGGCGTCGTACGGGTACTCGATGGCGATGTGGCGCACCGCGGCCTCGGTCTGCGTGGCCACGAACTCCTTGTAGTCGTCCACCTCGAAGGTGGCCTGCGCGGTGTCCTGGACCTTCCAGACCAGGACCGCGGCCAGCTCGATCGGGTTGCCGTACGCGTCGTTGACCTTCATGACCGGGGTCTCGTGGTTGCGCACGCGGGTGGAGATCCTGGTGCGCGACGTGAACGGGTTCACCCAGCGCAGTCCGTCCTGCCGGATCGTGCCCCGGTACCGCCCGAAGAGCTGGACGACCCGCGCCTCGCCGGGGGCCACCGTGTTCAGCCCTCTCATGCCGATGAACGAGGCCAGCAGGACGACGATGCCGGCCACGATCAGCACCGCTCTGACACCGGCGGACGTGGTCGCGGCCGTCGAGAAGAGCAGGGCGGCGCCGGCCAGCAGTCCGACCAGGCCGAGCAGCAGCGCGAGGCCGCCGCCGATGCTGTGCGCGGTGAACTCCCGCACCCGGGGCGCCGGCATCTCGGGCACGGTGGCCGCGGCCGGGGCGTTGGGCGCGCCGTCCGCGGTGTCGTGCGGGTCCTGGGCGCCGTGCGTGTCGTGCGTGGACATGGTGGTCCCCGTTCCGGTGGAGGGGCCCCGCGGCGGTGCGGGCGCCTCGTCCCAGCCTACTCGCGCTTCTATCAAAGTGATAGCATTTTTACGGCGGCCGCCGCTCGTCGCCGAAGTCGCCGCGCACCCTTCCGGCCGCCTTCCGCGTCGGTTCCACAGGAACGGGGTGCTCATTGTCACGTCCGTAAAAGACCGGATCGTGGGCCCTTTGTCACATAGAGGGGTGTTAGCTTTCTGAGCTGACTCGGGCCGGGCGGCTGTGAAACGCCCGTGAGCGGCCCGGAACGGCCCGCACCGGTCGAACAAGAGCCGGGAAAAGACAAGAACGAAGGCGGAGCGGACGAATCCATGGGACGAGCGGAAGAAAGACGAGCGCGACAGCGCGGTGGCCACCGCTCGGCACCCGGAGCTTCCGCGCCGACCGCCGCCGGCACGGGACACCGGGCGGCCGCCCGCCAGTCCGGCCCCAAGAAGGGGTTGCTGCGCCGCCTCTTCACGTGGAAGAAGATCCTCGGCACCTTCTTCGGCCTCTGCCTGCTCGTCATCGGCAGCTTCATCGTGCTGTACATGGTGGTCCAGGTCCCCCAGGGCAACGCCGAGGCGCAGAGCCAGAGCAACGTCTACAAGTACAGCGACGGCACGACGCTCGCCCGCGTCGGCGCGGTCAACCGCGAGACCGTCGACCTGTCCAAGGTGCCGAAGCCGGTCCAGCACACCTTCGTCGCCGCCGAGAACAAGTCCTTCTACTCGGACGCCGGCGTCGACCTGAAGGGCACCACCCGCGGTCTGCTCAACACCGCGCTGGGGCGCGGCAAGCAGGGCGGTTCGACGATCACCCAGCAGTACGTGAAGAACTACTACCTCAGCCAGGACCAGACCGTCTCGCGCAAGCTGAAGGAACTGGTCATCTCGCTGAAGGTGGACCGCCAGATGTCCAAGGACGACATCCTCGCGGGCTACATCAACACCAGTTACTACGGCCGCGGCGCCTACGGCATCCAGGCCGCCGCCCAGGCGTACTACCGCGTCGACGCGAGCAAGCTGACGGTCCAGCAGGGTGCCTACCTGGCCGCGCTGCTCCAGGCGCCGAGCCAGTACGACTGGGCCGTGGCGTCCGACACCGGCAAGAAGCTGGCCAAGGCCCGCTGGAACTACGTCCTCGACAACATGGTCGAGCAGAAGTGGCTCAGCGCCTCCAAGCGGCAGGCCATGGAGTTCCCCGTGCCCAAGGACCCGAAGAGCGCCGCGGGCCTCGACGGGCAGAAGGGCTATCTCGTCAAGCTCGCCAACGACCAGCTCGCGGCGCAGCTCATGAAGCAGAACAACCTGACGAAGTCCGAGGCCGACGCGGCGGTCGACGGCAAGGGCTGGACGATCACGCTGAACATCAGCAAGTCCAAGCAGGCCGACCTGGAGACCGCCGTCAAGGCGCAGCTCACCAGCAAGCTCGATGCGAAGAAACGCTCCGTCGACGGCAACGTGCAGGCCGGGGCGGTCTCCGTCGAGCCGAAGACCGGCAGGATCGTGGCGCTGTACGGCGGCAAGGACTACTACAAGCACTACATCAGCAACGCCACCAGAGCGGACTACCAGCCGGCCTCGACGTTCAAGCCGGTCATCCTCGCCGCCGCCATGCAGGAGGCCGCGGAGACCCAGGACGGCAAGCCGATCGACGCCAACACCATCTACGACGGCACCAGCGGCAGGCCGGTGAAGGGCAGCGACATCGCCTTCTCGCCGCCGAACGAGGACGACGCGGACTACGGGAACATCACCGTGCAGACCGCGATGAACAAGTCCGTCAACTCGGTGTTCGCGCAGATGGGTGTCGACGTCGGCATGACCAAGGTGCTGAACGTGGCGAGCAAGCTCGGCATGGACACCGACGGGGTGCAGGCGGTGCCCGCGCAGACGCTCGGCAGCATGGGCGCGAGCCCGCTGGAGATGGCGTCCGTCTACGCGACCTTCGACAACCACGGCAAGCAGGTCTCGCCGTCCATCCTCAAGTCGGCCGAACAGAGCACCCGTACGGTGAAGCTCGACAGCCCGATCGGCGACCAGGTCATCAGCCGCGAGGCCGCCGACACGGTGACCTCGGTGCTCACCGGCGTGGTCGACGACGGTACGGCGAAGACCTCCGTGCGGGACAACAGCGCGCGCGACGGGCAGCAGGTGGCGGGCAAGACGGGCACCTCCGACAACAACAAGTCGGCCTGGTTCACCGGCTACACGCCGAACCTGGTGACCTCGGTCGGGCTGTTCGGCGAGGACGCGAAGAAGCACACGCAGGTCACGCTCAAGGGCGCCACCGGCCTGATCCCCGGCACCGGCCGCATCAACGGTGGCGGCTACCCGGCGCAGATCTGGGCGCAGTACACGTTCTCCGCGATGGGCGGCGTCAGCAAGTTCGACCTGGACACCACGCAGGGCGCGGCCGTCCAGCCGACGAAGTCGGCGACACCCACGCCGACGCCGACGCCCACCCCGACGACCGAGGAGCCGACGACGCAGGCGCCGACCACCGAGGAGGCGACGCCGACGCCCACGCCGACGGAGACGCAGTCGCAGACCACGACGCCGACCCCGACGGCGACGAGAACGACGCCGACCCCGACGGCCACCGAGACGGACGAGGGCGACGACCCGCTCGGCCAGGACGACGAGGACACGGGGCGGTAGGTCCCGCGTTCCCGGGCGGCGCGCGTACGCCGGAAGGCCGTTCCCTTTGGGGAACGGCCTTCCGTGTGTCGCGGCGCCGGTGTCAGCCGCCGTTGACCTTGGCGGCGATGCGGTCGCCGAGGTCCTTGTCGACGTTGCGCCAGTACTGCACCGCGCGGGCCAGCACCGGGGGCGTGACGCCCTGGAGCAGGTGGCCGCTGATGTTCGAGACGAGCCGGTCGCGCGCCGCGTCGTCCAGCACCTGGCGCACCAGCGTGCCGGCCTGGCCCCAGTCGTCGTCCTCGGCGTGCAGCTTGTAGTCCTCCCGGACCATGTCGCCGGCCGTCTGCCAGCCCGCGACGTCGCCGAACCGCGCGGTGTCCGCCGCGGGGCCCCCGTAGGAGTTGGGCGCGTACACCGCTCCCACGTTGTTGGACTCGTAGCGCATCGGGCCGTCCTTGGCGTACGAGTTCACCTGGGAGTGCGGCCTGTTGGGCGGGAGCTGCGCGTAGTTCGGGCCGATCCGGTACCGGTGCGTGTCCGGGTACGAGAACAGCCGGCCGAGCAGCATCTTGTCCGGCGACGGGCCGATGCCCGGCACCATGTTGGACGGCTCGAACGCCGCCTGCTCGATGTGGACGAAGTGGTCCTCGGGGTTCCGGTTCAGGGTCATCCGGCCGACCTCGATGAGCGGGTAGTCGGCGTGCGGCCACACCTTCGTCAGGTCGAACGGGTTGAACCGGTAGTCCGGGGCGTCGTCGAACGGCATGACCTGCACGTGCATCGTCCAGGACGGGTGGTCGCCCGCCTCGATCGACTCGAACAGGTCGCGCCGGTGCTTGTCGGCGTCCTTGCCGGCCAGCTCGTCGGCCTCGGCCTGGGTGAGGAACTCGATGCCCTGGTCGGTCTTGAAGGTGTACTTGACCCAGAACCGCTCGCCGCCCGCGTTGACCCACATGTAGGTGTGCGAGCTGAAGCCGTCCATGTTGCGCCAGGTCTTCGGGATGCCCCGGTCGCCCATGAGCCACGTCACCTGGTGCGCGGACTCGGGGGACAGCGTCCAGAAGTCCCACTGCATGTCGTTGCTGCGCAGACCGGTCTGCGGGTGCCGCTTCTGGGAGCGGATGAAGTCCTGGAACTTGATCGCGTCACGGACGAAGAACACGGGGGTGTTGTTGCCCACCATGTCGTAGTTGCCGTGCTCGGTGTAGAACTTCAGCGCGAAGCCGCGGGGGTCGCGCCAGGTGTCCGGGGAGCCCATCTCGCCGGCGACGGTGGAGAACCGCGCGAGCATCTCGGTGCGCTTCCCGGGCTGGAAGAGGTCGGCCTTGGTGAACTGGCTGACGTCGTTGGTGACCTCGAAGACTCCGTACGCGCCGCTGCCCTTGGCATGGACGACGCGCTCGGGGACCCGTTCCCGGTTGAACTGGGCCATCTTCTCGATCAGGTAGTGATCCTGGAGCAGGACCGGGCCGTTGGAGCCGACAGTGAGCGAGTGTTCGTCGCTCTCCACCGGGATTCCGGCGTTGTTCGTCGTGTACGGGACCTGCTGGGGCGCCTGCGTCACGAGCGTCCTCCCATCGAAAAGGGGGGTTTCAGGTGGGTTCGCTCACCCCGAGCAGTCAACTCCGCCGACGATGGGTCGGCAACATTTGGACTGCGTCCAAATCCGGTTCGGTTCTGAAACGAGTCGCTGTCGGGGCTCGGGACGCGAGTACCCCGCACGTGCGGTTCAACCGCCGGGCCGTGCGGCCCGGCGGTGTGCCGGTGTCAGGCGCGGTTCAGTTCGAACCAGACGACCTTGCCCGTGCTGAGCCGGGTCGCGCCCCACCGCCGGGCCAGCCGGTTCACCAGGTAGAGCCCGCGGCCGTCCTCGTCCGTGGCGCGGGCCTGCCGCAGCCGGGGAAGCTGCGGGACGTCGTCGCCGACCTCGCAGCGCAGCACGTCGGTGCGCAGCAGGCGCAGGGTGACCGGGCGGGACGCGTAGCGCACCGCGTTGGTCACGACCTCGCTGACCAGCAGCTCCACCGAGTCGGTCATGTCCTCCAGACCCCAGCGGGCCAGGGCGCGCCGCGCCAGCCTGCGGGCCCGGCCGGGGGCCGAGTCCTCCGGGTCCAGGTACCAGTACGCGACGTCGCTCGGCGCGATCCCGTCGAAGCGGGCGGCGAGCAGCGCGATGTCGTCGTCCCGGTCGCCCGGCCCGAGCATGTCGAGCACCTCGTCGCACAGCGCCTCCAGCGGCGGCGGGTGGTCCGCCCCGGTGAGCCGGGCCGTCGCCACCAGCTTCTCGCGCAGCTGTTCTATACCGGTCCAGACGTCGCGCAGCCGGGACTCGACCAGCCCGTCCGTGTACAGCAGCAGCGTCGCGCCCGCCGGCGCGTCCAGCTCGACCGCCTCGAAGTCGACGCCGCCCACGCCGATCGGGGCGCCCGGCGGCACCTTCAGCACCTCGGCGCGGCCGCCCAGGTGCAGCAGGACGGGCGGCGGATGGCCCGCGTTGGCGATGGTGATGCGGTGCGTGACCGGGTCGTACACCGCGTAGAGGCAGGTCGCCATGCGGTCGGTGCCCAAGCGCTGCGCCTGCTCGTCGAGGTGGTGCAGCACCTCCTGGGGCGGCAGGTCCAGGCCGGCCAGGGTCTGCGCGGTCGTCCGGAGCTGGCCCATGATCGCCGCCGACGTCATGGAGTGGCCCATCACGTCGCCGACGACGAGCGCGACCCTGCTGCCCGGCAGCGGGATCGCGTCGTACCAGTCGCCGCCCACCCGCGCCGTCTCGGCGGCCGGCAGATAGCGGGACGCGAGCCGTACGCCGGTCGGGTTGGGCAGTGTCTCCGGCAGCATCGTGCGCTGGAGCTCGTCGGCGATGTACGCCTCGCGCCCGTACAGCACGGCCTTGTCGATGCCGAGCGCGCTGTGCGTGGCGAGCTGCGCCGCGACCAGCAGGTCCTCCGACTCGAACGCGGGCCGCTCGGCGCGGCGCAGGAACACCGCGGCGCCGATCACCAGCCGGCGTCCGCGCAGCGGCGCGAGGATCGCGCGCTGCCCGACCGGCACCACCGGCACGCCCGCCTCGCCCAGCAGTTCGGGCAGGGCGGCACGGGCACCGGGCGCGTCCGCGAAGACGGGGCGCACACCGCGCAGCACCTCGGCGAGCGCGCCGTCCGGCCGCACGTCGCAGCGCTCGGCGGCGGCCGTGAACGGCGCCGGCGGCTCCGGCAGCAGCGGCGGGCTGAGCACGCCGTCCGCGTCGCGCTCGGCCGCCGGGATGCGGTCGGTGCGGCGCAGCCGGAGCACGAAGTCGCCGCTGGGCCGCTCGTCGCCGACCGGCAGCGGGTCGCGCAGGTAGACGAGGATCGCGTCCGAGAACGTCGGCACGGTGGCCCGGCACAGGCCCATCACGATCTCGTCGAGGTCTATGCCGCGGGCGATCCGCCGCGTCGCCGCGCCCACGTAGCGCAGCCGGTCGCCGTCACGGCGCATCGGCATCGGCCGGCCCGCGGGCAGGCCCTGTCCGCTGCGCCGCTCCAGGCCCTCGGCCACCTGCGGCGCACGGTCCTGTCCGGTACCGGGCTGGACCGGGATGCTCTCCGGCGCCGGGCGCGGGCGGTGCGTGCCCGTCTCGGCCGCGGACGGCTGGGAGTGCTCCGGGCCGGCGGCGGCGGGGCCGGCCCCGGGGGCCGGCGGCCCGTCCGGACGACGGCCGTCCGCGCCGTACGGGGTGACGGCGCCCGGTGTGCCCGGTGTCTCGCCGGAGCGCGCCTGGGCGGGCAGGGCGGCGGCACCGGGGGAGCGTACGGCGTCCGGGGCGAGCGGGAACGCCCCGTGGTGATCCACGGGGCCGACGCCCGGCTGGGGGCGTTCGAAGGAGGTCGGGTGCTCCGTCACGCGTGTCGAGTCCATCCGTCCGGGGCCGCGCACCGCGCGAGCGGCGCGTGCAGTTCGTCCCGCAGAGAGGCCGATACCCGGAAGTCCTGCCCGGGGAACGGAATCTCGGCGTGCTCGCAGGCCGTTGCCGTACCGGTGCCCGAACCTCCGCGATCCCGGCCGGTGTTGCCCTCTTCGCCCTCGCTCACGTCGTGCCGCCCCTCGGTGACGGTTGGTCAAGCCCGGTTGGAACTGCGGAGGTTGGTGCCGAGCACCCTTGCGGAGGACGATCCTACGTTTCGTGCCCGGGGGCTCTTCAAGGGTCTCACGAGGACGCGTGCGCGGGAGTGCGGTCCCAGTCCTCCGGGAGTGACGGTACAGCCCACGCCGGATCGGGCCGCCAGCGCTCCCAGCCGTCGGCGAACGGCGAGCCCCATGCCCTGATCACCCCCACCGCGGACCGTCCCGCCGCCCGTACGCGTTCGGCGAGGTCACGGTCCATCAGGCCGTCCCGCTGGGCCTGCGCGAACTCGTCCTCGTCGCGCCAGTGCCAACTGTGGTCCGGCTGCACGTCGATGTCCAGGAAATGATCCTCGGAGTCGACCCCGCCGTCCCAACGGGCAAGCGGCTGCTCCAGGTTCACGTACCAGTTCTTGAACCGCCAGCCCGGCTCCCAGAACAGCCACACCGACCAGGGCTCGCCCGGCCGCGCCAGCTTCAGCACGCCCGTGCCGAGCCAGCGGCCGCGGCGGACCGTGCGGGGGGCGGTGTACCGGGTCTCCAGCGGTTCGCGCGCGACCGGCGAGCCGTCCGCCAGCGCCGGCCGTACGCACTCGGTGCCCGGGGCGAGCCACACGGCCAGCAGTTCGGCGTCGTCGCGCACGACCGTCACGGGGCGGGCGATGTGGAAGTGGTCACCGGCGTTCTCCCGGTAGCGCCACAGGACGGGGGTGCCCGGGGACCAGTACGCCGCCGAGCCGCCCGCTTCCGTCCGTCCCCGTCCCACCGCTGTGTCGTCTGCCATGCACAGATATTAGGTGCCCTTGGCATAGGACGCGGCGGCACACGTCACGGTTCACGCCAAGGGGATCAATGGTTACGGGTGCGTCATCCCGAGGACATCGAGCGCCGCGTCGAGCTGCTCCTCGGTGAGGTCGCCGCGCTCCACGTACCCGCCCTCCAGGACGACCTGACGGATCGTCTTGCGTTCGGCCAGCGACTTCTTGGCGACCTTGGCGGCCTCCTCGTACCCGATGTACTTGTTCAGCGGCGTCACCACCGAGGGGGACGACTCGGCGTACTCCCGGGCGCGTTCGCGGTGCGCCACGATGCCGTCGACCGTGCGGTCGGCCAGCAGGCGGGAGACGTTGGCGAGCAGCCGCACGGACTCCAGGACGTTCTTCGCGATGACCGGCAGCATGACGTTCAGCTCGAAGTTGCCCGCGGCGCCCGCGGTCGCGACCGTCGCGTCGTTGCCCACGACCTGCGCGGCCACCATGACGACGGCCTCGGGGATCACCGGGTTGACCTTGCCCGGCATGATCGACGAGCCGGGCTGGAGGTCGGGCAGGGAGATCTCGGCGAGGCCGGTGCGCGGTCCCGAGGACATCCAGCGCAGGTCGTTCGCGATCTTTGTGAGCCCCACGGCGACCGTGCGGAGCTGCCCGCTGGTCTCCACGATGCCGTCGCGCGCGCCCTGCGCCTCGAAGTGGTTGCGCGCCTCCGTCAGCGGCAGCCCCGTGGCTCGGGCGACCTCCTCGATCACCGCCGCCGAGAAGCCGGGCGGGGTGTTGATGCCGGTGCCCACCGCCGTGCCGCCCAGCGGCAGTTCGGCCAGCCGCGGCAGCGACGCGGTGAGCCGCTCGACGCCGTAGCGGATCTGCGCCGCGTAGCCGCCGAACTCCTGGCCCAGGGTGACCGGGGTGGCGTCCATCAGGTGCGTACGGCCCGACTTGACCACGTCGGAGAACTCCTCGGCCTTGCGCTCCAGCGCCTCGGCGAGGTGGTCCAGGGCCGGCACCAGGTCCCGGGTGACGGCGGCGGTGGCCGCGATGTGGATGCTGGAGGGGAAGACGTCGTTGGACGACTGGGAGGCGTTGACGTCGTCGTTGGGGTGGACGGCGCGGCCCAGGCGCTCACCGGCGAGCGTGGCGAGGACCTCGTTGGTGTTCATGTTGGACGATGTGCCGGACCCGGTCTGGAACACGTCCACCGGGAACTCGGCGTCCCAGCGGCCCTCCGCGACCTCGGCGGCGGCCTCCTGGATCGCCTCCGCGACGTCCTTGTCGATCACCCCGAGCCGGGCGTTGACCTTCGCCGCGGCGCCCTTGATCCGGGCCAGCGCCTCGATGTGCGCGCGCTCCAGACGCTGCCCCGAGACGGGGAAGTTCTCCACCGCCCGCTGCGTCTGCGCCCGCCACTTCGCGTCGGCCGGGACCTTCACCTCGCCCATCGAGTCGTGCTCGATCCGGTATTCGCTCATACCCGTACAGCGAACGGGACGGCCCGGATGTTCCGGACACGCGCAGACGTGCGGAACATCCGGGCCGTCCCGGAGAGCCGGCTCCGGGAACCCCCGGGGCGGCTCGGGGTACCCCTAGGCCAGCCCCGGGCCGCGCACCGGGATGGACGTGAACGTGGGCGGCTCGGCGGGCGCCTGGAAGAAGTCGTTGCCCTTGTCGTCGACCACGACGAACGCGGGGAAGTCCTCGACCTCGATCCGCCAGACCGCCTCCATGCCGAGCTCCTCGTACTCGACGACCTCGACCTTCTTGATGCAGTCCTGCGCGAGCCGCGCCGCCGGGCCGCCGATCGAGCCGAGGTAGAAGCCGCCGTGCGCGTCGCACGCGCGCGTGACCTGCGCCGAGCGGTTGCCCTTGGCGAGCATCACCTTCGAGCCGCCCGCCGCCTGGAACTGCTCCACGTAGGAGTCCATCCGGCCGGCCGTGGTCGGGCCGAACGAGCCGGACGCGTAGCCCTCGGGGGTCTTCGCCGGGCCCGCGTAGTACACCGGGTGGTCCTTCAGGTACTGCGGCATCTCCTCGCCGGCGTCGAGGCGTTCCTTGATCTTGGCGTGCGCGATGTCGCGGGCCACGACCAGCGGGCCGGACAGCGAGAGCCGGGTCTTGACCGGGTACTTCGTCAGCTCGGCCAGGATGTCGTCCATCGGCTGGTTCAGGTCGATCCGCACGACGTCGCCCTCGTCGTCGAGGTGCTCGTCGGTGGTCTCGGGCAGGAACCGCGCCGGGTCCGTCTCCAGCTGCTCCAGGAAGACGCCCTCGGCGGTGATCTTCGCGACGGCCTGGCGGTCCGCCGAGCACGACACGGCGATGGCCACCGGGCAGGACGCGCCGTGCCGGGGCAGGCGCACCACGCGCACGTCGTGGCAGAAGTACTTGCCGCCGAACTGCGCGCCGATGCCGATCCTCTGCGTCAGCTCGAAGACCTTCCGCTCCAGCTCCTGGTCGCGGAAGCCGTGCCCCAGCGCGGAACCCTCGGACGGCACGTTGTCGAGGTAGTGCGCGGACGCGTACTTGGCGGTCTTCAGCGCGTACTCGGCACTGGTGCCGCCGACGACGATCGCCAGGTGGTACGGCGGGCAGGCGGCCGTGCCGAGCGAACGGATCTTCTCCTCCAGGAACTTCATCATGGAGGACTCGTTGAGGACGGCCTTCGTCTCCTGGTACAGGAACGACTTGTTGGCGGAGCCGCCGCCCTTGGCCATGAAGAGGAACTTGTAGGCGCCGCCGTCGGTCGCGTACAGCTCGATCTGCGCCGGGAGGTTGGAGCCGGTGTTCTTCTCCTCCCACATGGTGACCGGGGCCATCTGCGAGTAGCGCAGGTTCAGGCGCGTGTACGCGTCGTAGATGCCGTGCGACAGCGCCTTCTCGTCCTCGCCGGAGGTCAGCACGTTCTGCCCGCGCTTGCCCATGACGATCGCGGTGCCGGTGTCCTGGCACATGGGCAGCACGCCGGCCGCCGCGATGTTCGCGTTCTTCAGCAGGTCCAGCGCGACGAACTTGTCGTTGCCGGACGCCTCGGGGTCGTCGATGATCCTGCGCAGCTGCGCGAGGTGGGCGGGGCGCAGGTAGTGCTGGATGTCGTGGATCGCCTCCTCGGCCAGCTTGCGCAGGGCCTCCGGCTCGACCTTGAGGAAGGTGCGCCCGTCGGCCTCGAAGGTGGAGACACCCTCGGAGGTCACCAGCCGGTACGGGGTGGTGTCCTCTCCCTGGGGGAGCAGATCGGTGTACGCGAACTCAGGCATGGCGCCCATTCCTCACTCGACAGACGGCGGCTGACCTCCGTGTCAGCGCCCACCAGCGTAGAACCCGCCCCGGAGCGGCGGCTTTGTTAGGTAAGACTCAGTTGGAGCCGTGCGGGATCTCCAGGCGGGCGGACGGGGGCCCGCGCCGGGTTTTCCACAGGCTCGCGACGGGGGGTAGTCGCGATCTATCGCGTTTGGGTACTCTGCTGCCGTGGACCTTCAGAAGCAGACCGCGCCGCGCGTCGCCGACCATCGCGCCCCGGCCGCCGAACTCCGCGCCTCGGACGCCGACCGCGACCGGATCGCCGACATCCTGCGGGACGCCCTCGCCGAGGGCCGGCTGACCCCCGACGAGCACGCGGAGCGTGTCGAGGGGGTGCTCGCGGCGCGCACCGCGGGCGAGCTGGAGGTCTTCATCCGGGACCTGCCCGCCGGCCAGCAGCGCGTGCCGCGGGGCCCCGCGTCCGCGCCCAACCGCCCCACACCGGGCGCGATACCCCTGGACGCCGAGGAGAACGTGGTGGCGGTCTTCAGCACCGCCGCGCGCAAGGGCCGCTGGCGGGTGGGCCGCAGGCTGCACGCGTACTCCGTCTTCGGCAACGTCGAGATCGACCTCAGCGAGGCGGTCTTCGAGTACCAGCAGGTCGTCATCAAGGCGGTGTCGGTGTTCGGCAACGTGGAGATACGCGTCCCGGAGAACGTCTCGCTGCGCGGCACCGGCGGCGGCGTCCTCGGCAACTTCGAGGTGGACACGCTGGACTCGGTCGACCCGGACGCCCCCGTGGTCTACGTGGACGGCTGGGCGGTCCTCGGCAACGTGGAGGCCAAGCCCCGGCGCGGCAAGCTGGTCGTGGACATCCTCGACCGCGTCAACGCCAAGGTCGAACGGAAGCTGCGCAAGCACCTGGACCGCTGACCGGCGCACGCCCGGCGGACGTGAACTCGGCCGCGCGCCAAGGGTGTTGGCGCGCCCGGTGCGGGCCGCCGCATGGTGCGCCGGAGGGCCCGGCGGTTCGGAACTCAGTGCATAGGCGCGCGCACAGCGGGTAGGGCTTGCCCCATCGTCTCTCGCTTGCGAAGCCGTCGTCAGGAGTAGGCCGTGCTGCAACCGTCGCATTCGTCCTTGCAGGTCGCCGCCGTACCCGCCCAGCGGGTACGGGTGCCAGACAGGGACCAGGACGCGCCGTGGCACACCGAGGCGGTGTGCCGGCGCGACGAGGCCGGCCTGTTCTTCGCACCGTCCAAGGAACCCACCGCCGCGCGGCTCTCCCGCGAGGAGGCCGCCAAGCGGGTCTGCGCCCGCTGTCCCGTGATGGTCGAGTGCCGCGAGCACGCGCTGCTCCAGCCCGAGCCGTACGGCGTCTGGGGCGGTCTGACCGCCGCCGAGCGCCGGGTGGTGCTGGCCCGGCGCCGCCGCCGCGACCTGGAGCTGAAGAAGGCGGCCCGCACCGACGGCCGCATAGCGGCGGCCGGTTAGCCCTCCCGCGGCCCGCCGGCCGGCCTCCGGTTCTTCCTCCACCCCGCAAGTCCCTTGTCCCGTGCGCCTGCGGACCGCGGACGGGGGCGCCCCTCCGCACAAGGAGCGCCCCGGCGTCGTGCGATCCGTCCCCGCCTACTTCGCGCGGTCGAAGTCGATCGCGCTGTACGCGCGCAGCTTGCTCAGCCGGTGCTCGGAGTCGATCCGGCGCACCGTGCCCGACTTGGAGCGCATCACGATCGAGTCCGTCAGCGCCGTCTCCGAGCGGTAGCGCACCCCGCGCAGCAGTTCGCCGTCGGTGATCCCGGTGGCCACGAAGAAGACGTTCTCGCCGGAGACCAGGTCGTTGGTGGTCAGCACCCGGTCCAGGTCGTGCCCGGCGTCGAGCGCGCGCTGCCGCTCCTCGTCGTCCTTCGGCCAGAGCTTGCCCTGGATGGTGCCGCCCAGGCACTTCACGGCGCACGCCGAGATGATGCCCTCGGGGGTGCCGCCGATGCCGAGGAGCAGGTCGACGCCGGTGCCCTCGCGCAGCGCCAGGATCGACCCGGCGACGTCGCCGTCGGAGATGAGCTTGATGCGGGCGCCGGTCTCCCGGATCTCCTTGATGAGGCTCTGGTGCCGCGGCCGGTCGAGCACCACCACGGTGACGTCCTCGGGCGTGCGGCGCTTCGCCTTGGCGACCCGGCGGATGTTGACCGACACCGGGGCGTCGATGTCCACGAAGTCCGCGGCCTCGGGGCCGGTGACCAGCTTGTCCATGTAGAAGACCGCCGACGGGTCGAACATCGATCCGCGGTCGGCGGCGGCGAGCACGGCGATGGCGTTGGTCATGCCCGCCGCGGTCAGCGTGGTGCCGTCGATCGGGTCGACGGCGATGTCGCACTCGGGCCCGGTCCCGTCGCCCACGCGCTCCCCGTTGAAGAGCATCGGGGCCTCGTCCTTCTCGCCCTCGCCGATGACGACGATGCCGTTCATCGAGACGGTGTGGACGAGGGTGCGCATGGCGCGGACGGCGGCGCCGTCGGCGCCGTTCTTGTCACCGCGGCCGACCCATCGGCCGGCGGCCATGGCGGCGGCCTCGGTGACCCGGACGAGCTCCAGGGCGAGGTTGCGGTCGGGGGCTTCGGAGGGGACTTCGAGTTCGGACGGCATTTGATGCTCGGTCATCGGAACGCACCTTCCCTGTACGACGACGGCCGGATGAGGGTATGGCCACGACTCTATCGCCAGGCTGACAAAATGAGCAGGGGGCCCCACGGATGAGCGGGCGGGGCACCTGCGACGATAGACGCGTGGCAGGTGCGAAAGGCAAGCAGAAGACGGTCCGGGACATGATCCTGTCCCTGGCCCTGATCGTGCTGATGGCGGGCGTCATCTACATCTTCATCCCGCACGACGACTCGGAGCCCGACCTCCCCCGGGTCGACTACAGCGTCGAGCTGCTGACGGCCCGGCGTGCGGCGTCCTACCCGGTGGCGGCCCCCGAGGGCCTGCCCGCGACCTGGAAGGCGACCTCGGTGCGCTACCAGGGCGACCAGGGCGACGCGTGGCACATCGGGTTCCGGGCGCCGGACGGCGAGTACGTGGCGGTCGAGCAGTCCGTGCAGAAGCGCTCCGCCTTCATCGACGACGCCAGCCAGGGCGCGAGGGCGACGACGAAGACCGAGCGGATAGACGGACAGACCTGGACCCGCTACACCGGCGGCCGTTACGACGCGCTGGTCCTGGAGGGCCCGAAGGGCTCGACGACGGTCGTCGCGGGCACCGGGTCCTTCACGCAGCTGGCCACCATGGCGGGCGCGCTGTCCACCTCCTGAACCACCGCCTCCCGGGCGGGCGTTCGGCCCTCCCCACGACGGCGCGAAGGCTCCCGGCGTACTCGCCGGGAGCCTTCGTCGTTCCTGCGCGGTTCACGCGCGCGGGGCGCGTGGGGCGGTGCTCAGACCGTCGTGACGACCTGGTCGTACTCCAGGCGCGGGGAGCGCGGGAACCAGGCGTCCTCGCCCGGCTTGCCGATGTTGACGACCATCAGCGGGGTGTGGTCGTCGTCCAGGAACTCCTTCTGGACGCCCGCGAAGTCCAGGCCGGTCATCGGGCCGGCGGCCAGACCGGCGGCCCGGATGCCGACGATGAAGTAGGCGGCCTGGAGCGTGGCGTTGAGCACCGCGCTGGGCTCGCGCACGCCGCGCTCGCCGAAGATGGCGTCCTTCGCCGCGGGGAAGTGCGGGAAGAGCTGCGGGAGTTCCTCGTGGAACTCGTTGTCGGCGGAGAGGATGGCGACCAGCGGGGCGGCGGCGGTCTTCGGCTGGTTGCCCTCGGCCATGAGCGCGACCAGGCGCTCGCGGGCCTCCGGGGAACGGACCAGCGTGACGCGCAGCGGCGACTGGTTCATCGACGTCGGGCCGTACTTGACCAGGTCGTAGATCGCCTGCACCTGCTCGTCGGTCACCGGCTCGTCGGTGAAGGTGTTCGCGGTGCGGGCCTCGCGGAACAGGAGGTCCTGGGCGGCGGGGTCAAGGGCGAGAGACATGGGAACCTTCTCGGAAGAGCGTCGGGCGCGGAGGCCCGGATCGACTGACAGGCCGACGGTACGCGATTAAAGTTCAAGGTTCAACAAATTGCGGAGCGCAGTGATCCGCCTCACAGGAGTGAAGCGGATCACGGCGGTCGACGGCCGCCGCGCGCCGTGCGGGGCGGGCCCGATCCGGCGGGGCGCGCGGCCCGCGCGGGCGGTCGGATCAGTCGTCGGCGGAGGCGGACGCGCGCTGCTCCTCCGCCCCGGCCTCCTCGGCGAGCGCCGCGTCCAGCCGGGCCCGCGCCCCGTCCAGCCAGCGGCGGCAGACCTTCGCCAGTTCCTCGCCGCGCTCCCACAGCGCGAGCGACTCCTCCAGCGTGGTGCCGCCCGCCTCCAGCCGCCGGACGACCTCGATGAGTTCGTCCCGCGCCTGCTCGTACCCGAGGGCGTCGGCAGCGCCCGGCGCCTTCGCCTCGTCCGTTGTGCCGGTCATGCGTCCACCCTATGTGTCGACTCGTACGGAGAACTCGCCCTCGGCGACCCGCGCGCGCAGCGCATCGCCGCCGGTCACGTCGTCCGGGTCGCGGACCACGTGACCGTCCGCGCGCTGGAGCACCGCGTACCCGCGCCGCAGGGTGGCGGCGGGGGAGAGGGCCACCACGCGCGCGCGGGTGTGCGTCAGCTCGGAGTCGGCGCGGTCCAGCAGGTGGCCGAGGGTGCGCCGGCCCCGGTCGAGCAGCGCGGCCACCTGGTCCGCGCGGTCGTCGACCATGCGGTGCGGGTCCTCCATCGAGGGCCGCGACAGCGCGTGCGCGAGGCCCCGCTCCTCCCGGTCGAGGAAGCCCTCGACGCACCGCAGCGCCCGGTTCCGCAGCAGCCGTACCCGCTCGTACTCCTCGCCCACGTCCGGCACGACCCGCTTCGCCGCGTCGGTCGGGGTCGAGGCGCGCAGGTCGGCCACGTAGTCGAGCAGCGGGGTGTCCGGCTCGTGCCCGATCGCGGACACCACGGGCGTGCGGCAGGAGGCGACGGTGCGCACCAGCTCCTCGTCGGAGAACGGCAGCAGGTCCTCCACGCTGCCGCCGCCGCGCGCCACGATGATCACGTCGACCTCGTCCATGGCATCCAACTCCCGCACAGCACCCACTACTTGGGGCACGGCGTGCACGCCCTGGACGGGGACGTTGCGCACCTCGAAGCGGACGGCGGGCCAGCGGTGCCGGGCGTTCTCCAGGACGTCCCGCTCGGCGGCCGAGGCGCGCCCGCAGACCAGCCCGATCAGCTGCGGCAGGAACGGCAGCGGCTTCTTGCGCGCGGCGGAGAACAGTCCCTCCTCCGCGAGCGACTTCTTCAGCCGTTCGAGGCGGGCCAGCAGTTCCCCGACGCCCACCGGCCTTATCTCGGTGGCCCGCAGGGAGAGCTGTCCGCGCGGCGCGTACCACTCGGGTTTCGCGAGGACGACGACCCGGGCCCCCTCGCCGACCACGTCCGCCACCTGCTCGAACACCTGACGGAAGCAGGTCACGCTCACCGAGATGTCCTGCGAGGGGTCGCGCAGGGTCAGGAAGACGACGCCCGCGCCCGGCCGCCGGGAGAGCTGGGTGATCTGCCCCTCCACCCAGACCGCGCCGAGCCGGTCGATCCAGCCCCCGATCAGCCGCGAGACCTGGCCCACGGGCATGGGGGTGTCGGCGGACGTGTTCACAGCCATGCCGGTGAGCGTAGCCCCCGGTGCCGACAGCGCCGGTGCGGTCCGGGCGTCTGCGGTGCGACGGGGTGGGGCGTGGTGCGACCCGGCGCGCGCCGCCGCGCGCCGGGTGTGCGCCCGGCGCCGTCGGAGCGTCCTTTGGACGGCGTCAGGCGAGGGGCCCGGCGTGGCGCCCGCCCGTGACCGGCCGGTACTTTTAGCGTCGAAATATGACAAGAGTCACACATGCCAGGAATGTCGCGGTGTCCACCCGGGCCCGGAACGCCGTGCTGTTCACGGCGTGCACGGTCGGGTCGGGCACGCTCGCGGTGGCCGCGCTCGCCGCCGCGACGACCGGCGCAGTCGCCCGCGACACGGTCAGCGTCGGCAACCCGGTGGCCGGCAGCAACGGCTTCGGCGTGGTCACCGAGGGCGACGCCGTGCTCGGTGCCACCGAGTCGGAGGGGCCCGTCGCGATCGGCGGCAACCTCAGCTTCGGCCCCGGCTACAACGTCGCCCTCAACGACACGGGCAGCTACGTCGCGCCCGGCGACTCCAGCCCCACCGCGCTGCTCGTCGGCGGCAGGGTCGACTACGCGGCCAGCAGCCCGAACGGCGTCCTGTCGGTGCTCAGCGGCGGCTACGTGAAGATCGGCGACATGTCCAACGGGCACGCCCTCAACGAGGACGCCAACGGCGCGTCCGTCGACACGCACGTCGACGCGCTCGCCGACCCCTACGACGCGACGCCGCGCATCGGCCTCACCACCCAGCAGCCGGTGTCCTCCGTTGGGCCCGCCGACCTGATGGACTTCACGTCCCTCTTCTCCGACTACCGCGACCGCTCCGACGCCATGGCCGCCTGCGCGGACAACGTGGTGCTGCGCGACACGGCGGGCGATCCGCTGCCGGACCAGGAGAACATCGCCGAGGGCGCCAACGTCGCGATCTCCCTCACCCCGGGCGAGACGAACGTGCTGCACCTGACCGCCGAGCAGCTCAACAACATCGGCGTCCTCACCTTCCTGAACCAGCCCGACGCCGACACCCCGCTCGTCATCGACGTGGACACCACCGGCGTGGGCGGCGACTTCACGTGGGACACCCCGACCCTCGCGGGCGTCTCGGGCGCGCAGGCCCCGTACATCCTGTGGAACTTCCCGGACGCCACGAACATCACCATCGCGACGGGCGACACGGTGGAGGGCACCGTCTACGCGCCCCGCGCCGACCTCACCGACCTCGACGCCTCCAACATCGAGGGCGACATCATCGTGAAGTCCCTGGTCGCGGGGCCGCTGAACAGCGACCGCAGCGACGCGGTGAACGCGGGCGAGATCCACTACTTCCCGTTCGCCGCCGACATCTCGTGCGACGACGGGACCCCGTCACCGAGCCCGTCGGACACGACGACGTCCCCGACGCCGACGGATTCGCCGACGCCGACGGATTCGCCCACGCCGACACCCACGGACACCCCCACGCCGACACCCACGGACACCTCCACGCCGACCCCGTCGCCGAGTCCGTCGACGTCGATGCCCGTCGTGCCGCCGACCCACAAGCCGCGCCCGTCGCACTGGCCGCACCACTCGCACGGGCCGCACCCGTACCCGTCGCACGGGCCGCACCATTCCCACGGCCCGCACCCGAGCCACTCGCACGGCCCGCACCCGAGCCAGAGCCCCACGCACGGCCACGGCCACGGCGGCGGCCATCAGGGCGGTTACGGCGACGACGGGGGCGACCACGGCGACCACGGCGGCCACGGTCACGGCAACGGCGGGCACCTCGCCAACACGGGTGAGCAGCGCACCTCGCTCTACGCCCTCGGTGGCGTCGCCGCGCTGATCGCCGCCGCCGGCACCGCGCTCACCGTCTGGACCGCGCGCCGCCGCCGCGGCGACCACGAGGCCTGACCGGGAGGGACACCGGCCCGGCGCGCCTGCCGGGCCGGTGTCAGCCCTCGGCGGGTCCGACGCCCCGCCGGGTGGCCAGCACCAGCAGGCCCAGCACCAGCCACACCGCGCCCACCACCTGCGCCGTACCGGACGCCTCGACGATCACCGCGATCGTGATCGCCGCGCCGATCACCGGCACCACCAGGTGCTTGAACCAGTTCACCGGCCCCGCGCCCCGGTGCCGCACCACGAACCAGCCCACGACGCTCGCGTGCAGCAGGGTGAACGCGGTCAGCGCGCCCACGTTCACCACCGACGTCAGCACGTCGAGCCCGTCGTCCCGCCGCGCCGCCCACACCGCCGCGACCAGCGTGATCACGGCCGCGCACGCCAGCGCCGGCCGCGGCACCCCGCCCTCCGTGCGCGACAGGAACCGCGGCAGCCGCCGGTCCCTGCCCATCGCGAACAGCAGCCGCCCGGCGGCCGCCTGCCCGGCCAGCGCCGCGAAGGCCGCCCCGAGCGCCTTGCTCGCGGCCACCAGGTCGTGCAGCCAGGTGCCCACCGAGGCGTCCACGGCGTCGTAGAAGGCGGAGCCCTGCGCGTCCGGGTCGGCGGCGAGCTGGGCCGACGTCATCGGTTCGAGCAGCGCCACCAGGTACGTCTGCGCGACGAACAGGACGCCCGCGAGCGCCAGGCAGAACAGCAGCGCCCGTGCCACCCGCTGCGAACCGCCGGTGACCTCCTCCGCGAACGAGGCGATCGCGTCGAAGCCCAGGTACGACAGGACGGCCACCGACACCGCGCCGACCACCGCCGACAGCGCGAACGCGCCCTGCGTGCCGTCCCCGGAGAACGGCGACAGCCAGCCGCGCTCGGCGCCGTCCCGCACGAGCACCACGATCGCCGACACCACGAACACCAGCAGCACGGCGATCTCCAGCGCCAGGACGAGGAACCCGACGCGGGCCGCGACCCGTACGCCCCACAGGTTCAGCGCGGTCGTCACGACGACCGCGATCGCCGTCCACACCCAGCGCGAGACCTCCGGCACCAGCGAGTTCATCGCGATCCCGGAGAACAGGTAGGCGACCGCGGGGATGAGCAGGTAGTCCAGCATCGCCATCCACCCCGCGACGAACCCGGCGTCCTTGCCGAGGCCGGCACGCGCGTACGCGAAGACCGAGCCGGCCTGCGGCACCACCCGGACCATCTGGGCGTAGCTGAAGGCGGTGAACGCCATGGCCACGGTCGCCACGACGTAGACGAGCGCGACCGCGCCGTGCGACTTGGCGTCCAGCGTGCCGAACACGCCGACCGGTGCCATGGGCGCGATGAACAGCAGTCCGTAGACCACCAGGTCCCGGAAACCCAGGGTGCGGCGCAGGCCGCCCGTGCCGTCGGCGGCGCCCTCGCCGCCGTCGCCGCCGGCCGGGGGAACGGCCGTTGCGTTGTGGGACATCAGTGCCTCCGCGAGTCGCGTCGTTCCCGCCCCTCCCCACCTCCCGGCCAGTCTCTCCGAGGAGGGGACCTTTGACCCGCCGAGCGCGGCCTTACGATGGGTGCCATGACTGCTTCGCCCCGCCGCCGCGTCCTGCTCGCCGCCCCCCGGGGCTACTGCGCGGGTGTGGACCGCGCCGTGATCGCCGTCGAGAAGGCCCTGGAGCAGTACGGCGCTCCGGTCTACGTCCGGCACGAGATCGTCCACAACAAGTACGTCGTGCAGACCCTGGAGAAGAAGGGTGCCGTCTTCGTCGAACGGACGGAGGAGGTGCCCCCGGGCAACATCGTCATGTTCTCCGCGCACGGCGTCGCCCCGGCCGTCCACGACGAGGCCGAGCGCGGCAACCTCGCCACGATCGACGCGACCTGCCCGCTGGTCACCAAGGTCCACAAGGAAGCCGTCCGCTTCGCGAACGACGACTACGACATCCTGCTGATCGGCCACGAGGGGCACGAGGAGGTCATCGGCACCTCCGGCGAGGCCCCCGACCACATCCAGCTCGTCGACGGTCCCGGCGACGTCGCCAACGTCGAGGTCCGCGACCCCTCCCGCGTGGTCTGGCTGTCGCAGACCACCCTCTCCGTCGACGAGACGATGGAGACGGTCGACGCCCTGAAGGACAAGTTCCCGCAGCTCATCTCGCCGCCCAGCGACGACATCTGCTACGCCACGCAGAACCGCCAGCAGGCCGTGAAGCAGATGGGCGCCGAGGCCGAACTGGTCATCGTGGTCGGCTCCCGCAACTCCTCCAACTCCGTGCGCCTCGTCGAGGTCGCGAAGCTGGCCGGCGCCCGCGAGGCCTACCTGGTGGACTTCGCCGACGAGATCGACGACGCCTGGCTGGAGGGCGTGAGCACGGTCGGCGTGACGTCCGGCGCGTCCGTCCCGGAGGTCCTGGTCGAGCAGGTCCTGGAGTACCTCACCACGCACGGCTTCGACGACGTGGAGATCGTGAAGGCCGCCGAGGAGTCCATCGTCTTCTCGCTGCCGAAGGAACTCCGGCGCGACCTGCGCGAGGAGGCCGCGGCGCTGGCCGCCGGCCGCGGTGGTTCCGGCAACCTGGACAAGTGACCCTGCGTCCCTCGTCGTAACGTGGTGCCATGCAGATCTTCGGCGTGGACATCGGTGGGTCCGGTATCAAGGGCGCCCCTGTGGACCTGGACAGGGGCGACCTCGCGGACGAGCGTTACAAGGTGCTGACTCCGCACCCGGCCGTGCCCGACGGCGTGGCGGACAGCGTGAAGGAAGTGGTCGACCACTTCGGCTGGACGGGCCCGGTCGGGATCACGTTCCCCGGTGTCGTCACCGGCGGCTCGACGATCCGCACGGCGGCCAACGTCGACAAGAGCTGGATCGACACGGACGCGAGTGCCCTCATCAGCGAGCGGCTCGGCGGCCACGAGGTCACGGTCGTCAACGACGCGGACGCGGCCGGCGTCGCCGAGATGAGCTTCGGCGCGGGCAAGGGCCGCAAGGGCACCGTCATCCTGCTCACCTTCGGCACGGGCATCGGCAGCGCCCTCTTCGTGAACGGCACCCTGGTGCCCAACACCGAACTGGGGCACCTGGAGCTGCACGGCCACGACGCGGAGACCAAGGCCTCCAGCAAGGCCAAGGAGGACAACGACCTCTCGTGGGAGCACTGGGCGCACCGCGTCCAGAAGTACCTGGCCCACGTGGAGATGCTGTTCTCGCCCGAGCTGTTCATCGTGGGGGGCGGTGTGAGCCGCAAGGCGGAGAAGTTCCTGCCGCACATCAAGGGCATCAAGGCCGAGATCGTCCCGGCCCAGCTCCAGAACAACGCGGGCATCGTCGGCGCGGCGATGCACGCGGCGACGACGGACTGACGCGCGCGTCGGTCTCTTCTCTCCGGCGGACGGCCGGAGAACGCTACTTCCCCGGCAGGTGGCCGGACGGGACAGCCCGTCCGGCCACCTGCCCTCATGTTCCGGGGGACTGCGCCGGGGACGCCTGCGACGCCTGCCGGGCGGCGGCCGCCCGACGGCGGCCCAGCAGCCGCACCCGGCGCACCAGCACGATCACGACCGCGAGCAGGGTGCCCGCGTAGAGCCAGCCGACCTCCGTGGACAGCGCGGTGACCAGCCCCACGGCGTGCCCGGAGACCCCCTCGCCGCCCTCCGCGACGGCCAGCAGACCCACGGCGAACGCGATCGGCACCACGACGGGCGCGGTCGTCAGGTCGCCCGAGCGCACCCAGAACGCGGTCAGCGCGCACACCGGTACGAACAGCGCCCCGTACGCGGTGAGCGACGCCCCGAACAGCAGCTCGTCCAGGCACCCCAGCAGGAACATGACCACCGCCGCGAACACCCCGCCGCCCAGCCGGGTCAGCCGCGGGTTGGGCAGCCGCCGGGCCGACGGCGCCGGGGACTGCGGGGGCCGGCGCTGCGGGCCCGGACGCCGCTTGGCCGAGCCGTCCGCGCCGGCGCCCGTGCCGGGGCCGGGCAGCCCGGGGCGGGCGGGCCGCGTACGGCCGCCGTCGCCCCGCGCCCTGCCCGCCTGCGGGGGCAGGGGAGGCGTGCCGGGCGTGCCGCGCCGTGCGCCGGGCCGTGGGGGTCGCGTCCTGTGTTGCTCCACCGGACCAACTTAGGTCGTTTTATGTGCCGAACAGACTCTGGGACACGCCGGGGAGACGACCTTGAAAGGGCGTTCGATCCGTCGCCGGGAGCCCGTCCGGCACGCCGTAGACTGGTGGATCGGCCCCGGCGCTCCGCAGCCGCCCGCACCCCGCCCCGCCCCTCCTCCTCACGTACGGGAAGTCGCAACGTGTCGCTCACGATCGGAATCGTCGGTCTGCCCAATGTCGGCAAGTCGACCCTGTTCAACGCCCTGACCAAGAACGACGTGCTCGCGGCCAACTACCCGTTCGCCACCATCGAGCCGAACGTCGGCGTCGTGGGCGTCCCGGACGGCCGCCTCGCGCAGCTCGCCGCGGTCTTCAAGTCGGAGCGGATCATCCCGGCGACGGTCGACTTCGTCGACATCGCGGGCATCGTGCGCGGCGCGAGCGAGGGCGAGGGGCTCGGCAACAAGTTCCTCGCGAACATCCGCGAGTCCGACGCGATCTGCCAGGTCATCCGCGCGTTCCAGGACGAGAACGTCGTGCACGTCGACGGCAAGGTCTCGCCGAAGGACGACATCGAGACGATCAACACCGAGCTGATCCTCGCCGACCTCCAGACCATCGAGAAGGTCCTGCCGCGCCTCCAGAAGGACTCGCGGATCAAGAAGGACATCGGCCCGAAGGTCAAGGCCGTCGAGGAGGCCAAGGAGATCCTGGAGCGGGGCGACACCCTCTTCGCCCAGGGCATCCTCCAGGGCAGCGAGCGCGCCGAACTCCTGCACGACCTGCACCTGTTGACGACGAAGCCGTTCCTGTACGTCTTCAACGTCGACGAGGACGAACTGGTCGACGAGGAGTTCAAGGAGCGCCAGCGCGCCCTGGTCGCCCCGGGCGAGGCGATCTTCCTCAACGCCAAGCTGGAGCAGGACCTCGCCGAACTGGACGAGGAGGACGCCCTGGAGCTCCTGGAGTCCGTCGGCGCCGAGGAGCCGGGCCTGGCCACCCTCGCCCGCGTCGGCTTCGACACCCTGGGCCTGCAGACCTACCTGACGGCCGGCCCGAAGGAATCCCGCGCCTGGACCATCAAGAAGGGCGCCACGGCCCCGGAGGCGGCGGGCGTGATCCACACGGACTTCCAGAAGGGCTTCATCAAGGCGGAGGTCATCTCCTTCGCCGACCTGATGGAGACCGGCTCGGTGGCCGAGGCCCGCGCCAAGGGCAAGGCCCGCATGGAGGGCAAGGACTACGTGATGCAGGACGGGGACGTGGTGGAGTTCCGCTTCAACGTGTAGCGGGCCCATGAGGGCGGCCCGGCCCGCGTGCCGCCGGTCGGGCCGTCCTCGCACCGGGGGAGGGGCGGGACGCGTGGGGCGGGACGGGCGGGAGACGGTCGCGCGGGGAGTGCGGCTGCGCGGGGCGGCGCAGGCGGTCGTCGACGACCACGGCAGGGCGGTCGAGGCGGTGCGGGCGGCGCTGGGGCCGATCCACGACGCGGCGGCCGGGCGCGAGCTCGCCGCCATCCCCGTCGCCCGGCTGCAGGACGTCACCGAAGGGCGTCTGCGGCTGGGGAGCATCGAGAAGAGCGGTTTCCGCACGGTGGGCGCCGTCCTCGAAGCCGGCCCCTACCGGCTGCGGCAGATCCCCGGTGTCGGGCAGCGCACCGTCGACCAGATGCTCGCCGCGGCCCGCCGGATCTCCGATGCCGTGCACGAGACGGTGGCCGTCACCATCGACGTGGACCGGCCGGAGCCGGGCACCACCGCGCTCGTCACGGCCCTCCAGGTACTGGTGGAGGCCGGCCCGGACGCCCGGCGCGCCGTGGGACGGGCCACCGCCCTCACGGAACGGCTCGGCCCGCTGCTGCTCGACGCGAAGCCGGCCGCCGGCCGCCTCGGGATGCTGCTGGCCGGCCAGGACAGGAGAGCGCGCGCCCTCGCGGCGGTCACCGACATCCGCTCGCTGGTCGACGAGGCGGAGCGGGCCGGACTGCCGGAGCTGTTCGCCCAGACCTCGGTGGACCTGCTGCGCGGGCCCTCGTCCGACGTCGCGGCCTGGGTGGACTTCGAACTGCGTTCCGCCGAGTACTACGGCCTGCTCGCCGAGATCTCCGGCCGGCGGCCCGACGCGGCGGCGGCCGAGGGCTTCCTGCCGGAGGAGATCGCCGAGCGGGTGCGGACCCAGCAGCTCGACGACTCCCACCGCCGGGTCTCCCTGCGCGGATACCAGGCGTTCGGCGCGCGGTTCGCCCTGGCTCAGCGCAAGGTGATGCTCGGCGACGAGATGGGGCTCGGCAAGACCATCCAGGCGATCGCCGTGCTGGCCCATCTGGCCGCCGAGGGGCAGACCCACTTCATGGTCGTCTGCCCGGCGAGCGTTCTCGTGAACTGGACCCGGGAGATCGAGGCCCGCAGCGCTCTCGTCGTCAGGGTGCTCCACGGCCCCGACCGGCACCACGCGTTCGCCGACTGGAAGGGGCGGGGCGGGGTGGCGGTCACCACGTTCGAGGCACTGCGCGGATTCCCGGAACCGGGCGGCGGCGAGGTCGGGCTGCTCGTCGTCGACGAGGCGCACTCCGTGAAGAACCCGAAGGCCCAGCGGTCCCGGGCGGTCGCGCTGTGGACCGGGCGCTGCGAACGCGCCCTCTTCATGACCGGAACCCCCATGGAGAACCGGGTCGTCGAGTTCCGCAGCCTGGTCCGGATGCTCGACGCGGAGGTCGCCGACTCCCTGGGCGAACGGAACGCGCTGCTGGGCTCGGTCGCCTTCCGCAAGGCTGTCGCGCCGGTCTACCTCAGACGCAATCAGGACGACGTCCTCACCGAACTCCCCAGTCTTCAACAGACCGACGAGTGGGAGGAGTTGAGCGCCTCGGACGAGGAGGCGTACCGGGAGGCCGTGCGTGCCGGGAACTTCATGGCGATGCGCCGGGCCGCGTACATGCGGCCCGAGGGGTCGGCCAAGCTGGACCGGCTCGGCGAGATCGTGCGGGAGGCCGGCGAGAACGGGCTGAAGACGGTCGTCTTCTCCAACTTCAAGGACGTGCTGGGCGTGGTGCGGGAAGCGCTCGCCGCGGGCCCCGCCGCCGGTACCCCGCTGTTCGGTCCGCTCACCGGGAGCGTCGCGCCGGCGCGGAGGCAGCGGATCGTCGACGACTTCGCCGCCGTCCCGGGACCGGCGGTGCTCCTGGGCCAGATCCAGGCGGCCGGCGTCGGCCTCAACATGCAGGCCGCCTCGGTCGTCGTCCTCTGCGAACCGCAGATCAAGCCGACCGTCGAGCACCAGGCGGTCGCGCGGGCGCACCGCATGGGCCAGGTCAGGCCGGTCCGGGTGCATCGCCTGCTCGCCACCGGGGGTGTCGACGAACGCATGGTGCGGATCCTGGCGGAGAAGACCCGCCTGTTCGACGCGTACGCCCGCCGCAGCGCCGTGGCCGAGGCCACCCCGGACGCGGTCGACGTGTCGGACGCCGACCTGGCCCGCCGGATCGTCGAGGAGGAACAGGCACGCCTGGGCATGACGGGCGGGGAGTCCGCCGCGTCGGGGTGAGCGGGGCCCGGGGGTGCGCGTCCGGATCCCCCGGCCCGTCACGGGCCCGTGGGCGCACCGTCACCTGAACCGGTGAAAAGGGTCCCGGCCGGGGTGCGGAGTGCCGTTGTGGAGGGTGGGGCGGGCCCGTGCCGGGTCCGCCCCTTCGAGAAGCCCGAGAGGAACCGTCCCGTGCACCGCCACCTTCTTGCCCTGGTCACCGTCTGTGCGCTCGCCTTGCCGTGGGGGGCCGGGCCGGCGTCCGCCTCCGGCGCCGGGGCGGGGGAGTACTGCCGGATCACCGCCTCCTCCGCCTCCGTGCGCGCCGAACCGCGGCGGCACGCGCGGGTGCTGGGTACCGCGTATCGCGGGGACACCTGCGTCTCGCGCGGCTGGGCCGAGGGGGACGGGGTCTGGGTGAAGATCACCGTCCGGCGGACCGGGGTCAAGGGGTACGTGCACTCCTCGCTCGTCGCGTGGGGCAAGGAGTCGCTGACCGCCACCGGGTGACCCGGCTACCCCGCCGGGGGCGGTGCCGCCGTCCGGCACGCCTCCACGTACGCCCGTACCAGCGGCCGGTGTTCGTCCTCGCGGCGCCAGGCCAGGACGTACTGGCTCGGACCGAGGCCCCCGACCGGGCGGGTGACCACGCCGCCCAGGGTCACGAGCCGGGCGTTGCCCGCCGCCACCAGGCAGATGCCGAGGCCCGCCACCAGGGCCTCGTACGTCTCCTCGGTGCCGGCGATCTCCGCGCCCACGCGCGGCGGTCGGCCCGAGCGGGCGTCCAGGGCGAGCCAGTGATCCCGCAACGGGCCCGCCGCGGCGGGGAGGGCGAGGAACGGCTCGTCCGCCAGGTCCGCGAAGTCGATCTCCTCGCGCGCCGCGAGGGGGTGCGTCTCCGGGAGGGCGATCAGCCGGGGTTCCTCGGCGACCACCGTCCAGTCGTAGCGGTCCTGGTCCGGCAGGGGCAGCCAGACGTACGCGACGTCGGTGTCGCCGGACGCGAGTCCGGCCGTCGGGTCGTCCCAACCCACCTGTCGCACGCGGACGTTGGCCGTGGGGTGGGCCGCCGTGAAGCGGGAGCGGACCGCCGGCAGCAGGCCGCCCCGGCCGGGGCTGGTGCTCATGCCCACGACGAGCGTGGTGCGTTGGGCCGTGCGGGCCGCCTCCACCGCGGCCGACGCGCGGGACCAGGAGGCCAACACCTCGCGTGCGTACGGGAGAAGCGCCGCACCCGCGTCCGTGAGCGCGACCCCCTGCCGGTCCCGGCGGAACAGTTCGGCGCCCAACTGCCCCTCCAGCGCCCGGATCTGTTTGCTGAGCGCGGGCTGCGACACGTAAAGGCGTGCCGCGGCGCGGGTGAAGTGCAGCTCCTCGGCCACCGCGACGAAGTACCGCAGTTCCCGCAGATGAACGTCGGTCGTCATGCCCATCGGTTATCACGGCAGGTCTTGGACCCGCAACGGGCCCTGCGCGCACGCTGGTTCACAGGCGCCCGGTCGGGGCGCCGCCATCGACCCAACGGGGAGACGTCATGAACAAGGTCTGGTTCGTCACCGGCGCGAGCAGTGGCTTCGGGCGGGCCGTCGTGGAGGCGGCCCTGGCGGCAGGGGACGTGGTCGTCGGCGCCGCGCGGCACCCCGAGGCCCTGGACGCCCTGGTGGCCGCGCACCCCGACCAGTTGGAGGCCCTGCGGCTGGACGTCACCGACACGGCCGCCGTCCCGGCGGCGGTGGACGACGTGGTGGCGCGGCACGGACGGATCGACGTCCTGGTCAACAACGCCGGGCGGGCGCACGTCGGCGCCTTCGAGGAGACCACGGACGTGGAACTGCGGGCCCTGTTCGACCTGCACGTCTTCGGCCCGGCGGCGCTGGTGCGGGCCGTGCTGCCGCACATGCGGGCGCGGCGCTCCGGCGCGGTCGTCCAGATGAGCAGCATGGGCGGGCAGGTCGCCTTTCCCGGCGTCTCCGCGTACAGCGGTTCCAAGCACGCGCTGGAGGGCATGTCGGTCGCCCTGGCGGACGAGGTGGGAGAGTTCGGGATCAAGGTGCTGATCGTCGAACCGGGCGCGTTCCGGACGGAGTTCTTCGACGACGGCAGGGCCGTGTACAGCGCCGACCTCGGCCCGTACGCGGCCACCGTCGGCGCCACCCGGCGGATGGGCGCCGAGAGCGCCGGGCGGCAGCCGGGGGACCCGGCCAGGGCCGCGGCCGTCATCCTGGCCGCCCTGGACGCCGAGAACACACCGCTGCGGCTGCCGCTCGGGGAGGACGCGGTCACGGCCGTCCTCGACCACCTCGACGAGGTGCGCGGCGACGTCGCCGCGTGGGAGAAGCTGAGCCGCGCCACCGCGTTCGACGGGTGACCGGGCGGCCGCGCGGGGCGGAGCGGCGGGGCGGACGGGCTCGGCCGGGACGGGCGGGGCGCGGTCCGAGGGGTCCGTCAGGTGTGGCGGCACGCCCGGCGGGGAGAAAGTGCCTGCGTAAAGGGTTCACCGCCAACAAGTCATCACATCGAGTGATTCTCTGGCCTTCACTTGCGCCGCACAACCCACGGTTGCCAGGCTGTCGCTGTCTGTACAACCTGATGGGAGCGGCCAGTGACATTCGGTGAGCAGCCGGCGTACCTGCGTGTCGCGGGTGATCTGCGCAAGAAGATCGCTGACGGCCTGCTGCCCCCGCACACCCGCCTCCCCTCGCAGGCCCGGATCCGCGAGGAGTACGGCGTCTCGGACACGGTCGCACTGGAGGCCCGCAAGGTGCTGATGGCGGAGGGGCTGGTCGAGGGCCGCTCCGGGTCCGGGACGTACGTACGGGAGCGGCCGGTGCCGCGTCGCGTCGTCCGCTCCGGGAACCGTCCCTCCGGCGGCGCCACCCCCTTCCGGCAGGAGCAGGCCGACGGGGAGGCGCGCGGCACCTGGGAGTCCCGCAGCGAGCAGATCGAGGCCAGCGGCCCGGTCGCCGAGCGGCTCGCGGTCGAGCCGGGCGACCGCGTGATGTGCACGCGGTACGTGTTCCGCGAGGCCGGCGAGGTGATCATGCTCTCCACCTCCTGGGAACCCCTCGCGGTCACCGGACGCACGCCCGTCATGCTGCCCGAGGAGGGCCCGCTCGGCGGGATGGGCGTGGTCGAACGGATGGCCGCGATCGACGTCGTCGTGGACAACATGACCGAGGAGGTCGGCGCCCGCCCCGGCCTCGCCGAGGAACTGCACACCCTCGGTGGCGTCCCCGGCCATGTCGTCCTGGTCGTCGAGCGCACCTACTACGCGTCCGGCCGCCCGGTCGAGACCGCCGACGTGGTGATCCCGGCGGACCGCTACCGGGTCTCCTACCACCTGCCGGTGCGCTGAAGGCAGCCCGCCCCCGGCAACTGGCCCGCATCCGGGCGGTGTTGACCGGCGGCGCCCCTTGTTAGGGTGCGCGGATGTCATCGGTCAGGCAGGTCCAGATCACCTTCGACTGCGCGGAACCCGAGCGCGTCGCCCGCTTCTGGTGCGAAGTGCTCGGGTACGTCGTGTCGCCGCCGCCGCGGGGCTTCGCCACGTGGGCCGCGTTCGACGACTCGCGCCCGCCCGAGGACCGCGGGGCCTGGTTCGCCTGCGGCGACCCCACCGGTGTCGGGCCGCGGCTGTTCTTCCAGCGGGTTCCCGAGGGCAAGACCGTCAAGAACCGCGTCCACCTCGACGTCCGGGTCGGCACCGGGCTCGTGGGCGAGGAACGGCTGGCCGCCCTTGAGGCCGAGTGTGCGCGGCTGCTCCCGCTCGGCGCGGTCCGCGTCGAGCTCCTGCTCGACGACTTCGACTCGTGCATCGTGATGCAGGACGTCGAGGGCAACGAGTTCTGCCTCGACTGACCGTGCCCGGCCCGGCGCGCCCGGCGGGGCGCACCGGATCCGGCGCGCCCCGCCGGGCGGACGCCGCGCGGGCCGTCCGGCCCGCGGTCCCGGCCGTCGGCCGCCCCCGGCGCCTTCGCCTGCGGTCCGCGCTCCCTCGGCGGGGCGGCGGGATTCGGCCCACTTTCCGCCGGTCCTCGTCGGGTGTCCGTTGCGGACGGGACGGAGGGTGGCTCGTGGGGCGTCGTGCGCACCGCGTCCGCACCCTGCCGCGCCCTTGGCGCAGCGCCCGGAGGGCGCGTTCTGGGTCGTGCGCCCCGGCATCGTGGCTGGTTGCGTACCTCTTTGTGAAAAGGCGTATTCGCTGCGTGAAGGTTAGGCGTAGGCTCCGGCATATGCGGATCGCTGTTTCAGCGGGGGGCGCGGTGCGCGGAAGCGCCGGCAGGGGAGGAGCGCGATGAACGACGGCACGGTCACTTTGCCGTGGCTCGTCATCCGGCAGGACGACAACGGGAACCGGTACCGCGTCGGCATGTACGCCACCCGCGCGGAGGCCGAGCGGATCGCCGACAGCCTCGACGAGAGCGGCCACAAGCAGCTCTACTGGGTCGAGCGCATCGGACAGGGGCAGGGCGACCCCAGCGCCCATCTGCGGAACTGAGCGCGGGGCTGTCCTGGACAGGGGCGGGCGTCCCGGTCCACCGGGTCGCGCGCCGTCTCCCGTAGGCTCCGCCGCATGACGGACGCGAGGGACGCCACGGGCGCGAGAGGCACCACCGGCGCGGAGGACGTCGCGCCGCGGACCGTGGTCGTGGGCGCCGCCCTCTTCGACGGTGACCGGCTGCTCTCCGCGCGCCGCAGCGGACCGCCCGAGCTCGCCGGCCGGTGGGAACTGCCCGGCGGCAAGGTGGAGCCGGGCGAGAGCCCCGCCGCCGCGATCGTCCGCGAACTGCGCGAGGAACTGGGCGTCGACACCGAGGCCGTCGAACGCGTCCCCGGCGAGTGGCCGCTCCGGCCGCCCTACGTGCTCCAGGTGTGGACCGTGCGGCTGCGCCCCGGTTCCGCCGGCCCCGAACCCCTTCAGGACCACGACGCGCTGCGCTGGCTCGGACCCGCGGAGGTCTGGGACGTCGACTGGCTCGACCAGGACGTGCCCGCGGTCCGCGCGGTGCTCGCCCGCCGCCCGGCCGCCGGTGGCCCCGGGCCCGCCTGAGCCCTCCGGGCGACGGGGCGGCCCGGCGGGAGGCACCCGGCACGCGCGCCCTCGCGGCGTTGCCGGAAGGCCCGAGCGGCTGCGCCACCCGGGCACGTGGGGCGCGCGTGGGCTCGCGGTCGCGTCCGGACCGTGCGCCCGTGCGCCCCTCCCTCCGCTTCCGTGTGGTCCCGGGGCTCTCCGGGCGTGATGTGGCCCGAAGCGCGGCGAGGTGCGGCGGACCGGAGGCGGGTCGACGGCGGGTCGAGGGCGGCCCGGTGGCGGAAGTGCCGGGAGGGCGAGCGGTACGGATCGCGGATTGCCGGGTATGTGCCCTTTAATCCCATGAATGCGGAGTGGGCGGACCGCCGGCCGGGAGTGATCGGCGTGATCGGTACCGAAGGCGACCGTGTCGAGTGGACCTTCCCGGCTGACCCGGGTGCGGTTCGCAGTGCCCGTGCCGTGGTGCGCGAGCAGTTGCGCACGTGGGGTCTCGAGATGCTCGACGACTCCGCGACGCTCCTGGTGAGCGAGCTGGTGACCAACTCGCTGCGGCATGCCTCCGGCCCCATCGAGGTCCGCCTCGTGCACCCGTCCCACCTGCCCGGCGTCCTGCTGGTCGAGGTGTCCGACCCGCTGCCGGACCCCCCGCGCGAGCGCACCGCCCACGCCGACGACGAGCACGGGCGGGGTCTGACACTGGTGGCCTGCACGTCGCGCCGCTGGGGTACCCGCTGCCGTGACACCGGCAAGACGGTGTGGTTCGAACTGGCGGTGCCGGCCGCCTGAGTCCGGGCCCGCGGAGCCTTCGGACAACGGGCGTACGGAACCCGGAGCGGCTCCCGCGACGGCACCCACCGTGTCCGCGCGTGACCGCCGCGCTACCACCCGCGCCCGGCCGTGCGCCGGTTGGCCGGAGTGCGCCGGTGGCGCCCGTGGACGGACGTGGTTCGACCGGGTGTCACCTGGTTAGAAGAGTGATTGTGTTGCACAGGCCGGTCCGATAAGCATCGGATTTGTCCTGTGATCGTGAACACCGTGTTGTGCGGCGCCGTAGTGCTGGATACTGCGGGCAGCCGCCCCCGGTGACCGGTGCCGGACGCGGTGAGCTGGAGGGGACGGTTCGCGTGAGCGAGATACCAGCGAGGGCCACGGGGTCCGAGGACCCGTCGGACGGCGCGACGAGCGGTACCGCGGACGACACCGCGGCGCGCGCGAAGAGCGACGCGGCCGACGGTGCCGAGGACAGGGAGCCGCTCGCCTTCCGGGGACGCTCCGGCGCGGCGGGGCGGTTCCCCGGCGACGCCACGGCCTCGGACGCCACGTGGCAGAGCAGCCTGCCCGGCTCGATCTACGAGTACATCAAGGTCGCGTCCTTCTCGATCGGCCCCGACGGGCTGGTCGACCAGTGGAGCCTGCGGGCCGAGCAGCTCTTCGGCATCCCGGCGGAACGCGCGCTGGGCATGGACCCCATCGCCGCGTTCGTCGCCCCCGACCTCCGCGAGCGCAGTCACCGCAAGATGGCGGAGATCCTCGACGGCCGCGAGTGGACCGGCGTCGTCTCCTTCCGCAAGCCGCCCGCGCCGGACGACTTCGGCGACGGCCCCGACTTCGGCGAGGCCCCCGACACCGCTGACGGCACGTCGGGCGAGCACGCCGACGGCACCGACGGCACCGGTATCGACGGCACCGGTGCCTCCGCGGACACCGGTGACCCGGCCGGCCCGTCGGAGGCACCGGAGGCAGGGGCGTCGAACGAGACAGCCGCCGAGAACGCCGCCGTCGCCCCGCACGCCCCCGGGAAGGGCCGCGGGGCCG
The DNA here is from genome assembly GCF_042956945.1 of Streptomyces sp. NPDC008150. Taxonomy (NCBI): domain Bacteria; kingdom Bacillati; phylum Actinomycetota; class Actinomycetes; order Kitasatosporales; family Streptomycetaceae; genus Streptomyces; species Streptomyces sp. NPDC008150. The sequence continues at coordinate 49,585 of NZ_JBIBHJ010000016.1, read as the reverse complement.
CGCGGCGGCGACGCGACCGGCGCGCCGAGGAGGGGCTCGCCGAGATCTACGTGATGCCCACCAGCACCGAGGACGGACGGCGGGGTGCCGTCTGCATCGTCGTGGACGTCCTGACGCTGCGCGGGATCGAGACGGACCTCGCCGCCTCGCAGGCGATTTTCGGTCAATCTCCGTTCGGATTCCTGCTGATCGACACCGAGTTGCGGGTGCGCCGAGCCAACCAGCGGTTCGCGTCCATCTTCGGCGGCACCCCCGACGACCACTACGGGGGCAACGTCCACGACTACCTGCCGCGCGCCGAGGCCGACCGGATGGCCGCGACGCTGCGCCGGGTGCTGGAGACCGGCGACAGCATCACGGACATGCACGTCACCGGCTTCGTGCCGGGCTCCGAGGAGCGCCGGCACTGGTCGGTCAACCTGTACCGCGTGCACAGCGGCACCGGCCGCCCCATCGGGGTCGCCTGGCTCGGCACCGACGTCACCTCCCGCCGCGCCGCCGCCCGCGAGGCCGCCGCCGCCCGCCGCAACCTGGCCCTGCTGAACGACGCGGGCGCCCGCATCGGCAACTCCCTGGACCTGGAGACCACCGCCCGCGAGCTGCTCGACGTCGTCGTCCCCGGCTTCTGCGACCTCGCCACCGTCGACCTGTACCAGGGGCTCCTGGCCGGCGACGAGACGCCCGTCGGGCTCGCGGACGGGAGCGCGGAACTGCGCCGCGTCGCCTTCGCCAGCGCCGTCTCCGAGGCGCCGTTCGCCGGGTCCGGGACCGCCGTGACGGTCGGCGCCGTGCACCACTACCCGTTCAACTCGCCCTGCGCGGACGCCCTTCGCACCGCGCGCCCGCACGCCGTGCCGCCCGTGGAGGGCGGTCTCGTGCAGTCGACGCTGGCCGTGCCGATGGTCGCCCACGACACCGTGGTCGGGCTCGCGCAGTTCGCCCGCACCAAGGGCAGCGAGCCCTTCGGCGACCGCGACCGCGCGCTCGCGGTGGAACTCGCGTCCCGCGCCGCCGTCTGTATCGACAACGCCCGCCTGTACCGGCGCGAGCACGAACGCGCCCTGATCCTCCAGCGGTCGCTGCTGCCCCCGGACGACCCGGAGGCGTCGGGCCTCGACATCGCGTGCCGCTACCTGCCCGGCAGCGCGGCCACCGGGCGGCCCAGCGAGGTCGGCGGCGACTGGTTCGACGTCATCGAACTGCCCGGCCACCGCACCGCGTTGGTGGTGGGCGACGTGATGGGGCGCGGGCTGCGTGCCGCCGTCGCCATGGGTGAACTCCGCACCGCCGTACGGACGCTGGCGCTGCTCGACCTCGAACCGGCGGAGGTACTGACCCAGTTGGACGAGATCGCGCGCGGTCTCGGTGCCCCCGGCGGGGTCCAGCAGGCCACCCGGTCCGCCCGCCGGCCCCGCGAGGCGGACCTCTCCGAGGTGTACCTGGCGACCTGCGTGTACGCCGTCTACGACTCCGTGACCCGGCGGTGCACCTTCGCCAACGCGGGCCACCTGCCCCCCGTCCTGGTCGAACCGGGCGAGGACGCGCTGATGCTCGACGTGCCGCCGGGCCTGCCGCTCGGCGTCGGCGGGGAACCCTTCGAGGAGGTCGAGGTCGAACTGCCCGAGGGCGCCCTCCTCGCCCTCTACACCGACGGCCTGGTCGAGTCCCGCGACCACCCGCTGGACGAGGGCCTCCAGGCGTTCGTCGGCGCGCTGACCGATCCGGCCCAGCCGCTGGAGGACGTCTGCGACCACGTCCTCAACACCCTCGGCAACCACCACGGCGAGGACGACATCGCGCTGCTGATGGCACGTGTGCAGGGGCTGCCGACCGAGTCCGTCGGCGACTGGACGCTGCCGCGCGAACCGCGCAGCGTGGGCCGCGCGCGGGAGTACGCGCGCAGCCAGTTGCTCGCCTGGGACCTCGAACCCCTCGTCGACACCAGCGAGTTGCTCGTCAGCGAACTCGTCACCAACGCGCTGCGGTACGGCGAGGGCGAGATCCGGCTGCGGCTGCTGCTCGACCGCACCCTGGTCTGCGAGGTCTGGGACGCCGGTCTGGTCCAGCCGCGCCGCCGCCGGGCCCGCGACACCGACGAGGGCGGCCGGGGGCTGCAACTCGTCGGACTGCTCTCGGCGGCCTGGGGATCGCGGCGCACACCGCGCGGCAAGACCGTGTGGTTCGAACTCCCGCTCCCGGAGGCGGGCCACGTCTTGGCGGACCCGGCGGAGGCGCTGCTCAGCCTGTTCTGACGCGCGTCGCGCGGCGGCCGGCGCGGACCGGGCACCGCACACCGGCCCGCCCGTCCTCGCCCTCTCCGCGCGTCCTCAGCCGCCGCGTCCGCCGAGGGGTGCCGGGGCCGGCCGGGTCCGCGCCGCCTGGGTGGCCGGGCCGCCGTACCCCGCCGGCGGGCCGTCGTCCGGGCCGGTGCCGAGCAGGACGCCGCCCAGCAGGGCGCCACCCACGCCCGCTGCCCGCCCCGCCGTGTCCGCGGTGGGGTTGCCGTACGTCCTGACGTCCCGTTCCGCCAGCTCACGGGCCCGGCGGGCCAGGGTGTCCGCCGCCAGGTGGTCCGGCGGCACCGCCGCGAGGCGCTCCCGGGCCGCCGCCAGGCGGGTGCGGGCCTCCGCGCCCACGGCACCGCGGTGCGTCGCCACGAAACCGGCCGCCGACGCGACGGCCACCCGCGCGACCAGCGCCGCGGCGGCCCCGAGGACGCCGGGGTCCCCGCCACCGCCGTCCCCGGTGAGGAACGCGGTCGCCCGGACGATCCGGCGCAGCGCGTCCACCGGGTCGTGGGGGCCGGCCGCGGCGCCGGTCCGCACGGCGGCGAGCACGCCGTCCGCGTGCGCGACGTACGACCGGGTCCCGTCCGCGCGGGACGCCGCGTCCGGCCGTACCTCCGCGAGCCGGGTCTCCGCTCCCGACAGCGCGGACGGTACGGTCGCCGCCGCCTCGTCGAGGTCCGCGCGGTGGGTGTCGACGGCGGTCAGGAACACGTCCGCCTGCGCGATCGCGCCCTCGGCGGCGCGCAGATGGTCCGCGGCCCGGCCCGGGTCGCCCAGATCGGCCGACTGGTGGGCCCGGTTGAGCCGGGACGTGGCGAACACCAGCCTGTCCTTGACCTGTTCGACGTACCCGGTGACGGGTTCGACCGCCGCCGGACCGTAGTGGGCGGTGAGCGCGGCGAGCAGGGCCTCCGTGTCCGGGGTGCGGCCGGCCAGGGCCCGGAAGCGTGCCTCGGCGGTGCGCAGCGCGGCGGTCCGTCCCGCGTCCTCGTCCAGTGCGCGCAGCCGCGCGAAGTCCGCTGCCGTGGCGTCGAGTTCACGCCCCGACGCGGTGCATCGCCCCACGACGCCGTCGAGCAGGCGACGCCGCGCGCGATCGTCGCCGGGGCCCCGGTCGTCGTACTCCTGCCGGGCCAGGAAGGCGTCCGTCAGCGTTGTCGCGGCGTCGCGCACCGCACGGTCGAACGGCTCCACCGCGGCGTCGCCCAACTGGGCCCGTGCGAAAACGACTTCCTCACGGCTGGCCCGTACGTGATCGTCCTGCTCCACCAGCGATCCGGCGGCCAGGCCGTCCAGTTCGGCCAGGGACGGCCGCGTGCCGGGCCCGCGGGGCCGGGGGCGGGGACGCCTGCCGGTCCGCCGCAGGTATCCGTACCCGGCGATTGCGCCCGCGCCCGCGACCGCGGCGACCGGGAGCACCAGGTCCGCCGCCGGACCGTCGCCGTCCGCCGAGACGGTCCGGGCGGTGGGCCGGTTCGGCCGGGCCGCAACCGGAACATCCGTACTGATCGTCATCCCCGGCAGCACCAGCCACATCAGCCCGGCGGCGGCGCCCAGCACGGTGTGCGCCACCCGCACCGATATGTGCGCGGGTCGGCCGTCCCGTTCACGTGGGGCACGGCGCGCGGGGGAGGCGCGCCGCGAACGGCCCCGGGGCGAGGTCGACGTCACATTCGCGAGCGTATGGCCGCATCTGTGACCGCGCGACCGGGGCGTGACGGGGTGCGGCGGAGGTCGGACGACGGAAGCGGGGACACGGATGACGACGGACGGCGGCACGCACGCGGAGACGGCAACGGGCGCCGAGGACGGGGCGGACACCGGTGACGGCGCCGCCCCGCCCCCGCCCACGCGACGCCGTTTCGGCCGCCGGCGTCCCGCGCGGCCGCCGCGCCGCCCCTGGGTGCGGTGGACCGCGCGGATCGCCCTCGGGCTCGTCCTCACCCTCGTGCTGGCCACCGCCGTCGCCGAGGCCGCACTCCGGCTGAACTACACGGGTGACCCCGCCGACGGCACGGCCACCCGCGAGCAGGACGCGCTCTGGCTCGGGCACGCCTGGGTGGACGGGCGCAAGGACGACGCGGACGTCGCCGCGCTCGCGCGGCGGCTGCGCACCACCGGCATCCGCGACCTGTACGTGCACTCCGGGCCGCTGGAGCACGACGGCACCCTGCCCGCGTCGGACTACCCGCGGGCCGCGTGGCTGATCGCCGCGGTGCACCGGGAACTGCCGGGCGTCCGCGTGCAGGCGTGGCTCGGCGACGAACTCGCGACCGAGAAGCCGGAGGGCATGCGACTGGACCGTGCGGCCACCCGGACCGCCGTCGTCGGCGCCACGCGGGAGATCCTCGACGCCGGGTTCGACGGCGTCCACTTCGACCTGGAGCCCCTGCACTCGGGCGACCGGGACTACCTCGCGCTCCTCGACGACCTGCACCGCGTCACCGCCGCCCGCGGTGTCCCGCTGTCGGTCGCCGCCGCGCAGATCGACCCGCTGCCCGCGTTCCACTCCGTGTGGGGCACGCTCACCGGCCACCCGAAGTGGTGGTCGCAGGCGTACTTCGCCCAGGTCGCGCGCCGCGTCGACCAGATCGCCGTCATGTCGTACGACACGCTCCAGCCGCTGCAGAGCCTCTACGGCGGTTACGTCGCCGAGCAGACCTCGCTGGCCCTGGAGGTCACGCCGGGGTCGACCGACCTGCTGATGGGCCTGCCCTTCTACCACGAGAACCGCTGGGGCCACATCGGCTCCGCGGAGACCGCGTCGGCGGCGGTGCGCGGCGTCCGCCTGGGCCTGTCCCGCACGGACGCGGACCGGGCCAACTTCGGGGTCGCCCTGTACGTGGACTTCGCGGCGACGGACGCCGACTGGGCCGCGTACCGGGAGGGCTGGGTGGACCCGGCGTGAGGGCGCTGTCATGATCGGCGGACACGGACGTGCGGGGCCGGAGGCGGGGGCAACGGGCCATGAGAGCAGCGCTGTTGGCGGTGGGAGCGGTCCTGGCCCTGCTGATGCTGGCGGGCGGTGTCGCCGGGGTCGTCGCCGAGTGGGTCCCGCCGTGGGCCAGGAGCAGGGTGCTGCGGCCGCGGCTCGCGGGCGCAGGGTGGCTGGTGGGGGCGGTCGGCTGGACCATGTGGACGTTCGGGAGCCTGCTGAGCGGGCCCGGCACGTCCTTCAGTACGGTGCAGGCGGTCGGCTGGGTGATCCTCATGGCCGGACTGGTGGTGCAGTTCCTGGGCACCCGGCCCGGCCGGGTGCCGGCCCCCGAGTGAGCGGCCCCGGGGCCGCCGGACTGTCATGATCAACGCGCGGACACGAAGCGATGGGTGGCGAACAACCGGTGCGTACGGCGATGTTGGTGGTGAGCGCGGTCGTCGTCGTGCTCTTCCTGGCGGCGGGCGTCGCCGGGGTCGCCACGAGGTGGACCCTGCCGAGGAACCGCGGCAGGGTGCTCAGGCCCCGACTGGCGGGCTGCGGTGCGCTGCTGAGCGCGGCCGGGTACGGCCTGTTCATGTTCCTCGGCCCACTGCACGGGCCGGGCACCCGGTTCGCCTGGGTGGCGTGGGTGGGCTGGCTGATGTTCATGGCCGGGTGCGGGGTGCAGTGGCTCAGCACCCGCCCCGGCCGCTCGCGTCCTACCCCTGCCTCCTCCTGATCTTCGACCCCAGCCACACCAGCGGGTCGTACTTGCGGTCGGCGGCCCGTTCCTTCAGCGGGATCAGCGCGTTGTCGGTGATCTTTATGCCTTCCGGGCACACCTCGGTGCAGCACTTGGTGATGTTGCAGTAGCCCAGGCCGTGTTCGTCCTGCGCGGTGCGCTTGCGGTCGAGGCCGGTGTCGGCCGCCGCGTCCAGCGGGTGCATGTCCAGCTCGGCGACCCGCATCAGGAACCGCGGCCCGGCGAACGCGGGCTTGTTCTCCTCGTGGTCGCGCACCACGTGGCAGGTGTCCTGGCAGAGGAAGCACTCGATGCACTTGCGGAACTCCTGCGAGCGGTCCACGTCCTCCTGCATCATGCGGTACTCGCCCGGTGCCACCCCCGCGGGCGGCACGAATGCCGGAACCTCCCTGGCCTTCGCGTAGTTGAAGCCCACGTCGGTCACCAGGTCGCGCACCACCGGGAAGGCGCGCAGCGGCGTCACCGTGACCGTCTCGTCGCGGCCGAACACCGACATGCGGGTCATGCACAGCAGCCGGGGGCGGCCGTTGACCTCCGCCGAGCACGAACCGCACTTGCCCGCCTTGCAGTTCCAGCGCACGGCGAGGTCGGGTGCCTGCGTCGCCTGGATGCGGTGCACGATGTCGAGCACCACCTCGCCCTCGTTGACCTCGACGGTGAAGTCGGCGAGGCCGCCGCCCTCCGCGTCGCCGCGCCACACCCGGAACCGGGCCTCGTAGCCGCTCATTCGTACAGCTCCTCCTCGGCCAGGTACTTGACCAGCTCCTCCTTCTCGAAGAGGGCGAGCAGGTCCGGACGGATGGGCTCGGTGGCCTCACGGGTCAGGGCGATCCGCCCGGCCGCGCCGGGCCCGTCGTCGGGACTCCCGTCGCGGTCCGCGAGCCTGCACAGCAGGTTCACGGCGCGCCAGGCGCTGTCCATCGCCGGGTGGTCCTCGCGGGTGTGGCCGCCGCGCGACTCCGTGCGCTCCAGCGCGGCGCGCGCCACGCACTCGCTGACCAGCAGCATGTTGCGCAGGTCCAGCGCGAGGTGCCAGCCCGGGTTGAACTGGCGGTGCCCCTCGACACCGGCCCGCCGTGCCCGCGCCCTCAACTCCCCGAGTCTGCGCAGCGCCTGCTCCATCTCGCCCTCGCGGCGGATGATGCCGACCAGGTCGTTCATCGTCTGCTGGAGCTCCTGGTGCAGGGTGTACGGGTTCTCCGGCGGGGGGCCGTCGGCCTCGGCCGGGGCCGGGGCCGGGGCCTCGGCGGAGAACGGGCGCAGCGCCTCGGCCGCCGCCGCGTCGATCTGGGCGTCGTCCACGACGGGCCGCGCGGCGGCGGTGTCCGCGGCGTTCTCGGCCGCGTACCGTCCCGCGCGCCGCCCGAACACCAGCAGGTCGGACAGGGAGTTGCCGCCGAGCCGGTTCGAGCCGTGCATGCCGCCCGCCACCTCGCCCGCCGCGAACAGGCCGGGCACGCCGCGCGCGGCGGCGGTGTCCGAGTCGACCGCGACGCCGCCCATCACGTAGTGGCAGGTCGGGCCGACCTCCATCGCCTCCGCCGTGATGTCGACGTCGGCGAGTTCCTTGAACTGGTGGTACATGGACGGCAGTCGGCGCCTGATGACCTCGGCCGGCATGCGCGTCGACACGTCGAGGTAGACGCCGCCGTGCGGGGTGCCGCGGCCCGCCTTCACCTCGGAGTTGATGGCGCGGGCCACCTCGTCGCGGGGGAGCAGTTCGGGCGGGCGCCGGTTGTGGTCCGGATCCTCGTACCAGCGGTCGCCCTCCTCCTCCGACTCGGCGTACTTCTCCTTGAAGACGTCGGGCACGTAGTCGAACATGAAGCGCTCGCCCTCGGAGTTGCGCAGCACCCCGCCGTCGCCGCGCACCGACTCGGTGACCAGGATGCCCTTCACGGACGGCGGCCAGACCATGCCGGTCGGGTGGAACTGCACGAACTCCATGTTCAGCAGCGGCGCACCCGCGAGCAGGGCCAGCGCGTGCCCGTCGCCGGTGTACTCCCAGGAGTTGGAGGTCACCTTGAACGACTTGCCGATGCCGCCGGTCGCCAGGACCACCGACGGCGCCTCCAGGACGAAGAAGCGCCCCGACTCGCGCTCGTAGCCGAACACGCCTCCGACACGGCTGTGTTCGCCGCCGCCCTCCTTCAACACCCGCGTGACGGTGCACTCCTGGAAGACCTTCAGGCGCGACTCGTAGTCCCCGGTCTCGCGTTCGTCCTCCTGCTGGAGTGCGACGATCCGCTGCTGGAGGGTGCGGATCAGCTCCAGGCCGGTACGGTCGCCGACGTGCGCGAGGCGCGGGTACTCGTGTCCGCCGAAGTTGCGCTGCGAGATCCGTCCGTCGGCGGTCCGGTCGAACAGAGCGCCCCAGGTCTCCAGTTCCCACACCCGGTCCGGTGCCTCGCGCGCGTGCAGCTCGGCCATCCGCCACTGGTTGAGGAACTTGCCGCCGCGCAGGGTGTCGCGGAAGTGCACCTGCCAGTTGTCGCCGGAGTTGACGTTGCCCATCGAGGCGGCGATGCCGCCCTCCGCCATCACCGTGTGCGCCTTGCCGAACAGCGACTTGCAGATCACGGCGGTCCTGGCGCCGCGCTCACGCGCCTCGATCGCGGCCCGCAGCCCGGCGCCGCCGGCGCCCACCACGACGACGTCCCACTGCTGCCGGTCGGCCACGGACATCACAGAGCCCCACTCGTCGTAAGTTCCAAGGTGTTGACAAGTCCCTTGCCTGTAAAGGGAGTTGACGGATCGGCGGCCTCGCTCGACGTCCTCATCAGAAGAAGCGCGGATCGTCGAAGGCGCCCGAGGCGACCAGGTACACGTAGAAGTCGGCGAGCGCCACGCTCACCAGCGACGCCCAGGCGAGCAGCATGTGGCGGGCGTTGAGCCGGCCGATCGCCTGCCACATCCGGTAGCGCACCGGGTGCCTGGAGAAGTGCCGCAGCCGTCCGCCGACGATGTGCCGGCAGGAGTGGCAGGACAGCGTGTACGCCCAGATCAGCGTGATGTTGACCAGGAAGACCAGCGACCCGAGCCCCATGTGCCCCCACGCGTAGTGCTCGTCGCGGAACGAGAGCACCGTGTCGTACGTCAGCACGCAGGCGACGAGGATCGCCGCGTAGAAGAAGTACCGGTGGAGGTTCTGGAGGATCAGCGGGAAGCGGGTCTCCCCGCTGTAGCCGCGGTGCGGCTCCGCGACCGCGCAGGCCGGCGGGGACGCCCAGAAACCCCGGTAGTAGGCCTTGCGGTAGTAGTAGCAGGTCAGCCGGAAGCCGAGCGGGAAGATCAGGATGATGATCGCGGGCGAGATGCCCCACCAGCCGCCGAACAGATCGGAGTTGGGGCCGGCGTGCATCGTGCGGCACCGCTCCGCCAGGCACGGTGAGTAGAACGGCGACACGTAGGGGGCCGCGTAGTAGTCGGTGTCCGCGAAGGCCCGCCACGTCGAGTAGACGACGAAGGCCAGCAGGCCGGCGGCGGTCGCCGCGGGCGCCAGCCACCAGCGGTCGGTGCGCAGGTGCGCGGCGGGTATCGCGGCGCGCGACGCCGAGCGCACACCGCTGCCGCCGGTTCCGCCTCGCGGGCGGGGGTCCGTTGCCGGGGGTTCCGTACCAGTGGCCAAGTCGTGACTCCGGTCGGTGTCGGGGAGCGGCGAGCCGGGGGCGGCGGGGGCGCCCGGCTGCCGGGGTCCCCGCGGTCCGGGGCTCCTAGGGTCGGTCGCCGTGCCGCGCGCCGAGTCCCTCGTCGTCGACGTCCGTCCACAGCGAGGTGTCGTAGGGGGTGTCGGGGACGGGCACGAGGTCGGGTCCGCGGGGCACGGCCCGCGGCCGGGTCGGGCCCGCGGCGCCGGACGCGGCGGCCTGCAGCAGCGCCACGCTCTCGCACAGGTGGGCGGTGTCGAGACGGACCCGGCGCATCTCCAGGCCGCCCTCGCCGACGTGCTGTTCGAGGCGGGCGACGGAGCGGCTCAGATCGGCGAGGCAGCGCTGGAGGGACGTCATTTCCGACGTCAGTTCGTCGTGCACGGACATGACCAGTCCTCACTTCCACGGGCGCGGGCCCACGGCGGCGACGTTCATGCGCCTGCGAGTGTCGCGCGTCACACCGGCCGGTGTGAAGGGACGTGCACGGATTCGCGGACGCGCGGGGGAGCGCGCGGGCCCGCCGGGCGCCCCCGCGGCGCGGGGCCGGGTTGCGCCGCTCGGGTGGGGTTGGGCGACGGGCCGTCGTGTCTGCGGCCGTCGGTCCGTGCCGTCGCCTTCAGTGGCGGCATAGATCTGATCAGCTCCAAATAAGCCAGATGTGATCAGAAGCCCGCGGATCTACGGAGGTAGCAGTGATGTCCCACGACGGCGTCGGACTGCGCGCGGTCATGCGCTCGGTCGCCTTCCTCACCGCGGGCGCGCTCGCGGTTCCCGTCCTCACGGCCTGCGGCTCGGACGACCGGGCCGGCCGCCCCACCGCCGCACAGGACATCGACCCGGCCGCCCGCGGTCTCGTCGCCGACGGCGGCACACTGCGCTGGGCCGTGGACGCGATGCCCGAGACGCTCAACACCTTCCAGGCGGACGCCGACAACGGCAGCGCCCGGATCGCCCAGGCCGTGCTGCCGTCCCTGTACCGGGTGGACGAGAACGGCCGGCCCCAGGTCAACCCCGACTACCTGGAGAAGGCGAAGGTCACCGAGACCCAGCCCAAGCAGGTCGTCGTCTACAAGCTCAACCAGCAGGCCGTGTGGAGCGACGGCCGGGAGATCGGCGCCGCCGACTTCGCCGCCCAGTGGCGCGCCCTGTCCGGCAAGGACACCTCGTACTGGACCGCGCGCAACGCCGGCTACGACCGCATCGAGAAGGTCGAGCAGGGCGCGAACGCGCTGGAGGTCAAGGTCACCTTCAGCCGCCCCTACGCCGACTGGAAGTCGCTGTTCACGCCGCTCTACCCGAAGAGCGTCATGGGCACCCCGGACTCCTTCAACGACGGCGCCCGGCGCAAGCTCAAGATCACCGCCGGGCCGTTCGCGGTCGGCGAGTTCGACAGCAAGGGCAAGGACGTCACCCTCACCCGCAACCCGCGCTGGTGGGGCAGCCCCGCGAAGCTCTCCAAGATCGAGCTGCACGCCGTGCCGCGCGACGAGCGTGCCGAGGCGCTGGCCGACGGCACCGTGGACATCGCGGACGTCGACCCCTCCGAGGCGAAGCGCGTCACCGGCGCCGCGCAGGGCTCCGGCGCCCCGCTCTCCGGCCCCGCCGCCGGCCGCACCGCCGCCAAGGACCTGCGGTCCTGGGCCCGCGCGCACGGCTCCGACGAGGACGAGGCGGACGACGAGGTGCACGCGCGCAAGAAGCTGCGCAGGGCGATCGCGGCGTACGAGGGGCAGCAGAAGGCGCTGCGGGGCTTCGAGATCCGCAAGTCGCTCGAGCCCGCCTACACGCAGCTCGCCCTCAACGGCTCCGACGGGCCGCTCGCCGACGAGCGGGTGCGCCGCGCGGTCGCCCGCGCCATCGACCGCAAGCAGATCGCCGCGGCCGTGCTGAAGCCGCTCGGCCTGCCGGCCGTGCCGGTCGGCAGCCACCTGGCGCTGTCCGGCCAGGCCGCCTACGCGGACAGCAGCGGCGCGATCGGCGCCCAGGACACCGCGGAGGCGCAGGCGCTGCTCGCCGACGCCGGCTGGGTGCCCGGCGGTCCCCTGAAGTCGGAGAAGAAGAAGGGCGACAAGGCGGCCGGCGCCAAGGGCGAGAAGACCGGCAAGGACGAGAAGGGCGCCAAGTCCGACAAGGACTCCGACGAGTCCGAGGGCGGCGACGAGGGCACGTACATCGTCGGCGAGGACAACAAGGGCCACGACGGCAGGGCCGACGACGGCGACGGCCGCGACGGCAAGGGCGCCGAGTCCCGCAAGGACTCGCAGGACCACCAGAGCAGGCACCAGGACCACCAGAGCAGGCACCAGGACCAGCAGGGCGGCAGGACCGGCGAGAGCGGTGCGCGCCAGCTCGCCCAGGAGGGCGGCCACAGCTACGCCAACGGGAACCTGAAGCAGGGCGGGGCCCCCGGCGCGTACGCCCCGCAGGGCACCGCCGCCCCGGCCGCCGTGCCCGCCGGCCCCCTCGCCAAGGACGGCAAGCCGCTCACGCTGCGCTTCGTGCTCCCGTCCGGGCCGGGCTCGGACACGCTGCGCACGGTCGCCGACCGGATCACGGCGATGCTGGAGAAGGTCGGCATCCACACCGACATCACCAAGGTGTCCGACGAGAGCTACTTCACGGACCACATCGCCTCGGGCCAGTACGACCTGGCGCTCTACTCGTGGCCCGGCTCCGCCTTCCCGGCCACCGACGCCCGGCCCGTCTACGCCAAGCCCGTCCCGGCCGCCGACGGCTCCCTGAACGTCGAGCAGAACTACACCCGGGTCGGCACGGACCAGGTCGACCAGCTGTTCGACCAGGCGCTCGGCACCCTCGACGAGGACCGGGCCAGGTCGCTGCTGCGCAAGGCCGACTCCCGGATCTGGGCGGCGGCCGCGTCGATCCCGCTGTACCAGCGGCCGCAGCTCACCGCGGTCCGCAAGAACCTCGTGAACGCGGGTGCCTTCGGCTTCCAGACCCCCGTCTTCGAGAACATGGGCTTCCTGAAGAAGGGCGCCCGGCCCGCCGGGGGCCCCTCGCCCTCCTGATCCACCGCGGGCGTCCGTCACGGGCGTCCGCCGGGGGCCTCCGGCACCGTCCGTGACGGAGCCGGCCGGACACCACTTCCCGGACCGGAGATCCCGGCGACGGAACAAGAACGGCAGGCCACGGGCCCGTCGGCGCACCCCGCCGGCGGGCCCGCGGCCGTGCCCCGCGAGACCCGGCAGGTCCCGCCCCCGCCAGCCCCGTACCATGGGGTAAGGCCGAGGCGTGTCCAGCCCGGCAGGCCCCGCGACGCGGAGGCCGTCACCTCACTCCGGGAGAAGCGCCTCAATATGGCCACGCGCCACGACATCCGCAACGTCGCCATCGTCGCCCACGTCGACCACGGCAAGACCACCCTGGTCGACGCCATGCTCAAGCAGGCCGGTGCCTTCGCCGCGCACGCCGCCGAGTCGCTCGACGACCGCATGATGGACTCGAACGACCTGGAACGTGAGAAGGGCATCACGATCCTGGCCAAGAACACGGCCGTGAAGTACCACCCGAAGGATGGCGGCGAGGCCATCACGATCAACATCATCGACACCCCCGGCCACGCCGACTTCGGTGGTGAGGTCGAGCGCGGCCTGTCGATGGTGGACGCGGTCGTGCTGCTCGTCGACGCCTCCGAGGGCCCGCTGCCGCAGACCCGCTTCGTGCTGCGCAAGGCGCTGTCCGCCAAGCTGCCGGTCATCCTGTGCATCAACAAGACGGACCGCCCGGACTCGCGCATCGACGAGGTCGTGAACGAGGCGTACGACCTCTTCCTCGACCTGGACGCCGACGAGGACCAGATCGAGTTCCCGATCGTCTACGCGTGCGCGCGTGACGGCGTCGCCTCGCTCACCAAGCCGGAGGACGGCACCGTCCCGGCCGACAGCGACAACCTGGAGCCGTTCTTCACGACGATCCTGGAGTCCGTCCCGGCCCCGTCCTACGACGAGGACGCGCCGCTCCAGGCCCACGTCACCAACCTGGACGCCGACAACTTCCTCGGCCGCATCGCGCTGCTCCGTGTCGAGCAGGGCGAGCTGCGCAAGGGCCAGACGGTCACGTGGATCAAGCGCGACGGCTCGATGTCCAACGTCCGCATCACCGAGCTGCTGATGACCGAGGCGCTCACCCGCAAGCCCGCCGAGGTGGCCGGCCCCGGTGACATCTGCGCCGTCGCCGGTATCCCGGACATCATGATCGGCGAGACCCTCGCCGACCCCGAGAACCCGGTCGCGCTGCCGCTGATCACGGTCGACGAGCCGGCCATCTCCATGACCATCGGTACCAACACCTCGCCGCTGGTCGGCCGGGGCGGCACCGGCAAGGGCGCGGACAACAAGGCGGCCGTCAAGGACCGCAAGGTCACCGCCCGCCAGGTCAAGGACCGCCTCGACCGCGAGCTGATCGGCAACGTCTCCCTGCGCGTGCTCGACACCGAGCGTCCGGACGCCTGGGAGGTGCAGGGCCGCGGTGAGCTGGCGCTCGCCATCCTGGTCGAGCAGATGCGCCGCGAGGGCTTCGAGCTGACCATCGGCAAGCCGCAGGTCGTCACCCAGATCATCGACGGCAAGGTCCACGAGCCGGTCGAGCGCATGACGATCGACGTCCCCGAGGAGCACATGGGCGCGGTCACGCAGCTCATGGGCGTCCGCAAGGGCCGGATGGACAACATGTCGAACCACGGTTCGGGCTGGGTCCGTCTGGAGTTCGTCGTCCCGTCCCGCGGCCTCATCGGCTTCCGTACCGAGTTCCTGACCGGTACGCGCGGCACGGGCATCGCCCACTCCATCCACGAGGGCCACGAGCCGTGGTTCGGCACCCTGACGACCCGTAACAACGGTTCGCTCGTCGCCGACCGCTCCGGCGCCGTCACCGCCTTCGCGATGACGAACCTCCAGGAGCGCGGCGTCCTGTTCACCGAGCCCGGCACCGAGGTGTACGAGGGCATGATCGTCGGCGAGAACTCGCGCGCCGACGACATGGACGTGAACATCACCAAGGAGAAGAAGCTCACGAACATGCGGTCCTCCTCGGCCGACACGTTCGAGGCGATCGTCCCGCCGCGCAAGCTCTCGCTGGAGCAGTCGCTGGAGTTCTGCCGCGACGACGAGTGCGTCGAGGTGACCCCGGAGGCCGTTCGCATCCGCAAGGTCGTCCTCGACCAGAAGGAGCGCGGACGCTCCGCGAGCCGCGCCAAGCACGGCTGATCCACCCCGGGCCCGCCGGCCCGGACCGCGAACGACGAGCCCGGTCTTCCCCGTTGGGGAGGCCGGGCTTTTCGCAACCCTGTTTTCGATGATCACCGTCCGTTATGCGGCGAGGGGCGCCCGATAGCCATGTAACACGTCCGTTTCGTGGCCATCTCGCGGCGAACAGTTTGTCCAAGTTTTGGAAGATGTACGCGTCAGCTGTGACTGAATTGAGATTAAAGAACGGTGGTCGGTCCTTGGCTCATGGCAGATAGTTAGCCGCGTAACGCTCGGGTCAATGGGTCTCGCGCTGTGGGGACAGCGCCGACTCACGAGCACCAGGGGGTTCCTGATTCTCCGTCAGGGGTGACGGAGAACGAGGCGCCCCCTCCCGTTGGTGAATACGTGGAGTCATGAGGAGGAGCCCCATGCGCGTTGTCACACACGCCAGGTGGGTCATGTCGTCCGTCAACTGTTCCCGGACGTACGGCGATCGGCTCTGAGGTCGCCGACGGCGGTCCGGGGCGTCCCGTCGGTGTCGCCGCGGTGTCGCCGTTCAACTACGCGCGTCCGGCTGCGGGTTTCCCATCACCTCGGGTGTCCTGACGCTTCCTTGTGACCCGGTCCGTGGCTCCGCACACCCTGCGGCGGCCACCGGTTCGGCACACCCCCACCTGTGAAATGGACGAACAGTGACAAGTCCCATCGACATCGAGGGCGACGGCGGCCCGGTGCTCGTCGACGGCGCACCCGAGCCGGCGGCGAAGCCGGAGACCGCCCAGCACGTCGGCCGTTCGCCCGGCAGGCTGATGTGGATCCGGTTCAAACGGGACCGCACCGGCGTGATATCCGCCTTCGTGGTGCTCTTCTTCTTCGCGGTCGCGCTGCTCGCCCCGGTGATATCCAAGCTGTACGGCAAGGACCCGTACACCGTGTACGCGGACGAGCGGCCCGAGCTGTTCGACAGCGCGGGTGTGCCGATCCAGCCCAACGGCGGTATCAGCAGCGAGTTCTGGTTCGGTCTGGAGCCGGGCAACGGCTACGACGTCTTCACCAAGCTGCTCTACGGCATCCGTACCTCGCTGACCATCTCCGTGGCGGTCACGCTGGCGACCGTCCTCACCGGTGTCCTCCTCGGTGTGACGGCCGGCTACGCCGGCGGCAAGGTCGACTACTTCATCGGCCGCCTCATCGACTTCCTGGCCGCCTTCCCCGCGCAGCTCTTCTTCATCGCCAGCATGCCCGTGGTGGTGTCGCTGTTCGTCAGCCCCACCGACGAGACCCCGACCTTCGTCCGGGTCGTGGCGCTGATCGCGGTGCAGTGGTTCCTGGGCTGGATGAGTCTCGGGCGCATCCTGCGCGGTACCGCACTCGCCCTGCGAGAACGGGAGTTCATCGAGGCGGCGAAGGTCACCGGCGCCTCGCCGTGGCGGATCATCCGCAAGGAGATCGTCCCCAACATCGTCACCCCGCTGCTGGTGCAGGGCACGTACATGCTGCCCAACTTCGTGACCGCCGAGGCGGGTCTGTCCTTCCTGGGGGTCGGCATCGTCGAACCCACCCCGGACTGGGGCCAGATGTTCTCCAAGGCGTCCACGGAGCTGGTGATGCAGAACGACATCACCTACATGTTCTTCCCCGGCATCTCGATGGTCATCTTCATCGTGGCCTTCAACCTCCTCGGGGATTCGGTCCGCGACGCGTTCGACCCGAAGACCAAGCGCTAGCAGACCTTCAGGTCCCCGGCACCGTCCAACGACGTCCGGCTGCTGCTCAGTTCGTGCCCATCCATACAACAGGCAGGCTCACTGTGTCTCTTTCCCGTAGAAACTTCCTGATCGCGGCCGGCGTCGTCGCGGCCTCCTCGTCGGCCCTGACCGCGTGCAGCTCCGGCGGCAGCGACTCCGGCGGCGGCGACGACAAGAAGGCGCAGGACAAGGCGAAGTCGCAGCAGGCGTCCATCAAGTTCGGTGACGCGAAGGACTCCACGGGCCCGGCCCGCGCCGTCCCCGGCGCCAAGCCCGGCGGCACCATGGAGGTCCTCCAGCGCGACAGCTTCGCCCACCTGGACCCGGGCCAGATCTACGTCTCGGACGAGATGCAGCTCGCCCAGCTCATCCACCGCGGCCTCACCGGCTACAAGGCGACCGACGACAAGGGCGAGGGCCACCTCATCGTCGGCGACCTCGCCACCGACTCGGGCACCACCACCGACGGCGGCAAGACCTGGAAGTACACGCTGAAGGACGGCGTGAAGTTCGAGGACGGCTCGGCGATCACCTCCGACGACGTCCGCCACACCTTCGAGCGCCTCTTCGCGTCGTTCATCAACCAGGGCCCGTCGTACATCCAGCAGTGGCTGGCCGACTCGACCGACTACCGCGGCCTGCTCAAGGGCGGCGGCTACGACAACAAGCACCTCGCGGACACCATCCTGGAGACCCCGGACGCGAAGACCATCGTCTTCAAGTTCAAGAAGGCCCGCCCCGACTTCCCCTACGCGCTGGCGATGGCGGGCTACTCCATCGTCTCCAAGAAGGGCGACACGAAGACGAAGTACGACCGCGCCCCCGTGGTGACCGGCCCGTACAAGATCAAGTCCTTCGCGTCCGGCAAGTCGATGGTGCTGGTCAAGAACGAGAACTGGGACCCGGCCACGGACCCGATCCGCAACCAGTACGTGGACCAGTTCAACTTCACGTTCAACCAGCAGTTCGAGGACTCCACCAAGGCCCTCCTCGCGGACAGCGGCAAGGACCAGGCCGGCGTCAGCTTCAGCAACAGCGTCGACGCGGGCAACCTCTCCAAGGTGCTCGCCGACGCCACGCTCAAGAGCCGCACGGTCTCCGGCTACCAGCCCTACGTCGGCCAGATGAACATCAACATGAGCCACCCGGCCATGAAGGACAAGAAGGTCCGCCAGGCCATCGCGTACGCCCTGCCGGTCACGCCGTTCCTGCGTGCCTTCGGCGGTACCGAGGCCATGGAGACGGCCGGCGGCATCATCTCCCCGACCGTCAGCGGCTACGACGCCGCCTTCGACCCGTGGGGCAAGAAGAAGAACCCGGCCGGTGACCCGGCCAAGGCCAAGAAGCTGCTCCAGGAGGCCGGCAAGGTCGGCCTGAAGCTGACCTTCGGCTACATCAACTCCCCCGAGGGCCAGCAGTACTCCACCGCCATGGCGGCCGGTCTGAAGAAGGCCGGCTTCAACGTCCAGCGCCAGGAGATCCCGGCCGAGACCTACTACGACCAGGTCTCCAAGCTGGACAACAACTACGACATCTTCCACACCGCGTGGGGCGCCGACTGGCCGTCCGCCTCGACCGTCATCCCGCCGCTGTACGACGGCCGCAACATCGCCGAGGGCGCGCAGAACTACCCCCAGGTCAACGACCCGAAGATCAACAGCGAGATCGACCGGATCGGTGCGATCAGCGACCCGGTCAAGGCCGCGGCCGCCTGGGAGAAGCTCGACCAGTACATCGTCCAGGAGGTCATCCCCCTCGTCCCGACCGCGTACTACAAGCAGACGCAGATCGCCGGTTCCAAGGTCGGCGGCCTGGTCTACGACAACGTGATCGGTGGCGTCGACCCGCGTCGCCTGTTCATCAAGTAAGCCCGAACCGCCCGGTACCCGGTGCGCGGCCCCCGCGGGCGGCGCACCGGGTACCGTCCGGCCCACTGACGCCTGAGAGCTGCCCCTGCCATGCTGCGCTTCCTGCTGCGCCGGTTCCTCGGCGCCGTCGTCATCCTCTTCCTGCTGAGCGTGGTGACGTTCCTGATCTTCTTCGGGATGCCCCGCGACCCGGGGCTCCTGCTGTGCGGCAAGACCTGCACGCCGGAGAACCTGGCCAACATCCACCATGTCCTCGGCCTCGACAAGTCGATACCCGAGCAGTACTGGACCTTCCTGCACAACCTGGTCCTGGGCAGCAGTAACTTCATTCAGGGGCCGTGCCCCGCGCCCTGCTTCGGGTACTCGTACCACACCAACGAGGCGGTCTGGGGCACGATGCTCGACCGTCTGCCGGTCACGATCTCGCTCACCCTGGGCGGCGCGTTCTTCTTCCTGCTCACCGGTCTGGGCACCGGCATGATCGCCGCCTGGCGGCGCGGCACGCTGATCGACAAGACGGCCACCGCGGGCGCCATGGTGCTCAGTTCGATGCAGATCTACTTCCTGGGACCGCTGGCCATGGCCATCCTGGTCTTCCAGACGCACTGGTTCGAGCGGCCCGCCTACAACAACTTCACCGGGAACCCGATCTCCTGGTTCGGCGGCCTGATCATCCCCTGGGTGGTCCTCTCCACCATCTTCGCCGCGCAGTACACACGTATGGCGCGCTCGGCGATGATCGAGCAGCTCCAGGAGGACCACGTCCGCACGGCCAAGGCCAAGGGGATGTCCCAGAGATACGTCTTCTTCCGCTACGCCTGGCGCGGTTCGCTGATCCCGATCATCACCATCTTCGGCATCGACCTCGGTTCGCTGCTCGGTGGTGCCATCATCACGGAGACGACGTTCGGCCTGCCCGGCATCGGCCAACTCGCCGTGCAGTCGGTGTTCTTCAACGACCTGCCGCTGCTGATGGGCGTGATGCTCTTCTCCGCGGCCATGATCCTGCTGTTCAACATCATCGTCGACGCCTGCTACGCCTACATCGACCCGCGCGTGCGGCTGTCCTAGGAGCACTGTCGTGACCACACTGACCAAGGAAGCCGGCGCCCCCACCCCGGCCGACGCGGGCGCCTTCCTCTCCGTGCGCGACCTGCACGTCACCTTCGACACCGAGGACGGCCCCGTCCGGGCGGTCGACGGACTCTCCTTCGACGTGGAGCGCGGGCGCACCCTGGGCATCGTCGGCGAGTCGGGCTCCGGCAAGTCGGTCACGAACCTGACCATCCTGGGCCTGCACAACCCCCTGTTCACCAAGATCGAGGGCGAGATCCTGCTCGACGGACGGGAGTTGACGACCGCCCGGGAGTCCGAGATGGAGAAGGTCCGCGGCAACAAGGCCGCCATGATCTTCCAGGACCCGCTGACCGCGCTGTCCCCCTACTACACGGTGGGCCGGCAGATCGCCGAGCCCTACCGCAAGCACCGGGGCTCCTCGAAGAAGGAGGCGTGGGACCGTGCGGTGGAGATGCTCGGCAAGGTCGGCATCCCCAACCCGGCCCAGCGGGCGAAGGACTTCCCGCACCAGTTCTCCGGCGGCATGCGCCAGCGCGCGATGATCGCCATGGCCCTGGTCTGCGACCCCGACCTGCTGATCGCCGACGAGCCGACGACCGCGCTGGACGTCACGGTCCAGGCGCAGATCCTCGACCTGCTCAAGGACCTCCAGCAGGAGTTCGGTTCGGCGATCGTCTTCATCACCCACGACCTCGGTGTCATCGCCGACATGGCCGACGACATCATGGTGATGTACGCGGGCGGCGCGGTGGAGCGCGGCTCCACGGCCGAGGTGCTGCGGTCGCCCCAACACCCCTACACCTGGGGCCTGTTGAACTCGATGCCGCGTATCACCTCCGACCTCGACGCCCCGCTCGCGCCGATCCCCGGCGCGCCGCCGTCGCTGCTGACCCCGCCGTCCGGCTGCCGCTTCCACCCCCGCTGCACGTTCCAGACCCGGGTGGACGGCGACCGCTGCGTCACCGAGCGCCCCCTGCTGGCCCCGGACCGCGCGTCCGCGTGCCACCTCACGGCGGAGCAGAAGCGCACCATCTTCATTGAGGAAATCAAGCCCAGCCTGGGCTAGGAAGGCCACCCCCATGACTGAAGACCTCGTCCTTCCAGCCCCTCGCGAGGACTCCGCCGGCACGGCGCCCGAGCCGCTGCTGGAGGTGAAGGGCCTCACCAAGCATTTCCCCGTCAAGGGCGGCTTCCCGATCCGGCGCACCGTCGGCGCGGTGCAGGCCGTCGACGGGATCGACCTGACCGTGGGCGTCGGGGAGAGCTTCGGCCTGGTGGGGGAGTCGGGCTGCGGCAAGTCGACGACCGGGCGCCTGATCACCCGGCTGATGGAGCCGAGCAGCGGCTCGATCTCCTATCGCGGCCAGGAGATCGGCCACGCCTCGCGCAAGAAGCTCGCGCCGATCAGGTCCGAGATCCAGATGATCTTCCAGGACCCGTACTCCTCGCTGAACCCGCGCCAGACCGTCGGCAAGATCATCTCGGGCCCGATGGAGATCAACGACATCAACCCGGCGGGCGGCCGTGAGGCGCGCGTCCGGGAATTGCTGGAGATCGTGGGTCTCAACCCCGAGCACTACAACCGCTTCCCGCACGAGTTCTCCGGCGGTCAGCGCCAGCGCATCGGTGTGGCACGGGCGTTGGCCCTGGAGCCGAAGCTGATCGTGGCCGACGAGCCGGTCTCCGCGCTCGACGTCTCGATCCAGGCCCAGGTCGTCAACCTGCTCCAGAAGGTGCAGCGCGAACTCGGCATCGCGTTCCTGTTCATCGCCCACGACCTCGCCGTCGTGCGGCACTTCTCGCAGCGCGTGGCGGTCATGTACCTCGGCAAGATCATCGAGGTAGGCGACCGGGACTCCATCTACACCCGCCCCCGCCACCCGTACACCCACGCGCTGCTCTCCGCGGTGCCCGAGGTCAACCTCACGGACGACGGCACGGCACAGCGCGAACGCATCCGCCTGGCCGGCGACGTCCCCTCGCCGATCTCACCGCCCTCGGGCTGCCGCTTCCGCACCCGGTGCTGGAAGGCGCAGGACAGGTGCGCGACGGAGGAACCGCCGCTGGTCCGCATCTCCGGCAACCGCGAGAACCACCTCACGGCGTGCCACTTCCCGGAGGAGCCGACGATCGAGGCCCGCGACGAGGACATCGTCCTGGACCCGGCACTGGCGGCCCTGGAGGAGGGGCTGGCGGAGGGGGACCACTGAGCGACGGAACGGAGAAGGGGCGCCCGGGTCGGGCGCCCCTTCTCCGTTCGGGGAACGGAACCCGGCGGCTCAGGGACGGTCCGGGCCGGCGGCGTTCGCCCCGGGCATGCTGCTGCTCAGCCGCTCGGTGGACGACAGGCCGCCCGGCATCCTCATCAGGTCCTCCGCACGCGGCTGCTCACGCTCCCGCTCCGCGGGGGCCGGGGCCGGAGGGAGGCCGCGGGCGAAGTCGCGCCGGTGCGCGGCGGTCGTGCTGGTCTGCTTCAGCAGCACGTCGGGGCCCGGCGGGCCCGGCCAGAACTGGAGGAGACAGCGGTCGACGACCGACTCGTCGTCCGGGCTCGTGTCCAGGTCGTGGCCTGCCTGCATGCCGGTGGCGCAGTACCGCACCCGGTAGTCGGTCTCGGCGAGGTCGAGCGGGTACGCGGCCGTCCCGGCCCACTCCGTCAGATCGGTCCGGGACGACGCGGGACGGAACGACACCTCCACCGCCTCCTCCCACGAGTCGTCCAACGCCGGTTCGGTGTCGTGCAGTTCGACGGTGAAGCCGACCCGGCCCGTGTGCAGCCCCGTGGCGAGGTACAGGAAGCCCGGCTCGGCGGCGCCGCACAGCCCGGTGTTCTGCCCGGCGAAGGCCGCGTGCAGGCCGCAACCAAAGCCGGAGGAACTTTCCACGTAGATCTGACGATAGGCGACGAACACGTCACCGCTGAACCGCGGTTCCACCGGAATCCCCTTTCGGCACGCGCCAGTTCGCGACCGTGCCGGAGTCCAGGAGCCACCGGTGACAGACACCGGAGGAGCGCGACCCCGCGAAATCACTCGACATCGCGGGCGGACGCGACGAGGCTCGCGCGGTGACGAGAAACCACAGGGCGCGGGCCGACGACGACACCGACCGGGGGACGACCCCGGCGCGGAACGTCCCGGCCGGCCTGCTGACCGACGAGTACGAGCAACAGGGCCTGTCTTGCCAAGAGTTGGTGGCAGGGGCCGAGCTGGGCGACCCTCCAGACGGCCGTTGTGACGGAGCATCTCCGCGTGCGGCAGGATCCGCCGCAGGTCGACCACTGGCCGACGGGCGGACCGGAACGTGAACGCGAGGCCCGTTCTCCGGGGTGTCCGTACGGTCATGGTGTTCGCGCTCGACCCCGCCGCCTCCGCCCGCTGGTGGGCCGAAGTGCTGGGCGTCCGGGCGCACTTCGAGGGGGAGGGCACCGGCGGCTACGCGTGGCTGGAGGCCGGCGGTGTCGAGCTCGGCTTCCATCCGGCCGACGACGCACGAAATCCGCCCGGCGCGAGCCCCGTTGTGTACTGGGCCGTCGACGCGGTGGACGCGACCCGTCGGGCGCTGGTCGACCGGGGGTGCCGCCATCACCGCGGCCCGCTCGACATCGCCGAGGACCGGCGCATCTGCCAGCTCGTCGACCCGTTCGGCACCGTCTTCGGCCTGGACGGTCCCGCGTAGCCGCACGTCGCCCTCAACTTCCCTGCCCGGCGCGGAAAAGCGGAAGGCCCGCACCAACAGCTGGTGCGGGCCTTCGTCCCCGGATCGGACGCTCTGGGCTCGGGTCAATGGGCCGGTGAATGTCCGTTCCTGCGGGTGGCGGCTGACCAAAGGGGGTTTGTCAGGCCGCGGCCCGGGGGTCCGTGGAGAGACGGGGGGCCGGGATGGTCTCCGCCGTCTCCGGGTGGTGGCACGCGGTCAGGTGACCGGCCTTGTCGCCCTTGACCTCGACGAGCGGCGGGGCCTCCGTCGCGCACACGTCCGTCGCCTTCCAGCAGCGGGTGCGGAAGCGGCAGCCGGACGGCGGGTTGATCGGCGAGGGCACGTCACCGATCAGACGGATGCGCTCGCGGGCCGGCGTCTCCTCCACCGTGGCCTCCGGCACCGCGGAGAGCAGCGCGCGGGTGTACGGGTGGCGGGGGTTGTTGTAGAGGTCTTCGCGGTCGGCGATCTCCACGATCTTGCCGAGGTACATGACCGCGACGCGCTGCGAGAAGTGCCGCACGATGGCCAGGTCGTGGGCGATGAAGACGAAGGCGATGCCGAGTTCGCGCTGCACCTTCTGGAGCAGGTTGACGACCTGGGCCTGGATCGAGACGTCGAGCGCGGAGACCGGCTCGTCGGCCACGATCAGCTTCGGCTCCAGGGCCAACGCCCGTGCCACACCGATGCGCTGGCGCTGACCGCCGGAGAACTCGTGCGGGAAGCGGTTGTAGTGCTCGGGGTTGAGACCCACGATCTCCAGCAGCTCCCGCACGCGCGCCTCACGGCCGCCCGCCGGGTTGATGTTGTTGATCTCCATCGGACCGACGATGATCTTGCCGACCGTCTGGCGCGGGTTCAGGGACGCGTAGGGGTCCTGGAAGATCATCTGGATCTCGGAGCGGACCGGCGCCAGCTTGGAGCGGTTGGCGTGCGCGATGTCCTGGCCCTGGTACTTGATCGAACCCGCGGTCGGTTCGAGGAGCCGGGTGATCAGGCGCCCGGTCGTCGACTTGCCGCAGCCGGACTCGCCGACCAGACCCAGGCTCTCGCCCTCGGCGACCTGGAAGTCCAGGCCGTCGACGGCCTGCACCGCGCCGACGGTGCGCCGGATCGGGAAGCCGCCCTTGATGGGGAAGTGCTTGGTCAGCCCGGAGACGTCCAGGAGGGGAGTGGTGGTGCTCATGGTCTGAATTCCCGTCTTGTGTACGTCAGATGGCCCGGCTGGCCACGAGTTCGTCGAAGAACTCGCGCTTCTGGTCCTCGGTCAGGTGGCAGGCCGCCCCGCGCCCGTCCGTCAGTTCCAGCAGCGGGCGTTCCGTGGAGCAGCGGTTGCCGTCGACCTTCTCGGCGAAGGTGCACCGGGGGTGGAAGCGGCAGCCGGTCGGCGGGTTCAGCAGCGACGGCGGGGAACCCGGGATCGGGTTGAGCGGCACGTCGACCGGGCCGTCCAGGCTCGGCATCGAACCCAGCAGGCCCCAGGTGTAGGGGTGCTTCGGCGCCGAGAGCACCTCCTTCTTGGTGCCCCGCTCCACGCACCGGCCGCCGTACATCACCAGGACGTCGTCCGCGATGTCGGCGATGACGCCGAGGTCGTGGGTGATGAAGATGATGGCCGTGCCGAACTCCTGCTGGAGGTCCTTCAGCAGGTCCATGATCTGCGCCTGCACGGTCACGTCGAGGGCCGTGGTCGGCTCGTCCGCGACCAGCAGCTCCGGGTCGCAGACCAGGGCCATGGCGATCATCGCGCGCTGGCGCATACCGCCGGAGAACTGGTGCGGGTAGTCGTCCACCCGCACGTCCGGCTGCGGGATCCCCACCCGGCGCAGCATCTCGATCGCCCGGGTCCGGGCCTCCTTCTTGGAGGCGCCGGTGTGCTTGCGGTACGACTCGCTGATCTGCTTGCCGACGGTGTGGTACGGCGACAGCGACGCCAGGGCGTCCTGGAAGATCATCGACATCTTGTTGCCGCGCAGCCGCTCCATCTCCCGCTCGGAGGCGGTCAGCAGCTCCTTGCCGTCGAGGAGGATCTCGCCCTCGATGGCGGTGTGGTCGGGGTCGTGCAGACCCAGGATCGTCAGGTTCGTGACCGACTTGCCGGAACCGGACTCACCGACGATGCCGAGGGTCTTCCCCTTGAGCAGGTCGAACGAGAGCCCGTCGACGGCCTTGACGGTGCCGTCCTCGGTCGAGAAGTGAACCTTGAGATCCCTGACGGACAGGAAGGGCTGCTGATCGGTGCTCGTCACGGGGGACGCTCCTGGGGGTGATGCGGGGGGTGGGGGCTTGCGGAGGTCAGGCGAGCCGGATCCGCGGGTCGATGAGGGCGTAGACCGCGTCGACGATGATGTTGAAGAAGACGATCGCGCCGGCGGACAGCAGCGTCACACCGAGCAGCATGGGCAGGTCGCTCTTGTCGACCGAGTCCACTGCCAGGCGGCCGATGCCCTGCATGCTGAAGGTGGTCTCGGTGATGATGGCGCCACCGATCAGGGTACCGAGGTCGATACCGAACACCGTCACGATGGGTCCCATGGCACCGCGCCACGCGAACCGGAAGAACACGTTGGCGCGGGACAGGCCCTTGGCGCGGGCCGTGCGCACGTAGTCCTCGCTGAGCTGCTCGACGAGCTGGGAGCGGGTCATACGCGTGTAGTTCGCGGTGAAGATGATCGCGAGCGTCAGCCACGGCAGGAGCAGGCCGGACATCCAGGCCAAGGGGTCCTGCGTGATCGGTGTGTACGACGGCTGGTCGAGGATGCCGAGCTTGGACACGAAGAAGAACATCGCGATGTAGCCGACGAAGTAGATCTGGAGCGAGGAGCCCAGCAGCGAGAGGGAGCTGGCGACCTTGTCGAGCCACTTGCCCTGCTTGACGGCGGCGAGCATGCCGGCGCCGATGCCCAGGATCAGGAAGACCACGGCCGCGCCGAACGCCAGCGAGAGGGTCAGCGGCAGGCGGTCCAGGATCGTGCCGAGGACGGGCTCGCTGTTGGCGAACGAGTAACCGAGGCACGGGGCGTTGCAGAAGCCGTAGCCGCCGTAGTCGCGCCCGACGAACATGCCCTTGAGCCACATCCAGTACTGAACCGGGATGGGGTGGTCGATCCCCATGTTGTGCCGGATCACTTTCAGGGCGGCCGGGGTGCAGTTCTTGCCGCACGACATCATCGCGGGGTCACGCGGGACGGCGTAGAACAGCCAGAAGGTGATGGCACTGATGATCAGCAGGATCACCAGCGCGCCGAGGACTCGGCGGACGAGGAAGCGGGGCATGGGGGCGTGACTTTCCGGACGGGGCGCCGTCGCCGGGGGTGAGGGGGGTTGGAGCCGGGGACGCCCCCGGGGACCTGTGGGTCCCCGGGGGTGCCTAGCGCTGCTTAGCCCTTGACGTAGAGCTTGCAGAGGGCGATGCCGGTGTTGCCGGCGTCGTACACGACGTTTCCGACCTTGGATCCGTACATCCAGTTGCGGATGGCGTGGTAGTCCGGGACGCACGCGCCGAGCTTCATGATCTGCTCGTCGATGTTGCCCCAGGCGGCGTTCGCCTTGTCGACGTCCGTCTCGGCGGTGGCGGCCGCGATCGCCTTGTCGACGCTCGCGTCCTTCAGCTGGGCGTAGTTGCTGCGCCCGTCGCCGATGTTGTCGCCGTCCCAGCAGGGGTAGAACACGGAGTAGCCGGACGGCCAGTCGGGGCTCCAGCCCGCGGCCATCAGGTCGAAGCCGTTGTCGACCTTGCCGATCTGCGTGTAGAAGGTCGACTTGTCGATCTGCTTGTTGACGACGGTGAAGCCACCGGCCTCAAGCGCGTTCTTGATCGCGACGGCCTGCTTCACGGCGTTGTCCGACTGCTGGTACGCGATGACCAGCTTCTGGCCGGTCTTGCCGGCCTCCTTCAGGAGCGCCTTGGACTTCTCCGGGTTGCCGCCGGGCTTGGCCTTCACACCGTAGAGGTCGAAGTCCTTGTAGCCGGGGGTGACCGGGGAGAAGATCGTGGTCGCCAGCTCGCTGGTGGAGGCACCACCGCGAATGGTCTGGAGCTGCTGGTGCGGCCAGGCCCAGTTGATGGCCTGACGGACCTTGACGTCCGTGATGCGCTTGGTGTTGATCGGCCAGTAGTACGTGACCGGGTCGACCTGGGTCAGCACGCGCTTCTTGTACGTGGCGTTGGTGAGGACCTGGGCGATGCGCTCGGCCGCGACCTCGTTGAAGATCGCCATCGCGTACTGGTCGTTGCCCTTGTCCGCGATGAAGCGGTCGGTCGACGCCAGCGGCTGGAAGCCGAACTGGAAGAGGAACTTGTCCGGGTAGGCGTTGCGGATCGGGTCCGTCTTCGCGTCCCAGTGCTCGTTGCGCACGTAGGTCATCGACTTGCCGACCGAACGGCTCTGGATCTTGTACGGGCCGCACGACTTCGGCGACTTGTCGTACTTCTCCTTGGTGTCGAACTTCTTGCCGACCAGGGAGTAACCGCGCATGGCGAGCGTGAAGTTGAAGTCGGCGTGCGCCTCCTTCAGACGGAAGGTGACGGTCTTGCCGTCGATCTCGATCGAGTCGAGGTTCTTGCCGTCGTAGGGGCCCTTGTACTTGTCGCCGCCCTCGAGCCAGTCCTGGACGTAGCGGGGACCCTCGGTCACGAACGAGGCGAAGAGGCGCTCGAAGGTGTGACGGACGTCGTCCATGGAGAGGTCGGAGCCGTCCTCCCACTTGATGCCGTCCTTCAGCGTGAAGACCCAGGTCTTGCCGCCGTCCTTGACGGTGCCGGCGTCCGTGGCCGCGTCGCCGACGAGGGTCGCGTTGCCCTTGTCGTCGATCTTGTAGCCGGTGAGGCCACGCATGATCGGGACGGTGATGAGGCCCTCGGTGGAGACGTAGATCTGCGCCGGGTCCAGGTGGTCCATGTCGAACTGGTCGAGCGAGTAGACCGTGCCGCCCTTGACCGCGCCGGCGACCTCGGGCGCCGGGCCCGTGGAGTCGGACTTGGTGCCGACCGGGATGTTCTGGGTCTTGGCCTTGCTGACGTCCGGGACGCTGCTCTTCGACGAGTTGCTGTCGCCGCTGCCACAGGCGGTCAGCACGGACGACGACGCCGCGACGACACCGGTCGCGATCATGAAGTTTCTACGGGAGAAGGACACAGTGAGCCTACCTGTAGGGGTGAACGGGCACGTACTGACCAGCCGGACGTCGTTGAACCGGGCCGGAAGGGGCAGGAGCTATCGCTTGGACTTCGGGTCGAGCGCGTCGCGCACCGAGTCGCCGAGCAGGTTGAAGGCGAGGACGAAGATCACCATCGAGATGCCCGGGAAGAGCATGAAGGTGATGTCCTGCGTGTAGAACTGGGCTCCGCGCTGGATCATGACGCCCCAGTCGGGGGTCGGGTCGATGATGCCGACGCCGAGGAAGGCGAGGCCCGCCTCCGCGGTCACGAAGGCCGGAAGCATGAGCGTGGACTGGATGATGATCGGGGTCCACAGGTTCGGCAGCAGTTCCTTGAACACGATGCGCCGTGGGGACGCACCCGTGACCTTGGCCGCCTCCACGAACTCCCGCTCGCGCAGACCGAGTACCTGGCCGCGCAGCAGGCGGGCGATGGACGCCCAGCCGAACGCGGACAGCACGAGGATCAGCGAGATCGCGCGCAGCGAGGTCGGGATGTTCTCGTCGGGGGCGACGAAGAGCCCGTAGATCACCGGCATGAAGGCGATGAAGAACAGGGTGGACGGGAACGACAGCAGGATGTCGATGATCCGGCCCACGAGGTAGTCCGTCTTGCCGCCCAGGTAACCGGCGGTGATGCCGACGACGACACCCGCGACCGTGGTCAGCAGGGTGGCGGCCACGGCGATGCCGAGCGACGTGCGGATGCCGTAGATCAGGAACGTGAAGACGTCACGGCCGAGCTGCGGCTCGATGCCGAACCAGAACTGCGAGCTCATGCCGCCGTTCGCACCCGCCGGGTAGGCGAAGGGGTCGAGCAGGCTCGGGTCCTGGCTGGCGTACGTCGTGTACGGGTTCTTGCCGTAGAGCTTCGCGATCAACGGGGCGCATATCGCGACGACGAAGAAGAAGATCACGATGCAGGCCGATATGACGCCCGTCCGGTCCCGCTTGAAGCGGGTCCAGGCGAGGCGCCCGGGGGAGCGGCTTTCGTTGCCCTTGAGGGTGGAGGGCGACGGCGACGGTTCGACGTTGTCGTCGGTCACCTCAAGCGGGGCAGCCGCTGATGGAGTTGGGGGGGTCATGGTGCTCCTGGCCCAAGGGAGGGTCTGATGACTCCGCAGGGCACGCTCCCCTACGGGCTACGCCGGACTTTTTCAACGCAATTCATTCAAGGTCAATAAATTCTCGGTCACCTTGGGTTTGTCTTTACCTTTTTTGCTTCTGCTTGACCGATCCGTAGTGACACGCGTAGCGCCCTGTGATGCGTCCGTGTCCAAATTCGGGCCAACGGAACTAAACGGGCAAGAAGTTCGATATGCGGACGTCGGTGTATCGAAATCTGTACGTCCGGGGGTCGGTGTGGGGCGGTCTCGTGTCGGATCGCATCGATCTGTTGCGCGACACAACGAAGTCCTCCCAGGGGCGCCCCGATCGTCCTTGTTTGCCTGCATTCGGATGGCTCAACCCCCCGAAAGGCGGGATGCCGTGTGCGGTAGGTGGCTTACGGGCCGATATTGGCCGTTAAGGACCGGTGCCATGGCGCCGGTGGCACGGCGCAGTCACGAGGAGGCACTCCATGCGTGGAGCCACACACGCCAAATGGGTCGCGTGCGCGGCGGCGACCGCACTGGCGGCCACCGCCTGCGGGGGCGGGGGAAGCAGCAGCGGCGGCGGCGGTGACGGCAGCGGGGTGCTCAGCTCGTCCTGGGGCGACCCGCAGAACCCGCTGGAGCCGTCGAACACCAACGAGGTGCAGGGCGGCAAGGTCCTCGACATGATCTTCCGCGGGCTCAAGCGGTACGACCCGAAGAGCGGCAAGGCCGAGGACATGCTGGCCGAGAAGATCGACACCTCGGACTCGCAGAACTTCACGATCACGATCAAGGACGGCTGGAAGTTCAGCAACGGGCAGGCCGTCACCGCCCAGTCCTTCGTCGACGCCTGGAACTACGGCGCGAGTCTGAAGAACAACCAGAAGAACGCCTACTTCTTCCAGTACATCGACGGCTACGACAAGGTCCACCCCGAGGACGGCTCGAAGCAGACCGCCCAGACGCTGTCCGGGCTCAAGGTCACCGATGCCAAGACCTTCACGGTCAAGCTCAGCCAGAAGTTCTCGACGTTCCCCGACACCCTCGGCTACGTCGCCTACGCGCCGCTGCCCAAGTCGTTCTTCACCGACCACGCCGCCTGGCTGAAGACGCCGGTCGGCAACGGGCCGTACAAGATCGAGTCGTACACCAAGGGCTCGCAGATGTCCCTGCGCAAGTGGGACGGGTACGACGGCGACGACAAGGCGCAGAACGGCGGTGTGGACCTCAAGGTCTACACGGACAACAACACCGCCTACACCGACCTCATGGCCGGAAACCTCGACCTGGTCGACGACGTCCCCGCCTCGCAGCTCAAGAACGTCAAGAGCGACCTCGGCGACCGGTACATCAACACCCCGGCCGGCATCATCCAGACCCTCGCCTTCCCGTTCTACGACAAGAACTGGAACAAGAGCGGCTCGGAGAAGGTCCGCAAGGGCCTGTCGATGGCGATCAACCGCGACCAGATCACTGACACGATCTTCCAGAAGACCCGCACCCCCGCCACCGACTGGACCTCGCCCGTCCTCGGCAAGGAGGGCGGCTTCAAGGACGGGCTGTGCGGCGAGGCCTGCGACTACAAGCCCAGCGAGGCCAAGAAGCTGGTCGAGGAGGGCGGCGGGCTGCCCGGCGGCCAGGTCAAGATCACGTACAACGCGGACACCGGCTCGCACAAGGAGTGGGTCGACGCGGTCTGCAACTCCATCAACAACGCCCTCGACAACGACAAGGCGTGCGTGGGCAGCCCCGTCGGCACCTTCGCGGACTTCCGCAACCAGATCACCGAGAAGAAGATGTCGGGGCCGTTCCGGGCGGGCTGGCAGATGGACTACCCGCTGATCCAGAACTTCCTCCAGCCGCTCTACTACACCAACGCCTCCTCCAACGACGGGCATTGGTCCAACAAGCAGTTCGACTCCCTGGTCAACAAGGCCAACGCCGAGTCCGACACCGCCAAGGCCGTCGACCTGTTCCAGCAGGCCGAGGGTGTGCTCCGGGACAACATGGGCGCCATCCCGCTCTGGTACCAGAACGGCAGCGCCGGCTACTCGGACCGGCTGTCCAACGTCGCGCTCAACCCGTTCAGCGTGCCGGTCTACAACGAGATCAAGGTCGGCTGACCCGCGCCGGGGCGGCCGCCGCGACGGGGCCGCCCCCCGAACCCCGGAGGCACCGTGGGACGGTATGTGATCCGGCGTCTGCTGCAGATGATCCCGGTCTTCATCGGCGCCACCCTGCTGATCTTCCTGATGGTCAACGTGATGGGCGACCCCATCGCCGGACTGTGCGGCGACAAGACGTGCGACCCGGCGACGACCGCGCAGCTGCAGAAGGAGTTCGGCCTCGACAAGCCCGTGTGGCAGCAATACCTCACCTACATGGGCAACGTGTTCACCGGCGACTTCGGCACCGCGTTCAACGGACAGAAGGTCACCGAGCTGATGGCGACCGCGTTCCCGGTCACCATCCGGCTGACGATCGTCGCCATCGTCATCGAGATCGTCGTCGGCATCACGCTCGGCGTGATCACCGGACTGCGCCGCGGCAGCGCCGTCGACACCTCGGTGCTGCTGCTCACCCTCGTCGTCATCTCGGTGCCGACCTTCGTCACCGGTCTGCTGCTCCAGCTCCTGCTGGGCGTCGAGTGGGGCTGGATCAAGCCGTCGGTCTCCACCGAGGCGACCTTCGGCGAACTGATCGTGCCCGGACTCGTCCTCGCGTCGGTCTCCCTCGCCTACGTCACCCGCCTCACGCGTACGTCCATCGCCGAGAACCGGCGCTCCGACTACGTGCGCACGGCCGTCGCCAAGGGGCTGCCCCGGCGCCGGGTGATCGTGCGTCACCTGCTGCGCAACTCCCTCATCCCGGTCGTCACGTTCATCGGCACCGACATCGGGGCGCTGATGGGCGGCGCCATCGTCACCGAGCGGATCTTCAACATCCACGGCGTCGGCTTCCAGCTCTACCAGGGCATCCTGCGGCAGAACACGCAGACCGTCGTCGGCTTCGTGACGATCCTCGTCCTCGTCTTCCTGGTGGCCAACCTGATCGTCGACCTCCTGTACGCCGTACTCGACCCGAGGATCCGCTATGCCTGACCAGCCCTACGAACCCGATGGCGCCATCGCCGGGACCGGCATGGGCGGCGCCATGGACCTCGCCACGAGCGAGGCGACCAGTGTGGGCGGCGAGCCCGGCGGCCCCCAGGGGACCGGCGCGCAGGAGAAGGCGCGCAGCCTGTGGTCCGACGCCTGGCACGACCTGCGCCGCAACCCCGTCTTCATCATCTCGGCGCTCGTCATCCTCTTTCTTGTCGTCATCTCCATCTGGCCCTCGCTGATCGCGTCCGGCAACCCCCTCAAGTGCGACCTCTCCAAGGCGCAGGAGGGCTCCCAGTCCGGGCACCCGTTCGGCTTCGACAACCAGGGCTGCGACGTCTACACCCGTACCGTCTACGGCGCCCGCACCTCCGTGACCGTCGGCGTGCTGGCCACCCTCGGGGTCGCGATCCTCGGGTCGGTGCTCGGCGGCCTCGCCGGGTTCTTCGGCGGCACGGGCGACTCGGTGCTCTCCCGGATCACCGACATCTTCTTCGCCATCCCCGTGGTCCTCGGCGGCCTGGTGCTGCTGTCCGTGGTCACCAGCAACACGGTGTGGCCCGTCATCGGGTTCATGGTGCTGCTGGGCTGGCCGCAGATCTCCCGCATCGCGCGCGGCTCGGTCATCACCGCCAAGCAGAACGACTACGTGCAGGCCGCCCGCGCGCTCGGCGCCTCCAACTCCCGGCTGCTGCTGCGGCACATCACCCCGAACGCGGTCGCGCCGGTCATCGTCGTGGCGACCATCGCGCTCGGCACCTACATCTCGCTGGAGGCGACCCTGTCGTACCTCGGCGTGGGCCTCAAGCCGCCCACCGTGAGCTGGGGCATCGACATCTCCGCCGCCTCCGGCTCCATCCGGCAGGCCCCGCACATGCTGCTGTGGCCGGCCGGCGCGCTGGCGATCACCGTGCTCGCGTTCATCATGCTCGGCGACGCGGTGCGCGACGCCCTCGACCCGAAGCTGAGGTGAGCCGCCGTCATGCTGCTCGAAGTACGCGACCTACAGGTCGAGTTCCACACCCGGGAGGGTGTCGCCAAGGCCGTCAACGGCGTCAACTACGCGGTGGACGCCGGTGAGACGCTCGCCGTGCTCGGCGAGTCGGGCTCCGGGAAGTCCGTCACCGCGCAGGCCGTGATGGGCATCCTCGACATCCCGCCGGGCCGGATCGCCGGCGGCGAGATCCTCTTCAACGGCCGCGACCTGCTCAAGCTGAAGGAGGAGGAACGCCGGAAGATCCGCGGCGCCGAGATGGCGATGATCTTCCAGGACGCGCTGTCCTCCCTCAACCCCGTGCTGTCCGTGGGCGACCAGCTCGGCGAGATGTTCACCGTGCACCGCGGGATGTCCCGCAAGGAGGGCCGCGCCAAGGCCGTCGAACTGATGGACCGTGTCCGCATCCCGGCGGCCCAGGAACGGGTGCGGCAGTACCCGCACCAGTTCTCCGGCGGCATGCGCCAGCGCATCATGATCGCCATGGCGATGGCGCTGGAGCCCGCCCTGATCATCGCGGACGAGCCGACCACCGCCCTCGACGTCACCGTCCAGGCCCAGGTCATGGACCTGCTCGCCGAGTTGCAGCGCGAGTACAACATGGGGCTCATCCTCATCACCCACGACCTCGGCGTCGTCGCGGACGTCGCCGACCGCATCGCGGTGATGTACGCCGGCCGCATCGTGGAGTCCGCGCCCGTCCACGACATCTACAAGGCGCCCGCGCACCCCTATACGAAGGGGCTGCTCGACTCGATCCCGCGCCTCGACCAGAAGGGCCAGGACCTCTACGCGATCAAGGGCCTGCCGCCCAACCTGCTGCACATCCCGAAGGGCTGCTCCTTCCACCCGCGCTGCCCGATGGCGCAGGACATCTGCCGCTCGGTCGACCCGCCCCTGGCGGAGGTCGCCGAGGGACGCCGCAGCGCCTGCCACTTCTGGAAGGAGACGCTCGATGCGTCACGATGAGCACGGCTCCCGCCGTGCGGCCCGCTCGGAGGGCGACGAGGCGCGGCGGCTGCTCGACAAGGCGCGCGCCGAGTCCGAGTTCGCCGCCCACGGGGCCCGCGGCGGACAGCCGCCGATCCTCGAGGTGCGCGGCCTGGTCAAGCACTACCCGCTGACCCGGGGCATCGTCTTCCGCAAGCAGGTCGGCGCCGTCAAGGCCGTCGACGGCGTCGACTTCGCCCTCGGCGCGGGCGAGACCCTCGGCATCGTGGGGGAGTCGGGCTGCGGCAAGTCGACCGTCGCCAAGATGCTCGTCAACCTGGAACGTCCCACGTCCGGCGAGATCCGGTACAAGGGCGAGGACATCACCAAGCTGTCCGGCCGGGCCCTCAAGGCGGTGCGCCGCAACATCCAGATGGTCTTCCAGGACCCGTACACCTCGCTCAACCCCCGGATGACGGTGGGCGACATCATCGGGGAGCCGTACGAGATCCATCCCGAGGCGGCGCCCAAGGGCGACCGGCGCAAGCGGGTGCAGGAACTGCTCGACGTGGTCGGCCTCAACCCCGAGTACATCAACCGCTACCCGCACCAGTTCTCCGGCGGCCAGCGCCAGCGGATCGGCATCGCCCGCGGACTGGCCCTGCGCCCCGAGATCATCGTCGCGGACGAACCGGTCTCCGCGCTCGACGTGTCGGTGCAGGCGCAGGTGATCAACCTGATGGAGCGGCTGCAGAACGAGTTCGAGCTGTCGTACATCTTCATCGCGCACGACCTGTCGATCGTGCGGCACATCTCCGACCGGGTCGGCGTCATGTACCTCGGGCGGATCGTGGAGACCGGGCGCGACGAGGAGATCTACGAACACCCCACGCACCCCTATACACAGGCGCTGCTGTCGGCCGTGCCGGTGCCCGACCCCGAGGCGCGCGAGCACCGGGAGCGGATCATCCTCACCGGTGACGTCCCCTCGCCCACCAACGTGCCCTCCGGGTGCCGCTTCCGCACCCGCTGCTGGAAGGCGCAGGAGCGGTGCGCGCGGGAGGAGCCGGTGCTCGCCGTGCCGGCCGCGTTCCGCGACACGACGGGGCCCGCGGCGCACGACTCGGCCTGCCACTTCGCGGAGGAGAAGCAGGTCGTACCGCCGGAGGACGCGACGGCATAACGGGACGGAAGGGCATCAATCGCGTTAACACGCAGGCAACTTCACGGAAGCGGTTCCGATATACGGACGCGTCAGTCTGAACAACGTACGGCCGTGCGGGTGCCGTAAAACAGGCCGGGACGCGCCATGTCGTCCCGGCCTGTTTTCTGCCCGCGCGCGCCCCGACCGGCGGCGCCGCCCGCGCGGCCCCGGCCGCCGGCCGTGGTGCGGGACGTCAGTCCGTGCCCAACGCCCGCTTCAGGAAGTCCACTTGGAGCAGCAGCAGGTTCTCCGCCACCTGTTCCTGCGGGGTCATGTGCGTGACGCCCGACAGGGGGAGGACCTCGTGGGGGCGGCCCGCCGCGAGGAGGGCCGACGACAGGCGCAGGGAGTGGGCCACGACCACGTTGTCGTCCGCGAGGCCGTGGATCACCATCAGGGGGCGGTGCGGGGCCTCCGGGGACACCAGGCCGTCGTCCGTCACCAGTGAACTGCGCTCGTACGCGGCCGGGTTCGTCGCCGGGTCGCCCAAGTAGCGCTCCGTGTAGTGGGTGTCGTAGAGCCGCCAGTCCGTGACCGGGGCGCCCGCGATGCCGGCGTGGAAGACGTCCGGGCGGCGCAGTACCGCGAGGGCGGCGAGGTAACCGCCGTACGACCAGCCGCGGACGGCCACCCGGGAGAGGTCGAGGGGGTGCTCGGCGGCGAGGGCGTGCAGGGCGTCCACCTGATCGTCGAGGGTGCGGGTGAAGTCCTCGTGGACCGCCTTCTCCCAGGCGGGCGAGCGGCCGGGGGTGCCCCTGCCGTCCGCGACCACCACCGCGAAGCCCTGGTCCGCGAACCACTGTGACGTCAGGTGCGCGTTGTGCGCCGCGACCACCCGGCGGCCGTGCGGACCGCCGTACGGATCCATCAGAACGGGCAGGGGATTGTCACCGTGGTAGTCCTTCGGCATAAGCAGGGCGCACGGGACGCGCCGTGCGCCCCCCTGGGTGAGCGTCACGCGCGGGGTCAGGCCGGGATCCGCCGCGTGGGACACCACCGGGACGGGGCGCCCGCCCTCCCGGAGCACCAGCGCCCGGGTGCCGGGGCGGTCCGGCGTCGCCGACACCAGGACCGTGACGCCGCCCGAGCGGACCGCCGTGTGGACGCCGGGCTCCTGCGAGATCCGTTCCACACCCAGCTCGCTGACCCGGTAGACGTGCGTCTCCCCGATCTCCGGGTCCTTCGCCTCCTCGCCCGCCGACGCCGTGACGAGGACGTCGTCCGCCGTCACGGACAACACCGCGTGGAGGTGCAACTGGGGCCCGGTCAGCGGGCGTTCGCCCACCACGAGGACCCGTGCGCCGGCCTCGTCGGTGATCCGCACGAGCTGTCCCGACGGGCTCCAGCAGGGCACCCCAGGGAAAAGATCAAGCCATTGTGGATCTTCGTCGGCGTGCACCGTGCGGGTCGTCCCGGACGCGGTGTCCACCGCGAGGCAGAGCTGGCCGCGCTGGTCACGGGCCTGCACCAGGAGAAGCGGGGCCCCCGCCCCTGACCAGTGCACATGCGCCAGATACGGATACCGCTCCCGGTCCCACAGGACCTCCGTGCGGGTCCCGTCGAGGTCCGTCAGGAACAGCCGCACCTCCGCGTTGGGGGTGCCCGCCGCCGGGTACGCCACCTGCTGCGGAGCCTGCTCCGGGCGGGCCGGGTCGGCGATCCACCAGCGCCGTACCGGGGTGTCGTCGGCCCTGGCCACCAGCAGCCGGTCCGAGTCCGGCGACCACCACAGCCCGCGTGTGCGCCCCATCTCCTCTGCGGCGACGAACTCCGCCAGTCCGTAGGTGACTTGTTCCGACTCCGGCTCCGCGAGCGCCCGGTCGCCCGCGCCGTCCGCGCCGACCACCCGCAGCGCGCCCCGCGCGACGTACGCGACGAGACGGCCGTCGGGGGAGGGGCGCGGGTCGATCACCGGCCCGGGGACGGTGAGTTCACGGGTCGTGCCCGCCCGCAGCTCACTCACGAAAAGCCGCCCTGACAAGGCGAAAGACGCCAACTCCACCGTCGCGTCGGTCGCGTAGCCGATCACGCCCGCGCCGCCCTCCCGGGTGCGCTCCCGCCGCGCCCGCTCCTCGGGCGACAGCCGCTCCAGCGTGCCGCCCAGCAGGCCGCCCGGGTCCGCCGCGAGGCGTTCGCGGCCGTCCGCCGGGTCCAGGGTCCACAGGGCGCCCGCCCGGTCCGTACCGGAAGCGGAGCGCAGGAACACGACACGGGAGCCGTCCGGTGCCACGGTGAACGCACGGGGCGCGCCCAGGGTGAACCGCTGTGTACGGGCCTGCCGTCGGGGAAATGAGTCAGCCTCGGTCATGCCCC
This sequence comes from Streptomyces sp. NPDC008150, assembly GCF_042956945.1. Lineage (NCBI taxonomy): Bacteria > Bacillati > Actinomycetota > Actinomycetes > Kitasatosporales > Streptomycetaceae > Streptomyces > Streptomyces sp. NPDC008150. The sequence continues at coordinate 11,572 of NZ_JBIBHJ010000016.1, read as the reverse complement.
GACCATATTGGCCATGCGCCCCCTTGTGCGGCTGTGCGCCGATCGATGCGCGCGTACGGATAGTTATGATCACTAGCGCACAGTGGGTATGAACCGGGTGCCCGGCTGTGTGGACCTGTATGCCCCCGTAGTCCGAACTCCCCTTGTCCCTGGGATCTTTGGAGGTGAGCCGCCGTGGCACTCTCGATTTCGGCGGTAGTGCTGCTGGCGATCATCGTCTTCATTCTGGTCAAGAAGTCAGGCCTGAAGGCGGTGCACGCCATCATCTGCGTGCTCCTCGGGTTCTATCTGGCGTCGTCGACCATCGCGCCCACGATCAACGACCTGACGACGAACATCGCCAGCATGATCGGCAGCATCAAGTTCTGACCCGTCACGGACGCGGGGTGCCCGCCTCGTAGGCTTGGACCATGACGGAACTGCCCGCCCGGCGTCTGCTCCTGGTGCACGCGCACCCGGACGACGAGTCGATCAACAACGGCGCCACCATGGCCGCGTACGCGGCCACCGGCGCCGGGGTGACCCTGGTCACCTGCACGCTCGGTGAGCGCGGCGAGGTCGTCCCCGCCGCGCTTCGCCATCTCACCGGCGCGGCGCTCGGCGCCCACCGCCGCGGGGAGCTGGCCGACGCCATGGCGGAGCTGGGCGTCCTCGACGTCCGCCTGCTCGGCGGCGCCGGCCGTTACCGGGACTCCGGGATGATGGGCCTGCCCGACAACGACGAGCCCGACACCTTCTGGGGCGCCGACCTCGACGAGGCGGCCGGTCATCTCGTCGAGGTGGTCCGCGAGGTACGCCCCCACGTCCTGGTCACCTACGACCCCGACGGCGGCTACGGCCACCCCGACCACATCCAGGCCCACCGCGTCGCCATGCGCGCCGCCGACCTGGCCGCCGACGAGCGGTTCCGCCCCGAACTGGGCGTGCCCTGGCGCATCCCCAAGGTCTACTGGAACCGCGTCCCGCGCACCGTCGCCGAGGCGGCCTTCGCGCGGCTGGACCGGGACCTGCCCGGCCTGCCCTTCGAACGGGCCGCCACCGTCGGAGACGTCCCCGGCGTCGTCGACGACGAGCGGATCACCGCGGCGGTCGACGGCACCGCCCACGCCGCCGCGAAGGCCGCCGCGATGCGCGCGCACGCCACCCAGATCACCGTCGCCGAGCCGTACTTCGCGCTCTCCAACGACCTTGCCCAGCCCCTGTTCACCACCGAGTACTACGAGCTGGTGCGCGGCGCGGCCGGGGCGGCGCCGGGGGAGCGGGAGGGCGACCTGTTCGCGGGCGTCCACGACGACCCGGACGCCGACACCGGGTTCCGGGACGACGACCCGGACGCCGGCCCGGACGGCCCCGGTCCGTCCGCCGGCACCGACGCCGAGGAAGGCACCGCACGATGACCACGAACCGACCCGACCGCGGTGCCGCGCTCGCGCAGCCGATCCGCCCGCCGTCGGCGGGACGGGCCGCCGCCTGCCTCGGCCTCCTCGTGCTGGGCGCGGTGGCCGGCGTCGCCGGGGCGCTGCTCCAGGACGCCTGGTTCCCCGGCGGGCTGCTGCTCGCCCTCGGCGGCGAGGCCGGGCTGCTGCTCGCGGGCGCCGCCCTGCTGCGCGGCCGGGCCGGGGCGGTCGCGCCCGCCGCCGGCTGGATGATCACCGTCATCCTGCTGACCGCCAGCCGTCCCGAGGGGGACTTCATGTTCGCCGCGGGCGGGGGCTCCTACCTCTTCCTGCTCGGCGGCATCGCCGTCGCTGTGATGTGCGCCACCCTCGCGCCGGTATGGCGGTCGGGCGCAGCCCCCGTCCGCCCCGGCACGTGACAGAACTTTCCGCCATGTCGCGTCTGTGCGGGTCCGGCGAGGGTTTCCTGGGCGGTCGTGGGATAGGCGTTGGCGATGGCCAGTATGGTGGTGCCGCCGCCGAGCCTCCCCCGGCCCTCGGCTTCGCCCGAGCAGGGGGGACCCCCAGCGTGAGGTCGATACGGGCGGCGGAGCCAATCCGGGAGAACCTGCCTTGAGTCGTGAAACTGACACTCCGTCCCCCGGGCCCCACGGGTCCGGCGGAGCCTCGTACCCCTCGGGGACCCCGCCGTACGGCACCCCGACGACTTCCGGCGACGGTGCGGACGCGGGCCGTTCGGCCACGCAGCCGGAGGAACGCAAGACCGAGACCACGCTGACGACCCGCATCCGGATCAACATCCCCGGATCACGGCCCATCCCGCCGGTCGTCATGCGCACCCCCGTCGCCGACGCCGAGGGCACCGACGAGCCGGGCGCCGGCACTCCCGCGCCGGGCCCCGAGGCCTCCGCCCCGGCCGAGGCACCCGCCGCCGAGACACCGGCACCGGGCGCCGAGGACAAGACGAGCGACTGGTTCGCGCCCCGCAAGGGCGGCGCGCCCGGCAAGGGCGGCCAGGGCTCCGGGTCCACCAACGGGGCCGGACTGCCCGGCGGTTCGCCCGCGCCCGGCACCTCCGCGCCCGCCCCCGGCACGCCCGCCCCCGGCACGGGCGGCGGCGCGCGCGCCGGTGTCGTCGGCGCCATGGGCGTCACCGGCGGCCCCCGCCCCGGCGGCACCAACGGCGCGGGCCTGCCCGGCGCGACCGGCGGCCCGGTGGCACCCGGCCACGGAGGCGGCACCGGTTCCTTCGACGTCACCGAGGCGCTCGCCTCCGGACCGCTCGGCAACGGCGCGGCCCCCACCCCGCCCGGCCCGGCCGCACCCGGTGAGCCCCGCCGCGACGACCTGCCGTACTTCGCCGAGAACTACCCGGACGACGGCACCGGCACCCCGAACGGCTTCGCCGGTCCGGCCGAGGGACAGGGCGGCCCCGGCGCCCCCCAGGGTCCCGGCGGTCCGCAGGGTTCCGGCGGCCCGTTCGGCGGCGGCCAGGGCCCCGCCGGCCCCACCGGCGGCCCGGTCACCGGTGACGGCCCGCTCGCACCGAACCTCGGCGGCGCCCCCGCGCGCGGTCCACGCCCGGTGCCCGGCGGCGGCCTCAGCGACGACACCGCGATCCTGACCCCGCAGGTCCAGGCCCCCGAACCGCCGGACGGCCACGGCTACCTGGCACCCCAGGACAACGTCTCCGGACAGACCCTCACCAGCGGCATCCCCGTGGTGCCCCCGGCCGGGAACACGCCCTTCGCGCCCGGCGCCCACCCCGACGGCCCGCTGCCGCACACCCCGCCCCGGCAGCCCGAGCCGCCGGCCCAGGCCGCCGCGCCCGCCGCCGCACCCCGCAAGAAGAAGGGGCGCAGCAAGCTCGCCCTGCTCGTCGGCGGTCTCGTCGTGATCGGCGGAGTGGCGTACGGCGCGGGCCTGTTGATGAACCACTCCGACGTGCCCAAGGGCACCACCGTGCTCGGCGTGGACATCTCCGGCACCCGCGACGACGCCGTGAAGAAGCTCGACGACGCCTTCGGCGGCCGGGTCGACCAGAGCCTCAAGCTGTCGGTCGACGGGAAGACGGTCGAGATCAAGCCCGACCAGGCCGGGCTCCAGCTCGACGACCAGGCCACCGTCCGCAACGCCGCCACCAGCGACTACAACCCCGTCTCGGTCATCGGCTCGCTGTTCGGCAACCACCGTGTCGTCGCCCCCGTCATGCCCGTCGACGAGGAGAAGCTGCGCTCCGCGCTGCAGAGCGCCAGCGGCGGCGCCGGGTCGGTGACCGAGGGCGGCATCAAGTTCGAGTCCGGCAAGGCCGTCGCCGTGTACGGCAAGGCGGGCAAGGGCATCGACGTCGACCAGTCGGTCACGAAGGTCGAGGACGCCTACCGGGCGCAGGTGGAGACCGGCACCGCCCCGGCCGTGCAACTGGCCACCACCAGCCGCAAGCCCACGGTGTCCGACGCCGAGGTCGACCGGATGATGAAGAAGTTCGCCGAGCCGGCGATGTCCGCCACCGTCACCGTCCAGACCGACGCGGCGCACTCGGTGTCGTTCAGCCCCCAGAACTCGCTGTGGCAGTTCCTCGGCGTGAAGGCGCAGGACGGCAAGCTCGTCGAGTACTACGACAAGACGGCGCTGGAGAAGCTGTACGGCGGCACCTTCGACGGGGTGACCGTCAGCCGGGGCACCGGGCAGAAGACGGCCGTCACCGTCGAGGACGTCATCAGCGCCCTGCGCCCGGCCCTGCTCAGCACCACCGACCGCGTGGGCGTCATCGACACCGACCCCAACTAGGTTCTCCCGCAGGTCGACCGAAGGGGCACCCGGCCGTCGCCGGGTGCCCCTTCCGCGTACCCGGCGCCCGTGTCACCCCGCGCGCATGACATCTGTCATCCGGCACTCGGGATGTCCGGCACTGCCGGGCACCCGGCCCCCGCGGACACCATGGACACATGACGACGACAGGGGTGGCCACCACCGAGGTGGTCCGGTTCGACCGGGTGAGCAAGATCTACGGGGACGTACGGGCGGTGGACGGGCTGACGCTCGCGCTGCACCCGGGGGAGACGGTGGCCCTGCTCGGGCCCAACGGCGCGGGCAAGTCGACCACCCTCGACCTGCTGCTCGGCCTCAAGCAGCCCGACGAGGGCACGCTGCGCGTGTTCGGCGAGAGCCCGCGTCAGGCGATCGTCGGCGGACGGGTGGGCGCCATGCTGCAGAGCGGCGGCCTGATGGACGAGGTCACCGTCGCCGAGATGGTGCGCCTGGCGTGCAGCCTGCACCCGCGGCCGTACCCGGTGCAGGACGTGATGGCGCGGGCCGGGGTCGACCGGATCGCCGACCGCAAGGTCAACAAGCTCTCCGGCGGCCAGGCCCAGCGGGTGCGCTTCGCGCTCGCCACCGCCGGCGACAGCGACCTGGTCGTCCTCGACGAGCCGACCACCGGCATGGACGTCTCCGCCCGGCAGGCCTTCTGGGCCACCATGCGCGAACAGGCCGACCAGGGCCGCACCGTGCTCTTCGCGACGCACTACCTCGAAGAGGCCGACGCCATCGCCGACCGCGTGCTCGTGCTGCACCGGGGCCGGCTCCTCGCCGACGGCACCGCCGCCGAGATCAAGGCCAAGGCCGGCGCCCGCCGCGTCGCCTTCGACCTGGAGGGCGAGATCGACGAGACGCCGCTGCGCGCCCTGCCGTTCCTCACCTCCGTCGACATATCGGGCCAGACGGTCCGCATCCAGTCCACCGACGCCGATGCGACCGTGCACGCGCTGTACGGGCTCGGCGTCTACCCCCGCAACCTCGAAGTCGCCGGGCTCGGTCTCGAGCAGGCGTTCGTGGCCATCACCGAGGCCGAGGAGGCCAGGCAGTCGTGAATGCTCTCGTGAAGCTCGAACTCGTCCGCGCGCTGCGCAACCGCAAGTTCCTCTTCTTCTCTGTGGTCTACCCCTCCGCGCTGTTCCTGCTGATCGCGGGCAGCTCCGACAGCTCGACCACCGTCGACGGCACCGGGGGCCTGAGCCTGCCGACCTACTTCATGGTGTCCATGGCGTCCTTCGGCGCCCTGACCGCCGTCCTCATGGGCAACAGCGAACGCATCGCGAAGGAGCGGGAGGGCGGCTGGGTACGGCAGTTGAGGCTCACCACGCTGCCGGGCCGCGGCTACGTCCTCGCGAAGACCGCGAGCGCGGCGGTCGTGAGCCTGCCGTCGATCGTGATCGTCTTCGTGGTGGCCGCGGTGGTCAAGGACGTCCGGCTCGACGCCTGGCAGTGGTTCGCGCTCACCGGCGCGATCTGGGCCGGCAGCCTCGTCTTCGCGGCGCTCGGCGTCGCCATCGGCTACCTCGCGAGCGGGGACGCGGTCCGCCCGATCACGATGATCGTCTACTTCGGGCTGTCCATGCTCGGCGGTCTGTGGATGCCCGCGACCAGCTTCCCCGACTGGCTCCAGAACATCGCCAAGTGGCTGCCCACCCACGCGTACGCTGCCCTGGGGCAGGCGATCGAGCGCAGCCAGGCCCCGCAGGCCAAGGACCTCGCCATCCTGGTCGTCTCGTTCGTCGTGTTCGCGGGCGGTGCGGCCTGGCTGTACCGGAAGGACACGCTGAAGGCGTGAGCATCGGCATCGGGCAGCGTCCCGTCAACCGCAGGCAGACGATGGTCAAGTCGCTGTGGACCGCCATCTGGCTGGTCTACCTCAGCGCCCCCGTCACGGACCTGCTGTGGGGCGACCACGGCACCGTGGGGACGGTACTGGGGTGGTGCGGTCTCACCGCCTTCGTCTGCGGGTACATGCTCCTGGTCTTCCGTACCGGGCGGGGCGAGCGCAACGAGTGGGTGATCGGCTCGCTCGTCGGACTGGCCGCCGGTTCCACGGCGCTGGTCCTCACCCTGGGCGAGAGCTGGCTGGTGCTGTTCGTGTACGTCTCCATCGCCTCCGGGGCGGCCCTGCCGCTCCGGCTGGCGCGGTGGGCGCTTCCCGTGACGGCCGCGCTGATGGCCGCCCTCGCGTTCGTCGTCCCCGACGGCGGCGACGACCTCCTCGCGCTGCTGATCCCCGCCCTGCTGGGCGGTGCCGCGATGACCGGCGTCCGCCAACTGCTGCGCACCACCATCGCGTTGCGGGAGGCGCGGGCCACCGTCGCGCAGCTCGCCGCCAACGAGGAGCGGCTGCGGCTCGCCCGCGACCTGCACGACCTGCTCGGCCACTCCCTGTCCCTGATCACGCTGAAGAGCGAGCTGGCCGGCCGGATGCTGCCGGCCCGGCCCGAGGACGCGGCCCAGCAGGTCGCGGACATCGAACGCGTCTCGCGCCAGGCCCTGGTGGACGTCCGCGAGGCCGTCACCGGCTACCGCAGGCCCCGCCTGGCCAGTGAACTCGCGGGCGCACAGGTTGCGTTGACGGCTGCCGGGGTCGTCGCCGAGCTGCCCGCGGAGCCGGACACGCTGCTCGACGGCGTGGACGAGGACGCCGAGTCCGCGCTGGCGTGGTCGCTGCGCGAGGCGGTCACCAACGTCGTCCGGCACAGCGGCGCCAGGCGCTGCACGGTGGAACTGCTGCGCCGCCAGACCCTCGACGGGCCGGTGCTCGAACTGTCCGTGGAGGACGACGGCTCCGGCACGGGTCCCGGGGCGGGCGCGGGCGGCGGTCCCGGCAACGGGCTCACGGGACTGCGCGAGCGCTTGGAGAAGGCCGGCGGGACGCTCGACGCGGGCCGCGTCCGGCGAGGTTTCCGGCTGGTCGCCCGGGTCCCCGCGCCGGCTCCGGCGGACGTAGTATCCGGGGCATGAGCGCACCGATCAAGGTCCTCCTCGCCGAGGATCAGTCGATGGTCCGCGAGGCCCTGGCCGCCCTGCTCGGCCTGGAGGAGGACATCGAGGTCGTCGCCCAGGTGGCCCGCGGCGACGAGGTCCTCGACGCGGCCCGAGCCCACGACGTGGACGTGGCGCTGCTGGACATCGAGATGCCCGGCGCCACCGGCATCGAGGCCGCGGCCCAGGTGCACCGCGCGCTGCCCGGGGTCAAGCTCGTCGTCCTGACCACGTTCGGCCGGCCCGGCTATCTGCGCAGCGCCATGGAGGCGGGCGCCGACGCGTTCCTCGTCAAGGACGCCCCGGCGGCCCAACTCGCCGCCGCCGTACGGAAGGTGCTGGCCGGGGAGCGGGTCATCGACCCGACGCTGGCAGCCGCCGCGCTCGCCGGGGGAGCCAACCCGCTGACCGACCGCGAGCGCGAGGTGCTGCGCGCGGCGTCCGACGGCTCCACCAACGCCGAACTGGCCGCCGCGCTGCACCTGTCGCAGGGCACCGTGCGCAACTACCTGTCGGTCGCCATCCAGAAGCTCGCCGTCCGCAACCGTGCGGAGGCGGTTCGCGCGGCGCGCGAGAAGGGGTGGCTGTAGGGGGCGTCGCCCCTCACCGGGCGGTGCCGCGCCGGCCGTCGGCGCGTGCGCGCGGCGTCAGTTGAGCAGCGCCCTGGCGGCTCGGGCCTGTGCGCGGATCCGGTCCGCGGCCGGTTCGTCCACCGCGGCCAGCACATCGGCGTAGGCGTCGAGTTCGGCCGCGCCCGACACGAACGCGCCGCTCGCCACCAGGATCTGGGCGCGCTCGTAGCGCAGGCGTGCCGGGTGCGACGGCAGCAGCAGGGACAACTCCACGGCCCACAGCGCCACTTCGGCGCACTCGGGGCGGGCCGCCGCCCACGCGCGGATGTTGTTCAGGATGCGCAGCACCACGTCCAGCGGGTCGGCCGGGGTGAACACCGTGGGGTCGGGAGCCGTCCCTGTCAGGCCCGCCACCAGTGACCGGGCGTCCGCGCCCGACAGCAGTCGTCCGCCGTCGAACGGATCGGCCAGGACCCGCCCCGCGAGGGGGTCGCCGGCGTCGCCCGTGGCCGGTCCGAAGCCCACGACGAAGTGGCCGGGCAGCGCCACCCCGAACACCGGGGCGCCGGCCCGCCGGGCCACCTCGGTCCACACGACGGACAGCAGGATCGGCAGCCCGCGTCCGCGGCGCAGCACCTCGTGCAGCAACGACGACTCCAGGTACCGGTAGTCGGCCGGCCTGCCGCCGAACCCCCGCCGTGTGCCCAGCAGTTCGCGCACCGCCGTCGCCCACTGGCGGGGGCCGCCCGGCCGGAACGGCAACTGCCCGGCCAGCTCGTCCAGTTCGAGCTGCGCCGCGTCCATGGCCGTGTCGTCGAGGGACCCGTCGGCCACCGCGCCGATCAGCAGGCACAGTTCGGACAGGTCGGGCCGTTCGGAGCGCGCCTCCTCGGCGAACCGGCGCCGCAGCCGCGCGGACCGTTCCGGCGAGGGGGGTCGGGGCGTACGCATGTCGGATCGGTGGCCTCTCGCCGGGGACCGCTACCGGCCGCTGCCGGACGGGTCCGGTTCACGGTAGTGGTGGTAGGAGTGGTGCGCGGCGAAGCCGAGGCCCGCGTACAGGGCCAGCGCACCGGTGTTCTCCGACTCGACCTGGAGCCATCCCGCCGAGGCGCCCTCCTCCAGTGCCCGCGCGGCGAGCGCCGCGAGCACGTCGGTGGCGAGCCCGCGCCGCCGCAGCGCCGGGTCCACCTCGACCGCCGAGAAACCCGCCCAGCGCCCGTCCACCACGCACCGCCCGATCGCCGCCGGGAGCGCCCCGGGCCCGTCGCCCGGCACCGTCGCGAACCACACCGAGGGACCGCTGCCCAGCACCTTGAGCGCCACCTCGCCGAGCCCCTTGCGCTGGTAGCGCGCGAGCCACGCCTCGTCCGGCCGCCGGGCGAGTGCCACGGGGGTGCGCTCCTCGCGGTCGGCCAGGGGCGCCAGGGCACCGGTCCACACCTCGGCGCTCACCTCGCGCCACCACCCGCGCCGCTCCAGCTCCGCGCAGAGCACCTCCTCGGTGCCCTCGCCCCCGGTGGCCGTCTGCACGTACGCGGGCTGCCCGCGCCCGGCGTACCAGGCGCGCACGGCGGCCAGCGCGTCGTCGAGCGGCAGTCCGGGATCGCCCAGCGGCAGCACGGAGTTGGCGCGCCGCGTGTAGCCGGACGCGGCGCGCAGTTCCCACTCGCCGAGCCGCTCGCTCTCCACCGGCCGCCAGGACCGTGCCGCGACACGCGCGATCTCCTCGTACGAGGCGGCGGGGCCCCGGCGCCGGGCCGGCGCGGGGGGCACCACCTTGCCCGCCACCAGCGCCGTTTCCGGAATGCGGACGGTCCGCCCGTCCTTGCGTGTGATCAACAGCACACCGTCGTCCCACGATGCGAGAACACCGACCGTGTCAGTGAATTTCGAGCCCGGCGTGCCAGGCTCTGCACTGCGTCGTACGGATACTCGTTTCCCCACGTCACCAGCGGTGACGCGGACCACGAGACGACCTGCCGCGGAGAATTCCACAGGTCTGCTCACCCCTCCTGTTCGGATCGTGCCCAGGAACGGAGATACTAGGGAACGGGCATCGACGACGCCGCGCTCCCGCGCGCCAGGCGGCGGAGCCTGAGGAGGCCCGCCGGCGCCCTATCGAGGAGGAACGACAGCGTGACCTACGTCATCGCGCAGCCTTGTGTCGACGTCAAGGACAAGGCGTGCATCGAAGAGTGCCCGGTCGACTGCATCTACGAGGGCAAGCGGTCCTTGTACATCCACCCGGACGAATGTGTCGACTGTGGAGCCTGTGAGCCGGTCTGCCCGGTGGAGGCGATCTTCTACGAGGACGACACTCCGGAGGAGTGGAAGGAGTACTACAAGGCGAACGTCGAGTTCTTCGACGAGCTCGGCTCGCCCGGTGGTGCCAGCAAGCTCGGACTGATCGAGCGCGACCACCCCTTCGTCGCGGCCCTGCCCCCGCAGGCCTGACGAACGCGGGTCCGCGTCCGTGCCGCCTCGGTCCCGTACGGCCTGTCCGCCGTACGGGACCGAGGCGTTTGCCGTCCTAGAAAGTGAGCCAGAAACCGTGTCCGCAGTATCCGACCGCCTGCCCGCCTTCCCGTGGGACAGGCTCGCGCCCTACAAGACCACGGCCGCCGCGCATCCCGGCGGCATCGTCGACCTGTCGGTCGGCACGCCCGTCGACCCCGTGCCCGAGCTGGTGCAGAAGGCGCTGGTGGGCGCCGCGGACTCGCCGGGCTATCCGACCGTGTGGGGCACGCCCGAACTGCGTGACGCGATCAGCGGCTGGGTCGAACGCAGGCTCGGCGCCCGGGGTATCACGCACCGTCACGTGCTGCCCGTCGTCGGTTCCAAGGAACTCGTCGCCTGGCTCCCGGTGCAGCTCGGTCTCGGCCCCGACGACGTGGTGGCCTACCCCCGGCTGGCCTACCCGACGTACGAGGTCGGCGCCCGGCTGGCCGGCGCGCGGTACGTGGCGTACGACGACCCGACCGAGCTCGACCCGGCGAACCTGCGGCTGCTGTGGCTCAACTCCCCGTCGAACCCGACCGGGCGGGTGCTCGCCAAGGACGAACTGACCCGGATCGTGGCCTGGGCGCGCGAGCACGGCGTCCTCGTCCTGTCCGACGAGTGCTACCTCGAACTGGGCTGGGAGGCCGAGCCGGTCTCGGTGCTGCACCCGGACGTCAACGGCGGCTCGCTGGACGGTCTGGTGGCCGTGCACTCGCTGTCGAAGCGGTCCAACCTGGCCGGTTACCGGGCCGCGTTCGTGGCCGGCGACCCCGCCGTGCTCGCGCCGCTCCTGGAGATCCGCAAGCACGGCGGCATGATGGCGCCCGCGCCCACGCAGGCCGCGATGGCGGCGGCGCTCGGCGACGACGCGCACGTGGCCGAGCAGCGCGAGCGCTACGCGGCCCGCCGTGCGGTGCTGCGCGACGCGCTGCTGGCGCACGGCTTCCGCATCGAGCACAGCGAGGCCAGCCTCTACCTGTGGGCGACCCGCGACGAGTCCTGCTGGGACACCGTGGCGCACCTCGCGGAGCGCGGCATCCTGGTCGCGCCGGGCGACTTCTACGGGCCCGCTGGCGACCGCTTCGTCCGCGTGGCCCTCACGGCCACCGACGAGCGCGTACGGGCCGCGGTGGCACGCCTGGGGGCGTAGCGGCACACGGCGGTGGGGGGGGCGGCGGGGACCCCGGGCCCCCCCCCCCCCGCGCGGGGGGGGGGGGGGGGGGCCCCGGGCGCCCCCCCCCCCCGGGGGGGCCGCGGGGGGGGGGGGGCGCGGGGGCCCCCCCCGCGGGGGGC
>NZ_JBIBHJ010000015.1:0-267823 GCF_042956945.1 Streptomyces sp. NPDC008150 | reverse complement strand
GTGGAGGAGGGCCAGGAGGTCAAGGAGGGCGACCTGATCGTGGTCCTGGAGGCCATGAAGATGGAACAGCCCCTCAACGCCCACAAGTCCGGCACCATCAAGGGCCTGACCGCGGACGTCGGCGCCTCCCTCACCTCGGGCGCACCCATCTGCGAGATCAAGGACTGACCGAACAGCCGAAGGAGGGCCCGCGCGGCAGTGCCGCGCGGGCCCTCCTTCGGCATGCCCCGGTCCTCCCGTGCCGGCGTCCGCACCTGAACCGGATTTCCGTCGACGGCATTCACCTGCGCATTTTTCATTCCTCTGTCATTTGCGTCGAGGATCTGAAGCACGTGCGCAGTCCTCTGAACCCATTTCCCTTGATTGCCGCTCGGCTCCCGGTGGATGCTGGAACACGTCACCGAGGAAGAGAGCAAGACGCGGAAACGCATTCCTGGGTGAGGCTCTCCGGCGTCGCGCAGAGACCGGCTGCCGGGCCGCGTTGCTGGACAACGTGCCCGTCGGTGCTGGTCAGCGCTGTTCAGTGCCGGTCGGCGGCGTGTGCGGCAATGAGGCCGCCGGATGTCCGCCGCGGTCGCGGAGTGTCCGACAGGGAAAGCATTCCCTTTTCTCCTTCCAACCGTTCGCACAGCCCGGCACAAATGTGATGCCAAGTCAGTGAAGGGCGTTCGATGATCTCTGCGAAAAGGCACACCGATACCGACGTCGTCATCGTGGGAGCGGGACCCGCCGGGCTCATGCTCGCCGGTGAATTGCGCCTCGCCGGGGTCGACGTCATCGTCCTGGAGCGGCTGACGCGCCCGACCGGGGAGTCCCGGGGACTGGGATTCACCACCCGCACCATGGAGATCTTCGACCAGCGCGGACTGCTGTCACGGTTCGGGGACGTCGAGACCAGCGAGGTCGGCCACTTCGGCGGCCTCCCCGTCGACTTCGGAGTGCTGGAGGGGGCGCACCAGGCCGCCAAGAGCATCCCCCAGTCGCAGACCGAGGAGAACCTGGAGAGCTGGGTCCGCGGCCTGGGCACCGACCTGCGGCGCGGACACGAGGTGCTGGGCGTCACCGACGGCACCGACGCCGTGTCCGTGAGCGTCCGCTCCGAGGACGGCGAGCAGGAACTGCGCGCCTCCTACCTGGTCGGCTGCGACGGCGGACGCAGTCTGGTGCGCAAGGCCGGCGGGTTCGACTTCCCCGGCACGGCCGCCACCCTGGAGATGTTCCTCGCCGACGTCAAGAACCTCGACCTGGCGCCCCGCATGATCGGGGAGACCTTCCCCGGCGGCATGGTCATGGTCGGGCCGCTGCCCGGCGGCGTCACCCGGCTCATCCTCTGCGAGCGCGGGACCCCGCCGCAGCGCCGCACCACCGCCCCCACCTACCAGGAGATCGTCGACGGCTGGAAACGCGTCACGGGGGAGGACATCTCGCACGGGGAGGCCACCTGGATCAGCTCCTTCGGGGACGCCACCCGCCAGGCCACCGAGTACCGCCGCGGGCGCGTGCTGCTCGCCGGGGACTCGGCCCACATCCACCTGCCGGCCGGCGGGCAGGGCATGAACACCAGCATCCAGGACGCCGTCAACCTGGGCTGGAAACTCGCCTCGGTCGTCCGCGGCCGCGCCCCCGAGCGGCTGCTGGACAGCTACCACGACGAGCGGCACCCGGTGGGGGAGCGGCTCCTGATGAACACCCAGGCGCAGGGCCTGCTCTTCCTCAGCGGATCGGAGATGGAACCGCTGCGCGCGGTCTTCCGCGAACTGATCCAATACCAGGAGGTGAGCCGGCACCTCGCCGCCATGGTCAGCGGCCTGGAGATCCGCTACGACGTCGGCGGCGGCACCCACCCGCTGCTCGGCGCGAGGCTGCCGCACCTCGAACTCGCCGGCGCGCACGCCGGGACCAGCAGCACCCGCCTGCTGCACCCGGGGCGCGGCGTGCTCCTGGACCTCGCGGACAACCCCCGCCTGCGCTCCCGTGCCGAACCGTGGTCGGACCGGGTGGACGTCGTCACGGCCGCGCCCCGCGGCCTTCCCGAGGGCAGCGCGCTGACCGGCACCTCCGCCGTGCTCGTCCGCCCCGACGGCTACGTCGCCTGGGCCGCGCCCGGCAGCCACCGCGACCTGCCCACCGCGCTGGAGACGTGGTTCGGCCCGGCCCGCTGACCCCGCCCCGGCGGCAGCCGCGGCACACCCGCCCCCGCACGCGGCACACCCGTCCCGCACGCACGGCCCCGCACCTCCGTTTCCGTACCTCTCCGTAGTGCCAGGACCGGCAGACCGGTCCGGCACCCGTCCGAGAAGGCAAGGACCCATGAAGCACAGCACCCTGATCGTCGCCCGCATGCAGCCCGAGGCGAGCACGGACGTGGCCCGGCTCTTCGGAGCCTTCGACGCCACCGACATGCCCGAGCGGATGGGAACCAGGCGCCGCCAGCTGTTCTCCTACCGCGGCCTCTACTTCCACCTCCAGGACTTCGACGAGGACCACGGCGCCGAGCGCATCGACCAGGCCAGGCACGACCCGCGGTTCCTGGGCATCAGCGAGGACCTCAAGCCGTTCATCGACGCCTACGACCCGGCGACCTGGCGCTCCCCGGCCGACGCCATGGCGACCCGCTTCTACACCTGGCGGGCCGCCTGATGGAGGGCATGACGGACGGTCACCGCGTGGTGATCACCGGGGTCGGGGTGCTCGCGCCCGGCGGTGTGGGAACCAAGAACTTCTGGAACCTCATCAGCGAGGGACGCACCGCCACCCGGGGCATCACCTTCTTCGACCCCACTCCCTACCGCTCGCGCGTCGCGGCAGAGATCGACTTCGACCCCGAGTCCCACGGACTCGGACCGCAGGAGATCCGCCGCATGGACCGCGCCGCCCAGCTCGCCGTCGTGGCCGCCCGTGAGGCGTTCGCCGACAGCGGGGCCGCCTTCGCGCGGCAGGACCCGCACCGCGTCGGCGTCACTGTCGGAAGCGCCGTCGGCGCCACCATGGGCCTCGACCAGGAATACCGGGTCGTCAGCAACGGCGGTCAGTTCGAGCAGGTGCACCACGAGTACGCGGTGCCGCACCTGTACGACTTCATGGTCCCGAGCTCCTTCGCGGCCGAGATCGCCTGGGCGGCCGGCGCCGAGGGCCCCAGCACGGTGGTCTCCACCGGCTGCACCTCCGGCATCGACGCCGTCGGCCACGCGGCCGACCTGATCCGCGAGGGCACCGTCGACATGATGATCGCCGGGGCCTGCGACGCGCCCATCTCACCGATCACCATGGCCTGCTTCGACGCCATCAAGGCCACCACCTCCCGCAACGACGACCCCGAACACGCCTCGCGCCCCTTCGACGGGACGCGCAACGGATTCGTCCTCGGCGAGGGGGCAGCCGTGTTCGTCCTCGAACGGCTCGACCACGCCCGGCGGCGCGGCGCGCACGTCTACGCCGAGATCGCCGGGTACGCGACCCGCAGCAACGCCTTCCACATGACCGGTCTGCGTCCCGACGGCGCGGAGATGGCCGAGTCGATCCGGGTGGCGCTGGACGAGGCCCGGCTGGCGCCGCAGGACATCGACTACGTCAACGCCCACGGCTCGGGCACCAAGCAGAACGACCGGCACGAGACCGCCGCCTTCAAGAAGAGCCTGGGGCAGCACGCGTACCGCACGCCGGTCAGCTCGATCAAGTCGATGGTCGGGCACTCGCTCGGGGCGATCGGCTCCATCGAGATCGCCGCGAGCGTGCTGGCGATGGAGAACCACGTCGTGCCGCCCACGGCCAACCTGCACACCCCCGACCCCGAGTGCGACCTCGACTACGTCCCGCTGACCGCCCGGGAGTGGCACACCGACGCGGTGCTGACCGTGGGCAGCGGCTTCGGCGGCTTCCAGAGCGCCATGGTGCTGGCCCGGCCCGAGAGGAGCGGCGCGTGACCCCCTCCGCCGTCATCACCGGACTCGGCATCGCCTCGCCCAACGGCCTGGGCAAGCAGGACTTCTGGTCCGCCACCCGTGCCGGCACGAGCGGGATCGGCCGGGTCAGCCGGTTCGACCCGAGTCGTTATCCGTCCCAACTGGCGGGCGAGGTACCGGGGTTCAAGGCGTCCGACCACCTGCCGAGCAGGCTCCTCCCGCAGACCGACCACATGACGCAACTCGCGCTCGCCGCCACCGACTGGGCGCTCGACGACGCCGGGGTCAACCCCCGCGACCTGCCCGACTTCGACATGGGCGTCATCACGGCCAGTTCCTCCGGCG
Source organism: Streptomyces sp. NPDC008150 (assembly GCF_042956945.1). Taxonomy (NCBI): domain Bacteria; kingdom Bacillati; phylum Actinomycetota; class Actinomycetes; order Kitasatosporales; family Streptomycetaceae; genus Streptomyces; species Streptomyces sp. NPDC008150. Next base: position 263,576 of record NZ_JBIBHJ010000015.1, on the reverse strand, counting down.
GCTTCGAGTTCGGCCAGGGAGAGCTGCGCAAGCTGTGGAGCAAGGGCTCGCGGCACGTCAGCGCCTACCAGTCCTTCGCCTGGTTCTACGCCGTCAACAGCGGCCAGATCTCCATCCGCCAGGGCATGCGGGGGCCCAGCGGCGTCGTCGTCGGCGAACAGGCCGGCGGCCTCGACGCCCTGGCCCAGGCGCGCCGCCAGATCCGCCGGGGGACACCGCTGATCGTCTCCGGCGCGGTCGACGCCTCCGTCTGCTCGTGGGGCTGGGCCGCCCAGCTCGCCTCGGGCCGGCTCAGCCGGAGCGCCGACGCCGCCCGCGCCTACCTGCCCTTCGACGCCGACGCGTGCGGACACGTCCCCGGGGAGGGCGGGGCGATCCTCATCCTGGAGGACGCCGGCCTCGCCGCCCGCCGAGGGGCCCGTACCTACGGCGAACTGCGCGGCTACGCCTCGACGTTCGACCCGCGGCCCGGCAGCGGACGCCCGCCCGGCCTGCGCCGGGCCATCGAGCTCGCGCTGCGGGACGCCGACGTCGTCCCCGCCGACGTGGACGTCGTCTTCGCCGACGCGGCCGCGCTGCCCGACCTCGACGCCGCCGAGGCGGACGCGATCAACGCGGTGTTCGGCCGCCACGCCGTCCCCGTGACCGCGCCCAAGACGATGACGGGCCGTCTGTACTCGGGCGGAGCGCCCCTGGACGTGGCCGCCGCGCTGCTGGCCATCCAGGAGGGGCTGATCCCGCCCACCGTGCACGTCTCCCCGGTGCCCGCCCTCGGACTCGACCTGGTGACCGGCCGGCCGCGCACCGCCGAGGTGCGGACCGCCCTCGTGCTGGCCCGCGGCCACCACGGCTTCAACTCCGCGGCGGTCGTCACCGCCACGGACTGACCGCCCCGCCCGACCCGTGCCCCACCCGCCGAACACCTCACGTTCCCGGCAGAAAGGCAGCAAACACCCATGAGTACACGGCAGTTCACCCTCGACGACCTGCGCCGCATCCTCCAGGAGGGTGCCGGTGTGGACGAGGCCGCCGACTTCGGCGGCGACATCGCGGACACCGGTCTCGGCCTGCTCGGCTACGAGTCGCTCGCCCTGCTGGAGACCGCCGGCCGCATCGAGCGGGAGTTCGACGTGGAGCTCGACGACGAGGCCGTCACCGACGTCGACACCACCCCCCGTCAGCTCGTCGAGCTCGTCAACGCCTGCCTGCGGCCCGCGCCCGCCCCGGCCCGCACCTGACGGACCCGTCCACCGCCGAATCCGCGAAGAAGGGACACCCCATGCCCCAGAACGAACGCGTCGCCCTGGTGACCGGAGCCACGAGCGGCATCGGACTCGCCGTCGCCCGGCTCCTGGCCTCCTCCGGCCACCGCGTCTTCATCGGCGCGCGCAACCCCGAGAACGTGTCCGCGACCGTCAAGGAACTGCGCGACGAGGGCCTCGACGTCGACGGCACCACCCTGGACGTACGGGTCGCCGCCGACGTGCGCGCCTTCGTGCAGGCCGCCGTCGACCGCTACGGGACCGTGGACGTGCTGGTCAACAACGCCGGCCGCAGCGGGGGAGGCGTGACCGCCGACATCAGCGACGAGCTGTGGGACGACGTCGTCGCGACCAACCTCCACAGCGTCTTCCGGGTCACCCGGGAGGTCCTGAACACCGGAGGGATGCGGGGCAAGGACCGCGGCCGGATCATCAACATCGCGTCCACCGCGGGCAAGCAGGGCGTGGTGCTCGGCGCGCCCTACTCGGCCTCGAAGCACGGCGTCGTCGGCTTCACCAAGGCGCTGGGCAACGAACTGGGCCCCTCCGGCATCACCGTCAACGCGGTCTGCCCGGGATACGTGGAGACGCCCATGGCCCAGCGGGTCCGGCAGGGCTACGCGGACGCCTGGAACACCACCGAGGACGCCGTCCTCGACAGGTTCGAGGCGAAGATCCCGCTCGGCCGCTACTCCACCCCGGAGGAGGTCGCCGGACTCGTCGGCTACCTCGCCTCCGACACGGCCGCCTCCATCACCGCGCAGGCGCTCAACGTCTGCGGCGGCCTGGGCAACTTCTGACATCAGCCGACGCGCAAGGAGGAATCGCCAGCATGACGCAGTCAGAACCGCGCGAGGTCGAGCACGAGATCACCGTCGACGCCCCGGCGGACGACATCTACCGGCTGATAGCCGAGGTCGAGAACTGGCCGCGCGTCTTCCCGCCGACCATCTACGTCGACCAGGTCGAACGCGACGGCGCCACCGGGCCGGAGGTCTCCACCGAACGCATCCGGATCTGGGCCACCGCACACGGCGAGCCCAAGAGCTGGACCTCCCGGCGGACCCTGGACCCGCGCACCCGCCGCATCGACTTCCGCCAGGAACTCTCCACCCCGCCGGTGGCCGCGATGGGCGGCGCCTGGCTCATCGAGCCGGCCGGTGACACGGCCAGCCGCGTCCGCCTGCTGCACGACTACCGCGCGGTCGACGACGACCCGGAGAGCCTGCGCTGGATCGACGAGGCCGTCGACCACAACTCCCGGTCCGAACTGGCCGCGCTCAAGGAGAACCTCGAACGCGTCCACGCCTCGGGGGAGTTGACGTTCTCCTTCACCGACACGGTCGCCGTCGCCGGCAGCGCCAAGGACCTCTACGACTTCGTCAACGAGGCCGACCGGTGGCCCGTCCGGCTGCCGCACGTGGCGAGCGTGACCCTCACCGAGGACACCCCGGGGCTCCAGACCCTCGCCATGCACACGCGTGCCAAGGACGGCTCGACGCACGTCACCGAGTCCTACCGGGTCTGCCTGCCGCACGAGCGCATCGCCTACAAGCAGACGACGCTCCCGGCGCTGATGACCCTGCACACGGGGGTGTGGACCTTCACCGAGACCGGTGACGGCGCCACCGCCTCCTCCCAGCACACGGTGGTCCTCGCCCCGGACAACATCGGCCGGATCCTCGGCCCGGACGCCACGGTCGACGACGCCCGCACCTACGTGCGCAACGCCCTGAGCACCAACAGCAGTGCCACGCTGGCCCATGCCAAGGCCCACGCCGAGGGCAGGGCCTGACCGTGGCCACCGTCAAGGTGAACACCGACGTCGTCGTGGTGGGGGCCGGTCCGGTCGGCCTGCTGCTCGCGGGCGAACTGCGCCTGGGAGGGGCCCGTGTCGTCGTACTGGAGACGCGCGGCGCCCCCACCACGGAGTCCCGCGCCTCCACCCTGCACGCCCGCACCATGCAACTGCTGGCCTCGCGCGACCTGTTGGGCAGGCTCGGCGACATCCCCCACGAACCCCGGGGCCACTTCGCCGGCATCCCCCTGGACCTGACCCTGCCGACGGCGTACCCGGGGCAGTGGAAGGTGCTCCAGAGCCGCACCGAGGAACTCCTCCAGGAGTGGGCCGTGGAGCTGGGCGCCGACCTGCGCCGCGGGCACACCCTGCGGCGGCTCGCGCAGGACGCCGACGGCGTCGAGGCCGAGGCGCTGACATCCGGGGGCCCCGCCGTCTTCCACGCCCGCCACCTGGTGGCCTGCGACGGCGAGGACAGCACCGTACGGGCCCTGACCCGGGCGGACTTCCCCGGCACCGACGCGGGACGGCTGCTGCTGCGGGCCGACGTGGCGGGCATCGACATCCCCGGGCGGCGGTTCGAGCGCCTGGCGGGCGGACTGGCCATCGCGGCGCGCCGGCCCGACGGCGTCACCCGGGTCATGGTCCACGAGTTCTCCGGCGGCCAGGACCCCGGGGGCGAGGTCTCCTTCGAGGACGTCGTCGCCACCTGGCGACGCGTGACCGGGGAGGACATCTCCCACGGCACCCCGCTGTGGGTCAACTCCTTCGGGGACGCCGCACGCCAGGTCGCCCACTACCGCGACGGCCGCGTGCTGTTCGCCGGCGACGCCGCCCACCGGCAGATGCCGATCGGCGGGCAGGCACTCAACCTCGGCCTGCACGACGCCTTCAACCTCGGCTGGAAACTCGCCGCCCGGGTCACCGGCCGCGCCCCCGACACCCTGCTGGACACCTACGACGAGGAGCGCCGCCCGGCCGGTGCGCGCACCCTGACGAACATCTCGGCCCAGGCGAACCTGCTGCTCGGCGGCCCCGAGGTCGAGGCGGCGCGGTCCGTGCTGACCGAGCTGGTCGCGCACGAACCCGTACGCCGGCACCTGGCGGCGATGATCGCCGCCGTGGACCTGCCGGAGTCCGCCGACGCGCTGTGCGGCACGGTCCTGCCCGACGTGCCCCTCGACACGCCCGCGGGCCCGGTCACCGCCGCCCGGCTGCTGAGCGCCGGGCGCGGGCTGCTGCTGACGCTGACCGGCGCCGCGGACACCGCACGCTCCCTGCGCCGGACGGCCGCCCCGTGGGCCGCCGCCGTGGACGTCGTCGCCGCCGGTCTGCCGCCGGACGCGGAGGACGGCACCGGCGGCGCCCGGCTGCTGAGCGAGGCACGGGCGGTCCTGGTCCGGCCCGACGGGCACATCGCCTGGGCGGGACCGGACGCCGCGGACCTGCCCGACGCCCTGGCGCGGTGGTTCGGGCCGCCGGCCGACACCACGCCCGCCACCGACACCCGACCCCGATCCCGACGAAGGACGACCATGGACAGGCTTCACGGCAGGACGGCACTCGTCACCGGCGCCAGCCGGGGCATGGGACGTGCCACCGCCCTCAAACTCGCGCTGGACGGCGCCCTCGTCGCCGTCCACCACAACACCAACGCCGACGCGGCCCGGGAAACCGTCGAGACCATCGAGAAGGACGGCGGCCGGGCCTTCGCCGTCCGTGCCGAGCTGGGGGTTCCCGGCGACGTCCACACGCTCTTCCTCGCCCTGGAGGAACAGCTCAAGGAGCGCACCGGCACCACCGACCTGGACATCCTCGTGAACAACGCGGGCGTCATGGGCGGAACGAAGCCCGAGGACACCACCCCGGAGGCGTTCGACCGGCTCGTCGCCGTCAACGCCAAGGCCCCCTTCTTCGTCATCCAGCGGGCCCTGGAGAACATGCCCGACGGCGGACGGATCATCAACATCTCCTCCGGGCTGACCCGGTTCGCCAACCCCGACGAGATCGCCTACGCCATGACCAAGGGAGCCGTCGAGCAACTCGCCCTGCACTACGCCAAGTTGCTCGGACCCCGGCGGATCACCGTCAACAGCGTCGCGCCCGGCATCACCCGCAACGACAACCCGGTCTTCGGCATCCCCGAGGCCGTCGAGCAGATGGCGGGACTGTCCGCCTTCAACCGGGTCGGCGAGCCCGAGGACGTCGCCGACGTCGTGGCGTTCCTCGCCAGTGACGAGGCCCGCTGGATCACCGGCTCCTTCGTCGACGCCAGCGGCGGCACCCTCCTCGGCTGAGAACCGGGCCCCGCGCACCGGGACCGGACCGCACGTCGGGCGGCTCCCGGCACGGACACACGAGTACACGGACACACGGACACACGGCACGACACGAAGGGAGACCACCGTGACGACGACCGGCACCGCCACGGCCGGACCCGCCCTCGGCCCGCGCCTCGGGGGACTGCTGACGGTGCTGGCCTGCAACATGCTCGTCGACGCGCTGGAGGTGTCGGCGCTGCTGGTGGCGGTCCCCGCGATCGCCCGGGACCTGCGCCTGGACGCCGGTGCCGCGCAGTGGCCGCTCACCGGCTTCGCCGTCGGATTCGGCGGACTGCTGCTGTTCGCCCAGCGGCTGGTGGACCGTTTCGGACGGCGCCGCGTCTACCTCGTGGGGCTGGCGGCCTTCGCCGTCGCCTCCCTGGCCGCGGCCGCCGCCGACACGCTCTGGCTGCTGGTGCTCACCCGCCTCGTCAAGGGGCTGTGCGCGGCGCTCACCGCACCCACCGGGCTGGCCATCATCGCGGCGGACTTCCCCGAGGGGCGCGCGCGGGAACGGGCCGTGTCCGTCTACACCCTGTTCGGGGCCGCGGGGTTCAGCGCCGGACTCCTGCTGTCCGGCGTGCTCACCGGGATCGGCTGGCGGCTCACCCTCGCGTCGCCCGCGCCCGTGGTGGCCGTGCTCCTCGTGGCCGCCCTCCGGCTCGTCCCCAAGGACCGCCCGCGGCACGGCGGACGGCCGCTCGGTGTCGCCCGTGCTCTGACGTTCACCGTCGCGCTGCTCGCGATCGTGCACGCGCTGACGTCGGTGCCGCGGACCGGACTCGCCGGCCCCGCCGGGTTCCTGTCCGCGGCGGCCGCGGCCGCCGCGGTGACCGCCTGGTTCCTGACCGAGCGCTCCCGCCCCGACCCGGTCTGGTCCCTGCCGCCCGGCGGCGCGGCCCTGGTGCGCGGCGCCCTGTCCGCCGCCGCCCTCAACGGCTCGCACCTCGGGCTGCTCCTGATCCTCAGCCTCCAACTCCAGCTGCTGCGCGGCTGGTCCGCGCCGCTCACCGCACTCGCGCTGCTGCCGGCCGCCCTGCCGCTGGTGCTCACCGCGCTCGCCTCGGGCCGGATGCTGCGCCGCTGGGGTGCCACACCGCTGATCGCCCTCGGCACACTGCCGCCCTGCCTGGGCTGCGCCTGGTACCTGGCCGCCGGCACCCCCGACGACTACGCCCGCGACGTACTGCCCGGCCTCCTGCTGATCGCCACCGGGTTCGTCCTGTCGTTCGCGGCCCTCAACAGCCAGGCGGTGGCGGGCGTTCCGCCCGAGCGGCGCGGCGCGGCGGCCGGGTTCTACCAGACCGCCGTGCAACTGGGCGCGGTCCTCGTCCCCGCGGCCGTGGCGGCACTGCTGGAGCACGCCGCGCACGGCGGTTCGCCGGGAGCCGCGGCCGGACGGCCGCGGGCGGCGCTCGCGCTCGTCACCCTCGTCGCCGCCGCCGGGTGGGCGACGGCCCTGACCGGACTGCGCCGCGCACCCGCGCCCGCCGTCCCCCACGAACGCTGACCGCGCGCCGGCCCGCGCCCCCGCCGGCCCACTGAAAGGACACGGACGCATGGCGACACCAGCAGCCCCCGGTACCGGGGAACGGCGGGAGACGACACTCGGCGGACGCGCGCGCGAACTCGGCGCGGTCAAGGAGAGCGCCGTCCAGGGACCCGACTCCGCCGCCACCGAACGGCAGCACGCCAAGGGCAAGCTGACGGCCCGTGAGCGGATCGACCTGCTGCTCGACAAGGGAAGCTTCACCGAGGTCGAGCAGTTGCGGCGGCACCGGGCGACGGGCTTCGGTCTGGAGGCCAAGCGGCCGTACACGGACGGTGTCGTCACCGGCTGGGGAACGGTCGAGGGCCGTACGGTCTTCGTCTACGCGCACGACTTCCGGATCTTCGGCGGTGCGCTGGGCGAGGCCCACGCGACGAAGATCCACAAGATCATGGACATGGCCATCGCGGCCGGTGCGCCGCTGGTCTCCCTCAACGACGGCGCCGGCGCCCGTATCCAGGAGGGCGTCTCCGCCCTCGCCGGGTACGGCGGCATCTTCCAGCGCAACACGAAGGCGTCCGGTGTCATCCCGCAGATCAGCGTGATGCTCGGCCCGTGCGCGGGCGGCGCGGCCTACAGCCCCGCCCTCACCGACTTCGTGTTCATGGTCCGCGAGACCTCGCAGATGTTCATCACCGGTCCCGACGTCGTCAAGGCGGTCACCGGCGAGGAGATCACCCAGAACGGCCTCGGCGGCGCGGACGTGCACGCCACCCGCAGCGGCGTCGCCCACTTCGTCTACGACGACGAGGAGACGTGCCTCGCCGAGGTCCGCTACCTGCTGTCCCTGCTGCCGCCGAACAACCGCGAGATGCCGCCGAGCCGGCCGGCCGGGGACCTCGCCGACCGGAGCACCGACACCCTCACGGAGCTCATCCCCGCGGAGCCCGGCCGCAGTTACGACATGCGCACCGTGATCGAGCAGCTCGTCGACGAGCAGGAGCACCTGGAGGTCCACCAGCACTGGGCGGCCAACATCATCTGCACGCTGGCCCGCATGGACGGCGAGACCGTCGGCATCGTCGCCAACCAGCCCGCGGTGACGGCGGGGGTGCTGGACATCGAGGCCAGCGAGAAGGCCGCGCGGTTCGTGCAGTTCTGCGACTCCTTCAACATCCCCCTGCTGACCCTCGTGGACGTGCCCGGCTTCCTGCCCGGACTCGGCCAGGAGCACGACGGCATCATCCGGCACGGGGCCAAACTGCTGTACGCGTACTGCAACGCGACCGTCCCGCGGATCTCCCTGATCGTCCGCAAGGCGTACGGCGGCGCCTACATCGTGATGGACTCCCGCTCCATCGGCGCCGACCTCGCCTACGCGTGGCCCGGGAACGAGATCGCCGTGATGGGCGCGGAGGGCGCCGCCAACGTCATCTTCCGCCGGGAGATAGCCCAGGCCGACGACCCCGAAGCGGTGCGCCGCACGCGGATCGAGGACTACCGCACCGCGCTGATGCACCCCTACTACGCGGCCGAACGCGGCCTGGTCGACGACGTGATCGACCCCGGCCGCACCCGCGAGATCCTCGTCCGCTCGCTGGCCATGCTGCGTGCCAAGCACGCCGAACTCCCCTCCCGCAAGCACGGCAACCCCCCGCAGTAGACCCACCGCGGGTCGCGGCCCTATCCCAGAGGAGAAGCCCATGCGCAGTGCGGAAACCACCGCCCCCGAGACCATTCGCGTCGTCAGGGGACAGGCCACCGAGGAGGAGATCGCCGCCCTGGTCGCCGCCCTCGTCACGGTCCGCCCCGCCGCCCCGCCCCAGGAGGCCGCCGGTCACCGCCGCACACCCACCTGGCGCAGGCCGGACCGGATCGGCGGACACCGTCCCGCGCCGAGCTGGCGTGCGGAGACGCTCCGGCCCGCGGCGGTCGCGGCCTGACCGCGGCCGCGCGCCGCCTCCCGGCCCCGGCCCGGCCCGGTCCGGGGCCCTGCCCGGCAGTCCGCCGGCGCCGCCCCCGGGCGGCGCCACGTCCCCCGAGAACGAGGTCATTCTGTGAGCAGCCAGCGCACCATCCTGATCACCGCCGCCACGGGCAACGTCGGCCCGCACGCCGCTCGGGCGGCCCTCGCGGAGGGGGCGTCGGTCAGGGCACTCGTCCTGCGCGACGATCCCCACCTCGACCGTCTGCCACCCGGCGTCACCCTCTTCACGGGCGACCTCGCCGACCCCGGCAGCCTGGACGCCGCCCTCGACGGCGTGGACGGCGTCTTCTGGATGTGGCCGTTCTTCACCACCGGCACCGGCACCGCGCAGGCGGTCCTCGACAGGATCGAACGGCAGGCGGCAAGGATCGCGCTGGTGTCGTCCGTCGGCGTGCACATCGGGCTGGAGCGGCAGGACAACAACTGCCACGCGTACCTCGAAGAGCTCATCACGCACACCGACCTCGGACACACCTTCCTGCGCACCACCGGCTTCATGGCCAACGCCCTCGGCTTCGCCGAGCAGATCCGCACCACCAAGACCGTCCGCTTCCCGTACGGCGACGCCGTGCGCACCCCGGTCGACGAGGCGGATCTCGCCGCCGTCGGGGTCCGGGCCCTGCTGGACGACGCGCACGCGGACCGGCGCTACCTCGTGACCGGCCCCGAGGCGCTCAGCCAGCGCCGCCAGGTCGACATCATCGGCGAGGTCCTCGGCCGCTCGCTCGCCTGGGAGGACGTGGAGGCCGGTGAGGCCCGTGCGCACATGGTCGCGACGGGCTGGCCGCCCTCGTACGCCGACGGGGCGCTGGACTACTTCCGGCAGTTGACGACGGAGGACGAGGTCGGCTCCGACACGGTGGCCCGTGTGCTGGGGCGACCGGCCACGACGTTCCGCGCATGGGTCGAGCGCCGGTCCGACGCCTTCGTGTGACCGTGCGGAGACCGGGACAAGAGCCGGGGACAGCCGCAGAGCCGAACAGCAGGCGAGGGAAGAAGGGAGCCGGCCATGTCCGAGCACCGGTCGGGCGACGGATTCGTCGCGTACGAGGTCGTCACCGTCACGAGCGGCACGGCGGTGGCCGCGGCGGACCGTGTCGTCGAGGAGATGCGTGCGGCGGCCGGCCGCCGTGCCGGGTTCCGCACCGCCCGCGTGCACGTGGCCCCCGACGGCCCCGTCGTCATCGTCCGGAGCGTGTGGGACGACGAGGCGGCCCACCTCGGGCACCGCGAGGCCGCCCCGCTCGCGGCCGTGGCGGACGGCCGGGAGGCGCTCGTGTGCGGCGGTTCGCCGGCGCCCGGCATCGTCGGCCCCGCCGCCGCGGCCGAGCCGGGGATCGTGGCCGTCGCGGTCCGCTACCTGGGCGGGCAGCGGTCCGCCCGGGAGGTGCTGCGGCTGCTGCGACTGAGCGGCGAGTGGAAGCGGGCGTTTCCCGGGTTCGTACGGGCCGATCCCTGCCTGAGCGCCGACGGACGGCTGTTCGTCAACTACGCCCAGTGGGTGGACGCCGAGGCCCACCGTGCCTGGATGGCCGATCCCAGGATCGGCGAGGGCCAGCACGAGATAGCCGCCCACGAGACCGCGGCCCCCCGGTACTTCCTGGGGCGGACCGTGGCGCGGGTGGACGCCCCGCGCTGAACGTCGAATTCGAGGAGGAGCGGAGATGTCCGAGGAGGAACGGAAGAAGGCGCAGAAGGAGGAACGGACATGACGGCACTTCACCCGCACGGCGCCGGCCCGGCCTACGGGCACGGCCCCGTCCAGCCGCCCGGCGGTCCCGGGGACGCCCCGGAGCCCTCCGGCGCGGACGCCGCCGCGACCGCGGGCCGCGCCCCGCTGCCCGGCGACACCCCCGGTTCCGACACCGGGGAGCCGCACATCGTCCGCGGGCTCGACTGACCCCGCCCGCGCCCCCGCCCGCGCCCGTCGGCGGCGCGCCGCGCCGGCTGCGGCCGGAAACCGGCCCCGCGGCTTGACCTCAACCGCGGTTGAGGTTGCACGCTGAGATCACTGCGGCCCCCACCGCGTCCGTGCGGCCGGGTCACAGGCGAACCACGGCCGCCGGCCGTGGCGGAGAGACGAAGGAGTTGCCGCGTGCGAGCAGTCGAGGTGTCAGGTTTTGGCGGTCCCGAGGTCCTGCGCGTGGTCGAGCGTGCCGATCCGGCGCCGTCCGCCCGCCAGGCGGTGATCGCCGTCCAGGTCGCCGACGTGCTGTTCCTGGAGACCCAGGTGCGGGCCGGAAGGATGCGGGACGACTTCCCGCTCACCCCGCCCTACGTACCGGGCGACGGAGTCGTCGGCACCGTCGTCGCGGTCGGTTCCGAGGTCGACGGGGCGCTGATCGGCGACAGGGTCGCCGGGTTCGCCGGCGGCCAGGGCGGATACGCCGACCGTGTGCCGCTCGACGCGGACGGGCTGGTCCCCGTGCCGGACGGGCTGGCGTCGGAACAGGCGGTCGCCCTGCTCCACGACGGCCCGACCGCGTTGACGCTGTTCCGCAACGCCGCCGTGAAGCCCGACGACCGGGTCCTGATCACGGCCGCCGCCGGGGGCATGGGCCTCCTGCTCGTACAGCTCGCGCACGCCGCGGGGGCGCACGTGATCGCGGCGGCGCGGGGCGAGGAGAAGCTGCGCCTGCTGCGTGACGTGGGGGCCGACACCGTCGTCGACTACTCCGGCCACGACTGGGCCGACCAGGTGCGCCGGGCCGCTCCCGACGGGGTCGACGCCGTCTTCGACGGGGCGGGCGCCGAACTGGGCGGTGTGGCGTTCGGCCTCACGGCGCGCGGCGCCCGCTTCTCCGCGCACGGCGCGCCCGCCGGACGGTTCGCCGACATCGACGAGGACGCGGCCCGCGAGCGCGATGTCACGGTGCGGGGCATCGAGCAGGTCCAGCTCGGCGACGAGGAGACCGTCGGGCTGGCCGCCGAGGTCCTGCGGGAGGCCGCCGCGGGCAGACTGCGCCCGGTCGTCGGCCAGACCTTCCCGCTCGACCGGGCGGCCGAGGCGCACGCGGCGCTGGAGGAGCGCCGCGTCACGGGGAAGACCGTGCTGGTGGTCTGAGCCCCCCGCCCGCACCGCCGCCGGCCCGCCCGGCCGCCGGTGAACCGCCCGTCCACGCAGAGAGGAAGACGCCATGAGTTCCCTCCGCATGCCCGCCGTCGGTGTCGCACTGCCCATGCTCGACGAGATCGACCGCCACGGAGTGCCCGACATCGCCGCGGCGGCACGCCACGCCGAGCAGCTCGGCTTCGACTCGGTCCGGGTCGCCGACCTGGTCCTGGGCGACGGCAGTCCCGCGCTGGACACCACGGTGACGGCCGCCGTGGCCGCCGCCGCCACCAGCACGGTGCGCGTCCTGTTCGGCGTACGGGTGGCCCTCTCGCAGCCCGCGGTCCAGTTGGCGTCCCAGATCGCCACGCTCCAGCACCTCTCGGCGAACCGGGTGGTCCTCGGGCTCGGCGCGGGCGGGATGCCCCGGGCGCCCTACTGGAAGGCCCTCGGGGAGAGCGGCGAACACCGGGGCGGCCGCCTGGAGTCGGTGCTGCGCGTCCTGCCGGGGCTGGTGGCGGGGGAGTCGACCCCGTGCGCGGACGTACCGGACTCCCCGCGGGTGCGGCTGGCTCCCGGCGCCGAGGTCCCCCCGATCCTCGTCGGCGGCGGTTCCGCGGCGGCCGTGCGGCGCGCCGCGACACTCGCCGACGGCTGGCTGCCGTCCACGCTCACCGCGGAGGAACTCGCCGACGGCGTGCGTTCGCTGCGACGGCAGGCGGCCGGGGCGGGACGTCCCGACCCCTCGGTCGTGGTCGCGGGCGGCTGCGTACCGGGGGACGACGCCGCGGCACGGGGCACCCGGGAGGCCTTCGTCCGACGGCTCGCCGAGGGCTACGGCCGCCCGCCGGAAGTGGCGGCCCGGATCCCGCTCTCCGGAACCGCCCGGCAGATCGCCGAGGGCCTGGCGGACTACGCGCGGGCCGGTGCCGACGAGATCTCGGTGGCGGTCGTCACCGACGGCGACTGGTTCGCCGCCGCCGAGGCCGTGGCCGAGGCCCGCTCCCTCCTCGCCGGCGCCCTGCTGCCGACCTGACGAACCTCTGACACAGCCGTGTGCGTTGTCTGAGAATCCTTGCCGAACATTGCGAGAGCCCCGGCCGGATTTCGTTGACGCCACCCGCGACCCGTCGGGAAAATATCAGGAAAAGGGTCGGGAGGGTGGCGGACGAATTCGGGGGCGTCGTGCCAACTTCCCTGCTGTGCCTACCGATTCGGCTGGTCCGAACGATGCGAACAAGTGCCTTGAAGGAGGCGGAGGAATGGGTGTGACGGTATCCGGCGTCGCGGCAGAGTTATTCACCCCAGAATATTTCCAGAACCCCTACCCGACCTTTGAGTGGCTGCGGGACAATTCCCCGGTCCACCCTTTCGAGTTTCCCGTCGGCGACGTGCCCATGTGGATCGTCACGCGGTACGACGACATCCGCGCCCTGCTGGCCGACCCGCGCTTCAGCTCGGAGGGCGGCACCTGGGGGAGCGAGGAGTTCCGGGCGGCCGGGCTCGTCAGCGGCGCCGGCAGCCTGCTGGAGAAGTCGGTCACCGTCGTGGACCCGCCCGCCCACACGCGGCTGCGGCGTCTCGCGATGTCCGCGTTCACCCCGCGCCGCATCGCGCAGTGGCGCGGAACCGTCACCGACCTCGTGGAAAGCACCCTCGACGAGTGCGCCCGGCGGACCCGCATCGACGTCATGGCCGACTACGCCGGAGTGGTGTCGTCCACCGTCATGGGACAGATCCTCGGCCTGCGCATCGACCGCCACGACGAACTGGTGGAAGCGCTCGCCCAGGCGTTCCCCTCGGACCCCGAACGCATGGGCGACGTCGCCACCGGCTTCACCCGGATCTGCGACTACGCGGCCGAACTGGTCCACGACAAGCGGCGGCGGCCGGCCGACGACCTGGTGTCGGCCCTCGTCCAGGCCCGTGAGGACGGCGACCGGCTCGACGAGGACGAACTCGTCGCCATGGTCGCCGCGATGATCCTGGCCGGCAGCGACACCATCCGGGCGTTCGTCGGCAACGCCACCCTGGCGCTGCTCGACCACCCGGACCAACGCGCGCTGCTCGTCGCACGGCCCGAGACCGCACCGGCCGCCGTCGAGGAACTCCTGCGCTACGAAGGCGCGTTGAGCACCGCGCTGTTCCGGGTCACCACCGAGGAGCTGGAGTTCGCCGGTACCCGGCTGCCGGCCGGAGCCCCGGTCATCGCGGCACTGCTGTCCGGGAACCGGGACCCCCGGCGGTTCACCGACCCGGACCGTCTCGACCTCACCCGCACCGATGGCCGGCACCTGGGCCTGGGTCACGGCCTGCACAACTGCCTGGGCGGCGCCCTCGCCCGGCTGGAGAGCGAGATCGCCGTCCCCGCCCTCTTCCGGCGTTTCCCCCGGCTCTCCCTCGGCCTGCCCCGCGAGGAGGTCGGCTACATCGACAACTGGGCCATGCGCCGGATCGTCTCCCTGCCCGTCGACCTCGCCTGACGAAACGGCCGGCCCGCCCGCCGCAGCACACGAGGAGGAGGCCCGTGAAAGCCACCATCAGCATCGACCCCGGCGTCTGCCGGTCCATGGGGCTGTGCCAGGCCATGGACGCGGACCTGTTCGAGGTCTCCGGCAACAGCCGCGCCGTGGTCCGCCGGTCCGTACTGACCGACCCCGACCGCATCGATCTCGCCGAGGCCATCGCCGAGTGCTGCCCCACGGGAGCGATCACGGTGGACACCCGGGACGCCGCCACCCCCGCGGACGGCACCGGGCCCGGCCAGGTCACCCACCCCCCGACGAGTCTGTGAGGTACACCGTGGAGGACACCCACGACAGCGAGTACCTGCTGTCGAAGATGTGGCAGCGCAACTACGACCCCAGGACCATGAGCATCATCGAGGGCCTCGCCCCCGCGCCGACGTGGAAGTGCCTCGACATGGGCGCGGGCATGGGGTCCATGTCCTCCTGGCTGGCCGAACGCGTACCCGAGGGCTCGGTGCTCGCCGTCGACACCAACACCCGGTACCTGGAACCGCTCCGGGACCACAACCTGACGGTCCGTCAGGCCGACCTCCTCGCCCCGGAGTTCGAGCCCGGCACCTTCGACCTGGTGCTCGCCCGCGCCGTCCTGTCGTCCGTGCGCAGCCCGAGCGACCTGCTGGACCGCGCCGTCGAATGGGTGGCGCCCGGCGGCTGGCTGGTCGTCGAGGACTTCTACTTCATGCCGCCGGACGACGCGCCCACCCCCCTCGGCCGCGCCGTCGTGGAGGGCTACACGAAGGCCTTCGCGCTCGGCGGTTCCGACGTCCGCTTCGCCCGGCGACTGCCCGCGCGCCTGGCCATCGCGGGACTGGAGGCGGTCGACTTCCACGTACGGGCCCTGGGGCCGGGCACCGGACCGCAGGAGAACGAACTCATGCGCGCCCGCATGGAGTTGCAGGGGCGGCAACTGGTCGACGCGGGGCTGGTCAGGGCCGAGGACGTGGACGCGTTCGTCGACTCCCTCGACCGGCCCGAGTCCCGCGACGTCACCACGCTGCTGTTCTCCGCGTGGGGCCGCAAACCGCACTGACCCGGCCGGGGCGAGCACCCGCCGGACAGCACCGCCCCGCAGGCGGGAACCGCGGGGGCGGCGACCGCACGACAGCGACAGCGGAAAGAGAGACCGACTGTGGACACCCGAGTGAAGCCGGACCGCGGCGCACCGTCGCGAGGCAGCGGACCGGGCACCGTTCTGGTCCTGGCCGGCACGCTCACCATCATGGCGGGCGCGACGGTCGCGCCGGTGATACCCGACATCCGCACCGCCTTCAAGGACACCGCCGACGTCGACCTGCTCGCCCGCATGATCACCACGACGCACGCGCTGGCGATCGTGCTCTTCGCGCCGCTGGCCGGCGCGCTGTCCGAACGGATCGGCCGCAAACGCACCCTGCTGCTCGGGATGGCGGCCTTCGCGCTCGGCGGCAGTTCGGGCGCCTATCTGCCCGACCTGGTCAGCATCCTCGCCGGACGCGTCGTGCTGGGCATCGGCGTCTCCCTGGTCATGAGCAGCAGCATCGCCATGATCGGCGATCTGTACGAGGGCACCGAGCGGCAGCGGCTGATGGGCCGCCAGGCCGCGGCCGGTGCCTTCGGGGGCGTGGTGCTCCTGCTCGGCGGCGGCGCGCTGGCCGGCCTCGGCTGGCGGTCGGTCTTCCTCGTCTACCTGCTGGCCGCGGTCCTCGCGGTGCCCGCCTGGCGCTTCCTGCCCTCTCGCCGGCCCGACGCCGGTCCCGGCACCGCCGACGGCGCGGACGGGGACACCGGCGCGGAGCGGTCCGGCGCCGGACGGAGGGCGGGCCGCCACCGGCTGCCCGGAGCCGTCGTCGCGGCCCTCGCCGCGATGACGCTGGGGCAGGTCGCCTTCTACTCGGTACCCGTGCAGATCCCTTTCCTCGTCGAGGACCACTTCCACGACAGCTCCGTGATGTCCGGAGCCGTCATCGCCACCCAGACCTTCACCACCGGGGTCGTCGCCCTGCGGTTCGCCTTCTTCCGGCGGCTGGCCGGCGAGTACAGCCTGGTCGCGGCGGCGTTCACCGCGATCGCGGCGGGGTATGTCGTGCTCTTCGCGGCGCCGCACGTCGCCGTCCTCTTCGTCGGCATGGTGGTCATGGGGTTCGGCCTGGGCGTCCTGATGCCGACCCTCAACAACTGGGTGATCAGCAAGGCGCCCGAGGACGTCCGCGGACGGTACTCGGGATACCTCACCACGGCGCTGTTCCTCGGCCAGTTCCTCGCCCCCGTCCTGGTGCAGCCCGTCGCCCAGGGCCTCGGCATCCAGCCCGCGTTCGCCGTCATAGCCGTGGGGTGCGCCGGCATAGCCCTCGCCTACGCCGCCGGCTCGGTACGCGGCCGGCGCCGCGGGCCCTCCGCCGACGACACCCCGGCAACCGCCGCCGCACAGCCCGTCCGGGACACCCCGCGGCAGCAGCGCGACCCCCGGCCCTCCTGACCCGCGGGCCCGCCCGCACCACCGCCGCAGCAAGGAGCGCGACGTGACACCCGCACCGACGACCGTACGGACCGACTTCTTTCTGGACCTCACCTGCGTCCACTCCTACATCGGCTTCACCCGCTTCGAACGCGCCGCCCGCGCCGTCCGGTCCACGGGCGTCCCGGTGGACGTCGTCTTCCACCCCCACCAGGTGGCCCCCGACGCGACCGAGCGGGGCGAGCCGCTCAGTGACCGGCACGCCCGGGACTTCGGCGACAAGGCCGCCGCGATGACCCGGCGGATGGCGCTCGTGGCCGCCGACGACGGCCTGGAGCTGCACTTCGAGCGCGCCGTGTTCGTCAACACCCTGCGCGCCCACGCCCTGGTGGCGCAGGCCGCCGGCCAGGACCGCGCCGAGGCGACGGTGGAGCGGCTGTTCCGCGCCTACTTCACCGACGGCCTGAACATCGCCGACCCGGCGGTGCTGCGCGACCTGGCCGCCGAGAGCGGTGTGGACCCGGACCGGTCGCCCGTCGCGCCCGACGACGTCCGCGCCGCGCTGGCCGCCGGCGCCGAGCACGGGGTCACCGCGGTGCCCCGGGTCGAGGTGGGCGGCCAGGAGCCCCTTGTCGGGGCGCACGACGAGCGGGAGTACGGCGAGGCCCTGTCCGCCGCGGCCGAGGCGGCACGGACGGCTGTCCCGTGACCCGCCCGCCGAACACCCGCCCCTGAGGCGGGCACCCCGCCCGAGGCCCCCGAGCCCCAGAGCCCCGAAGCCCCGTAGCCCGAAGTCATCGACGCACCGACCGACCACCACCGGGGCGGCAGGCCGACCACCGGCCGCCCGCCCGACCACCACCGGCCAAGATCAGAGGAGACCCCACCCATGTCCCCCGCACTGCGTGTCGCCGTCATCTCCGCCAGCGTCCGGGAGGGACGCTTCGGGCCCACGGTCACCGACTGGCTCGCCAAGCAGATCGACAAGCGCGACGAGCTGATGCTCGACGTCATCGACCTCGCCGACCATCCGCTGCCCAACGTGCTGAGCAACGAACCGCCCGCCGAGGTCGCCGACGTGCTCACCCCGCTGCGCGCCCGGCTGGAGTCGGCGGACGCCTTCGTCATCAACACCCCCGAGTACAACCACAGTTTCCCGGCGTCGCTGAAGTCGCTGATCGACTGGCACTACACGCAGTGGCGTGCCAAGCCGGTCGCCTTCGTCTCGTACGGCGGTCTCGCGGGCGGTCTGCGCGCCGTGGAGCAACTGCGCCCCGTCCTCAACGAGTTGCACGCCGTGACGCTGCGGGACACGGTCAGTTTCCACATGGCGTGGGACCTGTTCGGCACGGACGGGGTGCTGGAGTCCCCGGAGGCCGCCGACCTCGCCGCCACCGCGATGATCGACCAACTCATCTGGTGGGGAACGGCGTTGCGCGAGGCCCGCGACAAGCGGCCCTACCCCGCCTGACGGTTGCCGCCGGACCCCGGCCCGGCGCGCGGAACCCCGCCCCCGCCCCCTTTCCCGCCCCTCCTCGCCGAAGGACGTCCATGTCCCCATGCAAGCGTGGCCTCGCCACTGTCGTCGGGCTGGTGCTCGCCGGGGCCGGCCTGGCCCAACCGGCCGTCTCCGCGGCCGAGTCACCGGCGGTCCCACCCGCTGTCGCGACGTCCGCGCGGACCGCGGCGGACTCCGGCAAGAGCGTTCTGGAGATCCGGTCCAGCACGGCCGGTCTGACCGCTCCCACCACCGCGGCCCCCGGGCCCACCACGTTCCACGTCACGAGTTCGGACCCGGCCTCCGGCTGGGTATCCCTGGTCCGCCCTCGCTCCGGAGTCACGTTCGAGCAGTTCCGGGCGGTGATGCTGAAGATCATCAACCATGTGTCGGGCGACGTGGTCGAGGGCAGCGCCGAACTGGAGGGGACCGCCGAACTCCTGGGCGGCACCACCATGCACCCGGACCTGCCGGCCACCTTCACTCAGGACCTGAGCCCCGGGACGTACTGGTTCTTCGACTACCAGAACATCCGTGAGACCGACGCCCGGCACAGCACCCTGACCGTGTCCGGACCGGCGGCGGGGCGCCGTCCCGTCCCCACCGCGACGTTCACCGCCCGACTCGTCGACGGGCAGCCCCGCTGGCGGCAGGAGGGAACCGTGCGCGCGGGCCGCCCGCTGCGCTTCACCAACGCGATGCCCGCCCACCAGAACGTCGAGGCGATCTTCTTCCCGCTCGCCGCCGGTGCCACCGAGGACGACGTACGCGCCTACGTCGACCGCTTCGGCCCCAGCGGGGAGTTCCCGACCGAGCCGCTGCCCACGGACCCCGTCGACCTGAACGAGGGCACCGGCGGACTCCCCATGGTCAGCGGGCGCAGCTCAGAACTCACCCTCCGGCTGCACCCGGGCCGCTACCTCCTCGTCGACTTCTTCAACGACGCGCAGGACGGGTCGAGTTACCTCAAGCGCGGACACTGGAAGATCCTCGACGTCGTGTGAGAAGGCTTCCGCCGGACGGCGGCCCCGGGGTGCCCCCCGGCCCGCGGCCGCCGTCCGGCGGGACACGGCCCGCCCGCCGCGGGTCCCGCCCGTCGCAGCGCGCAGTGAACGGAGAAGCGCATGGCAGCCCCCGAGCACGTGCCGTCCCCCGGCGTACGCCGCACCACCCTCGACGCCGGCTCCACGCGGCTGTCCGCGCTGATCTGCGTGCCGGCCGACACGGCGCCCAGGGCCACCGTCGTCGCCCTGCACGGGGGAGGCACCGGCGCCGCCTACTTCGACGGCCGCGCCCACCCCGCCCTGTCGCTGCTCACGCTCGGCGCCCGGCTCGGCTACGCGGTCGTGGCACTCGACCGCCCGGGGTACGGCTCCTCCGCCGCCGCCCTGCCCGAGGGGCAGTGCCTGGCCGAGCAGGTCACGACGGTGACCACCGCGCTGGAGGACCTTGCCGCCCGGCACGACGTGGGCGCCGGGCTGTTCCTGCTGGCCCACTCCTACGGGGGTTCCCTCGCCCTGACCGCGGCGGCCGGGCCCGCCGGGCCGGGGTACCTCGGGGTCGACGTGTCCGGCTGCGGCCACCGTTTCGCCCCCGGTACGGGCCGTGACGGGGGCGGCGACGGGCGCGGCGGCGGGAGGGCCGCCCACTGGAAGAAGTACTGGGGCCCGCTGCGCCTGTACCCGGACGGGACGTTCTCGTCGGGCGGGCTGATGCAGCCGATGCCGCCGCGCGAGAGCGACGACACCCCGCACTGGCCCGACCGCTTCCCGCACGTCGCCGCCCGCGTCAGGACGCCCGTC
Source organism: Streptomyces sp. NPDC008150 (assembly GCF_042956945.1). Taxonomy (NCBI): domain Bacteria; kingdom Bacillati; phylum Actinomycetota; class Actinomycetes; order Kitasatosporales; family Streptomycetaceae; genus Streptomyces; species Streptomyces sp. NPDC008150. Next base: position 243,405 of record NZ_JBIBHJ010000015.1, on the reverse strand, counting down.
CGGCTCACCTTCGCCGAGCACGAGCAGTGGTGGTGCCACGACGACGACTCCCTCGGCGAGATCGCCGCCCTGTTCGTGAACGCGCCCCGCGTCGTGGTGGAACGCCACTTGAGGGCCGGACACAACATCAGCCTCGGGGCGACGGCCCGCGCGTACCACCTCAAGGCACTGGCCTTCCTGGAGGAGTGCCTCGCGGCGGCCCCGGTCCCGGCCGCCGCGGAGCGCTAGGAGGAACCTCGCGGGCGTGCGGACCAGGTGCGGGTGGACTCCGGCCCGGTGCTCAAGTGGCCGTCCCACCAAGGGCGTTCGTCTGTACGATCACGACGCGGACGCCTTCCGGAGTCCGCCCCGTCCTTCCCGAGGGATCACCCGGCAGTCATGAACGAGCAGACACCCGAGTCCTGGGGGACGAGGCTTTTCCGACGGTTCATGGGGGCCGTCGTGGTCGTCACGGGCATCGTCCGCGTGGCGACGCGGCGGGACGTGAGCGTGCTTACCGTCACGCTCGTGGGTCTCGGCTGCGTCGCCGTCGCGGTGGCGGTGTGGCAGGAGGCGCGGAGCTTCGTCCGGGCACGGCGTCGGTCCGTCCGGTAGGCGTCCGCCGAGGAGTCGCGCGGTCCGCGCGGGCGCCGCGGCGCGCGGCCGGTTCACACCTCGATGCGGCGTCCCGTGACCTCGTACGGCTCGATGCGTACCCAGGTGTCCCGGCCCCCGCCGGCCCAGGGCAGGCTGTACGCCCGTGCCGCGAGGAGGTTCGCCTCGACGGGGTCCGACACCCGGCGGCCGTGGCCGCGGGCCAGTACGCTCCAGCCCTCCGCGAACGCGTCGTCGATGCGGTCGACCTCGAAGGCGACCGGCGCGCCCGCCGCGAGCGCCGGCGTCGCGTCGCGGGCCGTCCGGAAGACGATGGTGCCGTCGATGACGCTGTAGTTGACGGGGACGATCACCGGCCCGTGCTCGGTGGTGATCGCGAGCCGTCCGACGCCGTGCGAGGAGAGCAGGTCGCCGCACTCCGTCCTGCTCAACTCCGTGAAGCGCGGCGCGTGTCCGGCCTTCCCGGGGCCCGGCGGCAGATCGGCGTCGGCCCCGGTGAGCCCGGCCACCGTGGTCCGCAGCACGGTCGCCAGCGCGTGCAGGGTGCTCTGCCCCGGCGTGACGCCGGGGTGCTGTTCCAGGTGTGCCAGGTAGCTCGTGGCCATGCCGGCCCGGCCCGCCGTCTCCTCCCGCGTCAGCCCGAGTTGGACCCGGCGCGCGGTGAGGCGCCGGCCCAGGTCGCCGCCGGGGGCGGCGGGGGGCGGGTTCAGGCGGGTGCGGTCGGTCGTCATGGCCGGTCACGTCCTCTCGTCGGCCGCCGGGGCGGCGACCTCGTCGCGCGGGCACTCTCGGGCGGCGGCACCCCGGCGCCACCGGTTCGGGGCGCGCCGTCGCAGGACCGCCGCGGTTGTCTCGACTCCAGCCTGTCCGAACGGCGTTCGCCCCGCTCGGGCCGACCGGCCCTGCCTCTCCCGCCGGAGGTCCCGATCCGCCCGGTCGCCCCGGCACGGTCCGGGGAGCCGGGGGCGGCGGAGCGGGAGCGCGCGTACGGTCGCGCCGGGCTTGACGTGTACGCGGCCTTCTATAGTGACCCGGGTCGATCGGCTTCACGGGGGGTCCGGAACGCATGCACTCCAGGAGATCACCGGCCGGCTTCGTCCTGGGCGCCGTGGCCGTACTGCTCCTCGGCGCCTGCGGGACACAGCGGGCCGGCGCCGGTGCGCCGACGGCGGAAGTGCCGCACTGGCAGACGTTCGCGCCGTTCCGCGTGACCGCCGCCCGGCTCACCGACGGCGGGCGCTCGCTCGGCGTCGACGCGGAGGTGCCCGGCGGGGGGAAGACCTGCGCGCGCGGACTGAGGGCGGTCGTGACCTCGACGTCGGAGCGCACCGTGTGGGTGCAGGTCACCTTCTCCGCCCTGACCGGCGCCCCGCACGCCGACTGCTCGAAGACCGCGACCCGCACGGCGCGGGTGCGGCTGCCGGCCGCGCTCGGCCGGCGCGAACTGTCCGTCGACAACGACACGGTGTTCACCGCGGACGACGCCGACCTGCCCGACCTGCGCCTCTGCGGCGACCTCGGCTGCCACCCCGCGCCCACGGGCTGCACCCCCGCCTCCTACGACCAGGCGGTGGCGGCCCTCGACGTGCCGAACCACACCTCCCGCGGCGCGGAGCACTGCGACGGCAAGTGGCTGGTGTTCGACGTGTCCTCACGGATGGGCCCGGCCTGCGCGGAGGGCGAGGCGCCGGGGTGCGGGGCGAGCCTCGGGGACCGGTGGTTCTTCCGGGCCGGGAAGTCGGGCTGGGTGCCCGTCGCGCGCGGCACCCGGGCGGGCTGCGCCGACGTGCACCGCGTCGAGCCCGCCTTCCCGGCCGCTCTCTGCGCCGGCCTCCCCGCCCTGCGGAGCCCGGACTGAACGGACGGCCCCCGCACGCGACCCCGCGCCCCCGCACGTGCCCCCGCACGCGGCACCACCGGCGGTCCCACCCGCCGGGCCGGCCGGAACCGCCGCGGTGGCCGTCCCGGCGGGCACGTCGTCGTCAACCCGCCGAGGGCGCGCCGGCCGTCGCGGGGGTGTACGCGATCTCGGGTTCCGTCCTGGCCCGCACCTCGTCGACGCTCACACCGGGCGCGAGTTCGACCAGGACGAGTCCGGCCGGCGTCACGTCGACGACGCACAGGTCGGTGATGACGCGCTGCACCACACCCCTGCCGGTGTGGGGCAGCGAGCACTCCTCGACGATCTTGTACGAACCGTCCCTGGCCACGTGCTCCATGAGCACGATGACCTTCTTGGCGCCGTGCACCAGGTCCATCGCCCCGCCCATGCCCTTGACCATCCTGCCGGGGATCATCCAGTTGGCGATGTCTCCGCTCCTGGAGACCTGCATGGCGCCCAGGATCGCCGTGTCGATCTTGCCGCCGCGGATCATCGCGAACGACGTCGCCGAGTCGAAGAACGAGGCGCCCCGCCGGACGCTGACCGTCTCCTTGCCGGCGTTGACCAGGTCGGCGTCCTCCTCCCCGGCGACCGGACAGGCGCCGACACCGAGGATGCCGTTCTCCGACTGGAGCACCAACTCCACGTCGTCCGGCACATGGTTGGGCACCAGCGTCGGCAGTCCGATCCCGAGGTTCACGTAGGAGCCGTCGGCCAGTTCCGCCGCGGCCCGCGCCGCCATCTCCTCGCGCGTCCAGCTCATGCCGCCACCTCCCGCACGGTGCGCCTCTCGATCCGCTTGTCCGCCGCCTGCGCGGGGGTCAGCGCGACCACCCGCTGGACGAACACCCCCGGTGTGTGGATCTCGTCGGGGTCCAGCTCGCCGGGTTCGGCCAGCTCCTCGACCTCCGCGACGGTGACGCGGCCGCACATCGCGACGAGGGGGTTGAAGTTGCGGGCGGACTTCCGGAAGACGAGATTGCCGTGCCGGTCGCCCCGCCAGGCGCGCACCAGGCCGAAGTCCGCGACGATCGCACGCTCCAGCACGAAGTCCCGGGGTCCGGCGGGGGTGTCGAACACCTGGGTCTGCTTCGGCGGCGACGCGACCAGCACCCCGCCGTCCGGGCCGTACCTCCAGGGCAGGCCCCCCTCGGCGACCTGGGTGCCGACGCCCGTGGCCGTGAAGAACGCGGGGATGCCCGAGCCGCCGGCCCGCATCCGCTCCGCGAGGGTGCCCTGCGGGGTCAGCTCCACCTCCAGCTCGCCGGAGAGGTACTGGCGGGCGAACTCCCTGTTCTCGCCCACGTAGGACGCCACGATCCGGCGCAGCCGTCCCGCCGCCAGCAGCAGCCCGAGCCCCCCGTCGTCGACCCCGGCGTTGTTGGACGCCACCTCCAGATCACCGACGCCGGCCGCCAGCAGCGCCTCGACGAGTACCGACGGGATCCCGCACAGACCGAAACCGCCGACCGCGATCGTGCTTCCCGAGGGGATGTCGAGGACCGCTTCGGCGGCCGATCCGAACACCTTGTCCATGCTCCTGCCCTCCCTCCGCCGACCGGCGTCGGCGGACTCGTCATTGAAGGCAGGCACCCCGGGGCGGTCAATCAGTGGACGCCGCAACACCGCTGAACCGCTCGCGGAACGGTCATCTCCGCACCCTTGCGTCCACTGGGTGGACGCCTCCTACGATGGCCCCGTGGACGCCGCCAACAACGTCGTAGGACGTGTCGGAGCACTGCTGCGCGCCCTCTCCGGCGAGGAGCCCCGGGGAGCGTCGACGACACTGCTCGCCACCCGCACCGGTCTCGCCCGGCCGACCGCGCACCGCATGCTGTCGTCGCTGATGGCCGAGGGCCTGACCGACCGGGACGCCGCCGACGGCAACTGGCACCTGGGCCCCGAGATCTACCTCCTCGGCATGGCCGCCGGCAGCCGCCACGACGAGACGGACGCGGCCCGGCCCACGGTGCGCCGGCTGGCCCGGCACACCGGCGAGAGCGCCTTCTTCTCCGCGCGGCGCGGCGACGAGACCGTCTGCCTGGTGCGCGAGGACGGCAGCTTCCCCATCCGGTCCCACGTCCTGCACGAGGGCATCCGGTTCCCCCTCGGGGTCGCCTCCGCGGGACAGGTGATCCTGGCCTTCCTCGACGCGCGCGAGCGGGACGCGTACGTCGACTCCACCGACCTCGCGCGGACCCACGGACCCGAGCACGCCCGGGACCGCGTCCGCGAACACATCGCCCGGACACGGCGCGACGGCTACGCCGTGAACCCCGGGCTCGTCGTCAACGGGAGCTGGGGGATCGGGGCGGCCGTCTTCGACCCCCGGGGCAACCCCCGGTTCGCCCTCAGCATCACCGGCATCGAGGCCCGCCTCGCCCCGCCGCGCCTGCACCGGCTCGGCACGCTGCTGCTCCAGGAGGCGCACGGGCTCACCACGCGCCTCGCCGAACGGCGGGGCGCCCGCGCCGTGTGACCCACGGCACCGCCGCCGAGTGGGAGGCCGCACGCCCGAACACCCCCGTCGGCGGGCCGCGCTGCATCACCATGGGGGAGAGTGAGTGGCAAGCAGACACGGACCGTTGGACGGAGCACTGGTGGTCGACCTCTTCCTCTCGGCGCGGTCCGTCCGCGACCCGCTCGCCCCCGCCGCACCGGACGGCGGCCGCTAGTGGGACGCAGGAGCGCCGCCGAACTGATCGAACTCGTCCTGGACGACGACTCGTTCGAGTCGTGGGACGAGCCCGTCGACACGGGGGCCCACCCCGAGGAGTACCGCAGCAGGCTCGCCGCCGCGGCCGAGCGGTCGGGCGCCGACGAGTCCGTACTGACCGGACGGGGGCTGGTTCGCGGCCGTCCCGTCGCCGTCGTCGTCAACGAGTTCCAGTTCCTCGGCGGCTCCATCGGCGTCGCGGCCGCGGCACGCATCACCCGGGCCGTGCGCCGCGCGACCGCGGCCGGGCTCCCGCTGCTCGCCTCCACCGCCACGGGCGGTACGCGGATGCAGGAGGGCACACCGGCGTTCGTGAAGATGGTGGACATCTCCCGCGCGCTGATGGACCACCGCGCGGCCGGGCTGCCCTACCTGGTGCACCTGGGAGATCCGACGACCGGCGGTGTGTTCGCGTCGTGGGGCTCGCTCGGCCACGTCACCGTCGGTGAGCCGGGCGCCCGGATCGGCTTCCTGGGACCGAAGGTCTACGAGGCGCTGCACGGCGAGCCGTTCCCGGCGGGTGTCCAGGCGGCCGAGAACCTCGCCGCGCACGGGGTGCTCGACGCGGTGGTCCCCACCGAGGACCTGTCGGCCCTGACGGACCGGGTGCTGCGCGTCCTCGTCGACGGCCCGGACCGTCCGTCCCTGCCGCGCCGCACCGGACGCCCCCTGGCCGAACGCGACGCGTGGGCGTCGGTCACGGCGACGCGGGCACCGGACCGCATCGGCGTGCGCGACCTGCTGCTGCACGGGGGCGACAGCACGGTGCCGCTCGCGGCGAGCGTCGAGGGCGAGCGGGACGACGCGGTACTGGTCGCGCTGACCCGCCTCGACGGGCTGCCCTGCGTCGTGGTGGGTCAGGACAGGTCGCGCGAGGGCGCCCGCAGCCCGCTGGGCCCGGCCGCGCTGCGCAAGGCCCGCCGCGCGATGGCGCTCGCCGGGGAACTGCGGCTGCCGCTGGTCACGGTGATCGACACGGCCGGCGCCGACCTCTCGGTGGAGGCGGAACAGGGCGCGCTGAGCGGGGAGATCGCCCGCTGCGTGGCCGCGCTGGCCACGCTCACGGTTCCGACCGTGTCGGTCCTGCTCGGGCAGGGCACCGGTGGCGGGGCGCTCGCCCTGCTGCCGGCCCGCACGGTCGTCGCGGCGGAGCGGGCGTGGCTGTCCCCGCTGCCGCCCGAGGGCGCGAGCACCATCGTGCACGGGAGCACCGAACACGCCGCCGCCATGGCGAGGCGCCAACACGTGCGTGCCGTCGACCTGTTGGCGGACGGCGTCGTGCACGCCGTGGTGCCCGAGCGGGCCGGCGACACCGTGGCGGACCTCGCGCGGGCGGTCGTCGCGGAGGTCGCCGCCTGCCTGTCGTCCAACACGCCGGAGGACCGGGTCAGTTGACCAGGAGCTGAACGATCGCGGCCAGGCCCACCACGACGATCACCCCCCGCAGCACGGCGGGGGAGAGCCGTCGGCCCAGGCGGGCCCCGGCCTGGCCGCCGAGCACGGAACCGCAGGCGATCAACAGGACCGCCCGCCAGTCGAAATGGGCGACGAACAGGAAGACGACGGCCGCGACGGCGTTGACCAGCAGGGCCAGGACGTTCTTCACGGCGTTGATCCTCTGCAGGTCCTGCCGCAGGAACACGCCGAGCAGCCCGAGCAGCAACACCCCCTGCGCGGCGCCGAAATAGCCTCCGTAGATCCCGGTGGCGAACACACCCGCACCGAGCACCGGGCCCCCGGGCGCGCCTCCCGCGCCGCCGTTCGCGGCCGCCACCCGGCGGGCGACGCGCGGCTGGAGCACCACGAGGACGAGCGCGAGGGCGATGAACACCGGCACGATCGCGGAGAAGACCTTCTGCGGCAGCACGAGCAGCAGCACCGCGCCGACGCTCCCGCCCGCGAGGGCCGCCGCGCCCAGCCGGAGCAACAGCGGCCGCAGGCCCGTCAGTTCACGACGGTAGGCGACGACGGCGCTGACCGAACCGGGCACCAGGCCAAGGGTGTTGGACACGTTCGCGGTGACCGGCGGCACACCCACGGCGAGCAGGACCGGAAAGGTGAGGAGGGTGCCGGAGCCGACGACCGCGTTGATGGTGCCGGCCCCGACTCCCGCGGCGAGGACGGCACATGCTTCCCAGATCGTCATGCGCCCATTCCATCAAGGTGCCGCGGGCCGCCCACCACCGGCCGGGGCTACGACGCGGCCGGCCGCCCGGCGCCGCGCAGGACGAGCAGCGTGATCTCGCTGGGGGCGAAGACGCGGAACGGCGGGCCCCAGAAACCGGTGCCGCGGCTGGTGTACAGGAGCGTGCGGGCGCCGTGGCGGCTGAGACCGGCCAGGGCGGGCTGGTCGAGGCGGACCAGGTGGTGGAAGGGCCAGATCTGACCGCCGTGCGTGTGGCCGGAGAGCTGGAGGTCCACACCGGCGTCGGCGGCCCGGTCGACGAACGCGGGCTGGTGGGCCAGGAGCAGGACGGGCAGGCCGGGGTCGGCGCCGTCCAGTGCCCCGGCGAGGTCGGCGCCGTGGCCGGCCAGCCCCGAGGACTCGGCGGTGACGTCGTCCACACCGGCGACCACGAGGGTGTCGCCGCCGCGTTCGAGCAGCACATGGCGGTTGCGCAGCGGTTCCCAGCCCAGCTCGCCCATCAGGTCGACCCAGCCCTGGGCCTCGCTGTAGTACTCGTGGTTGCCGGTGACGTAGACCCGGGCCCGGCTCGCCCGCACGGTGCCCAGCGGTGCCGCCTGCGCGCGGCGGCGGTCCGCCGTGCCGTCCGCGATGTCGCCGGCGTGGCAGACCAGGTCGGCCTCCAGGCCGTTCACGGTCTCGCAGACCCGTGCCGACCAGCGGGCCCGGTCGAGCGGCCCGTAGTGGGTGTCGGTGATCAGGACGACCCTGGTGCCGTCCAGCCCGGCCCCCAGGCGCGGCAGTTCGACGTCGAGCGTGCGCACCCGCGGCACCCGGCGGGCCTCGGCGTACCCCCAGAGGATCAGCACGGCGGCCGTGCCGAGGACGGCCCAGGTGACGATGCGCGCCCGCTGCTGCCCGTCGCCGACGTCCGCCAGGGTCAGGGCGAGCCGCAGCAGGACACCGAGCAGGACGGACCAGGTGAACAGGATCCAGGCGCTGCCCAGCAGGGTGTCACCGACGATCGCCGCGGCGTCCTGCTGCCGCCGGCCGTGGCCGCGCATCATCGCGACCGGCATGCAGACCAGCCCGGCGGCGAACAGGGCGACACCGGTCACCGTGACGGGCAGCGGCCAGTGCTGGCCGCCGAGGAGCAGCACCCAGCAGGGCACCGCCCACAGCAGGACGGGAGCGATCAGCGGGACGTAGCGCATCAGGCGCCGCACGCGGCTCCGCTCGGGCTCCGGCGCCGCGGCGTCGGCGAACTGGGTCTCACCACTGCTGTCGGTCACGCTTCCCCTTCCCGCACGGCCGGGCTGCCGTCGCGGCACTGTACCGGGTGGGCACGGACCGCCCGGAGGCGCGTGGTCCGGGGGCGCCGGGCGGTGCCGGACCGCTCCCGGCCGCCGGGTGCGATGAGTTCCGGTGCTCCGGGCCGTCTGAACAAGGAGAGGCATCCGACCACGACTTCGAAGCAGGTGGCATCCGTGGACATTGCGCGCGTACTGATGGTCGCGCCCGTGAGCGACGTGGAGACCGCGGAGGCCTGGTACGAACGGCTGCTCGGGCGTCCGGCGGACGCCCGCCCCATGCCGTCGCTCGCCGACTGGCACCTCACGGCGGGCGGCTGGCTCCAGGTCTTCGAGGACGCCGGGCGCGCGGGCGCGACGTTCGTCAATCTGGAGGTGCCGGACCTGGACAAGGCCCTCGCGGGACTCGCGGAGCGCGGTCTGACCGCCGGCCCGGTGCAGACCGGCGGCGAGCGCACCCGGCTCGCCTCCCTGGAGGACCCGGACGGCAACCGGGTCACCCTGCTGGAGAACCCGGTGGCCTGAACGGCCGGCCGCCGGTCCCGCTCCGTCCGCCCGCCGCACGGAGCGGGACCGCCAACGTCCCCTCGGCGCACGGCCTTCCGGCGTGCGGACGACCCGGCCGGGCGCTGCCCGCCGCGGCCCGCGCGGCCCGGTGCCGGTCAACCGGCGCTCGCGGCAACCGCGTTGAGGAGCCCGCCGCGGTCGTGCGGCCAACTCGCCCCGCACCGAACCCCCGACGGGCCCCGACCGCCCGCGCCGCCCTGACGGCAGGCGGTGCCGGGGTGTCCGGGACGCCGTCCCGTGCGGGGCGCGCGCGGTGGTGTCCGCGGTGCCGGGCGATCCGGATCGAGGGGGCCATTGGGCAGCGCCACTCGCGGGTCTATTGTTCGATCCGTGGGCCTGAGCGATGAAGGGCGGCCGTTCGAGCCGCAGGACGAGGCTGTGATCGGCCGCACGGGGACGGTACTTGTCGCCACCCGCGGTTCCGCCGGTCCCGGCGAGATCCTGGTACGGGTCCGGGGCGGCCTGGAGACCTTTCTCGCCTGGTCGGAGGATCCACTGCCGGCGGGGGCGACGGTGCTTGTGACCGAGTCACGGGGATGCCGTGAGGTCTGCGTCATGGAGTGGGTGGATCCATTGGACGCGCTCGGCGGCGGTACCGCCGACGCTGGATGAGGAGCACAAGAAACATGTTCGGATATCGCGTTCCTGCTCCCGACGAGGCGATGCTGATCTCGGGGGGCAGGCGGGGGCTGAAGGGCGCGCCGTTCCGAGTGGTGACGGGGCACGGGAAGTTCGTGCTGCCGGTCTTCCGCAAGACCCGTTTCCTCACCTTGTCGATGTGTGAGGCCGAGGTCACCGAGACCTGTGTGACCAAGCAGGGGATCGCCCTGCACGTCCGTGCCGTCATCGCCTTCAAGGTGGGCAACGACCACGCGAGCATCATCAACGCGGGCCAGCGCTTCCTCTCCGACCAGGACCAGATGGCGGTGCTGACCGGGCGGATCTTCGCCGGCCATCTGCGCGCGATCATCGGGTCGATGACGGTCGAGGAGATCGTCACGGAGCGGCAGAAGCTCGCCGCGGAGGTCCTGGACACCTCGAAGACGGAGATGGCGAAGATCGGCCTGATCGTCGACTCGCTCCAGATCCAGTCCATCGACGACGGCGACACCGGGTACATCGACGCGATGTCCGCCCCGCACAAGGCGGCCATCCAGCGCCAGGCCCAGATCGCCCAGGCGCAGGCCACCCAGGCGTCCGCCGAGGCGGAGCAGGCGGCGGCCCGCAACCAGGCCGAGTACGCGCGGCAGACCGCCGTCGTCAAGGCCGAGTACTCCGCCGAGGTGGACCGCGCGCAGGCGCAGGCCGCCCAGGCCGGACCGCTCGCGCAGGCCCACGCCCAGCAGGAGGTCCTGGCCGCGCAGACCGAACTGGCCCTGCGCCAGGCCAAGTTGCGCCAGGAGCAGCTCGTCGCGGAGATCGTGCGGCCCGCCGAGGCGGAGGCCGAGCGGATCCGGGTGCTCGCCGCGGCCGACGCGCAGCGCATGCGGATCCAGGCCGAGGCGGCGGCGTCGTACGACCGCGTCGCGCTCGACCGCATGCTGATCGACCAACTCCCGCTGATCGTGAAGGAGGCGGCCGGCGGCCTCGCGGGCGCCAACGTCAACGTCCTCAACGGCGCGGACGGCCTCGGCGAGATCGCCGCCGGTCTGGTGTCCCAGGGGCTGACGATCCTCGACTCGGTCCGGCAGAACCTGAACGGCGGGGACTCCCCGGAGGCCGCCGCCGAGGACAAGAGCGCCGGCAACGGCCTGCTCCAGCTCCGCGCGGGCAAGGACCGCAAGCCGAACGACGGCCCGGTGGACGTCGACTAGCAACTCCCTTGTGGCGGGGGCGACTTCGGTGCCGCCCCCGCCGGGAGACCGGGCGCTTCTCGGCGCACCGACCGCGACACGGGCGGACGCGGCCCCGGGAGGGGCTACCGCTCCCGCGAGTCCCGCAGCGCCGAGCGGCCCGCGCGCCAGGCGTCCAGCAGGTGGGCGGACAGCCTGTCCTCCAGGAACACGGTGGCGTCCGCGCCGAAGGCCACGTCGGCTTCCAGGTGGGGCTCGTCGGCGAGGAGCGCGCCGATCACCTCGTGGCGTACGACCTGTTCGTGCACCGCGTCCGCCTCCACGTGCTCGTCGTAGAACCGCTCGGCGGCGGGGCCCGCCCCGGTCCGGCGCATGGCCGCGGCGAGGCGGCGCGAGCCGGGGGAGGACGTGATCTCGACGCACGCGAAGTGGCCCACCAGGGCGCCGCGCAGCGCCCGGCGCAGCCCGAACAGGGTCATCATGTTGACCGTCGCGAGGACCGGCGCCGGTGCCGCCGGGAGGTAGTGGCCGTAGTCGGTGTCCAGGTCGAGGTCCGCCATGAGATCGGCGAAGAGCCGGGCGTGGACGTTCTCCGCGCGCCCGGCGCCGAACTCGTCGTACTCGATGGCGACCATCCCCGCCTTGGCCCGGCCGCGGAGTCTGGGGATCACCCAGGCGTGCGGGTCGGCCTCCTTGAGGTGGTAGAGCGAGCGCAGGGCCGCGTACTCGCGCAACTGCCATGTCAGGCCGCGGTGTTCGAGATGGTGGGCGACGCTGCCGCTGTGGTCGGCCGGCTCGACCAGCAGGTCGCCGATGGCCTCGTCCACGCCCCGGCCCGCCGGCACGTCGGCACGCAGCGCTGCCAGGAAGCGGTCCTCCAGCGCCTGGCGCAGCGGCATCAGCGCGGGGTCCCACTCACGGTCGTCGGCGACCCCCGCGAAGCCGCGGTAGTGCAGCTCGTAGAGCAGGTAGAGGGCGAGGTGCAGGTCCTCGCCGTACGGGTCGGCGTCCCGGACCCCCGCGTGGCCGGCGCCCGTGCCGTGCGGCGCGGTGAGCGCCGCGAGCAGGGCGGCGGACAGGGGGCCGCGGGGGTCGGGAAGGGCCGGTCCCGCGGTGGCGCGGGGCCGGTCAGTGGTCGTCGTCACCGGCATGGTCCTCTCTGCGTTTCGGGGCCGGCCGCCTGTGCTTCCGGTGGCTGGTGTCGCACCACGGGTACGTGCGGCTGCGGCGGCAGGTGCAGAGGGCGACGGCGAACCGGTCGGAGCGGACGACCGTGCCGTCGTCCCCGATCACCTCGACGGGTCCCTCGATCAGCACGGGTCCGTCGCGCTCGACGCTGACACGTCGGGCCGCGGGCCCCCGCGGTGTCCCCTCAGCTTCGTTCGGCACGGACGACCACCAGCTCCTCCCGGTCCTCGTCGGCCCCGAGCAGCCCCTGCGCGCGCAGCCACGGCAGCCGTTCGGTGAGGACGGGGCCGAAGGGCACCGTCACACGTTCCGTGATGGTGCCCCGCAGACCGGCCTCCCCGAGCCGCGCCAGCGTGGCCTCGGCGTCGCACAGGCCGGAGTGGACCATGAGCAGGACACCGTGCGGGCGCAGCAGCGCGGAGGCGTGGGCGCATATCCGGTCCACGACGCGCCGCCCGTCCCGGCCCGCGTCCCACGCCCTGCTCAGGCCCCGCGCCGGGACCCTCGGGCTCCGGGCGGGGACGTACGGCGGATTGCTCAGCACCAGGTCGAAGGTCCGCCCGAACCACGGCATCGCGAGGTCGCCGCGGCGCACCTGCACCGGCTGGCCCGCGCGGGCCGCGTTGAGCCGCGCGGTCATGACCGCGCGCCAGGAGATGTCCGTGGCCGACACCCGCGCCCCCAGCCGGGACGCCAGCACGGCGAGCGCGCCGCTGCCGGTGCACACCTCCAGGACGTCGGCCCCCGCCCCGACCCCCTCGGCGCGCACCGCCCGCGCGAGCAGGCAGGTGTCTGCCTGCGGCGCGTACACCCCCGGGAGCGTCCACACGTCGCCGAGACCGGCCGACAGCAGCCCGGCGTCGGCGGCCGGGGCGGACGGCGTGCTCGGGGCAGGGGCGGTCGGGGCCGTGGGGGTCGTCGGAGCCATCGGCTGCCTCCCAGGCAAGCGGGCCGGGGCACAAGCCACCCCGGCCGGTCGCTGTTCCTGTCCCCTCCAGGGTCCGCGCACCCGCCGCCGCCCGCCACTCGTCCCCTGTTCGAGGCAGATTTCCTCACTTTCGAACACAAGAAAAGCTGCCCCGGGAGTTGTAGACATGGGGTGATCGCTTGCCTATGGTTTCTCTCGCAGGACGGTGCGGTCGTGGAGTTCCGGAGCCAGGGTGTTCGTGGACGGTGACGGGGCTGACGACCGGACCGGGGGGCCCGCGGTGATCAGGGGCCGCCGACGCAGTACCGCAGTTGGTCCAGAGGGAACAACGGAGGAGCTGCCGTCGGGTACGCAGACGAACACCGGTGAGCGGTGTGGCAGTTCCTTCGGGGCCCTGGTGCCGTACGGCACCAGGGCCCCTCCATGGTGTCCCGTGTTCCGCAGAGAGGTGCGATGACAGCAGACGACTCGTTCGGCCGGCTCGACGACGACGACTACCCCGCCTACACGATGGGCCGGGCTGCCGAGATGCTCGGCACGACCCAGGGCTTCCTGCGGGCCATCGGCGAGGCCCGTCTCATCACCCCGCTGCGCTCCGCGGGCGGTCACCGCCGCTACTCCCGCTACCAGCTGCGCATCGCGGCCCGCGCCCGGGAACTGGTGGACAACGGCACGTCCATCGAGGCAGCCTGCCGGATCGTCATCCTCGAGGACCAACTGGAAGAGGCCCGCCGCATCAACGCCGAATACCGCAACGCAACACCCCCGAAGAACACATAGCAGCCCCCACCCCTCCCGGGCCGCCGTGTGACGAGGGGACACCCCACCCCCCCAGGGGCGCGGGGAACTGCGCGAACGCCAGCCCCGGCCTGGGGTCGCCGTGTGACGAAGGGGCACCCCACCCTCCCAGGGGCGCGGGGAACTGCGCGAACGCCAGCCCCGGCCTGGGGTCGCCGTGTGACGAGGGGGCACTGCACCCCTCCTAGGGGCGCGGGGAACTGCGCGAACGCTGCCCACGGCTGGGGGTCGCCCTATGACGACGGGGCACCCCCCGGCGAAGCCGCACGCCTAGACCACCCAAACTGCCGTGTCGCCCGGCACAGCCTCCCCCTCCAGCGCCCCGCTGGCCAGCACGGGCCGCCCCGTGACGCCGAGTTCGGCCCAGGCCAGCGGCGCCGGCCCGAGGTTGACGACACACGTCAGTCCCGCCCGGCGGAACGCCAGGTACGGGTCGCCGGGCGCCGAGTACCAGTGGGGCGCGGCCGTCGGATCCGGCGCGGGATGCTCGCGGCGCAGCCGCAGCGCCGCGCGGTAGAGGTTCAGCGTGGAGGCCGGGTCGTGCTCCTGCGCGGCGACGGTGTACCGCGCCCAGCCGTCGGGCTGCGGCAGCCACGTACTGTCCGGCGCGCCGGTGGTGAAGCCGTACGGGGCGCTGTCGCCCGACCACGGCAGCGGCACGCGGGAGCCGTCGCGACCCCGTTCCGTGTGGCCGGAGCGCTCCCACAGCGGGTCGCGGAGCCGGTCGTCGGGGACGGCGGCCTGCGGCAGGCCCAGCTCCTCGCCCTGGTAGAGGTACGCGGCACCCGGCAGCGCGAGCATCAGCAGCGCGGCGGCCCGCGCGCGGGCGGCGGAGCCGAGGCGGGTCACCGGCCGTACCGCGTCGTGGCTGGAGAGCAGCCACGTGACCGCCCCGCCGCCGGGGGAGGGCAGCGAGGCGTCGATGACGTCGCGCAGCTCCTTCGCGTCCCAACGGGCCTCCAGGAAGGCGAAGTTGAACGCCTGGTGCATCTCGTCGGGGCGGATGTAGCGGGCCAGCCTGGCGGGGTCGAAGACGGCCGCCTCGGCGACCATGACCCGGTCGCGGGGCGGCACCGCGCCGGGCGGCGCGGGGTGGGTGTCCAGGAGGGTGCGCCACTCGCGGTACAGCGGGTGCAGTTCCTCTTGGTCGTAGTACGGCATGAGGTGGTTGCGCAGCGGGTCCCGGTGCTGGCCGGGGCCGGCGTCGGGCAGGCCCTCGGCCTTGAACAGGGCGTGCGCGACATCGACGCGGAAGCCGTCCACACCCCGGTCCAGCCAGTACCGCAGGACATCGGCGAAGCCCGAACGCACGTCGGGGGAGCGCCAGTTGAGGTCGGGCTGTTCGGGGGCGTGCAGATGGCAGTACCACTCGCCGTCGGCGACGCGGGTCCACGCCGGGCCGCCGAACGCCGACTGCCAGTCGTTGGGCGGGAGTTGGCCGGACGGACCACGCCCCGCGCGGAACAGGTACCGGGCGCGTTCCGCCGAACCGGGCCCTGCCGCGAGCGCCTCGCGGAACCAGGGGTGCCGGTCGGAGGTGTGGTTGGGCACGAGGTCGACGATGAGCTTCAGGCCCAGCTCGTGCGCCCGCGAGGTGAGCCGGTCGAAGTCCTCCGGGGTGCCGAGGTCGGGGGCGACGCCCGTGTGGTCGGCGATGTCGTAGCCGCCGTCGGCGAGCGGCGAGGGGTAGAACGGCGTGATCCACACGGCGTCCGCGCCGAGTTCGGCGATGTGGCCGAGGCGCGCCGTGGCCCCGGCGAGGTCGCCGGTCCCGTCACCGTCGGAGTCGGCGAAGGCGCGGGGGTACAACTCGTAGCAGACGGTGTCCTGCCACCAGCTCATGAGGGCTCCTGGAAGTACTGAGGTGCTGAGGCGGGGGCGGGGCCCGCGCCGTCGGCGGGCACGGCGCCGACCGGCTGTTCCGTGCCGGTGTCCGCCGCCAGCGTCGCCGCCTCCGCGACGGCGACCGCCGTGACGCCCGAGAGGGCGTCGGCCACCGGGGTGCCGCCGTGGCGCGCGACGCGGACCAGGTCGGCGACGGCGGCCCGCACGCTCTCGCTGTAGACGTACGGTTTGCGCGCCTCGCCGCCGAGGTCGAGGACGGCCCGGACGTGGTGCGGCACGGTGCGCTCGACGCCGCGTCCGCGCGCGGGGGCCGGGGCGCCCGCGCCGCGCTCGACGGTGACGGAGATCCGCTCGCCGCCGTGCGGCCGGAAACCGTCCACGTCGAGCAACTCCGCTGTTCTGGAAGGCAGTTGCTCCCAGGCCGCCGCTCCGGCCTCGTCGGTCCACGCCGAGACCGTGGCGCGTACGGGGATCCAGCCCTCGATCCTGGTCTCGGCGAAGCCGTGGTCCAGTCGCGTCAACTGCCTTTCGCAGCGGTGCGCGTGGGTGAAGGAGTGCAGGTGCGAGGCGAGGACGCCGCCCGGATGAAGGACGTCGGCGCTGACCATGTCCACGGGCCCGCCCGGCCGCCGCACCGCGGTCGCGCGCACGCTGAGCGGGTCGGAGCCCAGCAGGGCGCGCGCCGCGTCGAAGAAGTGCACGCCGTGCTCGACGAAGATGCCGCCGCTGTGCGACCGGTCCCAGAACCAGTGGCCGGGGCCGAGGTCCTCGTCGGAGGCGTCGTTCTCGAACAGGAACCGGCGCGGGGCGTCCAACAGCCCCTCGGCGGTGAGGTGTTCGAGGGCCCGCAGCAACGGGTTGTAGCGCAGGACGTGGTCGACGACCAGCGCCCGCCCGGCGCGTTCCGCCTCGCGAGCCACCGCGCGGGCGTCCCGCGCGGTGGTGGCGAGCGGCTTCTCGCAGAAGACGTGCCGGCCGGCCCGCAGTGCGGCCGTGGCCATCGCCGCGTGCGCGGCCGGCGGGGTGGCGATCGCGACGGCCGCCACGTCCCCGCGCTCCAGCAGTTCCTCCAGGGAGGACAGCGCGGCGATCCCGTACCGCTCGCCAAGTGCCCTCGCCCGTACGGGATCGGGGTCGGCGACGGCGGTCGGGCGCAGCCCGGGGAGGCCGGCCACGGCGTCCAGGACGTACGCCCCGAAGCCGCCGCAGCCGACCAGCCCGAGGCCGAGCGGGGCCGCCGCGGACGTCACGCGGTGCGCTCCAGCAGGGCGACGCCGATGTGCGCGTCCGCCATGCCGTAGAACACGTAGAGCTGTCCGTCGACCTCTTCGATCGCGGTCGGGAAGACCACGTTCGGGACGGTGCCCGAGCGCTCCTCGTCGGTCTCGGGAGCCATCAGCGGCTCCTCCGAGCGGGCGACGACCTTCGACGGGTCGGCCGGGTCCAGGATCATCGCGCCCGCCGCGTAGGAGACGTTCTGGTTCTGCGCGAAGGGGTCCTCGATGTGGCCGGAGACGCCGTGGTGGACGAGCAGCCAGCCCTCGGGCACGCGGATCGGGGCGGGACCGCCGCCGATCTTCAGCTCCTCCCACGGGTGTTCGGACAGGGCGACGAGCCGGTGGTCGCGCGGGCGGGCCAGGGCGCGGATGTCCGCCTCGACCTCGGCGACGGGCACGTACGAGATCCAGATGCCGGGCCGCTCGTCGGTGATCCCGGCGGGCAGGTGGACGCCCTCGCCGGGGCGGAACCAGCCGAGGTCCCACATCGGGCGGTGCAGCATCGCGTACGCCGGTTCGCCGTCCGGGCCGGGCACCGGCTCCGGGAAGTGGACGACGTCCTTGTTCGGGAACAGGTTGAGGTCGGTGTCGAGGTCCGGCTGGTAGGCGAACTGGACGGGACCCAGGCGGGTCCAGTCCGTCAGGTTCTCCGACACGGCGAGAGCGGGCTTGGGGCCGAGCGGCCCGTACGCGACGTACGACATGACGTGCTTGCCGAGCGACGGGATCCAGGTGACGCGGGGGTCCTCGACCCCGGCGTTGTTCTTGCCGCGCTCCCAGCCCTCGTCGGGGGAGAGGACGACCCCGCGGCGTTCGACGCCGCTGGGGACGCCGTCGGTGAAGGTGACCTCGGCGAGGCCGACGCGGGACACGTTGCCCTCGGCGACCAGCCGCGGCAGCAGGTGCAGACGGCCGTCGGGGGTGCGGCCCGACGCGGGGTTCAGGACTCCCTCGGCCTCGTTGGCGTCGCCGGGCAGCGGGGACATGACGAGCCCCTTGCGGACGAGGCGGTAGGGGATGCGCGAGGCGGCGCTGGTGGTGCTCATGGGGGGAATCAGCCCTTTACTCCGGAGTCGATGTCGGTCGAGGTGAAGTGGCGCTGGAACAGGACGAACAGCGCCACGGCGGGGGCGGCCAGCACGCACGCGCCGGCCAGCAGGGCGCCGGACGGGTTGGAGACCGTGCCCTGGAGGTTGGAGAGGAAACTGGCGAGGGAGACGGCCAGCGGCTGCATGTCGGCGTTCTTCGTGACGAGGAACGGCCACAGGAACTCGTTCCACGGGCCGATGAAGGTCAGCAGCATCGCGGTGAGCAGGGCGGGCCGGGCCATCGGCAGCGCGACCTTCCACAGGATGCGCAGCTCGCCTGCGCCGTCGAGACGGGCCGCCTCGAAGAGGGACTGCGGCATCTGGAGGAAGAACTGCCGGAAGAGGAAGACGGCCGTCGAGTTCACCGCGAACGGCAGGATCATGCCGATGTAGTTGTCGCCCAGCCCGTAGTCGCGCACGACGAGCACGTACAGCGGCAGCGTCAGGAGCTGGAACGGGACCATCTGCACGAGCAGCAGCGAGGCGAAGACGGTTCCCCGGCCGCGGAACTGGAGCCGGGCCAGCGCGTAGCCGGCGAGCACTCCGAAGACCAGGGTGCACAGCAGCACGCCGATCGTCATGATCCCGGAGTTGAGCAGCGAACGGCCCAGCGAGATCGCGCCGTTGACGGCCGTGTAGTTGCCGCCGGTCAGCCCGGTGGGCGACGCGGAGGACAGGTCGCCCGTCGTCGTCTTCCGCAGGGAGCCGACGATCATGTAGTAGAAGGGGAAGAGGAAGGCGAGGGCGCCGAGCGACAGGACCAGGTACTTGGCGGCCGTCCCCCAGGGGCGGCGGGCGCGTCGGCCGGCGGGCGGGGTGCGCCGGGCCTCGGCGGGCGGGGTTGCGGCGGCGCTCATGTCAGTTGCCCCTCTCGTTGAGCTTGCGGGCGGCCAGCGAGATGACGAGGACGAAGGCGACCAGCACCACGCCCAGCGCGGCGGCGAAGTCGGGGTGCCCCTGCTCGATGCCCTTCTGGTACATGAGCAGCACGGGCGAGGTGGAGGCGTTGTCGGGACCGCCGCCGCCGGTGAGCAGGTAGGGCTCGCTGAACAGGTTGGCGCCGGTGATGATCGCGTAGATCACGACGAGGGTCGTGGCCGGACGCACGCCGGGCACCGTCACCGCGAAGAACTGCCGTACGCGGCCGGCCCCGTCGACGGACGCCGCCTCGTACAGCTCCTTGCCGACGTTCTGGAGCGCGGCGAGGTACAGCATCACGAAGAAGCCGAGCTGCTTCCACGTCACGAAGAACGCGATCATCGGCATCGCGAGATGCGAGTTGACCAGCCACGAGGGGTCCGGCGCGTGCGAGCCGAGCAGGTTGTTGACGAAGCCGTCCGAGCCGAACAGGAACTGCCACACCGCGACCAGCGCGACGCTCGCCGTGATGTACGGCAGGTAGTAGGCGGCCCGGAAGAAGGCGCGGAAGCGCATCCTCGAATTGAGTGCCGACGCCAGGACGAGCGAAAGCACCACCGTGAGCGGCACGTTGATGACGAGGAAGACGCCGATGTTGAGGAACGCGCGGCCGACGACCGGGTCGGTGAACACGTCCCGGTAGTTGGACAGGCCCACCCACGGCGAGTCGACGTGCGTGCCGGGCGCGGTGAAGTAGAAGCGGTGGAAGGAGATCCACAGCGTGTAGACCATCGGGACCGCGAACACCACGAGCAGGAACAGCACGTACGGCGTCACGAAGAGGGAGCCGGTCCAGGACCGGACCCGGTGGTGACGGGACGCGGCGCCCTCGGCGGGACGGCCCGCGGCGCCGGTCGTGCCGGAGGCCGCCGACGCGGTGGCGGTGGAACGGAGGTTCGTCATGACGGGTCCCCGTACTCGTCGAGCAGCTTGGTGATCTTGTCCGAGGCCTTGCGCAGTCCGGTGTCGGTGGACTCGTCGCCGAAGATGACGGACTTGGTCCACTCGTCGCGGAAGGCCTGCCAGATGTCCACGGAACCGGGGACGTTGGGGACCTCGACGACGTGCTCGGCCTGCTTGGCGAACGGCTTGTAGATCGGGTTCTTGGCGAAGAAGGCCGGGTAGCGGGAGGTCAGGTCCTCACGCATCGGCATCTGACCCGTGGCGTCGAGGAACTTCCCGTCCTGCTGCGCCGAGGTGGCGAACTTCAGCAGGTCCCAGGCGGTGCCCCGGTTCTTGCAGGAGCTGAACATCGCGGCGGACTTCTCGTCGCTGAACGAGTACGTGTCGTCCGCCGCCCTGCCGTCCGCGGTCGGGACCGGAGCAACTCCCACGTCGACGCTGTCCTTGTACGCGGAGATGGCCCAGGGCCCGACGGTGGCCATCGCGGCCTTCCCGTCGTTCACCGCGTCACCGGGATACGCCTCCTGTGGGGCCAGCTTCTCCGCGTACATGGTGCGCCAGAACGCGGCCGCCTCGCGGCCGGCCGCCGAGTCGAACTGGGGCTTGCCGTCCTCGATGAGCTGCTTGCCGCCGCTCTGCGCGGCGAACGCCGGGTAGAAGTCGTTCCACGACTGGAAGAACTCGCTGCTGGGCGCGGGCCAGATCGCGGCCTTGGCGGCGCCGCTGTGCACGAGGGTGCGGGAGGTCTTCAGGAACTGGCTGTAGGTGGCCAGTTGGGGATGCTCGGGGTCGAGACCGGCCTTCTTGAAGAGCTTCTTGTTGTAGAGGATCATCACCGGGTCGCTCTTCCACGGCAGTTGGTAGAACTTGCCGTCCTGCGACTTGTACTGGTCGGTGAGGGAGCCGCCGCGCTGCTCGATGTAGGAGTCGCCGTCGGGGAAGTCGCTGAGCGGCACCAGGCCGTTCTGCTTCTGGAAGGTCGGCACCGACGCGGGCGAGGTGTTGAAGACCAGGCAGGCACTGGTGCCCGCGATGATCGAGGCGCTGATCGCCTCCTCGGACGTCTTGCCCGCCGGTATCTGCTGCGCCGTGACGTGCTGGTCCGGATGGCTCTTGTTCCAGGCGGCGACCATGCTGTCGCCCCACGCCACCTCCTGCGCGTTGTTCGACAGCCAGACCGTGATGGGACCGTGCGCCTTCGCGGCGGTGTCCGGGTCCGGTGCGGACCTCCCGCAGGCGGTCGCCGCGCCCGCCAGTGCGAGCACGAGCAGCGAGTACGCCGTTCTCCTCAGCATGCAAACTCTCCGAACTGTTCACGCCCGGCCTCGTCGCCGGACGGACATTCCTTCATTCCTCGCCCGCGTCCTCGCGGTGCCCGCCGCGCCTGCCGTCCCTCGCGGTGCGGCGGCCCGGCGGCCGGTGCTCAGGGCGTGGGCGCCGGGCCCATCGAGGCGCGGGGGACGAACTCGGCGGGCGGCAGCACGACGTGCGCCACCTCCTCGCCGGCCAGCACCCGGTCCAGGGCGCGGGCCGCCGCCTCGCCCCAGCCGCGCGCGTCGGCGCGGGCGGAGGAGAGCGGCGGGTGGGTGTAACGGGTCAGGGGGGTGTCGTCGTAGCCGACGACCGAGAGCCGCTCCGGTACCGGAACGCCCAGCTCCTGGGCCACGGAGAGCCCGGCCGTGGCGGCCAGGTCGTTCCCGTAGACGATGGCGGTGGGCGGTTCGGCGAGCGCCAGCAGTTCACGGGTGGCACTCGCGCCGCCCTCCGCCGAGAAGCCGCCGGGCCGTACCGGGCCCTCGGGCAGGCCGAGTTCGCGCAGTGTCTCCTCCCAGGCCGCCCGGCGGCGGTGCGCGTGGCGGAACTCCTGGGGCCCCTCGACGTGGGCGATGCGGCGGTGTCCCAGCTCGGCGAGGCGGCGCACCGCCGCGACGTACGCGGGCCGGTCGTCGAGGCCGACCGAGCTGAGCCCGTCGCTCCACTCGCTCTGCCCGACCACGACGGCGGGCAGGTTCAGCCGGTGCACGAGCGCGGGGCGGGGGTCGTCGTGGCGCAGGTCGGTGAGGAGCACGCCGTCCACCCGGCGGTCGGCGGCGAGCCGCTCGTACACGGACCGCTCCCGCTCGGGGGTGGTCAGGTGCACCATGAGCCCGTCGCCGCGCTCCCCGAGGGCCACCTCGACGCCCGCTATGAACGCGGGGAAGAACAGGTCGGCGCCGATCTGGTCGGGCTCCCGGGCGAGTACGAGGCCGAAGGCGCCCGCCTTGCCGAGGGAGAGCGCCCGCGCGGGTCGGCTCGGGGTCCAGCCCAGCTCGGCGGCGACCGCGAGGATGCGTTCCTTGGTCTCCTCGGCGATGCCCGGCCGGTCGTTCAGGGCGAACGAGACGGAACTGCGCGAGACGCCCGCACGCTGTGCGACGTCGTCGATGGTGGGCCTGCGAGCCATGGCGTCTTCCGCTCTCGGTGTTCCTGGAACCGGGCAGGGGCGGTCGGCGTTTTCCGGCCAACACCCTTTGTGTGGGTGACAGTCCGGTATGGGTGGGACTGCACCGGGCGCTAAACCGGTTTAAACGTTCGACCGGCGTTCACTAAACCGGTTTGAGGCGGGGCGGTCAATGGCTTGCGGGGTGTGATCTGGATCGCGCCCGGCCGCCGGGGCCCCGCGCGGGCCGGGTGCCGAGAGGGGCGGGAGCGTCCCCGCGGGGGCGGCCGGGACGACGTCCGCGACACGCCGGTCCGGGGCGGAGTGCCGCCCGGCTGGACCAACGTGCCGTGAACGCCCGGCGGTTGACGGGTTCGGGGTGCGTGGGCCGGTGCCCACGGCCCCCGCGCGTGCCGGGACCCGCCGCCCGGGGGCGCCGCACGGGAGCGCCGCCTGGGGACGCCGCACGGCCGTCGGCCGGGGTCAGCCGTGTGCCGACCGGGCGTGCTTGGGCAGCAGGCCGACGAGCGACAGCGTCAGCAGGTTGAGCCCGGCGGTGATGGCGAGGACCAGTTCCGCCGCGGAGAGGTAGGACCGCGTCGACGGGTGTCCGACCCGGGCGAGGAACACCGTGCCGAGGGCGGCGACACCGATGGCGCCGGCGAACTGCTGGACCGCGTTGAGCAGCCCCGCGCCGGTGCCGACCTCCTCGGGAGTGGCGTCGCCGATGATGAAGTCGACCAGCGGCACGAACACCAGGCCGCTGCCGAACCCGGCGACGAGCAGCGCGGGCGCCAGCCGCCACGGGTCGATGCCGGCACCCCAGTGGGCGACCGTCCACCACAGGCCCAGCAGACCGGCGACGGCGACGGCCAGCCCGAGGTGCAGGCTGCCGCGGCCCAGCTTCTCGGCGAGCCTGGCGCCCGCGAGCAGCACGGCCGCGGCGGTGCCCAGCGCCCACGGGATCAGGGCGAGGCCCGTACGCAACGGGCTCCAGCCCAGGCCCTGTTGGAGCACCAGGTTGATCACGAGGACGAACGCGCTCAACGACGCGTAGAACCCGGCCACGATCACCAGGCCGACGACGAAGCTGCGCCTGCGGAACAGGGACGGCGCGACGACGGGATGCCTGCTGCGCCGCTCGGAGGCGACGAACAGGGCGAGCAGGACGACGGAGGCGCCCATCATGGCGTAGGTCCAGGCGGGCCAGCCGAGGTCGCGCCCCTGGATGAGCGGGACGATGAGCAGGGCGGAGGCGGCGGTGAGCAGGCCCACGCCGGTGAGGTCGAGGCGGGCCGTGCGGTCCTCGCCGCCCTCGCGCGGAAGGACCCGCAGGGCCAGTAGGCCGGCGACCACGCCGAGCGGGACGTTGATCAGGAAGATCGGGCGCCACTGGCTGCCGAACAGGTCCAGGTGGAGCAGCCAGCCGGCCAGGATCGGCCCCGCCACCATGGCGAGCCCCATGATCGGGCCGACGGGGGTCAGTGCCCTGCGCAGGTGCTGCGGCGGGAAGACGACCTTCACCAGGGCGAGGCCCTGCGGGATCATGACGGACCCGAACAGGCCCTGGAGCGTGCGGGCCACGATCAGGAAGGTCACGCCGGGAGCGAGGCCGCAGGCCAGTGACGTCAGGGTGAAGCCGGTCATGCCGATCAGGAAGAGCCGGCGGCGTCCGAGCACGTCCCCCAGCCGCCCCGAGGTGACGAGACCGAGGGCGAACGCGGCGGTGTAGGCGCTCAGCACCCACTGCACGGTGACCTGGCCGCCACCGAGGTCGGCGCGTATGGACGGACCGGCGAGGTTGGCGACGCTCGCGTCGACCAGGTCCATCAGGTCGGCGAGGAAGACGGCGACGAGGACCAGCCACGCGGTGCGCGTCGGCGGCGGGGCCGTGGGCGGGGCCGGCGGCGCGGCCTCCGGCGGGGTGGACGAGAGGTGCTGTTCAGTGGACACGAACACTGTTCTACATCGGAACAGTGTTCTTAGCAATACGAACACTGTTCTGCATGGCGGGGAACACCGTTCGCCGATTGGTTAGACTGCCCGGCATGTCCCCCACCCCAGAGCAGCGGCGCGCGGCGCGGCACCAGCTCGGCACCGGTTCGACCGCCGCCCCCGCGGCCCGGCGCGGGCCCTCCGGCGGGCGCAAGAAGCCGATCACGGTCGACGCGATCATCGACACCGCGTTCCGCATCGTCGAGCGGGAGGGCTACGACGCCCTCACGATGCGGCGCGTGGCCGCGGAACTGGAGACGGGGCCGTCGTCGCTCTACGCCCACGTGGTCAACAAGGAGGACCTGGACGAGCTGCTCATCGGGCGGCTGTGTGCCGGGATCGAGCTGCCCGAGCCGGACCCCGCCGTCTGGCGGCGCCAACTCGTCGACGTCTGCGCCCGGTTGCGTGACCAGTACCTGCGGTACCCGGGCATCTCGCGGGCGGCGATCGCGGCGGCCCCCTCCAACCCGGACACCCTGCGGGTGGGGGAGGGGATGCTCGCCATCCTGCTCGCCGGAGGAGTCGAACCGCAGGCCGCGGCCTGGGCGTTGGACGCGCTGTCGCTCTACGTGAACGCGTTCAGCCTCGAAGTCTCCCTGGTGAGGAGCCGGCCGGGCCGGGCGGCCGACGACGACTGGGTGCTCAGCCGCGACGAACTGCTGACCCGCTTCGCGGCCCTCCCCGACGGCTACCCCCACACCAGGCGGCACGCCGCCGAGCTCACCGCGGGAACGGTCCACGACCGGTTCGACTTCACGATCGGGCTGATGATCGCGGGGCTGGGCGGGCGCGAGGAGGTCGCGGGAGGCGCGGCGTGACAACGGGGGGTTGACATCGTCAACCCCCCGTTGTCATTCTGTCGGCATGACCGCCGACAAGGACCTCTCCGCGTACCGGCCCGCCCTCGACCGCATCAGGGAGGTGCGCGAACAGGCGATTCACCACGCTCGTCTGGCCCAGCGATTCGCCGCCGAGAGGCGGGAGTTGATGCAGTCGCTGATCGACCAGGGGGTCTCCCGGGCCGACATCGCGCGGGAGTTGGGGGTGTCCCGGCAGGCGATCCAGAAGATGCTGGCCGTCTGACCCGCGACACCCGTCCCCGCGGACGTGCGCCCTCAGTTCGGCCGTCAGTTCGCCGTCGCGGCGGCGAACATGCCGACCTCGTACGAGCCGCCCTTCTGGTGCACGAGCACGGCCATCCGGTTCGCCGCGTTGATCAGCGAGACCAGGCACACCAGCGCGGCGAGCTGGTCGTCGTCGTAGTGCTCGCGCACCCGCGCCCACGTCTCGTCACTGACGCCCTCGCGCTCGTCCGCGAGCCGGGTGCCCTCCTCGGCGAACGCCAGTGCCGCGCGCTCCGCCTCCGTGAACACGGTGGACTCCCGCCAGGCGGCGACCAGGTGGAGCCGTACCGCGCTCTCGCCCGCCGCCGTCGCCTCCTTGGTGTGCAGGTCGATGCACCATCCGCAGCCGTTGATCTGGCTGGCGCGCAGCGACACCAACTCCTGCGTGGACGGCGGCAGCGGGGACTTCTGGATGATCAGGGAGGCGTTCGCGAAGCGCTTGGCGAACCGCATGCCCAGGTCGTTCTCGAACAGGTTGAGCCGGGTGTCACTCATGGTCCGGTCCTCTCGAGGTTCTCGTCGTTCTCGTCCTTCTCGTCCGTGTCGGACGAACAGGAGATGCCGGCCACCGGCTCCCTGTGACGGGGAGGCGATGTGACGTACGCCACCGCCCGCCCCTGTCACAGACCGGCGCCCACCGGCGTCTCTTGCGCGTGGGGGAAGCGGCGACGGGCAGGCGGGAGCAGTCGATGGCGAACGAACGGCCGCAAGGGGAGCAGGGGCCGGCGCGGGGCGTGCCGTCGCCCCCGGAAGCGGCGGGGGAGGCGGCCGGCGGGGGCTCCGCGGACTCCGCCACCGAGACCTTCGTCGCCCACCGCAACCTGCTCTTCACCGTCGCCTACGAGATGCTCGGGTCCGCCGCCGACGCGGAGGACGTCCTCCAGGAGACCTGGCTGCGCTGGGCGGACGTCGACCTCGGCGAGGTGCGGGACCGTCGCGCGTACCTCGTACGGATCGCCACCCGCCAGGCCCTCGGACGGATCCGCGCGCTGGGGCGGCGCAAGGAGTCCTACGTCGGCTCCTGGCTCCCCGAGCCGCTGCTCACCGCACCGGACGTCGCCGAGGACGTCGAACTGGCCGACAGCGTCTCGATGGCGATGCTGCTGGTGATGGAGACGCTCGCGCCGACCGAGCGGGCGGTGTTCGTGCTGCGCGAGGTGTTCGACCTCGGTTACGAGGAGATCGCCGACGCGGTGGGCAAGAGCCCGGCGGCGGTCCGGCAGGTCGCGCACCGGGCGCGGGCGCACGTCGCCGCGCGCAGGCCGCGCGGGTCCGTGTCCGCGGACGAGACCCGCCAGGTGCTCGACGCGTTCCAACGGGCCACGGGGAACGGCGACTTGCAGGGACTGCTCGACGTCCTCGCGCCGGACGTCGTCCTCCTCGGCGACGGCGGCGGGGTCAAGCAGGCGGTCCTGCGGCCGATCGTGGGCGCCGACAAGGTGGCCCGCATGCTGACGGCCGGGCCGGCCAGGAGCACGGCGGCGTCCCTGCGCTCCGTCCAGGTCAACGGCCGCCCCGCGCTGGTCCTCGTGCTCGACGGCGAGATCGACACCGTCCTCGCCGCCCACGTCGAGGACGGCCTCATCACCGGCCTCTACGCCGTGCGCAACCCGGCCAAGCTGTCGCACATGGAACGGGAGACGGAACTCCGCCGCTGAACCGGCCGTCGAAAGAGGGGACTTGAGCCGCCGCGTGCCACGCCCGCGGCGGTTCGGCGCGGGCGGTCCCGGCGACGGAGGCGGCCCTCGGAAAAGAAGTGGCGGCCCGCACGGCGCCGCCCCTAGGGTGGTGCGTGTTCGAGCGGCGCGACCGGGTGGTCGTGGCCGGTGATCAGGCTTGGGAGGTGTTGACCGATGGCTGTCGTCGAGACGGGCGTTGCCCGCATCCAGCAGTTCGTCAAGTCCACCTCCGTGGCCGCCGGCTGACCTTTTCGCTCGCGCCGTTCGCGCGTTGCCGGGGCCGCCCCTCGAAGGGTTTCCCTTGTCTTTCTCGTCGTTCTCCTTCTCCTCCGACCTCTCCGACTCCGCGCCCGTCGCGCCCACTTCCGCGCATCCGCTGGCCCCGTACGGCTGGGACGCCCACTGGGAGGCCGAGTTCGCGCCGTACGCCCGGCAGGGGCTGGTCCCCGGCCGTGTCGTGCGGGTCGACCGCGGCCTGTGCGACGTCGTCACGCCGGCCGGCCCCGTGCGCGCCGACACCGAGTTCGTCGTCCCCCGCGACCCCATGAAGGTCGTGTGCACGGGGGACTGGTGCGCCGTCGACCCCGTGAGCAGTGACCCGCTCTACGTCCGCACCCTGCTTCCGCGCCGTACCGCGTTCGTGCGGTCGACGTCGTCCAAGAGGTCCGAGGGCCAGATCCTCGCGGCCAACGTCGACCACGCCGTCGTCGCCGTGTCTCTCGCCGCCGAACTCGACCTCGGCCGCATCGAACGCCTGCTGGCCCTGGCCTGGGAGTCCGGCGCCGGTCCCGTCGTCGTGCTCACCAAGGCGGACCTCGTGCCGGACGCCGTGACCCGCTCGTACCTCGTCCAGGACGTGGAGGCCGCCGCCCCCGGGGTGCCCGTCCTGCCCCTCAGCGCACACACCGGCGACGGCGTCGACGTCCTCGCCGCCGTCGTCTCCGGCGGTACCTCCGTGCTGCTCGGGCAGTCCGGGGCCGGCAAGTCGTCGCTCGCCAACGCCCTGCTCGGGGAGGACGTCATGGAGGTGCGGGCGACCCGGGACGTGGACGGCAAGGGCCGGCACACCACCACCACGCGCAACCTGCTGGTCCTGCCGGGCGGCGGCGTCCTGATCGACACCCCCGGACTGCGGGGGGTGGGCCTGTGGGACGCCGAGAGCGGCGTCGGGCAGGTGTTCTCCGAGATCGAGGACCTGGCGGCCGACTGCCGTTTCCAGGACTGCGCCCACGAGTCGGAGCCCGGCTGCGCGGTGCTCGCGGCCCTGGACAACGGGGAGTTGGCGTCCCGGCGGCTGGACAGCTACCGCAAACTCATGCGGGAGAACCGGTGGATGGTCGCCAAGACGGACGCCCGCATGCGTTCGGAGATGCGCCGGGACTGGAAGCGCAGGAGCGCCGAGGGCCGTGCCGCGATGGACGCCAAGCGGGGGAACGTGCGCTGACACCGTGCGGCCCGGCCCGCGTGTGCTCCGCCCCCGTCGGCGGGACGCACACGCGGGCCGGGTCGGGCCCAACCGCCCTGCTCCTAAAAGTGGTTGAGCGGATCTCCGGTGGCTGCTTGGCTGAGGCATGCTCTCCGCCGACCGCCTCCTCGCCTTCGCGGCCCTGTCCCTCCTGCTGATCGTGATCCCGGGACCCAGCGTCCTGTTCGTGATCGGCAGGGCGCTGGCACAGGGCCGGCAGGCCGCGCTGACGACCGTCCTGGGCAACACCGCCGGCGGGTACGTCCTCGTGGTCGCCGTCGCACTCGGGGTGGGGGCGGTGGTCGAGCGCTCGGTGCTCGTCTTCACCCTCCTGAAGTGGGCGGGCGCGGCCTACCTGGTGTACCTGGGCGTCCGCGCCTTCCGCCAACGCCGTTCCGTACGCGCGGTGTTCACGGCCGAGGCCGAGTCCAGGACCCGGCTGCGGACCCTGCGCGAGGGGTTCACCGTCGGGGTCACCAACCCCAAGACGATCGTGTTCTTCGCCGCCGTACTGCCCCAGTTCGTGAACCGCGAGAGCGGACACGTGGCCGCCCAGATGCTGGTGCTCGGGCTGGTCTTCAACCTGATCGCGCTCGCCTCCGACAGCGTGTGGGGACTGGCGGCGTCCACCGCTCGCGACTGGTTCGCCCGTTCCCCGCGACGCCTGGCGGCGGTCGGCGGCGCCGGCGGACTGGCGATGATCGGTCTCGGCGTCACGGTCGCCGCGACAGGACGCAAGGACTGACGACTCCGGCCCGGCGGCCCGCCCGCGCGCTCCCGTGCGTCCCTACTCCTCCTCCAGGCCCCAGCTCAGGATCCTGCGCGGGTGGATCCGGATCACCTCCTCGCTGAGGTGCGCGCCCAAGTCGTGCGGGCCGACCAGGAGTTCGGCCTCGCCGCGGATGTCGAGGCCCCGCACCCGCCACGGCGTCACGCTCACGATGTCGTCGACGACGAGAGCGACCTTCGGGTTCTGCCGCAGGTTCCGCCACTTCTTCGTGGTCCCCATCGCATAGCCGCCCACCAGGATCGTCCCGTCGTCCCGCGGGAAGAAACCCACCGGGTTCGCCTGGGGTTGGCCCTGCGGGTCGACGGTCGCGAGCCGTCCCAGCCGCTGGGAACGGAGATAGGCACGCTCGGCATCGGTGAATTCGGTCATGACACCACCCGTTCGTCGGTCATGGCAGGAGCCAACCACCCGGCCGCGCCCCGCGCATCAGGTAGGAGTCTTAGGGCCGTGGACCTACGCGGAGTGGGCGGGGAACCGCCGCCGCGTCCCGTCAGCCCCAGAGCACCGCGCCCAGCCACGCCCCCGCGATCAGCAGGCACGGGAAGAGTTCCGCGAGGACGCCGGAGCCGCCCGAGCGCATCGCCGTGCGCACCGAGGCGACCGCCTCGCCGTGGCTGCCCAGCCGCAGCCGCTCGGCCAGGTAGACGCCGCCCACGAACCCGGGGACCGCACCGACCACCGGGACGAGCACGAAGCCGACGACGGCGCCGGTCCCGGCGAACACGGCCATGCGGGGTGTGCCGTACGAGCGCAGGCGGCGCGGCGGCAGGGCCCAGCGCACCACCTGGGACAGGAACAGCACCACCGTCGCGCCGACCAGGATCCCCCAGGCCACCGGCTGCGGATCGGTCAGCGCCCACCACAGAACCGCGGCCCAGACGAGCCACGACCCCGGAACGCCGGGTACCAGTACCCCGCACAGGCCGGTCACGAGGATGAGACCGACCAGGAGGAGTTCCCACACGCCCATGTCCCCAGCGTGCAGGAGGCGGCGCGAAAGCGCAGGTCAAGCGCGTCCGGTCCGGCCGGACCCGGAGCGGGGAGCGCCCCGGGGCCGCCCGCGGCGCTCAGGCGGAACCGTCGCGGGCGACCCAGCCCCGCTCGTAGGCGTGCCAGCCGAGCTGGAGGCGTGTCGTGACCCCGCACAGCTCCATGAGGCGCTTCACCCGGCGCTGCACGGTCCGCAGGCCCAGATCGAGCTGCTTGGCGACGCTCACGTCGGTCATCCCGGCGAGCAGCAGCGACAGCACCTCCAGATCGGTGCCGTCGGGGCCCTCCGGGCCGTCCTCCGCCACCCCGTCGGTGCCCAGCCGCAGCGGCAGCGCCGTGCGCCACACGGACTCGAACAGCCCGCACAGCAGCTCCAGGAGTCCGCTGGCGTGCACGACGAGCGCGGCGGGCTCGGCGGTGTGCGCGGTGAGCGGCACCATCGCGAGCGTGCGGTCCGCCACGACGAGTTTGGTCGGCACCTCCGCCACCACCCGCACCTGTTCGTCGCGGCCGAGCGCGGCCGTCAGCTCCGTGATGCCGTGGGGCATGTCGAGCACCGCGCGTTCCACGACCACCCGGAACCCGACGCCGCGCCCGACCGCCTGCTCCTCCGCGTCGTTCTCCATGCCGGACACGGCGATCGGGTCGCCGGTGACCAGCGCGCACACCTCCTCCGTCGCGCCGAGCTGGAGCTGGAGGAAGCGCTGCGCGACCGCCGCCGTGCCGATCACCACCTCGACCAGGTCGTGCACCGCCGGCTCGCCCGCCGCGCCCCGGTACTCCTCGGCGAGCAGCGCGGCGGCCAGCTCCGCCTGCTCCAGCTCGTGCCGCTGCTGGGTGAGCAGCGCGCCCAGCGCCACCCCGGGCGGCGCCGCGACCCATCGGCCCGGTCGGGCGGAAGACTGCGCGGCGAGACCGTGCCGCTCCAGCCGGCGCAGGGCCAGCTCCGTGTCGTACTCGCCGAGCGTCAGCCGCCGCGCGAGGTCCGGAAGGTCGGCGGCGCCCACGGACACCAGCGCCCGGTACGCCGACTCGTGCTTCTCGTCCAGACCTATCGCTGCCAGCATCAGCGCCTGTCCTTCCCCGGAGAACGTCCCTCGTGACCTGCCCGCCGTGGCGGGAACCGGCCACGGCGTGAACCCGCCACGGCACATCATCGCCGTACCGCGGGTCACTCTGCCAAGGTGTCCGTCTCGGCACCAACAGCCGCCGTACCGCCGTCCCCGACCCACCCGGTCCGCGCGGACGCACGGCCCGGTCGCGTCCCGCCACCACCACGTGCGGCGGTACGGAGCGGAGCCCGGGGCGGTACGCCCCGAAGTCGCCGGACGGTCTCCCGTGGGGGGTGGACCGTCCGGCGATCTCTCTTTTCCGCCGCCCGATCCCGGGAACGCGGGTTCCATGTGCCCTTTCGCGCCCCTTCCCGCGCCTCTTCCCGCGCGCCCTCGCGCACGCTCTTCCGCGCGCCCTCCGACGCCCCCCTCGCGGTGCGGCCGGTCCCCGGAATTTCGCCTTGCGCCGTTTCACCAGGGCCCGAGCGGTGGACAATTGGGGTCATGAGCCAACAGGGGGGAACGCCCACCGGACGCGACGACGACTGGTGGGGACAGCTGTACGACGACTCGGCCGAGGACACGGGTCCCGCGGCCGTCGGTGATTCCCTGGACGACAGGTTCGCCTCGGCGTCCGGGACCGTGGGGCAGGAGACGCCCACCGGGACGGCGGCGCCGCAGGGTTCGTCCCCGGCCCCGGCACCGGCTCCCGCCCGGGTTCCGGTTGCCGCTCCGGAGGACGCCGTACCGCCGCGCGGTCCGCGGACCGGCGGGGGGACGGGGACGGGCGCGGGCTCCTGGTTCGACCGTCCCACGGGCACCCTCCCGCTCCGCCGCACCGGCGAGGACCCGGCGTATGAGCCGACCGGGGACCCGGAGGGACAGGGGTACGGGGAGGCGTCCGCCGAGGAGGACGAGGCGGCGGCCGACGCCGCCGACGACGACACGGTGTACGCGCGGCAGGCCGACGCCTGGTACGCGCGGGACGACGACGTCGCCTACGCGGGGGAGGGGGACGAGGACACCGCGCCCCC
Organism: Streptomyces sp. NPDC008150; assembly: GCF_042956945.1. Taxonomy (NCBI): domain Bacteria; kingdom Bacillati; phylum Actinomycetota; class Actinomycetes; order Kitasatosporales; family Streptomycetaceae; genus Streptomyces; species Streptomyces sp. NPDC008150. Next base: position 210,925 of record NZ_JBIBHJ010000015.1, on the reverse strand, counting down.
GCCCGTCCCCGACCGGCCCCCCGTCACCGGGCCCGCCGCCGAGCGCCCGCCCGCGCCGGGCCGGCCCCCCTCGGGGGCGCCCTGGGGCCCCGCGAGCTTCCCCTCCGACCCGTACACCGACCACGTGGACATCCACCCCGCCCCGGCAGCGCCCCCCGCCCCGTCCGACCCGTACACCGACCACATCGACATCCACTCCGCCCCGCCCGCCGCCGTGCCCCCGCCGCCGCGCACCCCGCCGCCCCCGCCCGGCGACGCGGTCCCGGTGGGCCGCGGCGTCACGGCCCACGTCCCGCGCGAGGCCACCCAGCCGGACCTCGACGCGCGCCGGGAGGCCGCCGTACCGGCCGCCCCGGACGCCCCGCCGGCCGAGTCCGCGCCGCGGGTCGTCCCCGCGCCGCCCGTCGCCGTGGACCACATCGGTTCCGGCCCGCCCACCTACGAGGCAGAACCGACCGCCCTGCCTCCCGCCGACCCCGACGGGCTCGACGACCTCGTCCCCGACACGGTGCTCGACGGCGCCCAGTACGGCGCCTGCACGCTGCGGGCCGCCTCCGTGCGCGGCGACTCCGCGCGGTACCGCGGCGAACCGCGGCGCGACGCGCTGCTCACCGCCCGGTTCGGCACGGGCGACCAGGCACTCGTCCTCGTCGCGATGGCGACCGGCGCGCGTGCCACCCCCGGCGCGCACCACGCGGCGGCCGAGGCGTGCCGGTGGATCGCGCGCGCGGTCGGGCTCAGCCAGGTCCGGCTCGCGGAGGACATCCGCGCGGCCCGGCGCGGCGACCTGAAGTCGGGTCTGCACCGGCTCACCGACCGCAGCCTCGGCCGGCTGCGCTCACGGGCCGCGGAACGCGGGGTCGAACCGGACGAGTACGCCGCCACCCTGCGCTGCCTGCTGCTGTCCGCCGACCCCGCCTGCCGCACCCGTGTCTTCTTCGGCGTCGGCGAGGGCGGACTGTTCCGGCTGCGCGACGGCGTGTGGCAGGACATCGAACCGCGGGTCTCCGAGGCCGCGGGGGACGCCGTCGTCGGCTTCGGGGCCGGACCGGCCGAGACCCCGGAGGGCGACCGGCTCACCATGGACCTCGGCATTCCGACACCCCCGAGTCCCTACGAGCCCGCCCCCGAACCCGTGCGCGAGCCCTTCAGGTTCCGCGCCTCCGTCGCCCGGCCGGGTGACGCGCTCCTGATGTGCACGGACGGCCTCGCCGGGCCGCTGCGGGGCGAGGCCGCGCTCGGCGACCATCTCGCCGGACAGTGGTCCGGCCCCGTCCCGCCGGGCCTCGCGGCGTTCCTCGCCCACACGCAGACCCGCGTGAAGGGGTACGCGGACGACCGCACGGCGGCGGCCGTTTGGGAGGCGTGAGCGCGCGGGCTGTGCCTCCATGGAACCCAGAGGGATCCGAGGAGACCGAAGGGGCACCCGACACCATGGCCAAACAGAACGTCGCCGAGCAGTTCGTCGACATCCTCGTCCGTGCCGGCGTCAAGCGCCTGTACGGCGTCGTCGGCGACAGCCTCAACCCCGTCGTCGACGCGATCCGGCGCAACTCCGCGATCGACTGGATCCACGTACGGCACGAGGAGACGGCCGCCTTCGCCGCGGGTGCGGAGGCCCAGGTCACCGGGACGCTCGCGGCGTGCGCGGGATCGTGCGGCCCCGGCAACCTGCACCTGATCAACGGGCTGTACGACGCCCACCGCTCCATGGCCCCGGTGCTCGCGCTCGCCTCGCACATCCCCTCCAGCGAGATCGGCCTCGGCTACTTCCAGGAGACCCACCCCGACCGGCTGTTCCAGGACTGCAGCCACTACAGCGAGATGATCTCCAACCCGCAGCAGATGCCCAGGGTGCTCCAGAGCGCGATCCAGCACGCGGTCGGGCAGTCGGGCGTCAGCGTCGTCACGCTGCCCGGCGACGTCGCCGCCGAGTCCGCGCCCGAGTCGGCCCCCGAGACCGCCATCGTGACGTCGCGGCCCTCGGTGCGGCCCGGCGACGCGGAGATCGACCGGCTCGTGGAGATGATCGACGCCGCCGGAAAGGTCACCCTGTTCTGCGGCAGCGGCACGGCGGGCGCGCACGCCGAGGTGATGGAGTTCGCGGAGAAGGTCAAGTCGCCGGTGGGGCACGCGCTGCGCGGCAAGGAGTGGATCCAGTACGACAACAAGTTCGACGTCGGCATGAGCGGACTGCTCGGCTACGGCGCCGCCTACGAGGCGACCCACGAGTGCGACCTGCTGATCCTGCTCGGCACGGACTTCCCGTACAACGCGTTCCTGCCGACCGACGTGAAGATCGTCCAGGTCGACGTGCGGCCCGAGCACCTCGGGCGCCGCTCCCGGCTCGACCTCGCGGTGTGGGGCGACGTGCGGGAGACCCTGCGCGCTCTGACGCCGCGGGTGAGGCCGAAGGAGAACCGGCGCTTCCTCGACCGGATGCTCAAGAAGCACTCGGACGCCCTTGAGGGCGTGGTGAAGGCGTACACGCGCAAGGTCGAGAAGCACGTACCGATCCACCCGGAGTACGTGGCCTCCGTGCTGGACGAAGTCGCCTCCGAGGACGCCGTGTTCACGGTCGACACCGGTATGTGCAACGTGTGGGCCGCCCGCTACCTCACCCCCAACGGGCGCCGCCGCGTGATCGGTTCGTTCTCGCACGGCTCGATGGCCAACGCGCTGCCCATGGCGATCGGTGCACAGTTCACGGACCGTGAGCGCCAGGTCGTCTCGATGTCGGGCGACGGCGGCTTCTCCATGCTGATGGGCGACTTCCTCACCCTCGTCCAGTACGACCTGCCGGTGAAGGTCGTCCTGTTCAACAACTCCTCCCTCGGCATGGTCGAGTTGGAGATGATGGTCGGCGGCCTGCCCGCGTACGGCACCACCAACACGAACCCCGACTTCGCCGCCGTTGCCCGCGCCTGCGGCGCCTACGGTGTGCGCGTCGAGAAGCCGAAGGAGCTGGCAGGCGCCCTCAAGGACGCCTTCCGGCACAAGGGCCCGGCACTGATCGACGTCGTCACGGACCCCAACGCCCTGTCCATCCCGCCGAAGATCAAGGCCGACATGGTGACGGGCTTCGCGCTGTCCGCGTCGAAGGTGGTCCTGGACGGCGGCGTGGGGCGGATGGTGCAGATGGCCCGCTCCAATCTGCGCAACGTGCCGCGCCCTTGACGGCCGACTGCCAACTGCCCCTTGCCAAAAGGCCGTTGCTGCTTCTTTGACGCTCCGTGATGACTGTCTCGCTCCGTGGACGGGCATGGATCCCCGTGAACGTGTTCGAGCAGCAGGGGAAGCGGCATCGGCGCACGGGCGGGGGACATGGAGAGGCAGGGACGGGGCGGACGCCCCGTGAGGATCGGAGTCGCCCCGGCCGAGGAGGGTGCGGCGCGCAAGGCCGGCGGCGCGGCACCCGCGCCGGGCGGCGGTACGGGCAACGGCCCGGCGGCGGGCGGCCCTTCGGGCCCCGGCGCGTCCGGTTCGCCGTCCGCCGGGCCGGGCGCGTACCCGGGGCCCGCCGGGGCGCGTCTGGAACGCAGGCTGCCCCGCGCCGACCTGTGCGCCGTCGCCGGGGCGCGCCGCGCGCTGCGGGACTTCCTGCGCCACCGGGTCGCGTCCCCGGTGCTGGAGACCGCGGAACTGCTCACGAGCGAGCTGGTCACCAACGCCCTCGTGCACACCGAGCACGACGCGGTCCTCGCGGTGACCCTGACCGCACGCAAACTCCGGGTCGAGGTACGGGACTTCGCCGCCCACCGTCCGTCGCTGCGCGGTCCGGCCGACGACGGCACCCACGGCAGGGGACTGATCCTCGTGCAGGCACTCGCCGACGCGTGGGGCGTGAGCGCGCACGCGGTCGGCAAGTCGGTCTGGTACGAACTGGCCGCCGACGCGGCCTGACCGGCTGGAAACCGGAGGGGGCGGGGGGGGGGCCGGCGGGGGGCGGCCCGGGGCCCAACAGCACGCCCGCCGGCGCACGCGGCGGGGGCGGCCCCCCCCGGCCCCCCCCCCCCCCCCCCCCCGCCCCGCCCCCCCGCCGCGGGGGCCCGGGGGGGGGGGGGGGGCCCCCCCCCCCCGCCGCCCCCCCCCCCCCCCTCCGGGACGGTCCGGTCCTAACCGAACTGCTGCTCAAGGTCCTTGAGCTTGCGCTCAAGGGAGTCGAGACGCGGCAGGGCCATTGTGTCGTCCTCCGCGGTGAGGTCGACGACGGGCTCCGCCGTGCGCCGCGCGGGCGTCAGGGACGGGCGGGGCGTACGGGCGGGAAGCGGCTCGGGGGCCGATATCGCAGGCTCCGCGGAGCTCGGCGCGGAGCCCCGCTCGACGGCCTGCACCTCGGGCCGGTGGTCGCGGCCCCGGCCGAGGCTGCGCTGCCCGCGGCTGAGTGCCTTCAGGTGGGCGCGCTCGACGCGCTCCTGCTCGCGCCGCAGCCGGCGGTTCTCCTCCTTCTGGCGCTGGTCCTCGCGCACCTCGTCGACCGCCTCGTCAAGACTGCGGACACCTTCGAGGAGCATGAGCGACCACGCCTTGTACGTCTCGCGGGGGGCCCGCAGCCAGCGCACCATGCGGATCTGCGGCAGCGGACGCGGCACCAGACCCTGCTCGCGCAGTGCCGCCCGACGGGTCTGCTTCAGCGCGCGGTCGAAGAGGACGGCGGCCGAGAGGGACATGCCGGAGAAGAACTGGGGAGCGCCCGCGTGGTCGACACCCCGGGGCGCGTGCACCCAGTTGAACCAGGCGGCGGCACCGGCGAACGTCCACACGAGTATGCGGGAACCGAGCGCCGCGTCACCGTGGCTGGCCTCGCGCACCGCGAGCACGGAGCAGAACATGGCCGCGCCGTCGAGACCGAACGGGACGAGGTACTCCCAGCCGTCGGTGAGGCCGAGGTTCTGCTGGCCGAATCCGACCAGGCCGTGGAAGGAGAGTGCGGCGGCGACCGCCGCACAGCAGAAGAGGAGGACGTACGAGGCGGTGCCGTAGACGGCCTCCTTGCGCCGGCGGCGCTCCTCGGTGCGCTCCCACGAATCGTCCGCGCCCGCACTCTTCCCCGAGGAGCGCTTGCCGCGCGCGAGCACCGCAACCGCCGCCAGCATGCCCAGGAGCAGCACGGCGCCCGGAAGCAGCCAGTTCAGCGATATGTCGGTCAGTCTCATCTGGGGTCCCTTGCATTGGGATAGGGCGTAACGCCCGCCATAGTGACCCAATCCCGGCGTCCCTCAGAGGGTTTCGGGGCAAGAGGCCGCCAACGGAGTGCACGGGGATGCGCAGGGGCGACGAGTTGCTCGAACTGCCGCATGAGGGGCGGGAGTTGAGTTCGAATAAGAGTACCCGTACAGGTGGTTCGGCGGAAAGTTCCTGCGACAGGTGAGGAAATTGTGAACCGCCTGTCACCGCACGGGCGTACCGGCGTCGACGATCTTACGACGTGGGCGGGGGCGTCCTCGCCTGAGGGTGCCTCAAACCGCCCCGGTGGACCGGGAGTAGCGCGCCGGGCGTCCCCGCGGGCGGACGCGGGGCATGGGTTCAGGCCGCGGCGGCGGTGATCTTGGCGACGCGGTCGGCGTCGCAGGTGCGCGGACAGGTGCCGCACGTGTCGTCGGGCCGCAGCGTGTAGTACATGCAGCAGCTCGCCCGGTCCCGGGTCTGGAGCGACTGCCCGTCGGGGCCGCTGAGTTCGCGGAAACCGGCGGTGCCGATGTACGGCAGGGTGGCGCCGGGCAGGAGCAGTTCCAGTTCGCGCACGGCCCGCTCCTCCTCGCCGAGGAGTTCACCGAGATACCAGAGGCCGTCCACGATCTCGTCGGTCGCCATCCCCCACAGCGCCCGCCCGCGCCTGCGCATGCGCGGGCCGAACGCGGCGAGCAGCGGCTCCAGGTGCTCCGCGACCGCCGCGCGCACCTCCGTCCGCAGGGCCTCCTCGTCGGGCACGACCCGGGCGCCGGGCAGCAGTGCCGCGGGGTCGCCGGGCAGGCACGCGAAGTCCCCGGGGAGCACCGCGAAGCGGCCGGCCTCCCGGGCGTACCAGACGTTGCCCACGGGATAGCGCGGCACCCTGCGGTGCAGGAACCAGGGCAGCGTGACGAGCAGGGTCGCGGGGAAGGCGTAGCGGTGCAGTCCGAAGGTGGCGACGACGTCGGGGCGGGCGCGCCGCCCGTACTCCTCGACCGTCTGCCGTTCGTCCCACGCGAGGAAGGAGTCCAGCGCGGCCCCGCCCTCGGCGAGCGCGCCGACCGCGAGCCACCGGGTGTCCGCGTGATCGGCGGGCCGTTCGCCGTGGCCCAGCTCGGTCACCGCCAGGTACGGATACACCTCGGTGAGGCGGGCGTACGCGTCGGCCGTGGCCGAGGAGAGGACAGGCATGCCGGGACCACCGATTCACATCGTCGAAGGTAAGGCTCACCTTACCGAATGCGGACGGAATGTGAACCGGGGCCCCGTTCGCCTAAAGTGCTTGACGAACCGGTGACAACCGGACGCAAACGACCCGGAGCCCCGGCGCGCGCCGCGCCCCGGCCGCCGGGCAGGACCGACCAGACCGGCGAGACCGGCGAGATCCAGGAGGACCCGTGACGCAGGGCGCGCAGGGCTCCTCCGGTACGGGCACTCCCGGACGTCCGGCCGGCGGCGAGGACCCCCGGGTCCCCGCGCAGGGCCGCGCCCGGGGCGCCGACCGGCCGTACGGCGTCCCGGCCCCCGCCGCGCGCGACGAGCACCCCGGCGGTCCGGGCCCGGACGGCGGGCACACCCGCGGTGAGCACGTGCACGACGGGCACGCGGACGGCGCCGAGTACGCGGACGCCGACGGGCACGCGGGCGACGGGCACGCGGGCGACGGGCACGCGGGCGCCGGGCCCGCCGGACACCGTCGCGCGGCCGACGGCCCCACGGCGGCGGCCCGGCCGCCGTCCGCGCTCCCGGCGCGGGCCGTCGTGCGGCGCTCCTCGGTGCGCGGGCAGGTGCTCGACGCCCTGCGCGCGGCGCTGCTCGCCGGTGACCTGGTCCCGGGCGAGGTGTACTCGGGCCCCGCCCTCGGCGACCGGTTCGGTGTCTCCGCGACGCCGGTGCGGGAGGCGATGCAGCAGCTCGCCCTGGAGGGCGCCGTCGAGGTCGTGCCCAACCGGGGCTTCCGCGTCACGGTGCGCGGCCCGCGAGAACTCGCCGAACTGGCCGAGGTACGGGCCCTGTTGGAGGTACCAGTGGTGCTGCGTCTGGTGCGGGGCGTGCCGTCGGAGGGGTGGGCGAGGCTGCGGCCGCTCGCCGAGGCGACGGTACGGGCCGCGTCCACCGGCTGCCGTGCGGCGTACGCGGAGTCGGACCGCGCCTTCCACCGCGCGGTGCTCGCCCTCGCGGGCAACGAGCAGTTGGTGCGCGTCGCCGAGGACCTGCACCGGCGCGCCCAGTGGCCGCCGGCCGGCGAGGCCGCGGGGGGCGCCCGCACCGACCTGATCGCCGACGCGGCGGAGCACACCGCCCTGCTCGACGCCCTCGTCGCCCACGACACCGACGCCGTACGGTCGTTGCTGCGCGAGCACTACGCCGCCGCCCGCTGAGGCGGCCCCCTCCGCCGGCTCCGCGCCCTCAGGCGCTCGCGGCCCCCGTCTCCGGCGGCGCCAACCGCCCCGCCAGCCAGGTCGGTACGCCACCGAGCAGGTTGAACAGCCGGCGTGCCTCCTCGCGCAGCCGGGACGCCTCGGGTTCGGGTGCCGCGTCCGCCAGCGACGCCAGCGCCGGCGCCGTGCCGACGAGGTAGCCCAACTCCTCGCGGATCCGCAGGGATTCCGCGAAGCCGTGCCGGGCCTCCGCCAACTCGCCCTCCTGGAGGGCGAGTCCGGCGAGGTGGCGCCAGGTGCACGACAGCAGCAGGGGATCGGGGCGGGTGGTGGCGCCCGCGTGGGCCCGGCGATAGGCGGCCCGCGCGGCCTGCGGGGAGCGGGTCAGGTTCTCGGCGAGCAGTCCGCGCCGGAAGTCCAGCAGGGGCCGGCCCGGACCGCCCGGCGCGAGCAGGGCCGCCGCGCGGCCGAGGGCGGCCCGCGCCTCGTCCGCCCGGTCCCGCACCCGGTGCAGGGTCGCCGCGTAGGCGAGCTGGCCGCGTTCGCAGGCGGCGGCGCCCCGTTCCTCGTCGCCGTGGGCCAGGGCCTCGGCCGTGCGCAGCGCGTCCTCGGCCTCCGCCCAGCCCGCCTCGGTGTAGAGACAGCGCTCCACGAGCAGCGAGGCCCGCTGGAGGGCCGCGTCGGCGGTGTCCCGCCGGAGCAGGGCCGCCGCGTCGACCCAGCACGCGCGGGATCTCAGCCGCCATACCGCGGTCTGGAGTGGATCGTCGTCGGTCGTTCCGTTACCAGACATGGCGGTATGCGCCACGTTGCCCTCCCCGAGCACGCCGTCGAGCCAGTTGAGTGGTGGCGGCATTCCAGCACCGATCACCGGGCCGGGCCAAGGGGATGGGTGAATGTTTTCACAAAGTGGTGGGGATCCGACCGGCCGCGGGCCGTGCCGCACGGTGCGCGCCGGCCGTCCGCGGCACGCCCGCCGGTCGCGGCGCGCCCTCGCGCGGGCAGGCCCGCGCGGGCGTCAGCTCATGCGCAGCGCGAGGAAGAAGTCGAGCTTGTCCTCCAGGCGGGACAGGTCCCGGCCGGTCAGCTGCTCGATGCGGCCCACCCGGTAGCGCAGGGTGTTGACGTGCAGGTGCAGCCTGCCCGCGCAGCGGGTCCAGGAGCCGTCGGACTCCAGGAACGCCTCCAGGGTCGGGATCAGTTCGGCGCGGTGCCGGCGGTCGTAGTCGCGCAGCGGGTCGAGCAGCCGGGCGGTGAAGGCGCGGCGCACGTCGTCGGGCACGAAGGGCAGCAGCAGGACGTGGGAGGCGAGTTCCTGGTGTCCCGCGGCGCAGACCGCGCCGGGCCGGGCGGCGGCGACGCGGCGGGCGTGCCGTGCCTCCTCCAGCGCGCCGCGCAGCCCCTCGGCGGAGTGCACGGCGGCGCTGACGCCGACGGTGATCCGCCCGTCGCCGCCGAGGCCGGCCGCGAGGGGCTCGCGCACGGCGGCGAGCAGGGCGTCGGCGACGACGCCGGACTCCGTGCCGTCGTGCTCGGCGGACACCGACGGCAGCGGTACCAGCGCGACCGCCTCGCCGCCGACGTGGGCGACGGCTATCCGGTCCGAGGGCTCGGGTCCGGTGGCGCGCGGGTCGACGAGGATCTCCTCCAGGAGCGCCTGCGCGGCGGCGCCGCCCGCGTCGGCGTCCTGGCCGGTGCCACCGCCGTCCGTCCACTCGACGCGGGCCACGACGACCTGCCAGTGCGGCGCGGCCCCCAGCCCCGGCAGCAGCACGGGCGCGGCGACCCGCAGCCGGGCGGCGATCTCGGCGGGCGGGGCGCCCGTCTGGACCAGTTCGAGGACCTCCTGCGCGAGGCGGCGGCGGACGGTGCGCCCGGCGTCGCGGCGGTCGCGCTCCACGGCGATGAGCTGGGTGACGCCCTGGAGCAGGTCGAGGCGCTCGGCGGGCCAGTCGCCCGCGTCGGCCTCGACGGCGAGCAGCCAGTCCGAGAGGACGGTGTCGCGGACGTCGCGCGGTCCGCGCGGGGACCGGCCGCCGCCGCGCACCGGGAACACCGAGTAGGCCGTGCCCCCGGCCAGGACGCGGTGCGGCCCGCGCCGCCCGCCGCGCACGGCGGCCAGGTGCTCGCCCGCGAGCCGCGCGCACACCTCCGCCGGGGGCGCGCCCCCGGCGGCCTTGGAGCCCGCGATGACGCGGCCGGCGGACGACAGCACCCAGGCGCGCAGGTCCAGGTCCGAGCCGAGCAGGTCCAGGACGACCTCCGGGCCGCCGCCCGCGGGACCCGGCGTCATCATCCGGCGGTGCCGGTCCACGACGGCCGCCAGATCACCGGCGCGTTCGCCCGACACCTGCCGTACGACGTGCTCGGTGACCGTCGCGAACGCGACCGACTCGTCCACCGCGAACAGCGGCAGCCGGTGCCGCACGCACGCGTCGATCAGGTCGGCGGGCACGCCCGAGAGCTCGGCCTCGCCCGCCGCGAGCGCCGCCACACCGGCCTGCGCGAGCAGCCGTACGAACGGCTCGGAGTCCGCGGCGTCGCGGCGCCACGCCAGGCCGGTCAGCACCAGTTCGCCGCCGGACAGGTAGCGGCTGGGGTCGCGCAGGTCGGTGGTCATCACCCCGCGCACCGTGCGGTCGAGCTCGCTCTCGCCGCCGAGCAGCCTGAGGCCCAGCGCGTCGGTGTCCAGCAGTGCGCGCAGCCGCATGTTCGTGTCGCCGCCGTTCCTTGTTCTCGCAACTTACGGTGATACCTGGGTGGGGGCCCGGCGCCCGGTCGGTCTTCCGGCGTCCCGGCCCGCACCTCGTGTTTCCCGCGGATTTCCGGAGGAAAGCGAGGAGATTGCCCGAGGCGTCCGTTCATATGAATCTACAAGATGACCTCACTGGCCAGCCAACTCCTTCATGGTTTCGGTGACTGACCCCGTTGGAGCAGTGCGCTGTGTACTGGGCCCATCGAGCGTGAACAGCACATGAACGAGCCGGCCCCGCCGCACCGGATCCGGCCCGTCCCCACGCCCCACGAGACGAAGAAGAGAGCCGGTCATGGACTTCCTTCGCCCCGCCAGCTGGGAGGAGGCTCTCGCCGCCAAGGCGGAGCATCCGACCGCCGTACCGATCGCGGGTGGCACCGACGTGATGGTCGAGATCAACTTCGACCACCGCCGGCCCGAGTACCTCCTCGACCTGACCCGTATCGGTGATCTCTACGAATGGGAGACCGGAGAGGAGACCGTACGGCTCGGCGCCTCCGTGCCCTACACGCGGATCATGGAGCACCTGCGCGCCGAGCTGCCGGGCCTCGCCCTGGCCTCGCACACCGTCGCCTCGCCGCAGATCCGCAACCGCGGCGGCGTCGGCGGCAACCTCGGCACCGCGTCCCCGGCCGGCGACGCGCACCCCGCGCTGCTCGCGGCGGGCGCGGAGGTCGAGGCCGAGTCGGTGCGCGGCACCCGGCGCATCCCGATCGACGCGTTCTACACCGGCGTCAAGCGCAACGCCCTCGCCCCGGACGAGCTGATCCGCGCGGTGCACGTGAAGAAGGCCGACGGACCGCAGCAGTACGCGAAGGTCGGCACCCGCAACGCCATGGTGATCGCGGTGTGCGCCTTCGGCCTCGCCCTGCACCCGGCCACCCGCACCGTGCGCACCGGCATCGGGTCCGCCGCGCCGACCCCCGTGCGGGCGGGCACCGCCGAGGAGTTCCTCAACGCCGCGCTCGACGAGGGCGGCTTCTGGGAGAGCGGGGCGGTCATCACCCCTTCCCTGGCACGGCAGTTCGCCGATCTGTGTGCCGCCGCCTGCAACCCGATCGACGACGTCCGCGGCACGGCCGGCTACCGCCGGCACGCCGTCGGCATCATGGCCCGCCGCACGCTGACCTGGGCCTGGGAGTCCTACCGCGGCACCGCCCGCGTCACCGAGGGAGCAGCCTGATGCGCGTCAACTTCACCGTCAACGGACGCCGTCAGGAGGCCGACGACGTCTGGGAGGGCGAGAGCCTGCTCTACGTCCTGCGCGAGCGCATGGGCCTGCCCGGCTCCAAGAACGCCTGCGAGCAGGGCGAGTGCGGTTCCTGCACGGTCCGCCTCGACGGCGTGCCCGTCTGCTCCTGCCTGGTCGCCGCCGGGCAGGCCGAGGGCCGCGACGTCGTGACCGTCGAGGGCCTCGCCGACCACGCGGCCCGGCGGGCCCGGGACGGCGCGGCGGACGGCGCGCGGACGGACGGCACCTCCCTCGACGAGGCCCGGCGCTGGGAAGCCCGTCCGCAGGACGCGCGGGCCGCCGCGGGCGACCGCCTCTCCCCGGTGCAGCAGGCGTTCATCGACGCCGGAGCCGTGCAGTGCGGCTTCTGCACGCCGGGGCTGCTGGTCGCCGCGGACGAGATGCTGGAGCGCACGCCGAGCCCGAGCGACGCGGACATCCGGGAGGCACTCTCCGGCAACCTGTGCCGCTGCACGGGCTACGAGAAGATCATGGACGCGGTCCGGCTGGCCGCCGCCCGCCAGTCCGAGGGGGTCTGACATGGGAACCACCGGCCTGCCCGGGGCCCTCACCCAGGGCTCCCGCACCCGTGGCGGCATCGGCGAGTCCACGCTGCGCCCCGACGGCACCCTCAAGGTCACCGGCGAGTTCGCGTACTCGTCCGACATGTGGCACGAGGACATGCTCTGGGGCCAGATCCTGCGCTCCACCGTCGCGCACGCCGAGATCCTGTCCATCGACACCGCCGAGGCCCTCGCGACCCCGGGCGTGTACGCCGTGATGACCTACGACGACCTGCCGACCGAGGTCCGCCGCTACGGCCTGGAGTACCAGGACACCCCGGTCCTCGCCGACGGCCGGGTGCGCCACCACGGCGAGCCCGTCGCCATCGTGGCCGCCGACCACCCGGAGACAGCGCGCCGCGCCGCCGCGAAGATCAAGGTCGACTACCGCGAACTGCCCGTGGTCACCGACGAGTTGTCCGCCCTCGCCGACGACGCCCCGCTGCTGCACCCGGACCGCGACGACCACCACGCCCGGCACGTCGCGCACCCGAACATCGTGCACCGCCAGCCCGTCGTGCGCGGCGACGCGGACGCGGCGGCGGCCCGCGCGGACGTGATCGTCACCGGCGACTACGTCTTCGGCATGCAGGACCAGGCGTTCCTCGGCCCGGAGTCGGGCCTCGCGGTCCCGTCCGAGGACGGCGGCGTCGACCTGTACGTGGCCACGCAGTGGCTGCACTCGGACCTGCGGCAGATCGCGCCCGTCCTCGGCCTGCCCGAGGACAAGGTGCGGATGACGCTGTCCGGCGTGGGCGGCGCGTTCGGCGGGCGCGAGGACCTGTCGATGCAGATCCACGCCTGCCTGCTGGCCATGCGCACCGGCAAACCCGTGAAGATCGTCTACAACCGGTTCGAGTCCTTCTTCGGCCATGTCCACCGCCACCCGGCCAGGCTGCACTACGAGCACGGGGCGACCCGCGACGGCCGCCTCACCCACGTCAGGTGCCGCATCGTCCTGGACGGCGGCGCCTACGCCTCCGCCTCGCCGGCGGTCGTCGGCAACGCCGCCTCGCTCGGCATCGGCCCGTACGTGGTCGACGACGTCGACGTCGAGGCCGTCGCCCTCTACACCAACAACCCGCCCTGCGGCGCCATGCGCGGCTTCGGCGCGGTCCAGGCGTGCTTCGCCTACGAGGCGCAGATGGACAAGCTGGCCCGCGAACTCGGCATGGACCCGGTCGAGTTGAGGCAGCTGAACGCGATGGAGCAGGGCAGCCTGCTGCCGACCGGGCAGGTCGTCGACTCGCCCGCCCCCGTCGCCGAACTCCTGCGCCGCGTCAAGGCGATGCCCATGCCGCCGGAGCGGCAGTGGGAGAGCACCGACGGCGTCGACGTGCGCCAACTGCCCGGCGGACTCTCCAACACCACGCACGGCGAAGGCGTCGTACGGGGTGTCGGCTACGCGGTCGGCATCAAGAACGTCGGTTTCTCCGAGGGGTTCGACGACTACTCCACCGCCAAGGTGCGCCTGGAGGTCGTCGCGGGGGAGCCCGTCGTCACCGTGCACACCGCGATGGCGGAGGTCGGCCAGGGCGGCGTCACCGTGCACGCGCAGATCGCCCGGACCGAGCTGGGCGTCACCCAGGTCACCATCCACCCGGCCGACACCCGCGTCGGCTCGGCCGGCTCCACCTCCGCGTCCCGTCAGACGTACATGACCGGCGGCGCGGTCCGTAACTCCTGCGAACTGGTGCGGGACAAGGTACTTGAGCGGGGCCGTCGCCTCTTCGGCACCTACCACCCGGCCTGGGCCACCGCCGAACTCCTGCTGGAGGGCGGCAAGGTGGTCACCGACGGCGGTGAGGTCCTCGCCCCGCTCGCCGACGTGCTCGGCGACGAGGCCGTCGAGATCGAGGCGGAGTGGCGCCACCGGCCCACCCAGGCCTTCGACCTGGAGACCGGGCAGGGCGACGGACACGTGCAGTACTCGTTCGCCGCGCACCGCGCCGTCGTCGAGGTCGACACCGAACTCGGCCTGGTCAAGGTGGTGGAGCTGGCCTGCGCCCAGGACGTCGGGAAGGCGCTCAACCCGCTGTCCGTCGTCGGGCAGATCCAGGGCGGCACCACCCAGGGGCTCGGGGTCGCCGTCATGGAGGAGATCATCGTCGACCCCAGGACCGCGAAGGTCAGGAACCCGTCCTTCACCGACTACCTGATCCCCACCATCCTCGACACCCCGACCATCCCGGTCGACGTCCTCGAACTCGCCGACCACAACGCCCCGTACGGGCTGCGCGGCGTCGGCGAGGCACCCACCCTGTCGTCCACCCCGGCCGTCCTCGCGGCGATCCGGAACGCGACGGGACTGGAGCTCAACCGCACGCCGGTGCGTCCCGAACACCTCACCGGCACGGCGTAACCCCGGAGCCCTCCGTCCGGACGGGCGGCGGCCGCGCGGTTCCCCGCGCACCCCGCCCGTTCCGTGCGGAGCCACATGTCCCGTACCGCTCACGGGACTTCACAGCACAGGCACACATCCCGATCGTTCGTCTCGGGCCGTCCCCCGGGTCGTGCGGCCGACCACATCCCAAATCCCGTGACAGCACGCCGTGCTGGCGCGCGGGTGTCCCTTTGAACCTTGGGAGCAGGCCCACATGACCCAGCAGTCACTGGAGCCGGAGAGCGTCGCCGAGGACGCGGGCGCGGGTACCCGCGTCCCGGCCGGACGCTCCTGGCTCGACCGGTACTTCCACATCTCCGGCAGAGGATCCACCGTCGCACGCGAAGTGCGCGGCGGCGTCACCACGTTCATGGCGATGGCGTACATCCTGCTGCTCAACCCCCTGATCCTGTCCGGGAAGGACGCGGCGGGCGACACGCTCGGCCGGCAGGCACTGATCACCGCGACCGCGTTCGCCGCGGCCCTCACCACCCTGCTGATGGGCTTCGTCGGCAGGGTGCCGCTCGCGCTGGCCGCCGGACTGTCCGTCTCCGGCGTACTGTCCTCGCAGGTCGCGCCCAACATGACCTGGCCCCAGGCGATGGGCATGTGCGTCGTCTACGGCGTGGTCATCATGCTGCTCGTCGTCACCGGGCTGCGCGAGATGATCATGAACGCGATACCGCTGGCGCTCAAGCACGGCATCACCATGGGCATCGGCCTGTTCATCGCGCTGATCGGCCTCTACAAGTCCGGCTTCGTGCAGCAGGGCAAGGCAACCCCGCTCAGCCTCGGCCCGGCGGGCCAACTCACCGGCTGGCCGGTCCTGTTGTTCGCCGCGACCCTGCTGCTGATCTTCATGCTCCAGGCGCGGAACGTGCCTGGCGCCATCCTGATCGGCATCCTCGGCGGCACGGCGGTCGCCGCGGTCCTCAACGCGACCGGCGTGGTCGACGCGGACGCCTGGGCGGGCGGGGCGCCCGCCCTGCACGGCAGCGCGGTGTCCATGCCCGACTTCTCGCTGCTCGGGCACGTCGAGTTCGGCGGCTGGGGCCAGGTCGGCGTGATGACGGTCGGCATGATCGTCTTCACCCTGGTGCTGGCCGGCTTCTTCGACGCGATGGCCACGATCATCGGCGTCGGCACCGAGGCCGGCCTCGCCGACGACAAGGGCCGCATGCCGGGCCTGTCCAGGGCGCTGCTCGTCGACGGCGCCGGCGGGGCGATCGGCGGCCTGGCCGGCGGCTCGGGCCAGACCGTGTTCGTCGAGTCCGCCACCGGCGTCGGCGAGGGGGCCCGCACCGGACTGGCCTCCGTCGTCACCGGCCTGTTCTTCGCGGCCTGCCTGTTCTTCACCCCGCTGACCGCGATCGTGCCGCAGGAGGTGGCCTCCGCGGCCCTGGTGGTGATCGGCGCCATGATGCTGATGAACGCCCGGCACGTCGACTGGGCCGACCGCGCCACCGCGATCCCGGTCTTCCTGACCGTCGTGCTGATGCCCTTCACGTACACCATCACGACCGGTGTCGCCGCGGGCGTCGTCTCGTACACCGCCATCAAGGCCGCCCAGGGCAGGGGACGGGAGGTCGGGGCCTTCATGTGGGGCCTGACCGCGGTCTTCCTCGTCTACTTCGCGCTCCACCCGATCGAGGGCTGGCTCGGCGTGCGCTGAGCCCCCGGCCGGGTTCTCGTAGCAGGACGAGCAGATCCACCCCCGTACCCGTACGCACCCGCAGCACACAGCACGCAGCACGCAGCACGGACGCGCCGAGGAGACCGAGAGATGCTGGACATGGCCGAAGAACTGCACCGGTGGGTCGAGCAGGGACGCGACGTCGCCGTCGCCACCGTGGTGGCCGTCGGCGGCAGCGCGCCCCGCCAGCCGGGCGCCGCCCTCGCGGTGGACGCCGACGGCACGGCGATCGGCTCGGTCTCCGGCGGGTGCGTCGAGGGCGCGGTGTACGACCTGTGCGTGCAGGCGCTCCAGGACGGCGAGACGGTCCTGGAGCGCTTCGGGTACAGCGACGAGGACGCCTTCGCCGTGGGGCTGACCTGCGGCGGTGTCATCGACGTCCTCGTCGTGCCGGTCCGCGCCGGCGACTCCGTCCGCCCGGTCGTCGCCGCCGCGCTGGCCGCCGCCGCGCGCGGTGACGCGGCCGCGCTGGCCCGGGTGGTCACCGGCCCCGCCGAGCTGGTCGGCCGGGCCCTGCTGGTCCGCCCGGACGGCACCCGCACGGGCGGCTTCGGCGCCCACCCGGAACTGGACCGCACGGTCGCCGGGGAGGCCGCCGCGTTCCTCGACGCCGGGCGCACCGGCACCCTGGAGATCGGTGAGCAGGGCTCTCGTTGCGGAGCACCGCTCACGGTCCTGATCGAGTCGTCGGTGCCCCCGCCCCGCATGATCGTCTTCGGTGCGATCGACTTCGCCTCGGCCCTGGTCCGGGTCGGCAAGTTCCTCGGCCACCACGTCACCGTGTGCGACGCGCGCCCCGTCTTCGCCACCCGCACCCGCTTCCCCGAGGCCGACGAGATCGTCGTCGACTGGCCGCACCGCTACCTGGAGCGCACCCACGTCGACTCCCGCACCGTCCTGTGCGTACTGACCCACGACGCGAAGTTCGACGTCCCGCTGCTGCGCATCGCGCTGCGCCTCCCGGTGGCCTACGTCGGCGCGATGGGCTCGCGGCGCACCCACCTGGACCGTGCCGAACGACTGCGCGAGATCGGCGTCACCGATCGCGAACTGGCCCGGCTGCACTCGCCGATCGGCCTCGACCTCGGCGCCCGCACGCCGGAGGAGACGGCCCTGTCGATCGCCGCCGAGATCGTCGCCGAACGGCGCGGCGGCAGCGGCGTCCCGCTCACGGGCGCGCACACCCCGATCCACCGCGACGCGGCCGCTGTCGCGGCCCGGCGCATCGGCTCGGTGGCCTGAGCGGAGACCCGCGCCGGGGCCCGAGCCGGGCCGGCCCGAAAAAAGTCCTGGTCGCCGACGGGCGCCGCGCGGACAACTCCCGCGCGCCGGGCCTGAGTTGACGAACCACCCCGGACCAGCGGACCCGGCGTTCAAGCCGCCCCGCAGGGCGATCCCCGCCCAGCTTCCGGCGTCGTCATGTATTTGCAGGCTCTCGTACGAATCTTGCGCACCCTTATGGACTTCCCTTACCACGACTTCTAGCCTCCTTGCGTCCGCTCTCTCCCCCCAAGAGTCCGAAGGACGCACTCTGTGACCCCCAAATCCGCACCCCCCTCTCCCCGTTCAAGATCGCTGCGGCGCGGCCTGTCCGCGTCCGTGTCCCTGCTGCTCGCCGCCGCGGGCACCGTCGTGGCCGTCGCGGTCTCCGCCCCCAGCGCGTCCGCGGCCGGGGTGCCCGCCCCCTCCCCGGTGGGCATCTCCGGCCGCGGCGCCAGCGTCCCGTTCAAGGAGCAGGAGGCCGAGTACGCCGCCACCAACGGCACCGTGATCGGCCCCGACCGGCTCTACGGACACCTGCCGTCCGAGGCGTCCGGCCGCCAGGCGGTGACCCTCGACGCGGCCGGCGAATACGTCGAGTTCACCCTCACCGCGCCGGCCAACGCCATGTCGTTCCGCTACTCGCTGCCCGACAACGCGGCCGGTACCGGACGTGACGCCGCCCTCGACCTCAAGGTCAACGGCAGCCAGCTCAAGAGCGTCCCGGTGACCTCCAAGTACGGCTGGTACTACGGGGGTTACCCGTTCAACAACAACCCCGGCGACACCAACCCGCACCACTTCTACGACGAGACCCGCACCATGTTCGGCTCGACGCTGCCGGCGGGCACCAAGGTGCGCCTCCAGGTCTCCTCCACCGCCGCCTCCCCGTCGTTCACCATCGACCTGGCCGACTTCGAGCAGGTGGCGGCCCCCATCGCCAAGCCGTCCGGCGCCCTCGACGTGGTGACCGACTTCGGCGCCGACCCCACCGGGGCGACCGACTCCACCGCCAAGATCCAGGCGGCCGTCGACGCCGGCAAGGCGCAGGGGAAGACCGTCTACATCCCGCAGGGCACCTACAACGTCCGCGACCACATCGTCGTGGACCAGGTGACCCTGGCCGGCGCGGGCCCCTGGTACAGCGTGCTCACCGGCCGCGACCCCTCCGACCGCACGAAGGCGGTCGGCGTCTACGGCAAGTACGCGGCGCAGGGCGGCAGCAAGAACGTCACCCTCAAGGACTTCGCCATCATCGGCGACATCCGCGAACGCGAGGACAACGACCAGGTCAACGCCATCGGCGGCGCGCTCTCCAACTCCACCGTGGACGACGTGTGGATGCAGCACACCAAGTGCGGCGCCTGGATGGACGGCCCGATGGACAACTTCACCATCAAGAACAGCCGCATCCTCGACCAGACCGCCGACGGGGTGAACTTCCACATGGGAGTCACCAACTCGACCGTCACCAACACCTTCGTGCGCAACACCGGTGACGACGGCCTGGCGATGTGGGCCGAGAACGTGCCCAACGTGAACGACAAGTTCACCTTCAACACGGTGGTCGCGCCGGTCCTCGCCAACAACATCGTCACGTACGGCGGCAAGGACATCACCCTCTCCGACAACGTGATGGCGGACACCGTCACCAACGGCGGCGGCCTGCACGTCGCCAACCGCTACCCGGGCGTCAACTCCGGTTCCGGCACGGCGGTCTCGGGCACCATCACGGCGGCACGCAACACCCTGATCCGCGCCGGGAACAACGACTACAACTGGCAGTTCGGAGTCGGCGCGATCTGGTTCAGCGGTCTCAACGAGGCGCTCAACGCCACCGTGAACATCTCCGACAGCGAGATACTCGACAGCTCCTACGCCGCGATCATGAACATCGAGGGCGCGACGAAGGGGCTGCACTTCAACAACGTCCGCATCGACGGCACCGGCACCTACGCGCTCCAGATCCAGGCCACCGGCGACGCGAGCTTCACCAACGTCACCGCCACCCACGTCGCGCAGTCCAACCCGATCTACAACTGCATCGGCTCCGGCTTCGTGATCACCCTGGGCGCCGGCAACAGCGGCTGGTACGCCGACCCGGCGGCCTGCACCGGCAACTGGCCCACCCCGGTGTGGACCAACGGCGGCGTCCCCGGCGGCGGCACCACGACCCCGCCGACCGACCCGCCGACCACCCCGCCCACCGACCCGCCGACCACGCCGCCCACCGACGACCCGACCGTGAACCTCGCCAAGAACCGCCCGGTCGCCGAGACCAGCCACACCGACGTCTACCCGGCGTCCAACGCGGTCGACGGCAACGCCAACACGTACTGGGAGAGCGCCAACAACAGCTTCCCGCAGTCCGTCACCGTCGACCTCGGCACCCCGAAGGCCGTCAAGCGCGTCGTCCTCAAGCTGCCGCCGGCGGCCGCCTGGGCCACCCGCACCCAGACACTGAGCGTCCAGGGCAGCACCGACAACAGCACCTACACCACGCTCAAGGCGTCGGCGGGCTACACGTTCAACCCGTCGAGCGGCAACACCGCCACCGTCACCCTGACCGGTACCGCGACCCGCTACCTGCGCGTCGTCGTCACCGGCAACACCGGGTGGCCGGCGGGCCAGCTCTCGGAACTGGAGGCCTACACCGGATAGGGCACCCGCGAGGGACCCCGTACGAGGGGCGGTGCCCGGGACCGACGACCCGGGCACCGCCCCTTCGCCGTCCGCGGCCGGGGCGGCGGCGCCCGGCCGCGGACGGCCCCGGCTCTGTCAGGGCTGCCGCAGCAGCGCGTTCACCGCCCGCCCGAAGACCGATCGCGCGACCAGGTTCACCGGCCGGTCCGCCAGCGTCGGCTGGTACCGCAGCCTGATGTCCTCCTGCCAGGTCACCCGCGCCCGGCCGCCCGGCCCCGGCCGCACGTCGATCTCGGCCCAGCCGGTGAACACGGAACCCCGCTTGACCAGGCGGCACGTGCCCGGCCCGGCGTCCGCGGGCGGGCGCCAGACCGTCACCTCCATCGGGTCGTCGAACGCGAGCGGACCGACGCCGGAACGGGCCACCACCACGGTGCCCACCCGGGTGGGACCCGGCGGACGCACGGTGATGCGGGTGAGCGGGACCACGCCGGCATGGCGCGGCCAGTCGGTGAGCCTGCGCCACGCCTCGTCGAGGGGGAGCGGCACCGTACGTTCGAGAAGGAAACCGGCCACGCCCCGATCGTAGGGAGCCGGGCCCGTTCCGTGCGGTCATTCCCGGGCGGGTCGCCCACCCTGTGAAACGCCGACGCCGGCCGCGCCCGCACCGCGCGCTCACGTAAGGGACGCGTCAAGGCGTTCCGGGCCGCCGTAAGGGACCCGTCAACGGCGCTCACATCCGGTCGGAACAGGGGTTTCCTCAAAACGTCCCTGTCCCGCCCGAACCTCATCCCAGGAGCTCACGATGGCCGATGTGGCCTTCGTCGTCACCATGATCGCGGTCTTCGCGCTGGTGGCCCTCGTCGCCAAGGGGGTGACGAAGCTGTGACCGCCGAGAACATCGTCGGCCTCGTCGTGGCCGTCGCCCTGCTGGGCTATCTCGTCCTCGCCCTGATCCTTCCGGAGAGGTTCTGAGTCTCGTCATGGGTCCCGTACTCGCGGGCGTGCTGCAGATGCTCGCCCTGATGGCGGCGCTCGCGCTCGCCTACATCCCCCTCGGCAACTACATGGCCAGGGTCTACTCCTCCGAGAAGCACCTGCGGATCGAGAAGTGGATCTACAAGGGCATAGGTGCCAACCCGAACACGCAGATGCGCTGGCCGGCCTATCTGCGGGGTGTCCTCGCGTTCTCCCTGATGAGCATCCTGTTCCTGTACCTGCTCCAGCGGGTCCAGGGCGTGCTGCCGGGCTCCCTCGGCTTCAGGTCGATCGACCCGGACCAGGCGTTCAACACCGCCGCGTCCTTCGTCGCCAACACCAACTGGCAGTCGTACTACGGCGAACAGGCCATGGGCCACGTCGTGCAGACCGGCGGCCTCGCGGTGCAGAACTTCGTCTCCGCCGCCGTCGGCATGGCGGTCGCGGTCGCCCTGGTCCGCGGGTTCGCCCGCTCCCGCACGGGTGAACTGGGCAACTTCTGGTCCGACCTGGTGCGCGGCACGGTCCGGGTGCTCGTGCCGCTGGCGGTCGTCGCGGCCGTCGTCCTCGTCGCGTGCGGCGCCATCCAGAACTTCTCCGGCATCCACGAGGTCGGCCAGTTCACGGGCGGCTCGCAGCAGTGGAACGGCGGCGCTGTCGCCTCGCAGGAGGCGATCAAGGAGCTGGGCACCAACGGCGGCGGCTACTTCAACGCCAACAGCGCCCACCCGTTCGAGAACCCCACCCCGTTCACGAATCTCTTCGAGATCTTCCTGCTCCTGGTGATCCCGGTCGCCCTGACCCGCACCTTCGGCGTCCTGGTCGGCTCGGTCCGGCAGGGCTGGGCGATCCTGGCCACCATGGCCACCATCTGGGCCGGTTTCGCCGCCCTGATGATGTGGTCCGAGTTCTCCCACCACGGCACGGCCTTCGACCTGGCCGGCGGGGCGATGGAGGGCAAGGAGAACAGGTTCGGCGTGGGCGCCTCGTCGCTCTTCGCCGTGTCGACCACCCTCACCTCGACCGGCGCGGTCGACTCCTTCCACTCCTCGTTCACCGGACTGGGCGGCGGCATCACCATGCTCGGCATGATGCTGGGCGAGGTCGCGCCCGGTGGTACCGGCTCCGGCCTCTACGGCATGCTGATCATGGCGATCATCGCGGTGTTCATCGCCGGCCTGATGGTCGGCCGCACCCCCGAGTACCTGGGCAAGAAGATCGGCACCCGCGAGATCAAGCTCGCCGCCTGCTACATCCTCGTCACGCCCGCACTGGTACTGGTCTTCACCGCCGCCGCGATGGCCCTGCCCACCCCCGGCAACTCGATGACCAACTCCGGGGCGCACGGCTTCTCCGAGATCCTCTACGCCTACACCTCCGGCGCGAACAACAACGGTTCGGCCTTCGCCGGGCTCAACGCGGACACCCAGTGGTTCAACACCACCATCGGACTCGCCATGCTGCTGGGCCGGTTCATCCCCATGGTGTTCGTCCTCGCACTGGCCGGCTCACTCGCCGAACAGCGGCCCGTACCGGCCACCCAGGGCACCCTGCGCACCGAAAAGCCTTTGTTCGCGGGCCTGTTGGTGGGCGCGGTCCTCATCGTCACCGGTCTGACCTACTTCCCGGCGCTCGCCCTCGGCCCGCTCGCGGAGGGACTGGCGTCATGACCACTCGCACACGCAACCAAGAGGACGCCATGTCCACAGTCACCCGGGCCCCGGCGCCGCACGACGACCCGGCGGCCGGCACCCACGACGAACACCGGGCGGGCGCGGGCGCGTTCGATCCGCGGCAGATGCTCAGGTCGCTGCCCGACGCGTGCCGCAAGCTCGACCCGCGGGTCATGGTCAAGTCGCCCGTGATGTTCGTGGTGTGGATCGGCTCGGTGCTGACCACGGTCTTCGCGTTCAAGGACCCCGGCGACTGGTTCGGCTGGGTCATCAGCGCCTGGCTCTGGCTCACCGTCGTCTTCGCGAACCTCGCGGAGGCGGTCGCGGAGGGCCGCGGCAAGGCGCAGGCCGACACCCTGCGCAAGGCCAAGACCGACACCGTCGCCCGCCGGCTCACCCCCGGCGGCGGCGAGGAGGAGGTGCCCGGCACCGAACTGCGCGTCGGGGACCGGGTGGTGTGCGAGGCGGGAGACATCATCCCCGGCGACGGTGACGTCGTCGAGGGCGTCGCCTCCGTCGACGAGTCCGCCATCACCGGCGAGTCCGCGCCCGTCATCCGCGAGTCCGGCGGTGACCGCTCCTCCGTCACCGGCGGCACCAAGGTCCTCTCCGACCGGATCGTCGTGCACATCACGACCAAGCCCGGCGAGACCTTCATCGACCGCATGATCAACCTGGTCGAGGGCGCGGCCCGGCAGAAGACGCCCAACGAGATCGCGCTGAACATCCTGCTCGCCTCGCTGACCATCGCCTTCCTGCTGGCCTGCGCCACCCTCCCGCCGTTCGCCGACTACGCGGGCACCCACCTCACGATGATCGTGCTCGTGGCCCTGCTGGTCTGCCTGATCCCGACCACGATCGGCGCGCTGCTCTCCGCGATCGGCATCGCCGGCATGGACCGCCTGGTGCAGCGCAACGTGCTGGCCATGTCCGGCCGTGCCGTCGAGGCCGCCGGTGACGTCTCCACGCTGCTCCTCGACAAGACCGGCACCATCACCCTCGGCAACCGCAGGGCCGCCGAGTTCGTGCCCGTCGGGGACGCCGACGAGGCCGAACTCGCCGACGCCGCCCAGCTCTCCTCGCTCGCCGACGAGACCCCCGAGGGCCGTTCCGTCGTCGTCCTCGCCAAGGAGCGCTACGGCCTGCGCGAGCGCCACCAGGGCGAACTGGCGGACGCCGAGTGGATCGAGTTCACCGCGCAGACCCGCATGTCGGGCGTCGACACCGACGGCCGCCGCGTCCGCAAGGGCGCCGCCGGCTCCGTCGTCGCCTGGGTGCGCGAGCACGGCGGCACGGTGCCCGCCGACGCCGAGCGCGTCACGGAGGAGATCTCCGCGGCCGGCGGCACACCCCTGCTCGTCGCCGTCGAGGACACGCGCGGCGCACGGGTGCTGGGCGTCATCCACCTCAAGGACGTCGTCAAGGACGGCATGCGCGAGCGGTTCGACGAGCTGCGCCGCATGGGCATCAGGACCGTCATGATCACCGGCGACAACCCGCTCACGGCGAAGGCCATCGCGGACGAGGCCGGCGTCGACGACTTCCTCGCGGAGGCCACTCCCGAGGACAAGATGGCGCTGATCAAGCGGGAGCAGGCGGGCGGCAAGCTCGTCGCGATGACGGGCGACGGCACCAACGACGCCCCCGCGCTCGCCCAGGCGGACGTCGGTGTCGCGATGAACACGGGCACGTCGGCCGCCAAGGAGGCCGGCAACATGGTCGACCTCGACTCCGACCCCACCAAGCTCATCGAGATCGTCGAGATCGGCAAGCAACTCCTCATCACCCGGGGTGCGTTGACGACGTTCTCCATCGCCAACGACGTCGCCAAGTACTTCGCGATCATCCCGGCCCTGTTCGCGGCGGTCTATCCCGGCCTCGACAAGCTCAACATCATGCGCCTGTCCTCGCCGGACTCCGCGATCCTGTCCGCCGTCATCTTCAACGCGGTCATCATCATCGCCCTCGTCCCGCTCGCCCTGCGCGGCGTGCGCTACCGCCCGCTCAGCGCGGACCGGCTGCTGCGCCGCAACCTCGGGATCTACGGACTCGGCGGCCTGATCGCGCCGTTCGTCGGAATCAAGATCATCGACCTGGTCCTCTCGCTCGTCTTCGGCCTGTAGCCCCGACCGGCCACGGCTCTCCCACCTTTCGAAAGCGTGCTGATCCCGATGAACAACTCCGTTACGAACACGGCCCGGCTGCTCTGGGCCGGCCTCCGCGCCCTCCTCGTGCTGACGCTGGTGACGGGCGTCGTCTACCCGCTGGCCATCACGGGAGTCGGCCAGGGCCTGTTCTCCCACCAGGCGAACGGCTCCGAGGTCAAGGCGGAGGGCAAGGTCGTCGGCTCCTCGCTGATCGGCCAGGCCTACAACCTGCCGCTGAAGAAGGGGCAGGAGACGCCGCAGGCCGACCTCAAGTGGTTCCAGGGCCGCCCGCAGAACGGCCTCGGCACCAACACGGTGAACACCCAGTACTCGCTGATCCTGTCCGGTGCCACCAACCGCTCCGGCGACAACGCCGACCTGATCAAGTGGGTCAAGGAGGCCAAGGCCGCCGTCGTCAAGGACAACTCGGTGACCGGTTACACGGTCCGGCCGTCCGACGTCCCGGCCGACGCGGTCACGTCCTCCGGCTCCGGCCTCGACCCCGACATCTCCCCGGAGTACGCGCGGCTCCAGATCCACCGCGTCGCCCAGGAGAACGGGCTGTCCGTCGCCCGGGTGACCAAGCTGGTCGACGCGCACACCGAGGGCCGCACCCTCGGCTTCATGGGCGAGCCCCGGGTGAACGTCCTGGAGCTGAACCTGGCGCTGAAGGAGGCGGCGCAAGGCTGACGTTCACGGAGCCGCGGCTCCCGCGCCCGGCGGTGCGCGGGACCCGCGGCGCCCGCGTCCGCCCCCTGCCCCGGAAGCCGCTCCCGGGGCAGGGGGCGTGCGCGTACCCGGCGGGAACGGACCGCGCAAGGGTGACCGGACGGCAAACAGGTTGACGCGCGCCGCCCGGGAGAGTTCGTATGGAAGACCGGCCGGTCACCATCGCCAACTCCCGTCCCGCGACATCCCCCTGGTCACGGACCGGCCCCGACGCCAGGCACCGCCGGCCCGGTGCCGGGCACCCCGGCCCGGTGGGGGAGCCGTACCGCTCCAGAGAGGTGTGCATGCACGACGCCACCCACGACGCCACCGCCGCACGGACCGACACCCCCGGCGGTGAGCCGCCCCCGCGCCCCGACGCCGTCCTCGTCCAGAAGCTGATCGCCACCGCGTTCCCGCAGTGGGCGGTGCTCCCCGTCCGGCCGGTCGGCACGGCCGGCACCGCGAACGCGATGTTCCGGCTGGGCACGGACATGGTCGTACGCCTTCCACTGACCGGGGGTTCGGCGGCCGACATCGAGAAGGAACGGGACTGGCTGCCCCAACTCGCCCCCCAGCTACCGGTGTCGGTCCCGGTACCGCTCGAAACGGCGCCCCCGGGGCCCGACTTCCCGCACCCCTGGGCGGTCCACCGCTGGCTGGACGGCCACACCCCGACCGTCGGACGAATCGCCGAACCCGGGCTGCTGGCACGTGACGTGGCCCGCTTCGTGGCGGCCCTGCGCGGGGTCGACCCGACGGGCGCGCCCCGCTCCTACCGCGGCGAACCCCTGACGGCACGCGACGCGCAGACCCGCGCGTCGATCGCGGAACTCGACACGGTCGTGGACACCGGTGCCGTGACGGCGGCCTGGGAGTCGGCCCTGTCGGCCCCCGCGCCGTCCGGCCCGCCCGTGTGGATCCACGCCGACCTCCAGCCCGGCAACCTCCTGGTCGACCACGCCCACGACCGCCTCGCCGCCGTCATCGACTTCGCGTGCACGGGGGTCGGCGACCCGGCGGTCGACCTGATCGTCGCGTGGTACGTCCTGCCCGCCGAGGTCCGCCGCATCTTCCGGCTGGCCCTCGGCGACGACGACGCGACCTGGGCGCGGGGCAGGGGCTGGGCCCTGTCGATCGCCCTCGCCGAACTGGCCCACTACCGGGGCCGCGACGCGACGATGACGGCGAACGCGGAGCACGTGGTGCGGGAGGTGCTGGCGGACGGGACGGCGTTCCGGTAACGCGGGCGGCGGGGGAGCGGTCGGCGTGCACGACCATGACCACGACCCGGCGCGGGGAGGAGGCCAGGGCGAGGTGGGACGGCCGGCCATGGACAGCATCGGGGTGTTGCCGATGCCCGCGGAGGGCGGCAGCGGCGGGGAGATGCGCACGAGCCCCCGCGCTGTGCCCAACTCCCCGCACCCGCACGGCGAACCGGGGCGGGAGACCGCGACGAGGCACCGCCGGAACGCTCCGGCAGAGCCCGGGAGCGGGCCCCGGGCAGGGGCACCCTGCCGGACGGCTGCGGACGCGCGGGCGGCCCGGCCTCGGGGAACCGTTGTTGACAGGCCCCGGGGCCAGGCGTTGACTGGTCCCACGCCGGGGCCCGGCGCAACCGCTGATCGCCCCCGCATTCCCGGCCGGCTCCGACCGTCCCGGATTCCCCGGTCGACCGACGCGGTCCGTTCCGGGCCCGCGTCCGGACCCCGTGCCGGACAGCGTCCACATGCGGGCGGCAGCGGCCGTTTCCGTCGCTCGCGCACTCCCGTTCACCAGCCGCCAGTCGGCAGGACGCTCAAGGAAGGCGAACCAGACGATGTACGACCAGACCCGCGCCCAGCAGCCCCCGGACCAGCCCCGCGGAAGTACGGGCCACCGAGCCCAGGTCCCGGAACCGCTGGTCCCGTCCGCCGGCCGCGCCGACCTCGACAAGCGTCTCGGACACGCCCTCAACATCTTCGCGGACAGCCCGCGCGAGGCCCTCCAGGAGGCGGAGACCGTCTTCGACGAGGCCACGGCCCTGCTGGTCACCGCCCTCGCGGAGCGCCGCGAAGCGCTTCGCGCCGGCTGGAACGAGGGCGGCGACGACGCCGACGCCGACGCCCAGTCCGACGAGTACCGGCTCGCACTGCGCCAGTACCGGGAGGTCACGCAGCGGCTGCTGCGGATGTGAGACGGCCGCGCCGTACGCCGGTCCGGCGCTCGCGGGAACGCGCGCGGTGCCAGCCGGACGTGCGACCGGCGGCGCGGCTCGGCCGGAAACGGCGGAACCCGGCGGGACGTGGCCGGGGAGGGCCGTCCCGCCGGGCTGTTCCCGGGCCCGAACTCTCAGCTTGCGGCGAGGAGTTCGAGCGTGTCGATCACACGGTTCGAGAAGCCCCACTCGTTGTCGTACCAGGCGACGACCTTGATGTGGCGGCCCTCGACGCGGGTCAGCGCCGAGTCGAAGATCGACGACGCCGGGTTGCCGGTGATGTCGGACGACACGAGCGCGTCCTCGGAGTACTCCAGGACGCCCTTGAGGGGGCCCTCCGCCGCCGTGCGGTACGCGGCCAGCACGTCCTCGCGGGTGACGTCGCGCGCGACCGTCGTGTTCAGCTCGACGATCGAACCCACCGGCACCGGCACGCGGATCGAGTCGCCCGACAGCTTGCCGTCGAGGTTCGGCAGCACGTGGCCGATGGCCTTCGCCGCACCCGTCGTGGTCGGGACGATGTTGACACCGGCGGCACGGGCCCGCCGGGGGTCGCGGTGCGGGCCGTCCTGGAGGTTCTGCTCCTGGGTGTAGGCGTGCACGGTGGTCATGAACCCGTGCTCGATGCCCGCGAGTTCGTCGAGCACGGCGGCCAGCGGTGCCAACGCGTTCGTGGTGCAGGAGGCGTTGGAGACGATCGTGTGCAACTCGGGGTCGTACGCGTCCGTGTTGACCCCGTACGCGAGCGTCACGTCGGCGCCGTCCGAGGGCGCGCTGACGAGTACCTTCTTCGCGCCCGCGTCGAGGTGGGCACGCGCGGCCTTCGCCGAGGTGAAGCGGCCCGTCGCCTCCAGCACGATGTCGACGCCCAGCTCGGCCCAGGGGAGTTGGGCCGGCTCGCGCTCGGCGAGAACCTTGATGCGGTGACCGTCCACCACGAGCGTGTCGCCGTCGACGCTCACGGGGCGGCCCAGACGCCCGGCGGTCGAGTCGAAGGCGAGCAGCTTCGCGAGGGCGGCGGGCTCGGTGAGGTCGTTGACGGCGACGACCTCCAGGGAGCTGTCGCGCTCCAGCAGTGCGCGCAGGACGTTGCGTCCGATGCGGCCGAATCCGTTGACGGCGATGCGAGTCATGAGTGATGTCCCTTCGGTTCACCACCAGCGTCGCGCTTGGCGCGGGCCGATGAGAACGGCGTGAGCGCCACGGTTCGCAAGGATCTCGCCATACGTGACACACGACCGACACCCGCCCGAAAAGCGGCTGACAAACCAGGAACGCGGGCACGAACGGAACGCGGGCACGAACGGAACGCGGACGCCGGGCCGGTGCGCACCGTCCCGGCCGCGCCTACTCGCCCTGCGCGAATGTGCGCCGGTAGTCGCTCGGCGTCGTGCCCAGGATGTGCTGGAAGTGCAGCCGCAGATTCGCGCCGGTGCCGAGACCGACGTCCGCGGCGATCTGCTCGACGCCCCGCTCGGAGCGTTCGAGCAGTTCCCGGGCCATGTCGATGCGGGCCCGCATCACCCACTGCATCGGCGTGTAGCCGGTGTCGTCGACGAAGCGCCGCGAGAACGTGCGCGGCGAGACCGCCGCGTGCCGGGCCAGTACTTCCAGTGTGAGCGGTTCGCCGAGCCGGTGCAGCGCCCACTCGCGGGTCGCCGCGAACCGCTCGCCCAGCGGTTCGGGCACACTGCGCGGCACGTACTGCGCCTGGCCGCCGCTGCGGTACGGGGCCGCGACCAGCCGCCGGGCCGCGTGGTTCGAGGCGGCCACGCCGAGGTCGCCGCGCAGGACGTGCAGGCACAGGTCGATGCCGGAGGCGGCGCCGGCCGACGTCAGGACGCTGCCCTCGTCGACGAACAGGACGTTCTCGTCGACCTTCACCCGCGGATGCTTCGCCGCGAGGGCCCGCGTGTAGTGCCAGTGCGTCGTGGCGCGGCGGCCGTCCAGCAGCCCCGTCGCGGCGAGCGCGAACGCCCCCGTGGAGATCGCCGCGAGACGGGCACCCCGTTCGTGGGCGGCGACCAGTGCCGCCACGACCTCGCGCGGCGGGTCCTCGCGGTCGGGGAAGCGGTAGCCGGGGATGAAGACGATGTCGGCCCACGCGAGCGCGTCGAGCCCGTGCGCGACGTGGTACGACAGCCCGTCGCCGCCCGCCACCAGCCCGAGCCGCGCGCCGCACACCCGTACCTCGTACGGCATGCTCGCGCGCGTCGTGAAGACCTGCGTGGGGATACCGACGTCGAGCGGCTTCGCACCCGCGAGCACCAGAACGGCGACGCGGTGCAGACGTGAGGCTGGCACGCGGAAAGGGTACGCGGGGAGTCGCGGGAAGCGGGCGAGGGGCGCCGCCACCGGTCGGGGACGGGACGGCGGCGCCCCGGCCGCGTCGCGGGGCACCGGCCCCGCCCGCCGGGGCCGCGTCCTCCGGTCTCGTTCTCGCCCGGCCCGTACGGGTTTGCGAATTCGATGTACGAGCAATCAATAGGGGTCCCCCGTCCGGAACGCGAAGGAGACGTGACATGTCCGATGCCAGGCCCGGTACCGGCCCCGGTACCACTGCCGAGCAGCCGCCCCTGCTGGTGGTCCTCTTCGGCGCGACGGGGGACCTGGCGCGCCGAAAACTCTTCCCCGCGCTGTTCGACCTGCGCCGCCGCGGCCTGCTCGGGCCGGACTTCGCGGTCATCGGCTCGGGCCGGCACTCGCCCGGCTCCGACGACGACTTCCGCGGCATCGTGGCCGACGCCGTCCACTCCTCGTTGGGCGACAAGGCCGCCGACGAGGACGTGCGGGAGTTCGTCCGCCGGGTCGGCTTCGTCCCCGCGTCCGCCGAGAACGGCGACGACCTCGCCGCGGCGGTCGCGGAGCGCGGAGCCGCCCTCGGCGAGGGCTGCCGCACGCTGGTCTACCTCTCGGTACCGCCGGAGAGCATGCCGGACATGCTCCGCATGGTCGAGCGCACCGGCATCTCCGACGGCGCCTGCCTCATGATCGAGAAGCCCTTCGGCGAGGACGTGCAGAGCGCCCGCGCGCTGAACGGCGTGCTGCTCGACATCGTCCCCGAGCAGCGGATCTTCCGTATCGACCACTTCCTGTGCAAGGAGGCCGTACGGAATCTGCTCACCCTGCGCAGGGCGAACGGCTGGCCCACGGCCCTGTGGAACGCCAAGCACGTGGCGTGGGTGCAGATCGACGTCCCCGAGGAGATCGACAGCCAGGGCCGGGCCGCGTTCCTGGAGGCCACCGGAACGTTCCGGGACATGGTCCCCACGCACCTCTTCCAGATCACGGGGCAGGTCGCGATGGAACCGCCGTCCGACGACAGCCCCGAGGCGGCGCGCGCGGCACGGCTGCGGCTGTTCCGGGACATGCGTGTGCTCGACCCGAAGGAGACGGTCTTCGGCCAGTACGACGGCTACCGCGAGGAGGACGGCGTCGCCGACGACTCGACGCGGGAGACGTTCGCCGCGCTGCGCGTGTGGATCGACAACCCGCGGTGGGACGGCGTGCCGTTCCTGCTGCGCACGGGCAAGGCGCTGGGCTCGTCCGACGCGGCGGTCACGGTCGGCTTCCGCCCGGCCGTCGACGGGACCGAGGAGGAGGACGGTGCGGGGGCGGACGGCTCCGAGGCCCGTTCCGGCGGCGAATTCGTGGCCGGCCTCGACGACCCGCGCGACGTGCGCCTCGGCCTGGACGTCGCCCGCCCGGGTCCGGGCGCCGGCACGGTCCACGTCGAGCTGCGCGCGGACGGGCGCGACGAGGCCGCCGGTGAGCCGGACGCGGAACCGATGGACGCCTACGGCCACGTCTTCCTGAACGCGTTCCGCGGCGACCACACCCTGTTCACCACGGCGGAGGAGGTCGAACGGCTCTGGGAGATCGCCACCCCGGTTCTGGACGACCCGCCCACGTCGCTGCCCTACCCGAAGGGCTCGTTCGGTCCGGAGGAGGCGAACGAGCTGCCGGGTGCCCGGGGTTGGCGCATCCCGGAGGAGTGACCGGTGCGGGGCGGCACCCACACGCGTGGGTGTCGCCCCGCGCCTGCGGCTACTTGTACGTGATGTCGGACGTCGCGTACTTGCAGTAAGTGCTGTCGGGGCCGGTGCCGTTGGTCGTCGGCTCGGCTCCCGTGTTGTTCCCGATGTACTTCTGGCACGGGATGATCTTCTTGCTGCTGTCCCCGACGATCGTGATGCCCTTCAGGGTCGCGCTGTCGCCGTAGTTGGTGTTGATGCCGACGAGCCTGCTGCCCTTGTAGGTGGCCTCGATCGTGTTCAGGTTGATCGTCCGCTTGTACTGCGTCTTGCAGTTGCCGCAGGAGCGCACGAACGTGCCGAAGGTCTGCACGGCGAAGTTGGACACGTTGAGCGTGCCGGCGCCGTTGAACTGGAACACCTTGTCGCTCGCCGCCTTCGCGCCGCCGCCGGAGACGGTGTAGACGTTGGACGACGAGGAGCCGAGGAAGGTGGCCGCGTCCTCGCCGACGTCCTCCCACCACACGTTCTGCAACGTGCAACTGCCCAGACAGTGAATGCCGTCGGCGGCGGGGGCGCCGATGATGACGTTCTTCAGGACGGTGCCGGCGGCGAGTTCCAGGATCGGGCCCTGGTCCTCGTCCTGGCTGTCGCTGCCGAGGTCGCCGGAGCCGTAGAGGCGCTTCATCGCGTAGTCCTTGGTGCCGGACACCGAGATGGTGGAGGAGACGGCCTGACTCCCACTGGCCGTGGGCCACGTCGCGGCGTCCGCCTGGCCCCCTAATGCCATGAGCATGCCAACCGAGAGCCCCAACGCGGTCGTGGCGCCCAACAGGGCGCGCGAGCGCGGCCGTTGTGCTGCCGCAGATACCAGTGCCATGTCCCGATTCCTTCCGTGGGGAGAACTGTGCGGGTGTGGGGTCGTGCGGGTGCGGGTGCGGGTCGTGCGGGTGGGCTGCCCGGATGGGCGGATACGTGAACGGAAGTGATGACCGTGAACAACTCCCATACCGCTGACGGCCGTTCACCCTGCCGGGGCGAAGGGCGCCGGGGGAACCCTCGCATCCGGATCAGCCTGCTGAACGGAACGTAGGGGGAAAGCGCTTTCTAGTCAACGGGTCGGGGGCGGTTGGCGGGCGAGTGGTGAACGTCCGCTGCTTCCTGATGGTGTCGGCTCACCCCGCGCTCTCCGGAAGTTCGGCTTCCGGAAGGGTTCTCCACCTCGGCCTATTGCAAATTATTCAATGACCAGGGAGGGTGAATGATCTCATGCAGAGTGGTCGTGGTGGCCTCGCGAGAGGCGGGGGAGTGTCGCCACGGCGGTCGTGCACCCACGACCGGCGTCCGCCGGTCGGCGGTGCGAACGCGGTCCGGGTGTGAACGCGGCCTGAGGCAAGGGCCGTTCGCGGCCGGACCCCCGGAGAACGGAGAGATCCATGGCCGGCCCCCTGATCGAACGGCGCTCCATCGACGTCGTGCCGGACGGTGAGCGTCACGGCACGGCGTTCTCCCAGTTCACCCTCTGGCTGGGAGCCAACCTCCAGATCACCACCGTGGTCACCGGCGCCCTCGCCGTGGTCCTCGGCGGAGACGTCGTCTGGTCGCTGCTCGGTCTGCTCGTCGGCAACCTTCTCGGCGGCGCCGTGATGGCCCTGCACTCCGCCCAGGGGCCCCGGCTGGGGCTGCCGCAAATGATCTCCTCGCGGGCCCAGTTCGGCGTCCGCGGGGCGGTGATACCGCTCGCCCTGGTCCTGGTGATGTACATCGGCTTCTTCGCCAGCGGCTCGGTCCTCGCCGGGCAGGCCGTCGGCCACCTCACCCACCTCGGCACGGTCGCGGGCATCGTGCTGTTCGCGCTGGTCACCGGTCTCGCGGCGATCGTCGGCTACCGGATCGTCCACGTACTCGGCCGCGTCGCCAGCGTGGTGTGCGCCGTCGCGTTCGTCTACCTGGGAGCCAGGCTGCTGCACCGGATCGATCTCCAAGTGGTCCTCCAGCAGCGACACTTCGCGCTGCCGATGTTCCTGCTGGCGATGTCCCTCTCGGCGTCCTGGCAACTCGCCTTCGGTCCCTACGTCGCGGACTACTCCCGTTACCTGCCCCGCACGACCTCGGTACGGTCGACGTTCTGGTGGACCCTGTCCGGCACCGCACTGGGCGCCCAGTGGTCCATGACGTTCGGGGTCCTGGTCGCCGCCACCGCCGGGGCGCGGTTCGCCGGTGACGAGGTCGCCTACGTGGTGGGCCTCGGGGGCACCGGACTGATCGCCTCGCTGCTCTACTTCGTCATCGCGCTGGGCAAGTTGACCATCAACGTGCTCAACACCTACGGCGGATTCATGTCGATGGTGACGGGCATCAGCGGATTCCGCGGCAGGACCGTGCTGTCGCAGCGCGGACGCGCGGCATTCATCGCGGTCGTCATGGTCGCCGGCACCGGCGTCGCGCTGGCGGGCCGCAATTCGTTCCTCGACGCGTTCAGCGACTTCCTCCTCTTCCTGCTGGCCTTCTTCACTCCCTGGTCGGCGATCAACCTGGTCGACTACTACCTCTTGTCCCGCGAGCGGTACGACGTCCCCGCCCTGTCCGACCCCGACGGACGTTACGGCGGCTGGCGTCTGGACGCGCTCGGGGTGTACGTGATCGCGTTGGCCGCCCAGTTCCCCTTCCTCTCCACCAGCTTCTACACCGGCCCGCTCGTTGCCCCGCTCGGCGGCGCGGACATCAGCTGGATCGTCGGCCTCGTGGTGCCGGCCGCGCTCTACTGGCTGATCGGCACGCGGCGCGGTGGCCGGACGGGTGCCGGGCGGGACGGCGAGAGGGCTGCGAGTGCCCCGGCGCGTCCCGAGGCGCCGGATCGGACCGCGGGCGCCGGCACGTCGCTCCGGTAGGTCGGGCGCATCTCCCGTGCGGGCAGACCGAGTTGCATACCCGCGACGGGTCCGGTCCGCGAGCTCCCGGGCTGGTGCCGACTCCCGTTCTCGGGACAACTCCTGGGCTCGCTTAATGTGCCCGCGTGACCTCAACAGAGACGTCCTCGCTGATACTGCACGGCAGACGCCGTGCGTTCCTCCGCCTGCGGGACGGGGTGCTGCTGCTGGCGGAGGACGGCGTGGAGCGCCGGATACCCGTGGCGGCGATCGAACGGATCGACGTCTACGGCCCCCGGGGCCGATGACTGGCCGTCGTACTGACGGGCGACGAGCCCGTGGCCTACCACCTCAGGTGTCGCAGCGCCCACGCCGTGGACGAGTTCGCGCAGGCCGTCCGGCGTGCACTGCCCGTACGGGATGCCGACGAGCCGCGGCTGGACGGGGCCGGCCTGGTGACCGAGGCACCACTGGAGCGGGCGAGGCCGAACCGGGTCCGACAGCTGTGGTGGGGCCTGGGGGGCGCCTACGCGCTGGTGTTCGTCCTGCTGGTGGTCACACGCGCCGGGGTGGTCCCGGTGCTGCTGTGGGCAGCGGCTCCTGAGGCGATCGGCGGCGGGGTGTTCGGTGTTCACATCGGGTGGAAGATGGTCCGGGAGGCCTGGGCAATGCGTACCCGGGGAATCACGGTGGAGGGACGGCTGCAGCAGTCCCACTGGCACAACGGCGACAAGCGGTACACGTACGCATACATCGACAACCAGGGCGAACCACGCGAACTCACGAGCCCGGACGGTGGCGCGGAGCGGGCCGAAATCACGTACAACCCCGCGGACCCCGAAAATGCCCAAGTCGGTCGTGGCACGACGGGATGGCTGGTCTTCGGCGCGGCACTCCTCCTGCTGCTCAGCCCGCTCCTGTTGGCCGGTGTCTGGTTCGCGGCGGTCGCAGTGGCGGCCCTGGTCGTCTGAGGGCGACCTGAGGAGCACGGGGCCACAGAAACGACGACGCCACCCGGCGTCATGCCGAACGGGTAACTGCCGCCCACGAGTACCCGGCGACCGCACATGCCTTTCCGACCTCGCGTTCCGCCTTCACGCTTTGCTGGGTAGGTGCCTCAGCGGAAGATGATTACGAGCAACGCGCGCGGAGTTCGACAGTGACTGCTTGACACCAAATAACTTAAGAAAGGCTCGGGAATCGCTGTGAGTAAATACGGTCGACGAGTTTATGGATCCGATTCGGCAATCCACAGAAATGCTGCACTCACTCTCATTCTGGGCGTTTTGATCTTGGGTCTCGGCATATTCGAGATCGCGCGAGGCAAGCCCGTTGGTTGGTTCCTGGCGGCTCTGGCGGTAGTCGGGTGCTCCATTGTCCCTCTGGGCTTGCGCATCAAAAAGCGCAGAGAAGGTTCGCGATAGAGGCAACATGAGCTGTCGGGTCCGAGAGAACTGTCGGTGAGGTCGGTGAGTTCGACCGCGGTGCGGTCGTAGGCAGTCATGGCGAGGGCGTAGTCGGCCTGCAGCGGGGTGGCGGTGTAACGGGTGTTGCACAGCTCGATGAGCAGGCCGCTTCCTGGCTGTCTGCTACGACAAGGCAGGCAACCTCACCGGCTACTCCGGCTCCGCCGACTTCTGCTCCGACAGCGGTCTGACCACCTACGCCTACAACCCCGCTGGGGATCTCGGCCACGACAACGGACGGTGTCAGCAAGGGAATTGTCCGCGACCCGGCGGGAAGCCTGATCGGTATGACCACCGACGGGGCCGCCCACTACTACACCACCAGCATCCAGGGCGCCCCCTCGACCGTCACCAGCCCCACCGGCACCGTCGAGAACACCGCGGACTACGGCCCCACCGGCACCGTCCGCCCCGGCGCCACCACCACGGTGGCCCAGCCCTTCGGCTACACCGGCGCCTACCTCGACACCAGCGGCCTCTACAAAATGGGCGCCCGCTCCTACGACCGCACCACCAACCGCTTCACCCAGGTCGACCCGTCAGGCAAGGAAACCAACGCCTACCTCTACGCCGCAGGCGACCCCATCAATCGCATGGATCCCACCGGAACTTCCAACAGTGCACTGGAATACGTCAACTTCGCTCTCGGTGCAATCGGCATGGTTGCGGGTGTGGTCGGCCTCATTGCCACGTCGCCAGTGATCGTGGGAGTCGCAGCTGGAGTAGGGGCAGCCATCGGGATAGCCCTGTTCGTTGAGGGTGCCGCCTGCCTCTTCTCGGAGAACTGTTGAGCATGCAAAAACTGGCCTACGCGCTACTGGCTGGATCAGCAGCAGCCTTTTTCGTCTTTCTTCTGCTTGCGGTTCGCGCCGCACGGGGAAGTGACGAGTGGAAAAAATGGTGCGCCGCTACTGTCACTGCAATGGTTTTGATGGGGGGGAGCCTGATATTCAGCCTGCTTGTGTGATCCTTGAGGGCGGAACAGGTTTTTCCTGTTCCGCCCTCAAGGGCGCGGGGCGCCGAAAAGTCGCCACCACGCGTTCATCGTCCGTGGCCGTCGCCGTACTCGTGCTCCCGGAGCACTCTGGAAGTCACGAGACGTGCGTCGACGGCGACCTCGATGGCCTTGGGCGGGCCTTCCGATGACTGCCTCGGCTTACGAGAGGCCCTGGCGCAGGCCCTCGTCGACCGGTTGCTCAGAGCCAGTCCCGGCGTTTGAAGATGAAGTACAGGCTGGTGCACACGACCGCCATCAGGGCGATGGCGAAGGGGTATCCGAGCACCCAGTGCAACTCCGGCATGTGCGTGAAGTTCATCCCGTAGATCGTCCCGACCAGCGTCGGGGCGAAGAGGATGGCCGCCCAGGACGAGATCTTCTTGATCTCCTCGTTCTGTTCGAAGCCCGCCTCCGCCAGTGCGCGCATCTCCGCGTTCTGCTCCTGGGTGACCAGGGTGGCGTTCACCGTCAGGATGTCCGCGAGGGCCTGGCGGAAGCCGTCGACGCGTTCGCTGGTGTGGGTGACGTGGTCGGCGACGTCGCGGAGGTAGCGCTGGAGTTCGTCGTCCGTGCCGTACTTCGCGAAGCCCGCGATCAGGCCGTGCAGCATGCCGACCAGGGGGCGGGTCGCGCGCTGGAACTCGACCATTTCGCGGGAGAGTTCGTAGATGCGGCGGGACACCGCGGGGTCGCCGCCGAACACCTCCGTCTCGATCTCGTCGATGTCGTTCTGCACGCCCGCGACGACCGGCGCGTAGCCGTCGACGACGGAGTCGAGGACCGCGTACAGGACGGCCTCGGGGCCGAGGGCCAGGAGTTCCGGTGCCGCCTCCATGCGCCGCCGTACCGCCGTCAGGTCCGGGGCCGCGCCGTGCCGCACGGTGATCAGGAAGTCCGGACCGACGAAGACGTGCAGCTCGCCGAAGTCGACCTCCTCGGAGGCGTCCAGGTACCGGGCGGCGCGCAGCACGACGAACAGGGTGTCGCCGTAGCGTTCCAGTTTCGGCCGCTGGTGCGCCTCCATGGCGTCCTCGACGGCGAGGGGATGCAGGTCGAACTCGGCCGCCAGGGAAAGGAGTTCGTCACCGGTGGGGCGGGCGAGGCCGATCCACGCCATGCCGCCGGGCTGCTGGTGCAGTTCGGTGTACGTCTCCGCGAGGGAGCCGGGGGAGGAGACGCGCACGCCGTCGCGGTACACCGCAGACTGCACGACGCTGCCGGTCTCCACGAGCGTCTGCTCCGAGGTGCTCTCCGGGGGCTGCCCGGACGGGGGCGCGGCCGGCGGCTGCGGAGGGTTCAGGGCGCGGCGCCAGCCGGACGTGCGTGACTGCCTGGCGGCGGGGCGTTGACGTCGCTCCGGCATCGCGCGGCCTCCCGGTGGACCCAGTGACGGCGACCACCTCGGTGCGGTGATCACCGGCCAGGGTATACGGGGCGCTCCCGCCGCGCGTGCGGGCCGCGCGGGTGTGGAGAGGGGGCGCTGCGGGCCTCTCGTGGTGGCTCGCAACGCCCCCCGGCCTTGGGGGTTCGGGGGCCGGGCTACGACCCGACCTGGGCGGCAACCAGGTCGGAGAAGGTGGCCAGCCGGGTGTAGACGCCCGGGTGGTCCGCCTCCGCGCAGCCCTCGCCCCACGAGGTGATCCCTGCCAGGACGCCCCTGACGAGCAGGGGGCCGCCGCTGTCGCCCTGGCAGGTGTCGACGCCGCCGGAGGAGTACCCGGCGCACACCATGTCGCTCGCGACGTAGTCGGAGCCGTACGAATTCCTGCAACTCGCGTCGGACACGACCGGGACCGTCGCGGTGTGCAGCTGGTTGGCGGAGGGGCCGTTGGCGTTCGTGGCGCCCCAGCCCAGGACGCGGGCCGTGGTGCCCGCCGTGTACACGTCGGTGTCGGCGGCGGAGACGAACGGCACCGGCCTGTACGGCATCGGCCGCGCGAGGGTCAGTACCGCGACGTCGTCGCCGCGCGAGGCGGTCCGGTAGCCGGGGTCGACCCAGATCCGGCTGACCCGGGCGACGGTGCCGTTCGTGCCGTTGAGGTAGGTCCGGCCGCCGACGACGCGGATGCTCCGCGGCGTCTCGCCGGTCATGCAGTGCGCCGCCGTCACGACCTTTCTCGCCGCGACGAGGCTGCCGCCGCAGAACTGGCCGCCCCGGGCGTCGGTGATCTGCATCATGAACGGATACGCGGACGTCGAGGTGGTGGCGCCGCCCACGACGGGTCGGGGAACGGCGGCCACCGCGGGCGATGCCAGCAGCGTGGCCGCGGTGACGGTGGCGGCCGCCATCGTCACCGCGGACCTGCTGGCACGGTTGAGCCCGAACATCAGTCTCCTTGATTACATGCCGGTGGGGGCCTCACTCGGGTGGGGGTGCGCACGCGGAGCCGGCACTCCTCCTCGGATCCTCGGACGAAGCCCGTGAGCGGCGAAGAGACCGACCCCGTGTGCCCGGGTGAGCGGCACGCCCCTACGCTAGAACGCGGCACGGCCCCATCCCAAGGAGGGAACCCCCTAGGGGAGTTGGGCAGGGAAAACCCTCGGTCGCCCCTCAGTAAACCCAAGTGGGGCTCACGGTGCGCGCCGCCCCGCCGCCAGCCGGACGATGTCCACCCGTGAACGGATGCCGAGCTTGCGGTAGACGCGGGTGAGGGTCGCCTCCACCGTCTTGACGCTGATGAACAGCCGCGCCGCGATCTCCCGGTTGGTCGCGCCCTCCATGACGAGCCCCGCGACCTGGCGTTCCATCGCCGCGAGTCCCTCCAGGACCGCCGGGGTCAGCGCCGGCCGTACCGGACGGGCCGCCTCGGCCGCCTCGACCCTGGCCAGCCAGGGCAACGCGCGGCAGCGGCGGAACAGCCGGGCCGCGGCGTCGTACGCGCCGGGCCGCTCGGGGCGCAGCGAGGCCAGGGCGAAGGCCGTGCGGGCCTCCTCCAGCCCGTAGCCGAGCCGCGCGAACCGGTCCCGGACCGCCGTCAGCCGCACGGCCGCGGAGTCCACGTCGCCGCGTGCCGCCCGCGCCAGTGCCTCGGCCCTGTCCAGCGCCGCGAGGACGCTCTCGCGGGAGAGCCGCAGCGCGTGCACCCGGGTCACGTCGATCAGGGACTGCGCCTCGGCCGGTTCGCCGGCCAGCACCAGTGCCTCGGCGAGGTCTCCGTGCCAGCGCCCGCGCGCCGGGTCGGTGATGCCGAGCCCCGCCTCCAACTCCCGTGTGCGGCGCAGGGACCGCACCGCGCCCTGGGCGTCCCCGGCGACCAGACGCGCGTAGCCGAGGGCGCCCAGGGCGCGCGACAGGTACATCTGGTCGCCGTCGCGGTCCGCGTTCTCCGCCGCCTCCCGGGCCAGCATCAGCGCCCGTTCCACGTCGCCGCCCGAGGCCTCCGCGAGGGAGGTCAGCATCGCGGAGGCGACCTCGCCGATGCCCGAGTCGCGGGCCAGCCGCAGGCCCTCGCCCGCGAGGTCGAGCGCGCGTCCGCAGTGGCCGGACCTCAACTCCGTTTCCGCCAGGCCCCGCAGGAAGTGCACCTCGCTCTCCACCGAACCGCGCCGCCGCACCTCGCCCAGCAGCGCGGTGATCGTCGTCCGCGCCTCGGGGAGCCGGTCGCTCATGATCAGCCAGCGGAAGCGGGCCGAGCGGGCGCCGTTGTGGTGGCACGCCACCCACGGGTCCTGCGGCTCCTGCAACGCCCGGCGGATGGTCTCGGGCGCGTTCGGGTGCCCGGTGAGGGTCTCGGCCTGCGCCTGGAACGAGAGGGCCATCAGCTCGGTGCGCCGGTCGCCCGCCCGGGCCGCCAGTTCCGCCGAATGGGCGCCCTCCGCACGGGCCTTGGCCACGTCGCCCGCCACGATGAGCGCGCGCCAGGCGAGTTGGTAGTGGACCTGTGCCAACAGGCCCGGATCGTCGCCCGCGTCGGCCAGCGCCTGCGGGAAGGCCGCGTCGACCTCGGTGATGGCCTGCCCGGCGGTGTCGATCACCACGGTCCAGGCGCGGACCCGGTCGGCGGGCACCGTCGCCCGGGTCAGCACGTCGCGCGCCACGTCCCGCGCGAGGTCCAACTCGCCCGCGGTGATGGCGTCCTCGGCCGCCCGCAGCCGCCTGTTGTCGGGTCCGGGAGTGCTGTCGGGCGGGGTGTGGCGGGCGGCGAGCAGACCGAGGGACGCGGCCACCGACGGGGCCCCGCGGTCCCGTGCGAGCGCCGCGGCCTCCGAGAGGCGCGCGGCGACGTCGGGGTCGGTCCCGGTGGCCGAGAGCGCCAGGTGCCGGGCGCGTTCGATCGGATCGCCGGCCGCCGTGGACAACGCGGCGTGCGCCGCCCGCCGTTCGGGCGCGGGTGCCTCCGCGTACAGGGCCGCCGAGATGAGCGGGTGCGCGAACCGTACGGCCGGTCCCTCCGGTTCGGTGGCCAGCAGGCCGAGCGCCGCCGCCCGGCCCGTCTCGGCCTCGGCGTCGTCGCGTCCGGCCGCGTGCAGCAGCGCCAGGGTCGGCCGTGCCCCGGCACTGGCCACCAGGAGCGTGCGCCGGGCCTCGGCGGGCAGCAGGTCGAGGCGGTTCAGCACCAGGGCGCGCAGCGAGGTCGGCACGGGCAGCGGTTCGCCGGGCCGCGGGGGAGTGGCGCTCTCGGCGAGCGCCCGGCCCAGTTCGAGCGCGAACAGCGGGTTGCCGGCGCTGGTGGTGTGGATGTCCCGGACCGTGGAGCGGGGCAGCCCCGTGTACCCGCGCTGGAGCAGCAGGTCGGCGACCTGGTCGCGGGTGAGCGGGCCGAGCCGCACGGCGAGCGTGTCGGGCGGCGACGCGTTCAGGTAACGGTCGTACTCCTGGCCCTCGGTGCCCTCGGTGCGTACCGCGCACAGCAGTCGTACGGGGGTGTCGCCCAGGCGGCGGGCGGCGAAGCCGAGGAGTTCCGCGCTCGCCGGATCCAGCCACTGGAGGTCGTCGGCCACGACGAGGACGGGCCCGTCGGCCGCGAGTGCCCGCAGTACCGACAGCACCGCCAGCCGCAGGGCGAGGCCGTCGCGTCCCAGGCTGTTCTCGCCGCGTCCGCCGGTGAGCGCGGACTCCAGCGCGGTGCGCTGGGCGTCGGGCAGCTTGGCCGCGACGTCGTCGAGGACCAGGCCGAGGAGGTCGGCGAGGGCGAGGAAGGGGAGGTGGGACTCCGACTCGGTGGCCGAACAGCGCAGCACGGTCGCCGTCGGCGTCGTGAACTCGGCGGCCAGCGCGCGCAGCACTGTCGACTTGCCGATTCCGGCGGGTCCGTGCAGCAACACGCTCCCGCCACGGGTGAGTTGGTCCCGGGCGCCGGCGAGCGGTGCCTCCCGGCCGATAACCGGGTCGGGGCGGCGTCTGGCAGGCTCCGTGAAGTCCTGTCGCACGGTCACCGCACCCCCTCCTATGTCGTGTCCGGGCCAAATTCTAGGGAACGGGGCCTTGAATTCGGGACGGACCGGGTGGTGATGGGTGGTGAGGGAAATAACAGGGGCGCCCGGCGTGGAGGGGCACGTGACCGGGGGCGACGGTGTGGCGGGCGGCGGGTTCGGGGGACCGTCGCGGGGGCGTGAGCGGTCCTGGGGCGTCCGGGGGCGGGGGTGCGGGGGGACGGGGAGTACTGCCGGGCGGAGCGTTCTGCGCCAAGTGTCTTACGTGGCCGTCCCGTTCGCGAGAGGGCAGGCGTGCGGGTGCCGCTTTTCGAGCTCTTTCCGTGCCCTTTGCCTCACGGCAGCAGCCCCGCCCTGCGGGCGGCCGCCACCGCCTCGCCGCGGGTGTGGGCGCCCAGCCGGCGCATCGCCGACCGCAGGTAGCCCTTCACCGTCTCCGCGCCGAGGCCCAGCCGTTCCGCCGTCGCCGCGTTGGTCGCGCCGGCCGCCACGCACGCCAGGACGTCCACCTCGCGGGGCGCCAGGCAACTCGGCCCCGCGAGCGGGGACTCCGTGCCCGGCGCCGTCAACCTGCGGCAGACCTCCAGGAGTTCGTGCCGCAGCTCCGGGTCCTCGATGCGCGGGGCGAGCGCACGCAGCGCCGCGTGCGCCTCCCTGACCCGTTCCCGGGCGCCGCCGTCCTCCGCCGACGGCGCGCTGTCGCGCGGCGGTTGCGTGCGGGTCGCGGCGAGCAGGCCGCGGGCCTCGTCCCGCGCGGCCAGGGAGCGCGACACCTCCCGTGCCGCCTCCACCGCCGCGCCGAGCGTACGGTCGCCGAGCGGCTGCGCGGTGCGCAGCGCGGCGTAGAGCACGCCGTGCACCCTGCGGTGCACCACGACCGGCACCGCCAGGACGGAACGCAGCCCCTCGGCGGTCACGGCCGCGTCGTACTCGTGGCTGATGCGGCGCGAGGCCGAGTAGTCGGTCACCGCGCAGGGCCGCGCGAGC
The DNA here is from genome assembly GCF_042956945.1 of Streptomyces sp. NPDC008150. Taxonomy (NCBI): domain Bacteria; kingdom Bacillati; phylum Actinomycetota; class Actinomycetes; order Kitasatosporales; family Streptomycetaceae; genus Streptomyces; species Streptomyces sp. NPDC008150. The sequence goes on along the minus strand of NZ_JBIBHJ010000015.1, from coordinate 167,474 downwards.
ACTATCGCCCGGCCGCCGAGCCCGGTGCCCGAGGACACCGCGAGCGCGCTCAGCGCGCGGGTCGAGGTGCCGCTCAGCTCGCTGATCCGCACCTGCCCGCGTCCCGACTCCACCAGCCCGCCGAAGGCGACCGGCAGCCCCGTGGCGCGGCGCAGCGCCGCCAGCGCACCCCGGATCTCGACCGTTCCGGCTCCGTCTGCTGCCACCCGTTCGCCCCTTCCTCGCGGCATTTCCCAGGAGCTCACCCCCGTTCGGGGGTAGTGAGACCCGCGTCACGGATTACACGATGGGCGGGAGCCGCGGCAATGGTCCGGCACCGAGGAGGACAGATGACGACGGCGACGGATCTCTTCCGCAGGGCACGGGACTTCCTGCTGGAGCACCGCGAGGACTACGCCACCGCCTACGCGGGCTTCGAGTGGCCCCGCCCCACGCACTTCAACTGGGCGCTGGACTGGTTCGACGAGATCGCGCGGGACAACGACCGCACCGCCCTGCACATCGTCGAGGAGGACGGCACCGAGACCCGGGTGTCGTTCGCCCAGATGTCCGAACGCTCCGACCGGGCCGCGAACTGGCTGCGCGAGCGCGGCGTCGGCCCCGAGGACCGCGTCCTCGTGATGCTCGGCAACCAGGTCGAGCTGTGGGAGACGGCGCTGGCGGCCATGAAGCTGCGGGCCGTGGTCATCCCCGCCACTCCGCTGCTCGGCACCGCCGACCTGCGGGACCGCGTCGAGCGCGGCCGGGTGCGGCACGTGATCGCACGGGCCGGTGACGCCGCGAAGTTCACCGGGGTGCCCGGCACCTACACGCGTACCGCCGTCGGCGGCCACGTCCCCGGCTGGCAGCGCTACGAGGACGCGTACGCCGCTCCGGCGGGCTTCACGCCCGACGGGCCGACCCTCGCCGACGACCCGCTGATGCTCTACTTCACGTCCGGCACGACCGCCCGGCCCAAGCTGGTCGAGCACACCCACATCTCGTATCCGGTCGGGCACCTCGCGACGATGTACTGGATCGGCCTGCGCCCCGGCGACGTCCACCTGAACATCTCGTCACCCGGATGGGCCAAGCACGCCTGGTCGAACCTGTTCGCCCCCTGGAACGCCGAGGCGACCGTCTTCATCCACAACTACACGCGCTTCGACCCGGCCCGCCTGATGGCCGAGATGGACCGCGCGGGGGTGAGCACGTTCTGCGCGCCGCCGACCGTGTGGCGGATGCTCATCCAGGCCGACCTGACCGCGCTGCGCACCCCGCCCCGCGAGGCGCTGGCGGCGGGCGAACCGCTGAACCCCGAGGTCATCGAGCAGGTCCGGCGGGGCTGGGGCCTCACCGTGCGGGACGGCTTCGGGCAGACCGAGACCGCCGTGCAGGTCGCCAACTCCCCGGGCCAGCGCCTGAAGACGGGCTCGATGGGCCGCCCCACCCCGGGCTACCGCGTCGAACTCCTCGACCCGGTCTCCGGCGCCCCCGGCGCCGACGAGGGCGAGATCGCGCTCGACCTGTCCACCCGCCCGGTCGGCCTGATGACCGGCTACCACGGCGACGCCGACCGCACGGCGCAGGTGATGGCCGGGGGCTACTACCGGACCGGCGACATCGGCTCGCGCGACGCGGACGGCTACATCACGTACGTGGGCCGGAGCGACGACGTCTTCAAGGCGTCCGACTACAAGATCAGTCCGTTCGAGCTGGAGAGCGCGCTGCTGGAGCACGAGGCCGTCGCCGAGGCCGCGGTGGTGCCCGCGCCGGACCAACTGCGCCTGGCCGTGCCGAAGGCGTACATCGTCCTGGCCGAGGGCTGGGAGCCCGGACCCGACACCGCGAAGGTGCTGTTCGAGCACTCCCGCGAGGTCCTCGCGCCCTACAAGCGGCTGCGCCGGCTGGAGTTCGGCGAACTTCCCAAGACGGTCTCCGGCAAGATCCGCCGCATCGAACTGCGCGAGGCGACCGCCCGGGGCTCCGCCCGGGAGTACCGCGAGGAGGACTTCCGGTGACGGAGAACGGCAACGGAACAACGGACGGGCCGGGCACACCCGTTGCCCTCTCGTACGCCCACGGGACCAGCACCACGCCGCTGCTCGGCGACACCATCGGCGCCAACCTCGACCGGGTGATCGCCGCCTTCCCCGAGCGCGAGGCACTCGTGGACGTGCCGTCCGGACGGCGGTGGACGTACGCCGAGTTCGGCACCGCCGTCGACGAGGTGGCGCGCGGCCTGCTCGCCAAGGGGCTCGGCAAGGGCGACCGGGTGGGCATCTGGGCGGTCAACTGCCCCGAGTGGGTACTGGTGCAGTACGCGACCGCCCGCATCGGTGTCGTCATGGTGAACATCAACCCGGCATACCGGGCGCACGAGTTGGAGTTCGTCCTGCGGCAGGCCGGCATCTCCCTGCTGGTCGCCACCCCCGCGCACAGGGGGAGCGACTACCGGGCCCTGGTGGACCAGGTCCGCGCCAAGTGCCCGCGACTGCGCGAGACCGTCTACATCGGCGACCCCTCGTGGGACGCCCTCACGGCGGCGGGCGCGTCGGTGCCGGCGGACCGACCGGCGTCCCTGGCACGTCAGTTGAGCTGCGACGACCCGATCAACATCCAGTACACGTCGGGCACGACCGGCTTCCCCAAGGGCGCCACGCTCTCGCACCACAACATCCTCAACAACGGCTTCTGGGTGGGCCGTACGGTCGGCTACACCGAGCACGACCGGGTCTGTCTGCCGGTGCCGTTCTATCACTGCTTCGGCATGGTGATGGGCAATCTGGGCGCCACGTCGCACGGTGCCTGCATCGTGATCCCGGCGCCCTCCTTCGACCCGGCGGCGACGCTCGCGGCGGTCCAGCAGGAGCGCTGCACCTCGCTGTACGGCGTCCCGACGATGTTCATCGCGGAGCTCGACCTGCCCGACTTCGCGGCCTACGACCTCGATTCCCTGCGCACCGGGATCATGGCCGGATCGCCGTGCCCGGTCGAGGTGATGAAGCGGGTGGTCGGCGAGATGCACATGGCCGAGGTCTCCATCTGCTACGGCATGACCGAGACGTCCCCGGTGTCCCTCCAGACCCGCCGGGACGACGACCTGGAGCACCGCACCGGGACCGTCGGCCGCGTCCTGCCGCACATCGAGGTGAAGGTCGTCGACCCCGTCGACGGCACGACCCTGCCGCGCGGCGAGTCGGGCGAACTGCGCACCCGCGGCTACAGCGTCATGCTCGGCTACTGGGACGAGCCCGGGAAGACCGCCGAGTCCGTGGACGCGGGCCGCTGGATGCACACCGGCGACCTGGCGATGATGCGCGAGGACGGCTACGTGGAGATCGTCGGCCGCATCAAGGACATGATCATCCGGGGTGGCGAGAACATCTACCCGCGCGAGATCGAGGAGTTCCTCTACGGGCACTCCAAAGTCGCCGACGTTCAGGTGGTCGGCGTCCCGCACGAGCGGTACGGCGAGGAGGTGCTGGCCTGCGTGATCGCGCGCGACCCGGCCGACCCGCCGACGCTGGAGGAGGTCCGGGCCTTCTGCGACGGGCAGTTGGCCCACTACAAGATCCCGACGCGGCTCGCGCTCCTCGACGCGTTCCCGATGACCGTGTCGGGCAAGGTGCGCAAGATCGAGCTGAGGGAGACGTACGGGGACTGAGGGGAGGGGAGTTCGGCCGTCCGGACGCCCGAGTCCCTTGATAAGCAGGGGAGTTCGTGGTGTCGCGCGTCGCGTGGGCTCGTGTCGCGCGCGGAGCGGAGCGCCGGGCCCCGTCCCCTCCCGTCACGCCTGCGTCGTGTGCAGTTCCTCCGCCGCCCCGTTCACGGGCTGCGGAGCGCCCGCCGGGTCGAGCACGTAGAGCGGGACGCCGAGGCTGTCGGCGCGTGAGCGGGCGTCGTCGGTGTACCCGGCCAGGGAGAAGTACGCGCACCGCGCCGAGCGGGCCAGCGCCGTGAGCCAGACGCACTCCACGTCCCGCAGCGGGGCCGGGCCGATCGACGGGTCCACCTGCGCCAGCAGGTCACCGGCGGTGAGGGCGACGCCCGGGGCGGGCCGCTCCTCGGCGCGGCGGACGTCGCGGAGGCCGAGCCAGCGCAGGTAGAGCGCGGTCGCGGTGATCATGTCGCGTGCCGTGCGCACCGGGACGGACCGGAAGGCGGGTCGTACGGGCGCGACGGCGGGCAGCCGTGCGGCGAGGTACTCGGCGGGCCGGGCCCCGGCGTCCTCGGGCGGGCGGTCGCCGGCGGCACCGCCTCCGGCGGGGCGGGGCTCGGCCGGGCGGTCGTCCGCCGCCCCGGTGCCGCCCTTCTCCGGTGCCGGGACCAGGGCCACCCGGAGCACCGTGCCGCAGGGGCAGCCCAGTTCGGGGCGCGGCCACTGGTGCCCGCGCCCGCAGGCGCCGCAGCGCACGACGATCCACTGCTCCTCCCAGGCGGGCCGGGTGACGGGAGTCGCCGGGAGGTCGCGGTGCAGCGCGGGCGCCACGGGGGAGCCGCACGCGCACGGGTAGGAGGGGGCGGTGTAGCGGTGCGTGCGCCGGCAGTCCGGGCAGCGCACCGGCACGCTCTCGGGCATGGCCCACTCCAAGGCGTCGTCTTCGGGCCGACGGTCCCCATCGTCCTCCGACCGGCCACGTCTGTCCGGCCGTTGACGGTCTTCGTCCCCGGCGCCGCAGGGCGTCCCTCCCTTGACGCTCCATGCGGCTGCCCCTACATTGCTTCCAGATAGCAGAAGAAAGGTTCCGTAATACGGAAGTCGCAGACGCGAACGACATGGTGACCGCACTCGCCGCGGGGCGCGACGGGAGTGCGGGGCCGACAGCCGAAGCAGGAGTACTCCATGGCTCGTATGACCGCTGCCCGCGCGGCAGTCGAGATCCTCAGGCGCGAGGGCGTCGCCGACGTGTTCGGTGTGCCGGGCGCCGCGATCAACCCGTTCTACGCCGCGCTCAGGGCCTCCGGCGCCATCGCCCACACCCTCGCGCGCCACGTCGAGGGCGCGGCGCACATGGCGGAGGGCTACACCCGCGCCGCACCCGGCAACATCGGTGTCTGCGTGGGTACTTCGGGCCCCGCCGGCACCGACATGATCACGGGTCTCTACTCCGCGACGGGCGACTCCGTGCCGATCCTCTGCATCACGGGCCAGGCCCCGACCGCCGTGATCCACAAGGAGGACTTCCAGGCCGTCGACATCGCCGCGATCGCCGGACCGGTGACGAAGATGGCGGTCACCGTCCTGGAGGCGGGGCAGGTGCCCGGCGTCTTCCAGCAGGCGTTCCACCTGATGCGCTCGGGGCGGCCGGGACCCGTCCTGATCGACCTGCCCGTGGACGTGCAGCAGACCGAGATCGAGTTCGACCCCGACACCTACGCACCGCTGCCGGTCCACCGCCCGGTCGCCACCCGCGCCCAGGTCGAGAAGGCGCTCGGGATGCTCAACGCGTCCGAGCGCCCGCTGATCGTCGCCGGCGGCGGGGTCATCGGCGCCGATGCCTGCGAACTCCTCGTGGAGTTCGCCGAGTTGACCGGCACGCCGGTGGTGCCCACCCTCATGGGCTGGGGTGCCCTGCCCGACGACCACGAACTGAACGCCGGCATGGTCGGCCTCCAGACCTCGCACCGCTACGGCAACGCCACCTTCCTGGAGTCCGACTTCGTCCTCGGCATCGGCAACCGCTGGGCCAACCGGCACACCGGGCGCCTCGACGTCTACACGGCGGGCCGCACCTTCGTGCACGTGGACGTGGAGCCCACCCAGATCGGCCGCATCTTCGCCCCCGACTACGGCATCGCCTCCGACGCGAAGGCGGCGCTGGCCCTCTTCGTCGAGGTGGCAAGGGAGTTGAAGGAGGCGGGACGGCTGCCCGACCGGGCGCGATGGGCCGCCGCCGCGCAGGAGAAGCGGGCCGCGCTCCAGCGCCGTACGCACTTCGACGACGTGCCGATCAAGCCCCAGCGCGTCTACGAGGAGATGAACAAGGCGTTCGGCCCGGAGGCCCGGTACGTCTCCACCATCGGCCTCTCGCAGATCGCCGGCGCCCAGATGCTGCACGTCTTCCGGCCCCGGCACTGGATCAACTGCGGCCAGGCGGGCCCCCTCGGCTGGACGATCCCGGCGGCGCTCGGTGTCGCCACGGCCGACCCCGACGGGACCGTCGTCGCCCTCTCCGGGGACTACGACTTCCAGTTCATGATCGAGGAACTCGCGGTCGGCGCGCAGCACCGCATCCCGTACGTGCACGTCCTGGTGAACAACTCCTACCTCGGCCTCATCCGCCAGGCCCAGCGGGCGTTCGACATCGACTTCCAGGTGAACCTGGAGTTCGAGAACATCAACTCGCCCGAACTGGGCGTCTACGGCGTCGACCACGTCAAGGTCGCCGAGGGGCTGGGGTGCAGGGCGATCCGGGTGACCGACCCGGGCGAACTGGGCGCCGCCTTCGAGCAGGCGAAGAAGCTCGCCGCCGAACACAGGGTGCCGGTCGTCGTGGAGGCGATCCTGGAACGGGTCACCAACATCGCCATGTCGACCACCAACGACATCGGCGCGGTCGTGGAGTTCGAGGAACTCGCCACCGAGCCGGCCCACGCGCCCACGGCGATACGTACGTTGAAGGGGTGAGGGGCGAAGGGGCGCGCGTCCGGACCCGCGTGAGCCGCGATCCCGACGCGACCTGAGCTGCTGCCCCGGACGGGCGGTGGGCGGTGTGGAGCTGTCGCCGGAGAGGCGACGTCTCCCGCCGTCCCACCGCCCGTTTTCGCGTGGGGCCCCTCAGTAGGAGGCGCCGCACCCGGTGAAGCCGCCGCTGCCCGACGAGCCGCCCCGCACGTCGCGTTCGGACCGGCCGCCCCGGCCGGTGAGACCTCCCTCGTCCGTGAAGCGCGGCACGAGCGCGGTCAGTGCCCGTCTGCCGTGCAGGGCCACCGCCATGAGGACGTCGTCCACGGGCAGTTGGTACCGCTCCTCGCCGGTGGGCACCGGGTGGGCGCGGCGCAGGGACCGCAGGGCGCGTCGCGCGGCCCGGGTGCGGCGGGGCGGCAGGGACCGCAGCAGCCCCGCCCCGGCCAGCTCGGCACGCAGTTCCGCGACGGCGCGCCGGACACCCGGCCGGTCCATCAACTCCGCCATTCCGGCGGGCCGGTAGAGCGCCGCGTGGACGGCCTTCTCCAGCGGCACCGAGTGTTCGCCGTGGCTCGCCGACGCGGCCGAGGTCCGCAGGGTCCCTCCGCGGCCCGCCTTCACGGCGCCCCGCAGATGCAGGGCGACCAGTGCCACGACGACCGCGGCCCGCGGTCCGCCGCGCAGGTGGGCGACCTCGTGCGGGGCGATCCCGGGCGCGGTCGCGCGGTCCGGGTCCGCGCCGCCGGCCGCCCGTGCCCGGCCCTCCGCGTCCGCCCGCCCGTCCCCGTCCGTCTCGCCCGTCTCGCCCACGGCGTCCCCCTGTCGGAACAAGGGCGGGGCCCGCCGCCCCCGTGCCGGCGGGCCCCGCATGCGGGTGTTGTGCCCGGCGTGCCGGGGGTCCGAAGCGTCGCGCGGCCGGTTCAGAGGTTGATTTGAGCAACACGCAGCCGCCGTACGTCCGTTGACGTACGGCGGCTGCGGAAGTCCTCGACGGGCATTGCGGCGCGGGCGCCCGAGAGGCGCCGGGCCGGGACCGCGGCGGCCACGACGGACTCCGGGGGCCTTCCCTCAGGTCGAGAAGGGGCTCCGGGTCCTTCACCACCGCACTGGCTCGTGGGCCGCCGCGGTCCTCGCCCTGTCCGTGACCACCGGGGCGCTCCCTCAGCCGGTGCGCCCGGGGGTCACGGACTGCACGCGCGCGACTGACGTGTCGTCAGCAGGCGCGTGCGGTCGGTTGGTTCGGGTCTCGCGCGGGCGCGCGAGGGTGGTGCCGGACCGCGGCGGCGCCTTGGGCGCGACAGGACAGATGTCGGCGCCGCCGCGGTCCGGGGCTTGGGGGAGGCCGGTCAGACCTCGGTGCCGGACAGCCGCTCCACGGACCGCAGGAGGGCCGAGTGGTCGAGCCCGCCGTCGCCCTGGGCGCGCAGCCCCGCGATGAGCTGGGCGACGACCGCGCCGACGGGGAGCACGGCACCGACGGCGCGGGCGGCGTCCGTGACGATGCCCATGTCCTTGTGGTGCAGGTCGATGCGGAAGCCCGGAGTGAACTCCCGGGCAAGGAAGTTGTCCTTCTTCCGGGCCAGGACGGTGGAACCGGCGAGACCGCCGCCGAGGACGTCGAGGGCGGCCCTGAGGTCGACGCCGGACTTCTCCAGGAAGACGACCGCCTCCGCGCACGCCTCGATGTTGACGGCGACGACGAGCTGGTTGGCCGCCTTCACCGTCTGGCCCGAGCCGTGCGGCCCGCACAGCACCACCGTCTTCCCGAGGGCGTCGAACAGGGGCCGGGCGGCGTCGAAGTCGGCCTGCTCGCCGCCGACCATGATGGACAGCACCGCCTCGACGGCCCCGGCCTCCCCGCCCGACACCGGGGCGTCGAGCACGCGTATGCCCCTGTCCCGGGCGTTGCGTGCCAGGTCGACGGAGGTCTGCGGGGTGATGGAGGACATGTCGATCAGCAGGGTGCCGGGGCGGGCGTTCTCCAGGATGCCGTCGGGCCCGTAGGCCACCGCCTCCACCTGGGGCGACGCCGGCACCATCGTGATCACCACGTCGGCGTCGCGCACCGCCTCGGCGATCGAGCCGGCCGGGGTGCCGCCCGCCGCGGCGAGCCGGTCCAACTTGCCCTGTTCCAGGGTGTGTCCGGTGACGTCGTAGCCCGCCTTCACCAGGTTCTCCGACATGGGGGAGCCCATGATGCCGAGACCGATCCAGGCGACGCGCGGCAGGGCGGCGGACCCGGAGGGGCGGGCGTCGGACGTGTCGGCGGAAGAGGGCGTGCTCGTGGTGCTCATGGCGGGTTACCTCTCTGATCTGACAGGTCTGCGGGCGCGTGGACGCGTCGAGGCGCGTCGGGACGCGGAGTCGTGCGGGGGAGCCGGAACGGGCCGCTGCTCTCAGCCGGCCGCGCGGGCCCCGGGCGGCAGCCAGGCGAACGACTCGGCGCTGGGACGGTCGCCCGGCTTGTACTCCAGGCCGACCCAGCCGTCGTAACCCGCCTTGCGAAGCCGGTCGAGGAGGTCCTCCAGGGGCAGCGTGCCGGTGCCGGGCGCGCCCCGGCCGGGGCTGTCGGCGATCTGCACGTGGCCCGTGCGGTCGGCGTACCGGTCGATCACCGCGGGGAGGTCCTCGCCGTTCATGGCCAGGTGGTAAAGGTCCATCAGGAAGCGGGTGTTGCCCAGTCCGGTCGCCTCGTTGACGCGGTCGACGACCTCGACGGCGGCCGGGGCGGACACCAGCGGGTAGCGCGGCGACTCGGGTGCGTTGAGCGCCTCGACCAGCAGGACCGCGCCGATCCGGTCGGCGGCGCGGGCTGCGAGCGTCAGGTTCTCCAGGGCCAGCGCGTCCTGCTCGGCAGGGTCCGCGCCGTCCACCCGGTTGCCGTACAGGGCGTTGAGCGCACGGCAGCCGAGCGACTCGGCGAAACCGGCGGCCACCTCGACGTTGGCACGGAACCGCTCCGACTCCTCACCGGGCACGGACAGCGCGCCCCGGTCGGGACCGGGCAGCCGGCCGGCGTAGAGGTTCAGGCCGGTGAGCCGTACCCCGGCCGCCTCGATCGCGTGCCGCAGCGCGTTCAGCTCCGCGGCAGCCGGGGCCGGGTCGTCGACCCACGGCCACCACAGTTCGACCGCGGTGAAGCCCGCCGAGGCGGCGGCCGCCGGGCGCTCCAGGAGCGGGAGCTCGGTGAAGAGGATCGACAGGTTGACGTTGAAGCGCTGGTCCGCGAATCCCATGAGGGCCGCGCCCCCTCCCGTACTTGAATTCCGTATTGTGGAAGTGAAGTTCTGCTCACCGGAAGAGTGCCGAGCGGGCGGCGAGGTTGTCAAGGGGGTGACACGCAAAACGGCCCGAGGTCGGGGCGTGGATCGTGACGTCCGGGGCAGCGGGACGGAACGGGTGGACCCCGGCCGGGTCTCAGGCCGTGCTCAGAATCGGCTTGTACCGTGCTTGTTGCTCTATGCATCGATTTGTCCGTACGTCAATCGGCAGGTGAAGAGAGATCTCCTCCACGAGCAGGGCACCGAGCGCGGCACAGGCGCGGACGGCGAAGACGCCGGCAGCACGGACGGGAACAGGCGGGCGAACGGCGGGACCCGGGCCGGGCGGAGGACGCGGATTCCCGTCCGCCCTCGCCCACCGGGGCCGGGTCGACGCACTGGACGGCCTGCGGACCCTGGCCGTCGCGCTCGTGCTCGTCTACCACGTCGACGCGGACGTGATGCCCGGCGGCGCCGTCGCGGTGGACATCTTCTTCACCCTCAGCGGCTTCGTCATCACCCGGCTGCTGCTCGCGGAGTACACCCGCACGGGCGGCCTCGACCTGTTCGGCTTCTACCGGCGACGCTGGCTGCGGCTGGTGCCCGCGCTCCTCGTCGTCTGCGCGGTGTCCGCGGTCGTGTCGCTCACCACGTCCCTGTGGGGCTTCCACCGCGCGTGGGAGGCGGCCGGGCTGTCGGCCGTGTTCGTGCTGAACATCGTGCGGGCCGGTGACTCCGGCACGTACTCGGACCTGACCACGTCCCTCGCGCACACCTGGTCGCTGGGCGTGGAGGAGCAGTTCTACCTGCTCTGGCCGCTCGTCCTGCTGCTGTTGCTGCGGCGGCTGCGGGCCCGGACGGTCCTGTGGTGCGCGGCGGGCCTCTGCCTGCTGCCCACGCTGTGGCGCTGGGTGCTGTGGGCGCCCGACGCGGCGCACCGCATCTACAACGGCTCCGACACCCGGGCCGACCAGTTGCTCGTGGGCGCCCTCGTCGCCGTCGTCCTCGCCCGGCTGCGGGCCGACGACCCCCGTCTCGCCCGGCTGCGGACCTGGTCCGGCCGGCTGACGTGGCCGGCGCTCGGTCTGCTGGCGCTGGTCGCCTGGCAGGTGCCGGTCACCGGGGAACTGGGGGCCTGGACGACCCTCTGGTACGTCGCGGGATTCCTCGGCGTCGCCCTCGTGTCGGCCACTCTCATCACGGGGCTCGAACTGCGGCCCCGCTCCCGGCTGTCACGGGTCCTGGGACTCGCGCCGCTGGCCTGGACGGGGCGCAACCTCAGCTACGGGATGTACCTGTGGCACTATCCCGTCGTGCGCCTCCTCGCCTCGCTCGGTGTCCAGCAGAAGGACCGGCTGTCGGCGACCGTCGTGCTCACCGTCGCCCTCGCCCTCCTGTCGTACGTGCTGGTCGAGGCGCCGTTCCTGCGGCGGAGCAGGAGCAGGGGCCGCGCCGCCGGATCCGAGCGGGACGGCGGCGTCGCGCGGCCGGTGGCCGTGCTGGCGGCGGGCACACCCGTGGCCGCGGGGGGCGGCGACCTCGTCGTGACGGGCTCCGGCGACCCGGTCACCGTCGTCGGCGGAACGCCCCCGGTCGCGGTCGGCCCGACGCCGGGCGGCGCACCGGGCAACGACGCGGCGGACCGTACCCCCACCGACGCGGGGGAGCCCGTGCCGGGCGGTGGGGCGGGCGAGGCGGCGGGTCGTGCCGAGAGCGGCGGACCGGTGAACTGACCGCCAACGCCCGCCGGCCCGCCAGCCCGCCGGCCCGTCACGCCCACCCGCCAGCCCGTTCGCCCGTCTCGTCCGCCCGGCTGCCCGTCCGTCCGGCCTCGGCGGCAGCCCGGCGCGCATCGCCGCCGATCACCCGCCCCGGGTCCGTTAAGGTCGTCTCGCGGCCGCCGGGCACCCTCCGGCACCGCGACGACGCCGGACGTCCGTCGCCGTCCGGGACCCGCGTCCGTGTGCCGTCGGAACGGGCCGCGGGGCAGCGGTGTTGATGCCATGGGGGCACAGTGCGACTGAGAGTGGAGTTCACCACCGAACCCTTCGACCTCGACGAGGCACCCGCGCACGCGCTGGTCGCCCGCGAGGTCGTCGAGGCCGCGGACCTCGACGCGGTGGACGTGGGTCCGTTCGGCAACACGGTCGAGGGAGGCACCGACGCGGTGCTCACCGCGGTCGACGCCCTGCTGCGCAGGACGCTGGAGGCCGGCGCCACCCGCGTCTCCCTCCAGGTCAACGTCGTGGAAGAGAGCGGCAGATGACCGGCGCCGCGGACGACGCGTTCGTCGCTGCGGTCAAGCCGCTCGTGGACGCGATGGGCGGGGAACTCGTCCCGCCGGACGAGGCCGGCGCCGACGACGTGGTGCTGTCCTGGGAGGGCGAGGACGTCGTCGCCGTACGGCTGCCGCAGCTCGCCGACTCGCTGGACCACATCCTCGCGGCGATGGAACGCAAGCGCGGCAAGCCGCTCGCCGACCTGGACCGCCGCGCGAAGCAGGAGGTCGTACGGACGCTGGAGGCGCGCGGCGCCTTCTCGGTGCGGCACGGCGTCGAGACCGTGGCGGGGGCGCTCGGTGTCAGCCGCTTCACCGTGTACAACTACCTCAACCGCGAGAAGACCTGACCCGCGCGGGTCCCGCGCACGCCGCGGGGCCCGCGGGTGCCGCCGTCCGGGAGGGCCGGACGGCGGCGTCGCCCGACGGTCCGGCGCGTCGTCTGCGGCACGAGTTCGGCACGAGCGTTTGTTACCCGGAATTTTCAACAAAGTGTTGACGCCTTGTCGGGCGGGGGCGTTAGCTGTCCGCAGCCCGTTCAGCACAAGGCCACGGAGGTTCCCGTGACGTCGACTTCCACGCCCCCGGGACTCGTCCGGCTCAACACCGGCGAGAAGCGGACGGTCCTCGCCGCGCTCCACGAGGCGTGCGCCTCGGCGGAGTGGGCGCGGCGGCTGCTCGCCGGGCGTCCCTACGCCACCGCCGAGGACCTGTACGCGGCGAGTGACGCCGCGACGGCGGAACTCGCCGTCGCGGACCTGCGCGAGGCGGTCGCCGGGCACCCCCCGATCGGCCGCCCGAAGCCCGGCGACCCGGCCTCCGCCCGCGAACAGCGGGGCATGGCCGGCGCGTCCGCCGAGCTGAAGACGGAGATGCTCGAACTGAACCTGGAATACCAGGAGTTGTTCGGTCACGTCTTCCTGATCTGCGCCACGGGACGGACCGGGGAGCAGATGCGCGACGCGCTCAAGGAGCGGCTCGGCAACGCGCCGGAACGGGAATGGGAGATCGTCCGCGGCGAGCTGGGCATGATCAACCGCATCCGACTGGCCCGGCTCGTCGAGGAGGAACCCGCACCATGAACGCCAGCACCACCGTCCGGCAGGGCAGTTCGGTGTCCACGCACATCCTGGACACGAGCGTGGGACGCCCCGCGGCCGCGGTCGCCGTCCGGCTCGCCGCCCGCACCGGGGGCGACGCCGCCTGGCAGGACCTCGGCGGTTCGGAGACCGACGCGGACGGGCGGTGCAAGGACCTGCCGGCACCGCCGGAGGGAACCACCCACGTACGGCTCGACTTCGCGGTCGAGGCGTACTTCGAGAAGAAGCAAGCCGAGACGCAGCAGGACGCCCCCGCGCATCGGGACAGCGGTGTGTTCTTTCCCGAGGTGGTGATCACCTTCGCCGTCCAGCCCGGCGAGCACTACCACGTACCGCTGCTGCTCAACCCGTTCGGCTACTCCGTTTACCGAGGGAGCTAGCAGACCATGACCACTGATCAGACAGCCCCGCGGGGCGCCGCGCAGGCAGCCGCCCCGGCAGCGGGGTCTCCCGCCGGGCGCCCCGTGCTGCTGGGCCAGAACCAGTACGGCAAGGCCGAGAACCGGGTCGTCAGGATCACGCGGGACGGCTCGACCCACCACGTCAAGGACCTCAACGTCTCGGTGGCGCTCTCCGGCGACATGGACGACGTCCACTACTCCGGCTCGAACGCCAATGTCCTGCCGACCGACACCACCAAGAACACGGTCTTCGCCTTCGCCAAGGAGCAAGGCATAGATTCCGCCGAGCAGTTCGGCATCCACCTCGCCCGCCACTTCGTGACGAGCCAGGACCCCATCCACCGGGCACGCATCCGCATCGAGGAGTACGGCTGGGAGCGGATCGCCGCCCCGGAAGCCGGCTCGGGGCCGGCCGCCGGCAACGGCGTCGACGGCACCGGCCACTCCTTCGTCCGGAAGGGCCAGGAGACGCGGCTCACTCAGATCACCTACGACGGCACGTCCTGGGAGGTCGTCTCCGGCCTCAAGGACCTCGTCGTGATGAACACGACGGACTCCGAGTTCTGGGGCTACGTCAAGGACAAGTACACGACGCTCCCCGAGGCGTACGACCGCATACTCGCCACCCAGGTCTCCGCGCGCTGGCGGTTCAACTGGACCGACGACGCACAGGATTCGCCCGACTGGGAGGAGTCCTACGCGCACACGCGGCGGCACATGCTCCAGGCGTTCGCCGAGACGTACTCCCTCTCGTTGCAGCAGACGCTGTACCAGATGGGCGCCCGCATCGTCGAGAACCGGGCGGAGATCGACGAGGTGCGCTTCTCGCTCCCGAACAAGCACCACTTCCTCGTCGACCTCGAACCGTTCGGCCTGAAGAACGACAACGAGGTCTACATCGCCGCCGACCGCCCCTACGGCCTGATCGAGGCCACCGTCCTGCGGGACGGGTGCGAGGCGCTCATCCCGGCGGACCTGACCAACCTCTGATCCGACGACCCCGGCCAACTCCTTTGCGGCCGAACCCTTTTCACGCCCCTTCTCGGCACCCGCGGCCCGGGACGCACTCCCGGGCCGCGGCACTCAAATCCCCTGGGTCCTGCCGTGCCCTCTCCGCAGAGCGAAAAGGACGATCCCCATGGCAGCACCCCGGCGCACCGTGATCGAGAACTGTGCCGTCGCGACCGTGGACGCGCACGACACCGAGTACGCGGACGGCCACGTCGTCGTCGCGGGCAACCGCATCGAGTCCGTCGGTCCTGGCCGGGCCCCCGAGGGACTGGAGAACGTCACGCGGCGCGTCGACGGCTCCGGCCACCTCGTCACCCCCGGCCTGGTCAACACGCACCACCACTTCTACCAGTGGATCACCCGCGGCCTGGCGACCGACCACAACCTCTTCGACTGGCTCGTCGCCCTCTACCCGACCTGGGCGCGCATCGACGAGGAGATGGTCCACGCCGCGGCCCAGGGCTCGCTGGCGATGATGGCCCGCGGCGGTGTCACCCTCGCCGCGGACCACCACTACGTCTTCCCGAGGGGTTCGGGCGACCTGTCCGGCGCGATCGTCCGCGCCGCCCGTGAGACCGGCGTCCGCCTCACCCTCGCCCGCGGCTCCATGGACCGGGGCGAGTCGGACGGCGGCCTGCCGCCCGACTTCGCCGTGGAGAGCCTCGACGCCGCGCTCGCCGCCACCGAGGCCACCATCGACGAGCACCACGACCCGTCCTCCGACGCGATGACCCAGATCGCGGTCGCACCCTGCTCGCCGTTCTCGGTGAGCACCGAACTCATGCGGCAGGGAGCGGAGTTGGCCCGCCGCAAGGGGGTGCGGCTGCACACCCACGGTTCGGAGACCGTCGAGGAGGAGAAGTTCTGCCACGAACTCTTCGGCATGGGCCCCACTGACTACTTCGAGTCCACCGGGTGGCTCGGCGAGGACGTGTGGATGGCGCACTGCGTCCACATGAACGACTCCGACATCGACGCCTTCGCCAGGACCCGCACGGGCGTCGCGCACTGCCCGTCCTCCAACGCCCGCCTCGCCGCCGGGATCGCCCGCGTCCCCGACATGCTCGCGGCCGGCGTCCCCGTCGGCCTCGGCGTCGACGGCACCGCCTCCAACGAGTCGGGCGAACTCCATACCGAGCTGCGCAACGCCCTCCTCGTGAACCGCCTGGGCCCGCACCGGGAGAAGGCCCTGAACGCCCGCCGGGCGCTGCGCCTCGGTACCCACGGCGGTGCGACGGTCCTGGGCCGCGCGGCCGACACGGGCTCGCTGGAGCCCGGCAAGCTCGCCGACCTGGTGCTGTGGAAGATGGACACCCTGGCCCACGCCTCCATCGCCGACCCGGTGGCCGCCCTGGTCCTCGGTGCCGCGGCCCCGGTCACGCTCTCCCTCGTGGGCGGCGAACCGGTCGTCGAGAACGGCAGACTGCTGAACGTCGACGAGGACGCCGTCGCCCGCTCGACCAGGACGCAGGCACGGCGCCTGGCGCGGATCGCGGCGGGGGACTGAACAACCTCCCGCGGGACGCGGGACGCGGGCCGACAACCCCGGGTCCCGTCCGCCGCCCCGATCGGCGTCCCGCCTCCCCACCCCGACTCCCGCTCCGCACGCCGGGGCGGTGAACCGGTCCGCGTACCGGCACGGTGGACGCCGTGCCGTGCCGGACCGTGCGCGCACGCGGCCGAGAGGGCCCTCGCGCACCCCGGCCGCGTCGTCGACGCGTCCGGGCGGCAGACCCGTTGAGCTCCGGCCGGGAGGGACGGCTCCCGGCCGGCGCCGCGGACCCGAGCGGGGTCCGCGGCGGCCGGCGCCGGGGCACGCACCGTGTGCGTGCCCCGGACCGGTCCCAACACGTCCCGTCACACCGTTTCCCCACCCGCCGCGGGGCCCCCGCCCCTGCGGCCCAGGTCCCGCACGACCGCCCGCACCACCTCCCTGAAACCCACGTCAGAGCCGACGTGCAACCGACCGGAGGAGCCGCCGTGGCCGCTCAGCCCACGTCCCGCGAAGAGGCAGTCCCGCAACAACAGCCCCCGCCCACCACCGAGTTCACACCCGGGTGCCGTCCCGAAAAAGCGGACGCCGCCCCCGGCCCCCACCCGGTCGACGAGAAGCTCCCCGCCCTGCGCATGGCCGCCGGCGGCCTCCAGCACGTGGCCGCCATGTACGCGGGGGTGGTGGCGCCGCCCCTGATCGTCGGGGCCGCCGTCGGGCTCTCCGCCGCCGACCTGACCTTCCTCACCGGTGCCTGTCTGTTCACCGCCGGACTCGCCACGTTCCTCCAGACCCTCGGCATCTGGAAGATCGGCGCCCGGCTGCCGTTCGTCAACGGGGTCACCTTCGCCGGCGTCGCCCCCATGACCGCCGTCGTCGCCGCCACCAAGGACAGGTCCGACGCGCTGCCCGTCGTCTTCGGCGCCGTCATCGTCGCCGGACTGCTCGGCTTCCTCGCCGCACCCTTCTTCGGGCGCGCGGTCCGCTTCTTCCCGCCCGTCGTCACCGGCACCGTGATCACCCTGATAGGCATCTCCCTGCTGCCCGTCGCGTTCGGCTGGGCCCAGGGCCCCGACCCGGCGGCGCCGTCCTACGGTTCCCTCACCAACCTGGGGCTGGCCGCGGGCACACTCGTCATCGTTCTGCTGCTGCGCCGTTTCGCCACCGGGTTCGTCAAACAGATCGCGGTGCTGCTCGGCCTGGTCGTCGGCACCCTCGTCTCGATCCCCTTCGGCGCGACCGACTTCGGGCCCGTCGCCGACGCGGCCGTCGTCGGTTTCCCCACCCCGTTCCACTTCGGCGCACCGCAGTTCCACCTCGCGGCGATCGTCTCCCTGTGCGTGGTGATGGTGGTCTCGATGACCGAATCGACCGCCGACATGCTGGCGTTGGGCGAGATCGTCGAACGTCCCGCCGACGAGAGGACCATCGCCGCGGGACTGCGCGCGGACACCCTGGGCACGGCGCTGAGCCCCTTCTTCAACGGCTTCATGTGCAGTGCCTTCGCGCAGAACATCGGCCTCGTGGCGATGACCCGCGTCCGCAGCCGGTACGTGGTGGCGACCGGCGGCGGCTTCCTCGTCCTCATGGGGCTGTGCCCGATGGCCGCCTCGCTGATAGCCGTCGTACCCCGCCCCGTGCTCGGCGGGGCGGGTGTGGTCCTGTTCGGCTCGGTGGCCGCCAGCGGCATTCAGACCCTGGTCAGGGCCGGGCTGGAGAAGGACAACAACATCCTGATCGTGGCGGTCGCGCTGGCCGCCGGGGTCGTGCCGATCACCGCGCCGGACTTCTACCACGCCTTCCCGGACACCGTCCGGATCGTCCTCGACTCGGGCATCTCCACGGGGTGCGTCGCGGCGGTCGTGCTGAACCTGGTCTTCAACCACCTCGGCACCTCCCGCGCGGGCGCCGACGAGGTCACCGCGCCGATGGAGCCGGGGGAGGAGATGACGCAGGCGCGCACGGCGCCCGCGCGCTGATCCGGCCGGTGGCAGCGGTCAACAACCGTCATCCGACCGGCGGTTGGCCCACTCGGCGAGGTGGTCGCGCACGTACCCGGCGAGTTCCGGCGGCTGGAGGCCGAGTCCGTCCACGGCGGCCGGGTCGAGGGCGACCCGTACGGGCTCGAAGTCCCCGAGATCCGGATCGGTCAACTCGGGCCCGGAGCGCCGCCGCGGGTCCATGTCCAGCAGTCGGCCGAGGTAGTAGTGCTCGACCACCGCCGTCGGCCCGGTCGCGTCGGTGAGGGTGAGGACTTCCGTCACCGGCCCGAGGGTGCCGCCGATCTCCTCCAGCACCTCGCGGCGCAGAGCCGCTTCCACGTCCGCGTCCGTTGCCTCGACGCCCCCGCCGACGGTGGTGCAGTAGGAGGGGGTGAGTCCGGGCCAGCCGCGGCGCAGGAACACCAGGTGGTCGTCGGCGTCGAGCAGCACCGCGCGGGCGTTGTGACGGACCCTCATGACGGCGAACCCTAACGGCCCACGGCCCTTCGGGAGGCGAACTCCCGCAGGGCCGTGGGCCCGTCGTCGCTCGCGGCAGGTCCGACTCCCGTTCCCGAACGACTACGGCGTGCTCCGCCGCAGTACCAGTGCCGTCGCCACCAGGGCCGCCGCCGCGCACACGGCGCCTCCGTCGAACGCCAGCCGGTAGCCTGCCGCGGTCGCCGCGGCGAGCCGCTCGCCCCGTTCGGCCAGGGCGTCGGTGCGGGACGCGGCCAGGGTGGTGAGCACCGCGAGGCCGAGCGAACCGCCCACGATCTGCGTGGTGTTGAACAGTCCGGAGGCCAGCCCCGCGTCCTCCGGCCCGACGCCCGTCATGGCGAGCCCGGTCAGGGCCGGCATCGCCGCCGCGAACCCCGCGGCGATCAGCAGGAACGCGGGCAGTACGTCGACCGCGTAGGCGCCGTCGGCCGGCGCGCGCCCCATCAGGAGCATGCCCGCGACGACCAGCGCGAGGCCCGTCATCAGCACCCGGTGGGCGCCGAACCGGCCCACGGCGCGCGCCGACAGCCCGAGCATCAGCACCCCGATCAGGACCGGCGCCGGCAGGAAGGCCACGCCGGTCCACAACTCGCTGTAGCCGAGCACCCGTTGCAGGTAGAGGGCGCCGACGAACTGGAAGCCGTACATCGCCGCAATCATCAGGATCTGCACGCCGTTCGCACCGCTGAGCGACCGGGAGCGGAACAGGCGCAGCCGCAGCAGCGGACGGGCGGCCCGTGCCTGCCGGAGGACGAAGCCGCCCAGGAGGACGAGGGCGGCCAGGGCCAGGACCACCGTCGTCGTCACCGTGCTGCTCCCGGCGCCGACGATGGCGTACACGGTGAGCATCAGGGCGCCCGTCACGAGGGCCGCCCCCGGGAAGTCGGCGCCCCGGCCGAGGCCCTCGCCCGGCTCGGGGGCGAGGACACGCACCGCCGCGATCCAGGCCACCACGCCGAGCGGCAGGTTCACCAAAAAGATCCAGTGCCAGTTCAGAGCCTGCGTCAGAGCGCCGCCGAGGAACGTCCCGAGGGCGCCGCCCGCCGCCCCCACCGCGCTGAACACGGCGATGGCGCGGGCCTGTTCGCGCGGCTCCGGGAACAGGGCGATCAGCATGCCGAGCACGACGGCCGCGGTCATCGCCCCGCCGGCACCCTGAACCGCGCGGGCCGCGACGAGCAGGGCCCGGCTGTCGGCCACCCCGCACAGCACGGAGGCGACCGTGAACACGGCGAGCCCGGTGGTGAACATCCGCTTGCGGCCCACCAGATCGCCGAGCCTGCCGACGAGCAGCAGCAGCCCGCCGAACGGGATCAGGTACGCGTTCACCACCCACGCCAGCCCCGGGCCGGAGAAACCGAGGTCGCCCTGGATCGCGGGCATCGCCACGGTGACGACGTTGCCGTCCAGGATCGTCATCAGCGTCCCGGCGCACAGCACGAGCAGGGATGCCCAACGGGGGTATTTCGCAAGGGGTGTTGAGATGGTCTTCGCGTTGGCCGCGGTACTGGTCGACATGGTGGGCGCCTCCGCCGTTCCCAAAGGTGCACTACTTGTAACGGGGCTCATCGTGAGTGACCATGGGGAGCGGCGTAAGGAGGCACCTGGATGTCCCAGGGGAACACCGGTGTGACCGTGCAGGTGGTGAACGCGCACGCCTGCCCGGTGCGCGAGGTTCTTGACAGGGTGGCCGGCAAATGGAGCGTGCAGATCCTGGTCGCCGCGGCGCACGGCCCGATCCGCTTCACCGAACTGGAGCGCAGCGTCGAGGGCATCAGCCGCCGCATGCTCACCCTGACCCTGCGCAACCTGGAACGCGACGGACTGATGACCCGCACGGTGTACCCGACGGTGCCGCCGAAGGTGGAGTACGCGCTGACCCCCGTCGCGCTCGAACTCCACGAGACGCTGCAACGGCTCACGGACTGGGCCGAGCAGAACAGGGTGCACATCGCGGAGTCCCGGGCGGCCTACGACACCCTGCGCGAGGCGTGAGCCGGGCCCGCTAGCCCAGCTCCTCCATCAGCTCGCGGCTCTCGCGGAACAGGTCCGCGAAGTCGGCGCAGTCCTCCAACTCCCCGTACTTCGGGGCGAAGAGGTGGGCGGTCCACTCCTCGTCCGGGCCCGCGCCCTCGGGATCGAGCAGCCAGAGGTCCTCGCCCTCGGCGACGGCCAGCGCCCGGCCGAACAGCTCCGCGTAGTCGGTGTCGGCGTACAGGTCGACGAGGCTCGCGCCGGTGTCGGTGTCGCGCAGCCAGGCGACGTCGGCGCAGCCGGAGGCCGCGTCGACCCAGCCGCCCAGGCCGTCGAAGCCGTCGCTGGCCAGCAGGAAGGCACGGTAGGACGGCGGGAGGCGCACGCCGAGGCGCTGCTCCGCCGCCCGCACGGCCTCCTCCGTGGCCGGCTCGCGCCCCATCCAGCCGGTGTCCTCCTGGTCCGCGGTGATCGCCGCGAGCTGGTACTCGTTGGCCGTGCGCAGGAAGACCTCGCTGTACTCGCGCAGATAGCCCAGCCACTGCGCCGGAGTCGTCAACTCGGGTGCTGCGGAGGCCGTTTGGGCGTCGTCGTTCGTGTTCATGCGAGGAAGGTAGCGCCGACCACCGACAACGGCCGCGGGGCGGGCCCCGTCAGAGGCCGAACAACCCCGGATCGGCGGCTAGTTCCTTGAAGCGGGCGGCGGGGTTCGCCACGAGGCGGCGCGTGGTCAGGTCCAACAGGCCCCCGACGCCCTCGACTTCGGCGGCCACCGTGCCGTCCGCCCGGCGGATGGTCTGGAGTACACGGAACGTCTTGCCGTCGCCCCAGCCGAAGGCGCAGGTCACCTCGACCTCGTCACCGGCGAGCAGTTCGCGCCGGTAGCGGATCGTGGTCTCCAGGACCACCGGGCCCACGCCCTCGGCCTGGAGGCCGGCCTGGCCGATGCCGGCGGCGCGGAGCAGTTCCCAGCGGGCGTGCTCGGCGTAGTTGAGGTAGACGGCCTGGTTGAGGTGGCCCTGTACGTCGGTCTCGTAGCCGCGCACGGTCACCGGGACGAAGAAGGGCTCGCCGGACGGCGCCCCGGTGCGGGAAGGGTCGTTCGAAGACGGTTCGCTCACTGCTGTCCTTCTGCGCGGGACACCGCGGGAGGCGGTGCCGTGGTCGGTCGGTCGTGGTCGGTCGGTCGTGGTCGGTCGGTCGTGACCGGTCCGTCGTGATCGGCCGCTCGGCCGTGGTCGGACCGGCGTCACATACTGGTCACACCCGTCGGGGTGACGCCAGCAGGTATCTGGTCCTGGTCCGCGGTTCGGTGTGCTCGCCGGTCTGCCAGCCCGCGGCTTCGAGCGTGTCCGCCAGGGGCGACAGGCTCGCCCCGGCCGCCCCGTGCACCGCGACGGCCTCGGGCTGCGGCGTGTCACGCACCCGGTAGCCGTCGTCGCCGTGGGGCCCGGCGGGGCGATGGTCCGCCGCCTCCAGGGCGAGGGCGGCGGCCCGCACCAGATGGCCGCGCTCCCAGGCGCACGGCAGGTCGGTCGACGCGTCCGGACGGGTCATGCGGCGCAGTTCGAGCAGGCCCTGCCAGGCGCTGCGGACCTCACGGGCGCGGGCCGGACCGGTGGCCGCGGCCGGGGGGTGCGCCTCGCCGCCGACGCGGGCGGCGAACACGTCCGTCGCGGGCGCCGGATCGGCCGGCCGGGCGGGGGCGGGCACGGCCGTCCCGGGGACGTCCTCGCGTATCCGGTGGCCGGCCGGGGTCAGGAAGTGGTCGTGCGGCGGTCGCGGGTGACGGAACGCGAGACCCCGGCGGACCAGCCCTTCGAGCTGTGTCGCGGTCCCGCGCAGCCGCCCGGTGTCCGGGTCGGCGGCGTCGATGACCCGGCGCTGCGCCGCGGTCGGCTGAGGCGCCACGGCCGGCTCCCTTCCCCTGCTTCCCGTGGACGGCCGTGCCGGCAGTGCCCCGCCCGGTGACCGCGGCCGTCGCCCTGCGGGCAGCCTACGGCGGGGGTCCGACAGCGCGGGTCCGGCGGCGGGCCGTGCGGCCCTCGCGGGCGGGCGGTGGCCCGCTTTAGGCGGGCGGGCGCACGTTCCACGCCGCGACCACCGGGCGGTTGTGCTCCGTGCCCAGTCGGCACACGGTGCCGGTGGCCAGCAGGAACAGTGAGCCGGCCGACGGCGGCAGCCCCAGCCGGCGGGCGGTGAGGACCCGCAGGAAGTGGCCGTGCGCGACGAGCAGGACCACGCCCTCGGTGTTGTTGAACGCCGCGTCCACCTTGGCGAGCACGCGGTCGGCGCGCTCCCCGACCTGCTCGGGGGTCTCGCCCGGGTGCTCCGGCGGTCCGGGCGGGACCCCGTCGTCGAACAGGTACCAGCCGGGGCGCTCGCGGTGGATCTCGACGGTGGTGATGCCCTCGTACGCGCCGTAGTCCCACTCGCGCAGGTCGACGTCGACGCGGGCGTCGTCGACCCCGATCAGCTCGGCCGTCTCCCGGGCCCGCTGCGACGGGCTGACGAAGGCCGCGCCGATGCGGTGCGAGCGGATCAGCGGGACCAGGCGGCGTGCCTCGTCCCGGCCGTGCTCGGTGAGCGGGACGTCCGTCCTGCCGGTGTGCCGCCCGGAACGGGACCATTCGGTCTCGCCGTGCCGAACGAGAAAGAGATCACCCATGTCTCACAGGCTACGAGCCCACCGCTCCAGCCGCGCGAAGTCGTACTCCCGCAGGCCGCGCCGCGGATCGACCGGAAGCAGCAGGGCCGGGCCCGGGTGGCTGTCGGCGACGTGCCGCACGTCGAGCCCCGTGATCAGGTCGTCGACCCAGACGAACGGCCGCCCGTCGGCCCACTCGACGACCTGGCGGGTCTTCCAGAAGAGCCCGTCGGGATCGCGGGCGAACAGCCGCGTCCACTCGATCACCGGCAGGTCCTCGGGCAGCCCGAGGCCCGGGGCGATCATGTCGTTCGCCTCGTGCATCCAGGCGGTCGCCCACACCAGGTCGTACGGCAGCGCGAGCAGCCGTGCGCCGTGCGCCGGGTGCAGCCGTACCCGCAGCCCCCGGCGCAGCCGCCGGGAGCCGGGCACCTGCCGGGCCGACCAGTCGGCCGGGCGCAGCCGGTGCGTGACGTAACCGCGGTGGCGCAGGAAGCGGGCCCGGTACGGGTTGAGGGGACCGTCGACGTCGAGGAGGAGCAGCGGCCGGACACTCATGGGGTCGTGTTACCCGGTGCGGGGCGTGGCCCACCGGGGCGCCGCGCCCGCCGGGGTCACGCGGTCCCCCGGTGCGCGCGCCGGAGTACGCCCCCGGGAGGGGGTCCGTCGGCTACTGCCGGTAGCCGCCGAGGAAGCGGCCGATGCGGCCGATCGCCGCCTCCAGGTCGTCGGCCTGCGGCAGGGTGAGGATGCGGAAGTGGTCCGGGGAGGGCCAGTTGAAGCCGGTGCCCTGGACGACCTGGATCTTCTCCCGCAACAGCAGGTCCAGGACGAAGCGTTCGTCGTCGTGGATCTTGTGAACCTTGGGGTCGAGCCGCGGGAACGCGTACAGCGCGCCCTTCGGCTTGACGCACGAGACGCCGGGGATCTCGTTGAGCTTCTCCCAGGCCCGGTTGCGCTGTTCGTACAACCTGCCGCCCGGTGTGGTCAGTTCGCGGATCGACTGGCGTCCGCCGAGTGCGGCCTGGATGGCGAACTGGGCGGGCGCGTTGGCGCACAGCCGCATGGAGGCCAGCATGGTCAGGCCCTCCAGGTAGCTGCGGGCGTGCTGCTTGGGACCGGTGACGACCACCCAGCCGGAGCGGAAGCCCGCCACCCGGTAGGTCTTCGACAGGCCGCAGAAGGTGAGGACCACCAGATCGGGGGCGAGGGCCGCGGCCGAGTGGTGCACGGCGTCGTCGTAGAGGATCTGGTCGTAGATCTCGTCGGCGAAGACCATCAGGCCGTGCCTGCGCGCCAGATCGAGGATGCCCTCGATGATCTCCTTCGGATAGACGGCGCCCGTCGGGTTGTTGGGGTTGATGATGACGACGGCCCGGGTGCGGTCGGTGATCTTCGCGGCCATGTCGTCCAGGTCCGGGTACCACTCGGCCTGTTCGTCGCACAGGTAGTGCACGGCCTTGCCGCCGGCGAGGGTGGTGACCGCCGTCCACAGCGGGAAGTCCGGTGCGGGGACCAGGACTTCGTCGCCGTCCTCGACCAGCGCCTGCACGGCCATCGACACCAGTTCGGAGACGCCGTTGCCGAGGAAGACGTCGTCGACGTCGACCGCGAGGCCCAGCGCCTGGTAGCGCTGCGCGACGGCGCGGCGGGCGGAGAGGACACCGCGCGAGTCGGTGTAGCCGTGTGCCTGGGGGAGCATCCGGATCATGTCCTGGACGATCTCCTCCGGCGCCTCGAACCCGAACGCCGCCGGGTTGCCGGTGTTGAGGCGCAGCACGCTGTGGCCTGCCTCCTCCAGGGCGTTGGCCTGCTCGATGACCGGGCCGCGGATCTCGTAACAGACCTCGCTGAGTTTGCTGGACTGCCGGAACTCCATGCGCTGTGCCCCTCCGGTTCGTTGTCTGACTTGGTTTTACCAAGTGTCGGCTTGGAAAGTCCAACAACATGTCTAGACTGCGTCGCATGTCACCTCGCCGAAGCTACGACCAGTACTGTTCCGCCGCCCGCGCGCTCGACGCCGTGGGAGACCGCTGGACCCTGCTGATCGTCCGTGAACTCCTCGCGGGGCCGCGCCGGTACACGGACCTGCACGCCGACCTGCCCGGCGTGAGCACGGACGTCCTCGCCTCGCGGCTCAAGGAGATGGAGGCCGCCGACCTCGCCACGCGCCGCAGGCTCGCGCCTCCCGGGGTGGCCTACGTGTACGAACTCACCCGGCGCGGGCGGGAGTTGCTGCCGGTGCTCCAGGCCCTCGGCGAGTGGGGGCGGCCCGAGCTGGGGGAGCGCCGCCCCACCGACGCGGTGCGCGCGCACTGGTTCGCGCTGCCGCTGCTGCGAGAGCTGGAGGGCACGGGAATCGTCGAGGTCCGCGTGGACGAGCAGGACTTCCACCTGTTCCTCGGCGCCCAGGAGGGCCCCGCCTACGGCGACGGACCGGCCCCCGGGGAGCCGGACGCCCGGCTCGTGCTGGACGCCGGGACCTGCGAGGCGGTCAGCCGCGGGGACGTCACGGTGCGCGAGGCGGTGCGCGCCGGACGCGTCACCGTGACGGGCGAGGGCACCCCGGCGAAGGCGCTGCGCTGACCGGAGCGGCGGGGCGGGTCCGGGCGGGCCGTGTCCGGCGGGGTGACGCACGGGAGGCCCGCCGGGGCCGGAACGTCCGGCGCCGACAGGCCTCTTGACGACACGTCAGGTCTCGCGCGAGTGCGTCAGTACTCGCGCGGCACCCGGGACGGGCGGCCCGAGCCGCGCGTCAGCGCGTAGCCGCCGATACCGGCGAGCGCGGCCAGCACCGCGCCGATCCCGGTCCACACCCAGCGGTCGGACCACCAGCCGGACGACCAGCCGTCCTTCGGCTTCACCGCCGACAGTACGGCGGACGCCGTCGAGTCGTCGGAGTCCCCGGAGCCGGCCGACGCCGAGTCGTCCTGCGCGTCGGTCACCGCGATGCCGGGCACCAGCGGCTTCGCCAGCGAACCGTCCACCGCCGCCGAGCCGCCCATGTCCTTGGAGTCGACGCGCACCTCGGTGCTCACCGGCTGCCCCAGGTCGGACGCGGCGAGATCGACCACCGTCAGCCGGACGTAGTACGTGCCCGGCAGCGGGTCGTTGGACCAGGGCTCCGCCCAGCCGCGCACCGTCCGCAGCGTGCAGGCCAGTTCGACGGTCGAGGCGCCCTGCGCGGCGGCGCGGGTCTGCGCCCCGTACTGGCACGCCTGACGGCGCCGCAGGCCGTCGTACACGTCGAGCTGCCAGGTCTGGCCGGCGTGCGTGTCCGGCAGCTTCACCGTGGCCCGCACCGTCGGGCGCTGCTTGGCGTCCGCCGGGAAGGACCAGTACAGGTAGTCGCCCGTGGAGCCGCTGGCCGTGGCCGTCTGCCCCTGGTCGAGCTCGGTCGCCGTGCGGAACGACGTGCCGGCCTGGGTCGGGGCGGAGGAGTCCGAACCGTCCGAGGGGCTCGCCGACGGCGACGCGTCGGCGACCGCGGGACCCGCGGCCAGACCCAGCGCGAGCAGCGAGGCGCCCAGGGCGCTCAACGCGGAAGGAATACGCATCAGTTGGTCCTCCAGATCGCGAGGCGCCAGCGCGACACCCAGCCCCACAGCAGACCCGCGACGAACCCGATCACGACGAGCGTGCCGAGCAGCCACCAGCCGCGCCCGAGACCGAACGAGGCCACGTCGTGCGCCTGGTCCGGGCCGTCCACGACGTCCACGGTCAGCTCCAGCGGCAGCCCCGGGGTGGTCTTCACGCCGGACGCCGCCGAGAACGAGTTGGTGACCTGGAGACACACCGTCTCGGGCGTCGTGTCGTCATCGTCGTCGCTCTCCGCCTTCGGATAGCGCAGACCCGTCGAGACGACGTCGGTACGGCCGCTGCCGGTCGACTCGCCGCGCACGATCTCCCGGCCGTGCAGCGTCACCGCCCGGAGCAGCACCCCGTAGTCGGGGTTGACCTCGCGGTCGTCGGAGACGCTCACCGAGGCCCGCAGCTCCTTGCCGGGCGCGACGTCCACCCGGTACCAGCGGGCCTTGCCGAACTCCTCGCGGTCCGTGTAGAGGCCGGACTTCAGCTCCGGCGCGTCCGTGCACTGCGTGGCGCCCTCGGTGGCCACCGGGGTGACCACCGGGTCGGCCGCGCGGTCCACCAACTGGTTGACGCGGTCGCTCAGTTCCTCCTTGTGCTGCACGGAGGTGTACGTGCCGCCCGTCGCGTCCGCGATGCAGCTGAGCTGGTCGCGGGTCTTCGCGTCGGGCACCAGGCCGAGCGTGTCGATGGTCAGCCCGATGCCCTGGGCGGCTATGTCGCGGGCCACCTCGCACGGGTCGAGCGGCTGGCAGGTGTCCTCGCCGTCACTGATCAGGACGATGCGGCGGCTGCCCTCCCCGCTGCTGCCGAGGTCGGCCGCCGCCTTCTTCAGGGCGGGACCGATCGGCGTCCAGCCGGTCGGGGACAGGGTGGCCACCGCGGTCTTCGCCTCGGTGCGGTCCAACGGCCCCACCGGATACAGCTGTTCGGTGTCCTTGCACCCCGTCACCCGGTCGTTCCCCTTGTAGTTGGCGCCCAGCGTCCTGATGCCGAGCTCCACCTCCTCGGGCGTGGCGTCGAGCACCTCGTTGAACGCCTGCTTCGCCGCAGCCATCCGCGTGCCGCCGTCGATGTCCGCCGTGCGCATGGAACCGCTGACGTCCAGGACCAGTTCGACCTTGGAGGCCGCCTGTCCGTCCGTCTCGTCGGCCACCGCGCCGGCGGGAAAGGCGATCCCGGCCGTCAGGGCGGCGAGCAGGGCACAGAACCCCGCCGCCAGCCGTTGTCTTGTGATCATCGGCGGATCCTATTGATCAGGAGTGCCGCGCTTCAAAACGAGACCTCCGACGGACCGTCACGACAGCGGGTTCGGCAGCCGCGTCCACTGGTCCCCGGGAGTGCCCGGTGACAGCCGCATCAGCGTCAACGCCTTGGCGGGCACGTCCTCGTGGAGCAGCGGCACCAGATCGCCGGTGTGGGGCAGGTCACTCGCCGCCGCCGCCATCGCCGCCCCCAGCGCCGCCCGCGAACCCGCCGTGCCCGCCAGGGCGCCTGCCACCAGCGCGCCGAACAGCTTGCGCCGCAGCGTCGTCACGTCGTCGGTGAGCATGCGCGGCGCCACCTCCGGCGCCCGCGCGCCGTGCCGGGCCAGCCGGGCGGGGCTGATCCGCAGGTCCGCGAGGTCCCGGTACACCAGCCGCAGCGGCTCGCCCCGCGCCGACAGCACGACCAGCAGGTTCTGGCCGTGCGCCTCCAGGGCCACGCCCAGTTCGAGCAGCCGCAGCCCCACGGTCAGCGCGAGCCGGGCGAACGACGCCAGCCACACCGGGGAGGCGGGCAGCCCGGTGGTCGCCAACGCGGCCACGGGCAGCACCCGTTCGCCGCTGCCCGGCGTGACGTACGCCTGCGGCGACTCCCGCAGGACGGCCGCCAGGTCGGGGGAGTCCGCGGTGGCCGCGCCCAGCGTGCGCGTGACGTGCAGCAGGCCGTCCGTGCGCTCCGCGACGGTCTCCGCGAACGCGGACAGCGCCGCCGAACCGGTCACCGAGGCAACGGAGATGTCCCGCACGGACGACGTGAGCCGCGCGCTGAGCGCCGTCTTCACGTGCGGTCCGCCCGGCAGCGCGAGCGTGCGCAGCGACATCAGCGGATGCGCGTCCGTGAGATCGGCGGTCGTCCGGCGCAGCACGTGCCGTGCCTGCCACGGATGCACCGGCAGCAACAGCGCCGTACCGTCGCGCAGATCGTCGGGCCACTCGCCCGACACCCGGCACTCGCCCGCCTCGACCGCGACCGCGCGGAGGCGCACGACCGGGCGGTGCTCGGGCCCGTAGGCCAGCTCCTCGGCCGCCGAGAAGCCGGGCCGGGAACGGCAGTTGGGGTGGAAGGGATGGCCGTCGACCACCCGCTGCTCCCACTCCCAGTCCGTCGTGGGCCATTCCCGAGCGGAGGACTCGGCGTCGCCCGTCCGCCCGGCCCGGGACAGGGCCAACGACGAGACGCTGTGCGCCAGTTCGATCGCGAAAGCCGTCCCGTGCGGTACCGCCAGATCCGTCATCAGCCGTGCCGGATCGTCGTACACGGTCCCGCCGAGCCGCACCTCCTCCACGTACGCGTCCGTCGCGTACGGGTCCGCCGCCGGACCGCCGAGGCGGCGGCCGTCCGCCAGATACAGCGTCAGGGCGTCCCCGGCCGCGGCACGGCGGGTGATCCACGGCAGCGGTTCGTAGGCGAGCGCCCGCCACAGGCGGGTCAGCACCGCCGCGCGGGCGCCCGGCAGTTCGGCCGTGACGGCGTCGGCGAGGCCCGGCCGGAGCGCGGCCAGCTCCGCGGCCCTGTCGGTCGCGGCGGTGGGGGGACGGTGCACGTGCGGACTCCTCGGGTGCGGCCGGCGTCGCGCGGGCCGGTCGGGCGGGTGCTGCTGTGGACGGTAGGCGGACGGAATCCCGGGGCGTCACGCGAGGTGCGCACCGGCAGACATACTGATCACGATCGCATCGCATGGATGGACCTATGGAACGAATGGATTCCGTGGACCCCCCGCCGGCCGAGGCCGGCCCAGGGGACCACGCGGACGCGTACGCGTCCGTGCCGCTGCTCAACTGCCTCCTGCGGGAGGTGGCCGGGCCGGCGGCCGAGGAGGACGGCACCGGGTGGCGTGTCCACCGGCTGCCGGAGACCGGCCGGCTGCTGCGGGTGCGCGCCGGGCGCCGCCCGTCCCGCCCCGAGGTGCGCGCCCACGGCACCTGGCGGCCCGTCGGCCACACCGAGCTGGTGAAACTGACCGTCGAGGAACTGCGCGGACGCACGGGCGTGTCCAACCACGAACTGCCCGGCGAGATGATCGACAGCCGTGCCGCGGTCGCCGCGCTGCTGGCCGCCCGTGCGGCGGCCGTCCCGCCCGCCGACCCGTACCGGCGCTCGGAGCAGTCCCTCGTCACGGGCCACCCGTACCATCCCGCGCCCAAGGCGCGCGGCGGCGGCCCGGTCGCCGGCTGGCTGCCGTACGCGCCCGAGGCGTATGCCGGGTTCCCGCTGACGCTGCTCGGCGTGCGCGAGGACGTCGTGACCGAGGAGGGCGACACCTCGGCGCTCGACGCCCTGGGCACGGCACCGCCCGGCTACCGGCTGCTGCCGGCCCATCCCTGGCAGCTCGACCTGGTCGGCGCCGCCCTCCGGCCCGCCTTCGCGGACGGGAGGCTGGTGCGGCTGGCGACGCCGGGGCCCGACGTCTGGCCGACCGCGGCGATCCGCACGGTCTGCGCGCCCGGTGCCGGCCTCTTCCTCAAGTTCAGCCTCGACGTGCGGATCACCAACGACGTGCGGCGGCTGTGGCGGCACGACCTGGACCGGCTCGCGCGCACCGACGCCGCCGCGCGCACGGCGCTCGCCCGGTCCGGGGGCGGCGCGGCCTGGCTCGGCGACCGCGGGTACCGCACCGCGTCGTTCGCCCACGAGGAACTCGCCGTCCTCGTCCGCGACGGCCTCGACGGCCATCTGGTGCCCGGGGCGACCCCGTACCTCGCGGCGGCCCTCACCGAGGACTACGACGGCAACCCGCTCGACACGGTCACCGACCCGGACGCCTGGTGGGAGGCGTACCTGCGGGCCGTCGTGCCGCCCGCGCTGGCAGCCTTCGCCGAACACGGAGTCGTCCTGGAGGCCCACCTGCAGAACGCGCTGATCGCCCTCGGCGCGGACGGGTTGCCCGTGCAGGCCCTGTTCCGGGACGCGGAGGGCGTGAAACTGCTGGCCGACGTCCCCCGGGCCGACGGCTGGCAGCGCCTGGTGTACTGCCTGGTCGTCAACCATCTCGTGGAGATCGCCGCGGCCCTGGTGGCACGCTGTCCCGCCCTGGACCCGTGGCCCGCGGCCCGCCGCGAACTGGCCCGGCACGGCGTTCCGGAGGCGGCCGGACTGCTCGCCTCGCCCGTCCTGCCCGGCAAGACGAACCTGCTGCTGCGCTGGACCGGCGCGGACGGTGCGGACGCCCGCTACCTGCCGGTGCCCAACCCGCTTGCCCCGCAATGACGTTGGCGTCGTCCTCCCGGCCCCGTCCCCGCACACGGTGAACGGGCGCCGGACGGCCGTCCCCTGGCCGTCCGGCGCCCGTACGCGCCGAGAAGGGGCGCAAACGGGGCGGCCCGCCGCGCGAGCGGGCCGCCCCGCGTTCTCAGTTGACGAACACCGAGGGCGAGCCCGTCTTGCTGGTGTCCTTCACCGGCCCGTAGGTGGCCGAGAAGTAGCCGTTCGTCGGGCAGCTCGCCGGACCGGTCTTCTTGGTGAAGAGCTGGTTCGTGAACGTGATCTTGTTACCGGTGTTGGAGGTCGCACCCGTGAGACCCGTGCCGGTGTAGACGCAAGTGGTCGCGCCCAGCGCGGTGTTGAGCTTGACCGTGGTCTGGATCGGACCGGTGACGGTCAGGACGCCCGCCGAGGTCACGGTCGCCGCGAGCGGCAGCGTGTCCACGGTGAAGCTGTTCACGCCGGTCGCGCCGAGGATGTTGGTCGTGCAGCTGCTGAACGTGTGCGCGGTGACCGACTCGGTGGCGGTGCCCGGCGCGGTCGGGTTCGAGCCGGCCGTGGCGGTGAACGCGGAGGTGGCACAGGTGATGCCGGTCGTGCCGCCCGCGGTCGTGCGGATGGTGGCCGTGCTGCCCGACAGCAGCGACGCGGTCAGCGTGTCACCGGTGGTGACGGCGCTGCCGGCCAGGCTGCCGTAGGTGAGGACGTTGCCGGCCTGCACACCTGCCTGGGCGGGCGACGCCACGAGGAGCGCGGCGGCCGCGAAACCGGAGGCGGCGAGGGCGACGGAGGTTTTGCGCATGAGGGTTGCCTTTCGGTTCGTACGGAGGGAGTTGCGTGCGGGTGTTGCTGCGGCGTCGGCCGGCCGCGGGACCCGGGCGCGAAGGGCGGGTGCCGGTGCGCGCGGGTCCCGCGGCGGCGGCCTCAGCCCCGGGCGTCCGCGAGCGAGGCGCGCAGCCCGGCGACGGTGTTGTCGAACGCGAGACGGGTGTCGGTCGGCGCGAAGGTCACCGAGTTCTGGCCGGCGGCCGACGGCAGGTGGAAGAGGGAGTTGATGCCCGCGTCGAGCAGGCCGAGGCCCAGGCCGCAGCCCTTGGCCCCGGGCACGGAGAAGCTGGTGTCGGTCAGGCTCGCGCCGGTGAAGCCGGCGATCAGGGTGTCGTGCCCGTTGGGGTCGGCCTGCACGTCGATCTCGCCGGCCTCCAGCGCCGCGGGGCGCAGCACGATCGGGTTGCTGTTGCTGCCCAGGTAGCAGTTGGGGCCGAGCAGCGGGTGGATGAGGTGCAGCTTGATCGGCAGCTTGAAGACGGGCACGGTGGTGCCGGCCGCCAGCGGCGCGAAGTCCGTGACGGGGCCCGCCAGTTCGACCTGGGCCTTGACGCTGGTGACGCCGGGCAGCAGGTTCGGCAGCCCGGGGATGGTGACGTCGGTGGTGGGCGCGGTCAGCAGCGACCCGGAGGACGGCGCGACCGTGCTGTAGACGTTGGCGCTGCCGCCGTCGGGCAGGTCGACCCCCGGCGCGTCGCTGCCCCACACGATCCCGAACTTGAGGTCGATCGGCGTGCCGAGCGTGACGTTGGTGGAGCCGATGCGGATGCTGCCGCCCTTGGTGGTGGACGTGACACAGCCGACCTGGAGGGCGGTGGGGTCGGACAGCGCCGCCGAGTTCACCGGGCAGGTCTCCATGCCGTTGTACGGCGCGGACAGCGGTCCGCCCGCCGCGCTCGCGGGTGCCGCGGCGAGGGCCCCGAGCCCGAGGACGGAGGCGATCAGTGCGGCCGAGCGCAGGCGGACACTGCGTCTGGTGGACCGCGCCGGACGGGACGAGGGCGTGGCGGACAGGGTGGAGCGCATGGCGGGACTCCTCAGGGGTGACGGCGTTGCGGGTGCCGTGAAGGTGGACGCACGGGGCTCCGCGGGTGCGGGTGGCGGTGGTGCGGGTGGTGGCGGACGGTGCCCGAAGGGGCGGCGGAGCGCGTGCGAGGGCGGTGCTGCGTACGGGGCGCGGAGGTGCGGGAGACGCGGGTGCGCGCCGAAGTGCCCGGTGCGCGTGCGGAGTTGCGGGGCGCGTGCGGTGGTACGGAGGCGCGGGGCGTACGAAGGGGCACGGGGCGTGCGGAAACGCGGGCTGTGCGCGAACGGAGTGCGGGGACGCACGACGGCGCGGTGCCGGGACGCGCTGGTGTCGCGGTGCTGGACGCCGGCACGGCGGTACCCGTGCGGGTGTCCTGGCGGCGCACCGCCGTGGCTGCGGCGGCTGCCGGAACGGAGGGCGGCCCGTCTTGTCCTGCGCGGCTCTTGCGGCGGGGCACGCCTTGGCGGGGGGTGCGGTGGGCGTCGTGCGTGATACGTGTCCGGCGCCACGGACCCGTACCGTTCGCGCTGCGGCGGCCGGGCCCGAAAGGGCGGGGCACGCCGCGCGGTGCTGCGCGGCTCGAATGGGAAACCCAAGAGGGTTGTAAACCCGCTGTGTTGTTCACGTCAACCGGTAGTAGCGAAAATGCGCCCATGACCGAGGGAGCCGTACCCGCCGACGTACCCGCTGTCCGCTCCGGCCCGGACCCCGCCCCGGCCGCCGAGGGCCCGGCCCGGCCCGCCGGCGCGCGGGGCGGCGGACCGCCCGTGCTGCTGCCGGGGGCGCGCACCGGGCGCGAGCCCGAGCGCTCGATCCGCCGGGGTCCGCGCCGGGTGGCGCCGGAGCTGGTCGCCGCGACCCAGCGCGAGCGGCTGCTCGACGGGGTCGCCCGCACCGTCGCCGAACAGGGCTTCGCCGGTGCGCGGATCAGCGACATGTGCCGTACGGCCGGGGTGACCAGGCCCGTGTTCTACGAGCAGTTCTCCGGCAAGGAGGACGCGGTGCTCGCCGCGTACCGGCTCGGGATCGCACTCGTGGTGCAGGCGATGGAGTACGCCTACGAGGAGGCGGGTGGGGCGGGGGACTGGCCGGCCGCAGTCACGGCGGGGCTCGGGGCGGTGCTGGAACTCCTGGCCGAAAACCCGTCGTTCGCCGCGATGGTCGTCGAGGTGGAGGGGGTCGGCGCCGCCGGGCGGGCCGAACGTGAGCGGCTGCTCGGCCGGTTCCGTCGCTTCTTCGCGGACGCGCCGGACACCGCGGACCGCCGTCCCGGTGAACTCGCGCCGGGGCGTGCCGAGTTGGTGGATGTGCTTGTGGGTGCCGTGCACGCGGCGCTCTACCGGAAAATCGCGCGGGGCGAAGTGGAAGGGCTCCCGGACCTGCTGCCCACCCTGGTTCACGTGGTGCTGTCGCCGTTCGGGCGTGCCGGTGCGGAACCTGAGTGCCCGTGATCGTCGGTCACACCGTCAACACGCTTTCTGCACAGGAGTGTTGACCCGCCATGTAACTGGCGGTAACTTCCCGGACGGCTCCCACAAGGCCACGCCTGCCACTCCTGCCGGGGGAAGCCCCGGGCAGGCGCGGGGAGTTGTCCGCGCCAGGACCCGCCCGAACCGCACCAGCACCAGGCACCAGCACCCGCTCAGTTCGCTCGTGCTCGCCGCGACAGGTGGCGCGACACCCGCTTGAGGAGCCGATCATGGCCACGTCCCAACCCCAGCCTGCCACTCCGGCGGGATCCGGAAGCACCCGCGGCGGCAGGGTCCGCCTGCGCCGCGCGTCGATCATGGGCCTGCCGGCCGCCGCGATCGCCGCGGTCCTCGTGGTCCTCACCGCGCAGGGAGCCCTCGCCGTCCAGTTCGCGATCTCCGGCATGCCGTTCGACATCACCGCCGACTCGCTCACCGGTACCGGCTTCGGCCAGTACGGCGCGCTCGACAACATGCCCGACGGCAGCCCCAACGCCGGTGACACCGGCGGTCAGGTGCTCACGATCGTCACCGCGATCCGCAAGGCCGAACTCACCAACCTCTGCCAGAGCGTGCAGATCGGCGGCACCTACCTGCACATCACCGCGGGCGGCAAGGGCACCCCGGTCTCGGCCGAGGGGCTCACCACCGACTCGACGGAGATCGCGGGCAAGCTCGCGTCCTTCGACAACATCGAGATCGGCGGCGACGCCAGCACGTTCGAGAAGCCCCCGTCGCCCGGCCCGCTGGGCGTCTTCGGCCAGCAGGCCGACACGGTCAACATCAAGGACGTCCGGCAGACCAACTACGCCACCACCGCGGTGAAGTTCAAGCTGCCCGACCTGCACATGTCCTTCAGCGACAACGCCTGCTGACCGGACCCGTGCGTGAGGAGGTGACTCGATGACGTCCACGTCCCCCCAGGACGACGTCCCGCGTCCGGCGTACGAGGAGGGTCCGGCCGGCGACGGTCCGGCCGGCCCGCCGGCGGAGCCCGACGCGACGGTGGCGCGACCGGACGGACGGGCCGACGAGCCGGTCCAGGCCGGGCCCGCCGAGCGGCCACCGCGCGGGTTCAAGGGCTGGCGGCGCCGGCGACCCTTCTGGGGCGGACTGCTCGTCCTGCTCGGCGGCGGCGAGATCCTGCTCAGCGAGCGGGCGAGCATCTCGGTCGTGCTGCACGCGGGCGCGGACTCGCTCGCCGGGTATCTGCTGCCGGCCGTGATGGCGGTGTGCGGGCTGCTGATCCTCTTCAACCCGATGCACCGGATCTTCTACTCCGTGATCTCGGTGCTCTGCTCGCTCGCCACCTGGGTCACCTCCAATCTCGGCGGCTTCTTCATCGGCATGCTGTTCGGGCTGATCGGCAGTTCCCTCGCCTTCGGCTGGCTGCCGGACCAGGAGCCCCGCCGCTGGCGCCGCCGCAGGACGGAGAACGGCGCCGACACCGAGGCGGACCGGACACCGGCCGGGACCGGCTGAGCGGGAGAGGGCGGGGGCGGGCGGCCGGCGCGGGGTTCCGTGCCGCGGCCCCGCTCCCGCCCTGCCGCCGTCCCGCCCCGCCACGGCCCCCCGTGGCCCGGTCCGGCGGGCCGACTGCCGGTCCGGCGGGCCGACTGCCGGTCCGGCGTGTCGGATACGCTGGGAAAATGCTCACCACCGTCACCGCGACCCGCTACCTCGCGCCGCTGCGCGACGGCGGATCGCTGCCGGGACTCGTCGAGGCCGACGACCTCGGGACGTACGTCGTGAAGTTCACCGGCTCCGCCCAGGGCCGCAAGGCGCTGGTGGCCGAGATCGTGGTGGGCCGGCTGGCGCGGGCGCTCGGACTGCGGATGCCCGAACTGGTGCTGGCGCGCTTCGACCCGGCGATCGCCGAGCACGAGCCGCACCAGGAGGTGCGCGACCTGCTGAACGCCAGCGCGGGCGTCAACCTCGGCATGGACTATCTGCCGGGCGCGCGCGACTTCACGCCCGAGGACGCCGTGACCTTCCCGGTGGACCCGCTGGAGGCCGGCCGGATCGTCTGGCTGGACGCCCTCACCGCGAACGTCGACCGCACGGTGCACAGCTCCAACCTGATGATCTGGCCCAACCTCGGCGTCGCGCCCCCGCACCTGTGGCTCATCGACCACGGCGCGGCCCTCGTCTTCCACCACCGGTGGGACACCTCGGAGCCCGCCAAGGCCTACGACTTCCGCCACCATGCCCTCGGCGGCCACGCGCCGGACACCCGCGCGGCCGACGCCGAACTGGCGCCCCGGGTCACCGGGGGACTCCTGCGGGAGATCCTCGCCGAGGTCCCGGACGCCTGGCTGGCCGGCGAACCCGGCTTCGCCTCGCCCGACGACGTCCGCGCCGCGTACGTGGACTACCTCCTCGCGCGCGTCGGCGCGTCGCCCGCGTGGCTGCCCACCGACTTCCCGTCCCGGGACGAGGTGGCCGCCGAACAGGCCCGGCGGACGGCACGGACGCGACGGGACCGGCCGGACTGGCTCAAGCGGGTCCCCGACCTGCACGGCAAGCCGGCCGCCGAACAGGATTGGTCGGTGCACCTCGGATGACCGGGACGGTGGCCCGGCGGGTCGAGATCGAGCACCGCACCCGGTGCCGGTGGCTGCCCCGTGCCGCCCGGCCGGCCAGGAACTCCTGACGACGTTCGGGACGGAACCGGCCGAGCTGTCGCTGCGGCCCGGCACCGGCGGCGTCTTCGTCGTGCGGGTGAACGGCGACGTGGTGCGGGACCGCCGCGAGCACGGCTTCCCGGAGGCGCTGGCGGTCAAGCGGCTGGTCCGCGACCGGGTGGCGCCGGGCAGGTCCCCGGGCCACCCGGACCGGGGCGACGCCGGGAAGCAGCGTCGCCCCCGCCCGGGTCGCCGGGCCGACTCCGTTTCTCAGCCGCGCAGTTGCTCGTACGCGGGGAGGGTGAGGAAGTCGGCGTAGTCCTCGTCGAGGGAGACGGTCAGCAACAGGTCGTGCGCGCGCTGCCAGTTGCCCGCCGCGAAGGCCTCCTCGCCGATCTCTGCGCGGACGTTGGCCAGTTCCTCGGCGGCGATCCGCCGTGCCAGCTCGGGCGTCGCCTTCTCCCCGTTCTCGAACCGCACGCCCGCGTTGATCCACTGCCAGATCTGGGAGCGGGAGATCTCGGCGGTCGCCGCGTCCTCCATCAGGTTGAAGATGGCGACGGCGCCCATGCCGCGCAGCCACGCCTCGATGTAACGGATGCCGACCTGAACGGCGTTGACCAGGCCCGGGTAGGTCGGCCGGGCGTCCAGGGAGTCCACGGCGGTCAGTTCGGCCGCCTCGACCCGCACGTCCTCGCGCAGCCGGTCCTTCTGGTTGGGGCGCTCGCCGAGCACCTTGTCGAAGGACTCCAGGGCGATCGGCACCAGGTCGGGGTGCGCGACCCAGGACCCGTCGAAACCGTCGCCGGCCTCGCGGTCCTTGTCGGCGCGGACCTTCTCGAACGCGACCTTGTTGACCTCGGGGTCGCGGCGCGAGGGGATGAACGCGGCCATGCCGCCGATGGCGTGCGCGCCGCGCCTGTGGCAGGTGCGCACGAGGAGTTCGGTGTACGCGCGCATGAACGGGGCCGTCATCGTCACCGCGTTGCGGTCCGGGAGGACGTAACGGGGGCCCGCGTCACGGAAGTTCTTGACGATGGAGAACAGGTAGTCCCAGCGGCCGGCGTTCAACCCCGAGGCGTGGTCCCGCAGTTCGTAGAGGATCTCGTCCATCTCGTACGCGGCGGTGATCGTCTCGATGAGGACGGTGGCGCGGACGGTGCCCTGCGGGATGCCCAGGTGGTCCTGGGCGAAGACGAACACCTCGTTCCACAGCCGCGCCTCCAGGTGCGACTCCGTCTTCGGCAGGTAGAAGTACGGGCCCTTGCCGAGTTCCAGCAGGCGCCGGGTGTTGTGGAAGAAGTAGAGGCCGAAGTCGACCAGGGCGCCCGGCACCTGGCGCCCCTCCGCGTCCACGAGGTGCCGCTCGTTCAGGTGCCAGCCGCGCGGGCGCATCACGACCGTCGCGAGCTCCGCGTCGGGCCGCAGCGCGTACGACTTGCCGGAGGCGGGATCGGTGAAGTCGATGTTCCGGTGGTACGCGTCGATCAGGTTGCGCTGGCCGAGGACGACGTTCTCCCAGGTGGGCGCCGAGGCGTCCTCGAAGTCCGCGAGCCAGATCCGGGCGCCGGAGTTGAGGGCGTTGATCGTCATCTTGCGGTCGGTGGGGCCGGTGATCTCCACGCGGCGGTCGTCGAGCGCGGCCGGCGCGGGGGCCACCCGCCAGGAGTCGTCGGCACGCACGGCCGCCGTCTCCGGAAGGAAGTCGAGCGTTGCGGTGCGGGCGATCTCGGCGCGGCGCTCCGCGCGGCGGACGAGGAGTTCGTCACGGCGCGGTGTGAACCGGCGGTGCAGCTCGGCGACGAAGGCGAGCGCCTCGTCGGTGAGCACCTCCTCCTGCCGGGGCAGCGGCTCGGCGTCGACGATGGCCAGCGTGGACGGCGCTGGTGCGGACATGAGCGGTCACTTCCTTCAGCGAGCTACGGGCGCTTCTGAACAGTGGATAGTAGTTTCCTCATTGTGGAAGTTCAATAATTTGTTGATGTCGAGACTCTCAGTGTCGAGGGACCGTGGCCCAGCGTGCCACCCCCGTCACGTCCCGTGGGGGTGTGCGCCGTCGAGCCGGGCGAGATCGGCCGGGACGTCGATGTCGTACGGCTCGGCCACGTCCCCGCACTCGACGAGCAGGATCTCCGCCTCGTGCGTACGGAGATGGTCGCGTGCCCCGCGGTCCCCGGTGGCCGTCGCGAGGACCCCGGCCCAGTGGTCGGCGCCCAGCAGCACCGGGTGCCCGCGCACCCCGTCGTAGGCGGCCGAGACCAGTGCCGCGCGGGTCGCGCCGGCGGCCAGCACCCGGGCCACCGCCCGTGCGCCGACGCCCGGTTGGTCGACGAGGGAGACGAGCGCGGCCGACGCCCCCGTCCCCTCCAGGGAGCCCAGCCCCGCGCGCAGCGACGAGCCCATGCCCTCCTCCCACGCCGGGTTCTCCACCCAGACGCAGCCGGCCGGCACCGGTGCCCGGCGGACCGCGGCGGCCCGCGCGCCGATCACGATGTGCACGCGGTCGCAGCCGCCGTCCCGCAGCGCCTCCGCCGCGTGCGCCACGAGGGGACGGCCCCCGTGGTCGAGCAGGGCCTTGGGGCGGCCCCCCAGCCGGCGTCCGCCGCCCGCGGCGAGGAGCAGCCCGATGACCTGGCCTTCACTGTGCGTCATGGGTCCTGCATACCCGACCGCACGGCGAACGCCGGGAACGGGCGTGTTGAATTTCGGCCAAGGCGGTGGCGCTCATCGAGCCGCAGGCGTTTACTGGCGCGCGTCCGGTGAGCGCCCGACCATCGCCGCGGGGCGTTCGTTCGCGGACAGCCACAAAATACTTGCGCACAACGGCGTGCGAGGGGGAGAGCTGTGTTGCGGAGCTTGGGGCAGAGACCAGTGACCGGCAGCGAGGAAGACCCGAGGGTGGTGGGACTGCGGACCGCGGTCTCCCGGCTGCGCCGCGAACTCGCCGCGCATCCGGCGGAGTTCCCCGACCGGGGGATAGCGGAGGACGAACTCGCGGCACTCGCCGCGATGGCCCTGGGCGGCGTTCCCGAAGCGCCGCGCATGCGCCGCTCGTTACTCCTGATAGCGGGTGCGATCGGCTCCGTCAGCGCGTTGTCCCGGTCGCTGGCCGGGGTGCGCGAGGCCGTGGAACTCTTCGGGGAACCGCCCCGCGCCTGACGTCCGCGGGGAGGCCGCCGGGGCCGTCCGGTCCCGGCGGCCGAAAACCCGTCCGTCGGGGGCCCGTTCGCGCGCCCCGCGAACGCCGGTGGTGCGCCGGTGACGCGCCGGTGGTCCGGCGGCGCTTCGGCGGGGACGCGGCACCGGATTCCCGACTGCCCGCCGAACGGCGGGGGTTCGGCCGCGGGCGGCCGTCAGGCGCCGTGGCCCGCCGAGGTGGCGAGCGTCCGCGACAGTTCCGCCGCGACCTGGTGGAGGGCCGGCACGATCGCCTCCGTCGCCTGCTCGGTGACCCGCCCGGCCGGTCCCGAGATCGAGACGGCCGCCGGGGCGGGGGAGTCGGGTACCGGGACGGCGAGGCAGCGCACGCCGATCTCCTGCTCGTTGTCGTCGACCGCGTACCCGAGGCGCCGCACGTCCGCCAGCGCCGCGAGGAACGCGTCCGGCGTCGTGATCGTCTTCTCGGTGGCGGCCGGCATCCCGGTACGGGCCAGCAGGGCGCGCACCTCGTCGTCCGGGACGTTCGCGAGGAGCGCCTTGCCCACGCCGGTGGAGTGCGGCAGCACCCGGCGGCCGACCTCGGTGAACATCCGCATGGAGTGCTTGGACGGCACCTGCGCCACGTACACGACCTCGTCGCCGTCGAGCAGCGCCATGTTGGCCGTCTCGCCGGTCACCTCGACCAGGCGCGCCAGGTGCGGCCGCGCCCAGGTGCCGAGCAGTCGTGACGCCGACTCGCCGAGCCGGATCAGCCGCGGTCCCAGCGCGTAGCGGCGGTTGGCCTGCTGCCGCACGTAGCCGCACGCCACGAGGGTGCGCATCAGGCGGTGGATGGTGGGCAGCGGCAGCCCGCTGCTCGCCGACAGTTCGCTCAGGCCGACCTCGCCGCCCGCGTCCGCCATCCGTTCGAGCAGGTCGAAGGCGCGCTCGAGGGACTGGACGCCACCGCCGCCGGAAGGTTTGGCGGAGTCGGTGGTGCTGGCGCTGGACGTCGGCACGGCGCGTTCCTTTCGGGCTGGCGGCAGGGGCAGAAGCCTACCCGGCTGCCGGTTGACTGCCCGCTTGTGCGTAGCTACGTTCTGTCTGTCGGAATCATCTTTCCGTTCTGTGGAAACCTCCAGGGTCCGGCGGTGCACCCTTGACGCCGCCGGGGCGGGAGTGAAGACTCCTTCAACAGAAAGTTGAATTCCGTTACGTGGAAGTAAAGACCGTTTCGGGGAAGTAACGGGCCGAGAGGGGTTCGGGTGTCCGAGGCTGAACTGGTACTGCGCTCCACGCGCGTCGTCACTCCCGGGGGGACGCGCGCCGCGGCGGTCGCCGTCACCGGCGGCACCATCACGGCCGTCCTCCCGCACGACGCGCCGCCACCGTCCGGCGCCCGCCTGGAGGACCTCGGGGACGACGTCCTGCTGCCCGGCCTCGTCGACACCCACGTGCACGTCAACGACCCGGGCCGCACCGAGTGGGAGGGCTTCTGGACCGCCACCCGCGCCGCGGCGGCCGGCGGCATCACCACGCTCGTCGACATGCCCCTCAACTCCCTTCCGCCGACGACCACGACCGACCACCTGCGCACCAAGCGGCGGGTCGCCGCGGCCAAGGCGCACATCGACGTCGGCTTCTGGGGCGGCGCGCTGCCGGACAACGTGAAGGACCTGCGGCCCCTGCACGAGGCCGGGGTGTTCGGGTTCAAGGCCTTCCTGTCGCCGTCCGGCGTCGAGGAGTTCCCGCACCTGGACCGGGAGCGGCTGGAGCGGTCGCTGGCCGAGATCGCCGGCTTCGGCGGTCTGCTCATCGTGCACGCCGAGGACCCGCACCGGCTCGACGCGGCCCCGCAGCGGGGCGGCGCCAGGTACGCGGACTTCCTCGCCAGCCGGCCGCGCGGCGCCGAGGACACCGCCATCGCCCAACTGCTTGACGCGGCACGGCGGTTGGAGGCCCGCGTGCACATCCTGCACCTGTCCTCCAGTGACGCGCTGCCGCTGATCGCCGCGGCGCGGGCGGACGGGGTGCGCGTCACCGTCGAGACCTGCCCGCACTACCTCACCCTCACCGCCGAGGAAGTCCCGGACGGAGCGAGCGAGTTCAAGTGCTGCCCGCCCATCCGCGAGGCCGCCAACCAGGACCTGCTGTGGCAGGCGCTCGCCGACGGCACGATCGACTGCGTGGTCACCGACCACTCCCCGTCCACCGCCGACCTCAAGACGGACGACTTCGCCACCGCCTGGGGCGGCATCTCCGGCCTCCAGCTGAGCCTGTCCGCCGTCTGGACCGAGGCGCGTAGGCGCGGCCACGGCCTGGCGGACGTGGCCGCGTGGATGTCGTCCGGAACCGCCCGCCTGGTCGGCCTCGACGGACGCAAGGGCGCCATCGCCCCGGGCCACGACGC
Source organism: Streptomyces sp. NPDC008150 (assembly GCF_042956945.1). NCBI lineage: Bacteria > Bacillati > Actinomycetota > Actinomycetes > Kitasatosporales > Streptomycetaceae > Streptomyces > Streptomyces sp. NPDC008150. The sequence goes on along the minus strand of NZ_JBIBHJ010000015.1, from coordinate 124,670 downwards.
CGACTTCGCGGTGCTGGCCCCCGACGAGTCGTTCACCGTGGACCCGGCCGCCCTCCAGCACCGCAACCGGATCACCGCCTACGCCGGACGCACTCTCGACGGAGTCGTCCGCTCGACCTGGCTGCGCGGCCAACGCATCTACCACCAGGGCGAGTTCACCGAACCGAAGGGCCGGCTCCTGACCCGTGCCGACTGACTCGGCCCCGGCCGCGCCGCCCCCGGCAGGCCGCTCCTCCGCATCCGCCCGCACCGCATCCGCATCCGTACCCGCCCCGTACCCGCGGCGGCCGGCCACCGAAAGGACGTCCTGATCACCGTGACGGCGACCACCAGCTTCACCGGCGACGCGCACCCCTACGGCGGCGGTGACCCGTACGCGGACTACCGCCGCGTCGACCTCCCGTTCACCCACCACACCGATCTGGCCTCGCGCGCGCTGGGCGCCGGGGTCGTGGCGGCCAACGACGAGTTCTTCGCGCAGCGCGAGAACCTGCTGGTACCCGGGCGGGCCGAGTTCGACCCCGAGCACTTCGGGCACAAGGGCAAGGTCATGGACGGCTGGGAGACCCGCCGCCGTCGCGGGGTCTCCGCCGGACACCCCTGGCCCGCCGCCGACGACCACGACTGGGCGCTGGTGCGGCTCGGCGCGCCCGGCGTCGTACGCGGCGTCGTCGTCGACACGGCCCACTTCCGCGGCAACTACCCGCAGGCGGTCTCGGTCGAGGCGGCGTCCGTGCCCGGCTCGCCCTCCGTGGAGGAACTGCTGTCGGCGGACGTGAAGTGGACCGTGCTCGTGCCGCGCACCGCGGTCGGCGGGCACGCCGCCAACGGGTTCGAGGTCACCGCCGAGCAGTGCTTCACGCACCTGCGCCTCTCCCAGTACCCCGACGGCGGCATCGCCCGGCTGCGCGTGCACGGCGATGTCGTCGCGGACCCGCGCTGGCTGGCGGCCCTCGGCACCTTCGACGTGGTGGCGCTGGAGAACGGCGGCCGGGCCGAGGACGCCTCCAACCTCTTCTACTCGCCCGCCGGCAACACCATCCAGCCGGGCCGCTCCCGCAAGATGGACGACGGCTGGGAGACCCGCCGCCGCCGCGACCAGGGGCACGACTGGATCCGCTACCGCCTCGCGGCGCAGTCCGCGGTACGCGCGCTGGAGATCGACACCGCGTACCTCAAGGGCAACGCGGCGGGCTGGGCGTCCGTGTCGGTCCGGGACGGAGAGGACGGCGAGGACGGTGGCTGGACGGAGATCCTGCCGCGCACCCGGCTCCAGCCCGACACCAACCACCGCTTCGTCCTCGACACCGCGCACGTCGCCACGCACGCGCGGGTGGACATCTTCCCCGACGGCGGCATCTCGCGGCTGCGCCTGTTCGGCTCGCTCACCGAGGAGGGCACCGCCCGGCTCGCCGCCCGCCATCAGGAACTCAGCGGCTGACCCGTACGTTGTCCTCGGCGTGACTCTTCAGCAAGAAATCGTCGGCAACGCCATGCAGATGGCGGTCGTCAACCTGCAACCCGGCCAGACCGTGTACTGCGAGGCCGGGAAGTTCCTCTTCAAGACGACGAACGTGACCATGGAGACCCGCTTGTCGGGGCCGTCGAACGGCAACCGGCAGGACCAGGGCTCCGGCGGCATGGGCGGGCTGCTGCGCACGGCCATGCAGGTCGGGCAGCGCGCCCTCGCCGGTGAGTCGCTCGCCTTCCAGTACTTCACCGCGCAGGGCGGCGAGGGCACCGTCGGCTTCGCCGGGATGCTCCCGGGCGAGATGCGCGCGCTCGAACTGGACGGTTCGCGCGCGTGGTTCGCGGAGAAGGACGCCTTCGTCGCCGCCGAGTCCACGGTCGACTTCGGCATCGCCTTCCAGGGCGGACGCACCGGCATGAGCGGCGGCGAGGGCTTCGTCCTGGAGAAGTTCACCGGGCGCGGCACGGTGATCATCGCCGGCGCGGGCAACTTCATCGACCTCGACCCGTCCGACTTCGGCGGCCGGATAGAGGTCGACACCGGCTGCGTGGTCGCGTTCGAGGAGGGCATCCAGTACGGGGTGCAGCGCATCGGCGGACTGAACCGGCAGGGCCTGATGAACGCGGTCTTCGGCGGTGAGGGCCTCTCCCTCGCCACCCTGGAGGGCCGGGGCCGGGTCATCCTCCAGTCCCTCACCATCGAGAGCCTCGCCAACGCGCTGAAGAAGGCCCAGGGCGGCGACAAGCAGGGCCCCACGGGCGGACTGTTCTCCACCCACGCGGGCTGACGGGGCCGGGGCGCAGCGGCCCGGGGTCCCGCGCCGGGCGGCCGGTCAGACGGACAGCGGGCGGGGCGTGCCGTTGCGCCGGGTCCACTCCGCGCGGTGCGCCGCGGCCAGTTCCCGTGCGCGGCGTGCCGCCTCGGGAGGCACCGGGAGCCGGCACAGGCCGTCCAGGGTGTCCAGCATCCGTCCGGCGAACCGCTCCCCGAGCGGGGTGAGCCGCCCCGACGCGAGCAGGGTCAGTGTCGCCTCCCGCCCCGCCGACCGCCAGCGCGCGAACTGCGTCTGCGCCACCGCCCGGTCGGCGGGGTCCGGCGCGGTGGTGCGGTGCCGGTTCCAGAAGGACGCCACCCCGGTGTGCGCGTAGGCGCCGTGGAAGAGGCCGACCACCGGCCGGGGATCGGGCCGCCACGGTGCGTAGAACAGCTCCCCGGCGTCCGCGTCGAAGAGGTCGAACAGGTGCAGTACGGCGGCGAACTTGCTGTGCTGCATCTCGTGGGTGAGCGTCAGCGCCAGCCCCGCCGCGCCGGACGGCCGGGACAGCGCCACGCAGCCGAACGCCTCCGCGCTGCTGCCGCTCGTGGTGCCGCCGCCCCCCAGCGGCACCAACGTCCTTGTCCCGGCTGCCAGTTCGGCGTAGGTGCGCGGATGGTCCGCACGCAGCAGCCGAGCCGCCTCCCGCGCCGTGCGGGACCACCGGCGGACGTCGTCGGTGCTCAGGCCGAGGGGCTCGCGCACCCCGGGGAAGCGCAGCGGGTCCACGTCGTCCAGGAGCAGCGCGGCCCCGGTGTCCAGCACCGCCAGCCGGTGGGCACCCTGCCAGCGGGCCGTGGTGCGGTGGGGGTCGCGCGGCACGACGGTGCGGGCGGGCACGGTCCCCGGTCCGCGCACCCCGGCGCGGGCGGTGCCGTCCGCCGTGACCTCGACGTGCGCGGTGCCGCCGGGCCGCGCGGGCCACAGCCGGGGGCGTCCCAGCGACGGCAGGAACAGCCCGTCGTCGGTCAGCGGCCACCGCAGCCGCACCGGCAGCCCGGCCCGTACCGACGCGGCCGCGGCCAGTGCCGTGAACCGGTGCACCGGGAGGCCGGTGCCGCCCGCCCCCGCCGCGCGGGCGCGGTCCGTGCGGGCCAGCAGATCCATCAGCGCGATGCCCGTCGACGGGTGCGTCAGCACCGCGCGGGCGGCGTCCGGGTCCGCGCCGCGCACCGCGCCGAGCGTCTCCCACGCCTCCTCGGCCGCCTCCGCCGCGGCGCCGCCCAGCTCGCGCACGCCCGCCGTCACCGCGTACGCGCAGGCCAGCCGACGGCTGTACTCGGCGCGCGCGAGCAGCCCGAGCGCCCGCGCCCCGCCGCCGCCCGCGGCCACCGCGTCGAAGACCTCCGTGGGCACCCGGTGCGGCAGCGGCGTCATGCTGCCCCGGCGGCCGGCACGCGCAGCCGCTCCAGGTCCGCCGCCACCCGTTCCCGGACCCGCCGCACCAGGGAGGCCAGGTCGGCGCAGTACACGCTGGCGTTGGCGAACCCGGTGCCCGGCCGATAGCGGTTCGCGTAGTGGCCGCCGCCGCACACCGGGTGCAGCCGGCAGGCACGACAGCCCGCCGCCAGCCCCGCCGCGCCCCACTGCCGCGCCGCGATCCCGGGATGCCGCAGCAGCGCGTCGAAGGAGTCCCGGGACACGTGCAGTCCGGTGGCCGCGGCACCCTCGTACGCCGTGCGCAGCGTGTCGTCCTGCGCGAGGGAACCGTCCGTCTCCACGACCGCGTAGCGCACCGGGGCGAGCCCGAGGGCCTCCGTCTCCGGGGCGCCGCCGAGCAGCAGCGACAGCAGGTCGTCCAGCAGCCGCACCCGCGTCTCGCGGACCGGGGCCCCGTACCAGCGCTCGAACACCGCCCACAGCCAGTCGGCGTACGGGGTGCCGGGGCCGCCGGGCCGCAGACCCGGTGGCGGAGTGCCCCAATTCCCCTGCGGCAGAAGGAAGTCGACGGACGGCGGCCGGTGCGCGAGCAGTGCCTCGTAACAGCGCACCGGGTCGTTGCGCAGGTCCACCGTGCACAACAGGCCGGAGAAAAGGGCCCGGTGGGGTCCGTCCGTCAGCAGCCGCAGGCCGGCCGAGACCCGGGCATGGCTGCCGCGGCCGTCGGCGCCGCGCCGGTGGCGGTCCTGGGCGACGCGGTCGCCGTCCAGGCTGACCCCGACCCGGATGCCGTGCTCGGCGCACAGGTCGAGCCAACGCCCGTTCAGGCGCACTCCGTTGGTCTGGAGCGCGAGGTCGAGCCGGACGCCGTCACCGGCCGCCGCGCGCAGCGCCCGCGCCGTGCGCGCCACCGCCGCCTCGCCCGCGAGCAGCGGCTCGCCGCCGTGCAGGACGACCGACGCGCGGCGCAGGCCGTGTCCGGCGAGGTGTTCGGCGACGCGTTCGGCGGTGCGGTCGACCGTCGCGTCGGCCATGGTGCGCGGCTGGGTCCGCCAACCCTGGTCGTTGGAGCGGTACATGTAGCAGTAGCGGCAGGCCAGGTCGCAGCGGCTGTGCAGCTTCAGGACGAAGGAGTGCAGCGGGGCGGGGACCCAGCCGGCCCGTTCCCGCGCCTCGACGTCGGCGGCGGCCGGCCAGGACGGCTCCGCGTGACGCAGTCGAGTCATTCGTCCCCCCGGTCCGCGGGCCGGCGCGGCCGCGGCGTGTCCGGCCGTCTCCGCCGCTCCCCGCCGTCCCCCGCCGTTTCGCCACAGTATTCGACCCGTCTGACGAGGCGTCAACATCACAGCGGCGCCCACGGGTTGACACGCCCGAAAGTCGCCGGTGGCCGCACGGTGTTGATGCCGGGCCGCGGCGGGGAACGTAGGCTGGGGACGATGCCGTACCCGGACGCGTCCTCGTGGCGGGCACCGCGCGAGACGCTCCCGACAGCCGACACCTCACGGGGAGCACACGATGACGACGAGCGAGGGAGCGGACGACGAGCCGGGCGGCGAGCCGGTGGAGTCCGTCGTACTGGATCTCGCGGATCTCTCCCCGGACGACGTGGCGGCACTGCCGCCCTCGGTCCTCGCCGAGACCCTGCACCGGCTGCGCGAGGGCGCCACCAACGGCCCCTACGTCACCGGCCACAGCGAGAGCCTCTGACGAAGGCGCCCCTCGTGCCGCGTGCCCCTCACAGGGCCCGGATCCCGCGCCGCGCCGGGGCGCACGCGTCGTCGTCCGGCACCGCCCGAACGAGCCGACCCGACCTACACTGGTCGTATCTGACGTGGTGTCACGCACGGGAGCAAAGCGCCCGTGCCGAAACGACTTTCGTGCCGTCCGAAGCGGAGGGGCAATGCCCGACACCGGACCACTCGACCCCCCGGGACCGTTCGCCGTCTTCTGCGCCACCACCGAGAACCTCGGGCTGAGCACCACGCTGCGCAACGTCGCCGACGTCCTCGCCGCGGGCAACCGCAGCGTGCTCCTGGTCGACGGCCGCACCGGCGCCGAGGGCGGTCACGAGCCGGTCCCCGAGCCCGAGCCCGGCAGGGTCGCCGCGGTCCGCCGCCCCGCCCCCGAGACGCTGCTCGAACTGCCCGCCGACAGCCGCGCGGCACGCTACGACCACGTCCTGGTCGAGGCGCCGCTGCCGGACGCGCCCGGCGCCTCCACCGCCCGCCTCGCCGCCCTCGCGGACACCCTCGTCGCCTGCTTCGCCATGACCGCCTGGTCCATCGACGGTGCCGCCGCCCTCGCCGAGCAGCTCCGCGACGAACGCGCGGGCCGGCCCACCCGGCTGCTCGCCCTCGGCCTCAAGAGCAACGTCGAGGTGCACGACAGGCTGCGCGGGGCCCGCGAACGGGTCCGCGACAGGTTCCGCACCATCGCGGGCGAGACCGGCGCGCGCAACATCCCGTTCCTCGAAATCCCGTACCACCCGCTGTACCTGGACACCCGGCGGCTGGCCGTCGAGAGCGAGCCCGCCGGTTCCGTCACCGGGCTGCGCCCCTACTACGAGCGGCTCGCCGACTGGCTGCGCGACCGCCGCACCCGGCCGCTGACCACCGTCACCCTCGTCCACCAGCCGCGCCACGCCGCCTGGGCCGCCTGGCTGGAGGAACGCTTCCGGCGCTGCGGCATCGGCACCGAACTGCGCCGCGAGGACACCTACACCGGCGACCGGCCGGCCCCCGGCACCGCCCTGCTGTTCCTGTCGCCCGGCGCCATGGACGCCGCCCGGCTCGAACAGCTCGCCGCCCTGTCCCACCCGGACGTCCGGGTCGTCCTGGTCGACGAGCCGTTCTCCGACAACCGGTCGGCCCACCACGAGCGCATCGACCTGCGGGGCGCCGACGAACAGGAGGCGCTGCGCCTGCTGCACGGCGGCCTCGGCCTCGGCCCGGTGCCCCCGTCCGACGGCGCCGCCGCCCGCGTCCGCTTCCCGCGCCTGCCCGACGTCACCAACGTGGCGCCCCGCAGCGGCGAGTTCCTCGGCCGCGACGACCTGCTCGAACAACTCCAGGGCCGGCTGCGCGCCGCGGGCCGCGACCGGCTTCCGGTGGTGCTGCACGCGGACGGCGGCTGGGGCAAGAGCGAGACGGCCCGCGAACTGTGCCATCGCTTCGGCCCCGGCTACGACCTCGTCTGGTGGGTGCGCGCCTGGGAACCGACCCGCGCCCGCCGCGGACTGGCCCGGCTCGCCGAACGGCTCGGCGTCACCGTCCCCGCCGAGGGACCGCTCACCGCACTGTTCGAACACCTGGCCGACCCGGCCACCGGAAGCTGGCTCGTCGTGTACGACGGCGCCGTCGACCACGACGCGCTGCGAGACCTGCTGCCCGTGCCGCACGACCGCGGCCACGTCCTGCTCACCAGCCGCACCGTGCCCGAGGGCACCGCCACGGCGGTGCTCGACCTGCCGCGGCTGTCGCCCGCGGAGTGCCGGGCGCTGCTGCGCGAACGGCTCCCCGACATCGACGACGAGCAGTCCCGGCAGGTCGGCCAGGTCCTCGGCCACGTCGCGCTCGCCCTGCGCCTCGCCTCGTTCTGCCTCGCCGAACGCGCGGCGGCCCACCTGCGCGAGGACCACATGAGCCAGGAGGCCGCCGCCCGCGCGGCCGTGGGCGACATCCTCGCCGAGTACCGCACCGCGCAGGAGGCACTGCTCGACCGCGACAGCGTCGCACCGCACGTCGCCGTCATGGTCCGGGTCGCCCGGCAGACCGCGCTGCGCACCCCGGGCGCGGCCGCCTGGCGTGCCGAGAGCCCCGACAGCGACGCCGTCGACTGGGTGCTCGACGCCACCTCGCTGCTCACCGGGCGCGGCATGGGACTGGGACTGCTGCTCTCGCGCCGCGTCCTGTCCGAACTGTCCGGCGACGACACCGCGCCCGGCGGCGAGGGCCCCGATGCGCACCGGCCGCCGGACGACGTGCGGCTGCCCGACGAGCACATGATCGGCGTCGCCCTGTGGTCGCTGGCCCGGGTCGGCCTGGTCGAGGTCGACTTCGACCGGCCCGAACAGCCCCTCGGCCAGCACCACGTGCTGCGCGACCTGCTCCGCGCCGGACTCGACCCGGAGCGCCGGGCCCGCATCGAACGCGTCCTGCGGAGCGTCCTCGCCGAGTACGCCCCCGACGAGGACCGGGGGCTGCCCGCCCACTGGGCCCGCGAGGTGTACTCGCTGCGGCTGTGGGAGGACACCCGCCCACGGGTGCGGCGCTCCCTGCTGCGGCACCTCAACACCCTTGCCGGGCGCGGCGAGAGCGCCGACCGCGCCCGTCTCCTCGACATCTCCGCGCACGCCGCGCGGTCCTGGGCGCCCACCGGGGACGACCCGACCCCGGAGTACCTGCGGCTGCTCGGCGTGACCGCACGCGCGCACCGCACCGGCGGCTCCTACGACCAGGCGCGCGGCCTCGCCGAACAGGCGCTGCGCGGCCACCGCCGCCTGCTCGGCACCGCGCACCCGCGGACCCTGCTCTCCGCCGACTCCTACGGCGCCGTACTGCGCTCCCTGGGCCGCTTCACCGACGCGCTCGTCCAGGCCCGCCCCGTCCTCGAAGGGCTGACGCTGCTGCTGGGCCCGCACCACCCGGCCACCGTGCAGGTCGAGCACAACCTGGCGCTCACCGAGGCGCTGACCGGCCGCTACACCACCGCCCTCGGCCGGCTCCTGGAACGCTTCCGCTACCGGCAGACCGTCGGCGGCGAGGACGACCCCGTCGCCTGGCTCCGCGCCGACCTGCTCGCCTGGGTCTACCGGACGCTGGGCCGCGACGCCGAGTCCCAGGACCTGCTGCGCCAGTGGCTGCGCCGGCACGGCGACACCCCCACCCAGGACCGGCTCAGCGTCGAGATGGGACTCGCCGTCAGCGAACGCCGCCTCGCCTCCGGGGCGGCCGGCACCCCCGAGGCCCAGTACGGCCTGGAGAAGGCGCTCGAACGCGACCGCCGCGTCCTCGCCGAGTACACCGCGCGGTTCGGCGCGACCCATCTGGGCTCCCTGCGCTGCCGGTTCGGCCTCGCCGCGGACCTGCACCTGCTCGGCAAGGACGTGGACGCCGAACTGGAGTCGCGCCAGTGCGCGGAGGTGCTGGAGGAGACGCTCGGCGCCGGCCACCCCTTCGCCGCCCTCGCCCGGGTCCAGCACGCGGTGCACCTGCGGACCCTGCGGCAGACCGACGAGGCCGAGGCGACGGGACGCGCCGCGCTGAACCTCCTCGCCGACCGGCTCGGCTCCGGCCACCCCTGGATGTCCGCGGCCGAGAACTCCCTCGCCGCGACCCTGGCCGCGACGGGCCGGCGCGAGGAGGCCGCCGCGCTCGCCCGCGCCGCGCTGACCCGCCTGGAGGACCTCGGGATGGGACACCGCCCCGACGGCCGCCTCGTCCGCGCCCACCTCGCCCGGCTCACCGGCGACCCGGCGGCCGAACAGACCTCCGTGGACATGGACATGGACATCGACCTGGAACTCCCGGGACTGTAGTCAGCACCCCGCATCCGCGTCCCGCGCGCCCCGCGCGGACGGGTCCTCCGACGGAAGGCGTACGCACGTGCCCACAGCACCTGGTCCGGAGCCGGACGTCTTCAAGGAGACCCACTGGACCGAGGAACGGCACGGCCCCACCACGGACCGGTGCGTCGGCGCGTTCGCCGAGGCGCCCGGCCTGCGGTCGGTCGCGCACTTCAGCAACGGCATCCTCGACTTCGTGGTGCGCCGCGCCGAGGCCGCCCCGCTGAGCAGCCTCGTCACCGTCAACGGCGACGAGATGCTCAACGAGGCCCTGCCCGGCAGTCGGCTCCTGCTGTGCGCCCAGGACCTCAACGCCCTGCTGCGCCCCCTGGGCACCGGGGACCTGGTGCGGCTGGTGTTCGGCAGCGGGCGGGGCGGTCTGTGGGGCGGGCGGGTCAAGCCCGGCGAGTTCGTCGCCGCCCTCACCGAGGTGCCCGGCGGGGTCGACCCCATGGACCGCGCGATGAACCGGACGGTCACCGCCATCCGCACGCAGGTCTACCACCTGCCCGACGAGATGCTCGGCGGTCTGTCCGGCAGCGCCGCGGGAGAGCCCGCCGACGACGAGACCCTGCGCATCGACTTCGGCACGGCGGCCGGCCGGGAGAGCGAGACCGAGATGCGGCTGCGCGCCCTGTGGGGCGCCAACGTCGGTGCCCACGCCCTCCAGTACCTCGCCTACTACCGCGACTGGACGCTCGTCTGCGCGGGCGACGTCTTCGAGGACCGCCGGCTCGCCCCGCGCTTCCTCGACGTGAGCGTGCGCGCCCGGCGTACCGGCTACCGCGACTTCGCCCAGTCCCTGCGCGGCCACCTGGTCCGGCTGAACGACGCGCTGCGGCTGGTGACCGGCACGCCCGCCGACCGCCTCGTGCTCGACGTCCAGGAGGGCGCCCTGCACGTCCGCTGGCGCTCGCCGCGCGAGTACGTCGTCGGGGTCACTCTCGACCAGACCCAGGTCGCCGCCTCCGAGCAGCGGCTGGAGCAACTGGTGGCCGCACTGCCGGAGTTCAGCGAGCCCGCGCCGCGCTGACCGGCCGGCCCGACTCCCGTGCGACGGGAGCCGGTTCAGCGGTCCGTGGCCACCCCCACCAGCGCCCCCCACACGTCGTCGGCGAGCGCCTCCACGGCGCGCGCCGCCGTCGTGCGGCGCGGCGGGCCCGCGGCGTCCAGTTCCTCCAGCGGCAGCACCTCCACCGCCGTCTCGTACGTCCGGCACACCCCGCGCAGCACCGACCACCCCTCCGCCGCGGCCGGGGCGCGTGCCGCCGTCCTCAGAACGGGCAGCGCGGTGGCGCACCAGTCGGCCACGCCCCGCCTGAACTCCCGTGTCAGCGTGCCCACCAGCGTCGCGCAGCCGAGCGTGCCGAGGTCCGCGCGGGTCACCGGGCGGCGCCCCGTGCGCGGTTCACCGGCCCTCGGGGGAACGCCCGACAGGCGGTCCCGCACGTCGTCCAGGAGCGTCAGCACCTCCTCGAACCGTGCCTCCACGGGGCCCGGCAACGGCTGCGTCCCGTCGGTGAGGCCCTCGCCGCCGCCGACCGGGACCGACCGCACCGCCTCGGTCACGTCGTGCCTCAACTCGACCATGTGCGCGGCCTGTTCGCTCAGCGCCGCCCGCAACTCCACGGCGAGGTCCGCGAGTCCCGCCTCGTGACGCAGCTCGGTGAGCCGCGCGGCGAGCCGTTCCAGCGCCCGGTTCACGGCGCCGGCGAACGAACGCGGCCGGTACACCAGCGGCTGCGAGCCGATCGCCCGCGCCAGCCGGTCGCGCATGGAGCGCGGCACCGCGCCGTTGACCACGAGCAGCACCTCGGCGCGGGCCGGGTTCAGCGCCACGTGCAGGGCCCGGACGCGTTCCGCGATCCGTTCCTCGTCGTCCGCCACGAGCACCGAACGCGACAGCATCACCGCGAGGTACGCGTTCTGCGCCACCTCGATCCAGTGGACGACCTCGGGCTGCCCGTCCGGCGGACCCGACCCGCCGCCGAAGACGGCGGAGTGCACCGGGTCGCTCGACGCGAGACGCCACTGGCCGAGGTCCAGCGCCTCGTGCACCGCCGTCAGGACCTGCTCGCGCGACACCTTCTCGTGCAGGGTCCGTACGGCCGTCAGCACCGCCGCGGAGGTCACCTCCCGCACCACGCCGGCCGCGTCCTCGCTGTCCTGCCACGCCTGGCGGCAGGTCTTGAGGATCTCCCTGGGCACCCCGCCGGTCAGCTCCTGCACCACCCGCACGGTCTCCGCGCCGAACGGCGCCGGCCACCGCTCGGCGGCCCCCGGACCGGCGAGCGGGTCGGGCCGCGGCCCCGCGTGGACGTACTCGGCCACCAGATCGGCGCCGAGCCGCTCGTCCAGCCCGGTCGGCCACAGCTGCACCACCCGCTCGTGCAGACTCGGCCGGAACTCGTCCAGACCGGCGGGCGAGGTGCAGAACACCAGCAGCCCGCCCCGGCTGACGTACACGTTGACCAGCCGCTCGAAGGCGTCGACGAACGTACGGCGGCTGTCCTCCGGCCATTCGAGGACCTTCTCCAGGGAGTCGAGCAGCAGCACGTACGGGCTGCCCACCCGGCCGTGCAGGAACCCCTGCACGGCCAGCGCGTCGAACACCGGGTCGATGCCGGAGACCGGTTCGCGGATGCCGCGCTCCCGCAGCGGCGCGGCCGGCTCCTCGCCGGTCAGCCAGTCCCAGACCATCGCGCTGAACCGCCGGTCCCGCATCAGGGACAGCGCGGTCGCGAACCGCCGGTGCTCGGTGACCGAACCGAGCGTGCCGCGCAGGTCGGCGTGGATCACCTCGACGTCGTAGCGCAGCGCCGAGACGACCTTGTCGGGGTCCAGGGAGCGGTCCCGCAGCCCGGCCGCGATCTCGTCGAGCTGCCCCGAGCGCGGCTCGGCGCCCTCCCGCGACACCCGCACCGCCGTGACGTACGCGTAGTAGTCCTTGACCAGTTCCTCGAAGGCCGTGCGGCCCTCCGCGGTGTCCGCGGGACCGTGCAGGCGGTCGCGGTACATCCGGCCGAAGTCCCGCACCGGCTCGTCGACGATCCACAACGCCGGTGCGGCGGGCTGCTGTTCGGCGAGTGAGTTGCACACCTCGCGCAGCACGTGGCTCTTGCCGAGGCCGAACTCGCCGACCAGGGCGACGGCACGGCCGCGCCGGCCGCCCTGCGGCGGTGGCCGCAGGTAGTCCTCGACGAGGCCCGTCAGCTCCGCGAGGACCGGAGTGGCGATCGTGACGTTCCCGGAGTCCGCGGGCTGGACCGGGGCCGCGCCGAGGTCCGCCGGCGGGCCCAGCCGGGCGACGGGGGCCAGCGGGAAGGGGTTGCTGCGCCAGGTGTCTCCACTGCTTGCGGCCACGATGGCACTCCTTGGGTGTCCGGCCGGTGCGTCGCGGCGTCAGCCGCGCGGGGAGGGTACGGGCGTCTCGCGCTGGAGGGCGCCGAGATCGGGGCGGAGCTTCTCCCAATGGGGCCGCAGCGCCGCCGAGTCGATCCGCAGCGGCGTGCCGCGCGCGGACTGCTCCTGGGCCGCGTCGTGGAACACCCGTCTCAGCTCGCGGACGTCGCGCGGTGCCCACAGGTGGTGCGCGTCCATCAGATCGCTCCTGTCCGACTCGACGGCGTCGCCCGGTTCGGGATGCACACGCCGGCTGAACAGCCACACGTCCTCGTCCCGCAGCCCCTCCAGGGCGAGGTGGGTGATCGCCTCGCCGCCGGGCACCGAGCCGACCACGGGCCCCGCGCTGGCGGCGTCCTCGTGACTGAGCTCGACGAAGAATACGATCCTGGGCTCCGCGTAACTCAGGCAGGTGCGCAGGAACCCCGCCCGCAGGCCGTTGTCGTTCCAGCGGATGTGCGGAACCACCGCGAACAGCAGCCCGTTGTTGCGCGCCAGCAGTGAACTGATCCTGCGGTACGCCTCGTAGAGGTCCTGCTCGGCGTCCACGATCCGTTCCGCGCCGGCGAACCCCTCGTACCGGGCGAGCGTGTCCGCGATGCTGTTGTGCACACGGGTGTTGATGGTCTCGGTGGACGCGAAACCGCCGTCCTTGTCGACGCAGATGCGGTTGCCGTCGTTGCCGTAGCCGGCCGTCAGCGCGACGATCCCGCGCGGCACGTCACCGGCGTCCACCCCCGCGGTGCGCCGCAGCGCGTCCAGCGACGACTGCGCCTCGTACACGCAGCGGTGGATGAACGTCGTCTTGCCCATCCCCGAGGGCCCGCTCACCACGACGAGGCGCCCGTGCCCCACGTTCGGGTCGACCAGCTCCGCCGGCTCCGCCCACAGGCCCCGGAAGGCCTCCAGCCGGTCCCGGGCGTGGTCGACGTCCACCCACTGCCCGGCGTGCAGCGGCTCCGCCCACGGCACCAGCGGGTGGTCCGGGTGGCGCGTCCGCATGCCGCGCGCACCGGGCGGGAACGGGGGCGCCGCCACGCCGTACGGGTTTCTCCACTCCGGGGTGGTCATTCCTGGTGTCCTCCGGGGGCCGTGCCGTCCCCGCTCCGTCCGCGTCCACGCCGCGGCAGCCCGTCGAGCAGGCGTGCCGGTGCCGGGCGGGTGAGCGCGCCGATCTCCCGCGTCTGCCGGTCGAGGACGGCCCGCACCCGCGCCGACTCCGCCCGGCGTTCTTGCGGGCCCAGGTCCGCGCCGTCCCGCGAACGCGGCAGTCTGTCTGCCAACGGCAGTGTTTCCGCCAGGAGTTGGGCCGAGCGGCGACGCGCGCCGCGGCCGGGCACCAGGGCCAGCGTGCCGCCGAGCGTCTCGCGGGCCCGCCGCACCTCGTCGTGTGCGGTGGTCGGGTCGGCCTCGTAGGCCGTCAGATACAGGCATGCGATCCTCCGGAACTCCCGCAGGTCGGTCGTCAACTGCCTTTCACGGTGGCGCCGTTCCGAAGTGCTCTGACTTGTCAGGCTGATGGCCGCACCGACCGCCAGCAGGCAGACGCTCTGGACGAACGCCAGGACAGTGCCGCCCCAGCCGCCGCCCGAGGACTTCCCGGGGCTGTCGCCCTCGGCGGTCATCAGCGCGTCGCAGGCCCGCGCGAAGTCGTCCGGACGGCGCCTCTCCCAGCTCTCCAGCGACACCGGGCTCCCGCCTCCTCCCGGCGGGACGACGGTGTCCGCGGCGGCGCCCCGCACCACGAGACCCAGCCGAACGGCCGCCTCCGCGAGACCGGCCCGGTGCCCGTCGCCGAGGCAGTACACGAGGCGTACGTCCTGCTCCCCGTCGTCCGCCGACGCCCGCCCGCCGTACGGCGGAAGGAGCACCAGGGCGGCCAACGACAGTGCCACGGTGGCGGCCACCCTCAGCGTCGGTCCCAACAGGGCTCGCGCTGCTGGTGAGTTGTGCGCGACGCGGCAGGGATCCGGCGCGGGGACCGCGAGGCGCGGGGGAGCGGGACGGGCGGGCGCGCGGGTGCCCGGTCCGCCGTGTCCGCCCGGTCCGCCGGGTCCGTTCCGTTCGCCCATCCGCGTCTCCCCGTCCCGCCCGCCGCCGCCCGTCCGCGTCCTCGCCGCCGCCGTCCTTCCGGCCCCTCAGTCGGCGACCGGCCTTTCACCGGCCCCTGCCCCGGCGCCGGTGGCGGTGGCGGCCGGTGGCCGGGGTGTCCGATGCGGTGGACGCGGCGGCCGGGCGGCCGGTTGCGACGGACCGCCGGGAACGCGCGGACGAGCCGGGCGCGCGACCCGGCCGGACACGTACCGGGAGGCGAGGTGCAGCACGTTGACCGTGAGCACCGCCGGCCCGACGATCCGGACCGTGCCGGGGAAGTCCCGCTCCAGGGTGAGGGCGAGCAGGACGGCGGTGATGCCGTTCTGCTGGCCGAGCCCGAGGGCGGTCCGGTCCCGGCGGTCGAGCCCCCGCACGAACAGCGGCAGCACCAGCAGCGCCACCACAGCCTGGGCCGCGAACGCCGTCGCCCCGAGCAGCAGCCCCGGCAGCAGGGCCACCCCGCGCGCCAGGAAGAGGCCGAGCAGCAGCGAGGCGGCCAGGAAGGCGCAGGTGACCGCACGCGCCACGGGGCGCGCGAGCGCGGCGGCGCGCACCACGAGACCGGCCCCGGCGACCGCCGGCATCAGCATCCGGACGGCCGCCACCAGCAGCGTCGCCACGATCAGCAGACCGCCGAGCGACGTCGCGAGCGGCCCGGTGCCCGGCGGCACGTGCCGGGCGCGGAGCAGCCGGCGGCCCGCCCACCACAGCAGCGCGACCACGGCCAGCAGCGCGGCGTTCCAGCCGAGCCCGACCAGGTAGCCGGCGGTCCCGCCGCTCGCGACGGAGGGGACGTCCCGGTGCCCGGCCGCGTGGTACGCCCACCCCGCCAGGTACAGCGTCAGCAGCACCGTCATCGGGTCGTCGAACGCCGCCCACGCCGCGAGCAGCGACCGCGCGCGCTCCGAGACGCGATCCGCCCGGCCGAGGGCCGCGACCGACAGGGGGTCGATCTGCGCCACCGCGACACCCAGGACCAGGTACTCCGGCCTGCCGAACGCCGCCACCATCACCGCGGAGATCAGGGCGGCCTTCAGGACCACGCCCACGGTGACCACCGCGGCCACCCCGCGCACGTCGCCGCGCAGGGCCGCCGTGTCGATGCCGTACGTACTGCCGTACAGCCCGATCGCGAGGAGGAGTCCGCAACCGGTCGGGTACCAGGGCGAGTTCACCGCCGACGACGGGTCCACCAGGACACCGGCCGCCGCGCCGAGGACCAGTGCGCCGAGGGCCGCGAGCGGCACGGCCGGAAGCCGTGCGAGGGCCGGGCCGTACCCGTGTACGGATGTCGTCACTGGTTCCCCCTCCCCGTGCCGCACCCCGGGCGTGGCCGGCCCGCCGTGCGCGCGTCGCGGTTCGGACCCGGGACCGCCGCGCGCACCGCGGCGAGCCGTCCGCGGTACGGACTTCGTCGTCCGGGCGGTACGGCTCACGGGCGCAGGGCAGATGCATCGTAGGGGCCCACCCGCACGGGTGGGTAGGGCGCGGCGGGCCGTTCCGGCCCCGCGCGCCCGGGGCGACCCGGGTCCTGGGGTGACGATGCCCGGTACGGCCCGCCGCCGAACGCCTTCGGGCGGGCGGACGGGCGCACACCACCCGGACCGCGCGTCAGGACCCGTCGTGGGAAGGCGGGTTGACGACCGTGCGCGGTGCGTGCGCCGGGGGCCGCGCGCACCACCGAGGTGCGGGCGTGGCCGGAGTGGTCCCAAGAAGACCGGTGTGCCGTCGGGTTGCCGGGAATTGCCATAACTCGTCCGAAAATGGCCGCTGTTGGATTTCTGACGGAGACCTAATGGTCACCTCCGTGTGGTGGAGCCTCTCTACAATGCTCTCGTCACACCGCCCCCGCTCGGCGACCATCCGCCTGTGCCGGCCCCGCCCGGTGCGTGTGCCGGCCCGGCCCCGGACGACCGACGTGGACGACATGACCGCCGGCGCAGCTGACCCCTCACGACCGGAGTGCACCCCCCATGCCCGCACGGAAAGACCCCTCCGCCGCCCCCGCCCCCGGCTCCGCCGCCGCGGAGCCCGGCCCGACGGCCGCCGCGCCGGAGCCGGAGCCCACCGGCGCCCCGACGCCCACGGTCGCCTCGACGTTCGCCGCACTCGCCCCCGGGGCCGCCACCGGCCCGCGCCGGGAGACCGGCGCCGGCGCGAGTGCCGAGGCCGCCACCGGAACGGACACGAGCGGCGGGCCCGCGAGCGCCCGGACCGGCGCGCCCACGACCCCGCCCGCCACCCCGGCCGCCGCGTCCGCCCCCGGCGCGGCGGAGGAGTCCGAGGCCGCCGGGTCGGAGCCCTCCACCGAGCGCCCCGACGGGTCCGGGCCGCCGCCCGCCGGTGACGCCGCGACCGCCGAGCCCGCCGCACCCGAGGCCGGGGCGGCGGCCGTCGCCGTCGCCGCGGACCCCGGGGACGGCGGCGACGGCGACGCGGAGGCCGCCGCCGCGAGCGCCCCCGGACGGCCGCGCGGCCCCGTGCTCGCCGCCGCTGGGATCGTGGGCACGCTGCTGATCGCCGCGCCCTTCCTGATACCGGCGTTCGCCGGCGACAAGCCCGAGCACCCGAAGCACACCCAGGCGGCGGGCGGCACCGATCTCGGTTCCGCCGCGGACAGTTCGCCCGTCGCCGGCTACGGCAGCGCGTCGCCCTCGCCGTCGGCGAAGCCCTCCGCGTCCAAGGCCGCGAAGAAGCACGTGACCGCCGCGGCCCCCGTCGTCGAGCCGCAGGCGAGCTTCACGACCGCGGTGAAGCCGTCCGCCTCGCCGTCGGCGACGAAGAAGGCGGCGAAGAAGCCGAGCGCCCGCGCCCGCGCCAACACCGCGTCCAGCCAGAGCAAGGTCCTGCTGAAGAACGTCACGACCGGCATGTGCGCCGACATCCCCTACTACCAGAAGGGCAAGGTCAACGGCCCGGTCAACCAGTACTACTGCGACGGGACCTCGGCCGACAACCAGCTCTGGAACCTCGTGGTCCACCCGGAGGCGGGCAAGGGCCCGGAGGGCTCGTCCCTCTTCCTGATCTCCAACGTCAAGGACGGCCTCTGCTTCGACCTGCCCAACTACACGGCGGCGGCGGGGGGTACGCGGATCACCGAGTTCCCCTGCCAGGCCACCAAGAGCGACAACCAGTACTGGTGGCTGGACCCGCGCTCCGACGGCACGTACTGGATCCGCAACTACGCCAGCCGCGACCTGTGCCTGAACGTCGCGGGCAACGGCAACGGCGGCCACGACGCGGCGCTCCAGATCGGCACCTGCAACGACAGCTCGGACGACGACGACCACTGGTACTTCGCCAAGTCGTAGTGCCGTGACGCCCGTTGGGCGGAAATACCGCCAACGGGCGCGCGTTTCCGGCCATGCCGAACCCCGGGGCACCACCGGTGCGTCCCGCACGTTGTCCGGGTACGAGCGCGGCCCGCGCCGGGAGCGGCGCGGGCCGCCGGACGACGTGACAGGGGGAGCACATGTCGGACGCGATCGACATCGGGGAGTACGGCGACGACTTCCGCACCGACCCGTATCCGGTGTACGCGCGGCTGCGCGCCGCGGGCCCGGTGCACCGGGTGCGGCTGCCGCCGCCGGACGGGGCGTACGGGGACGTGTGGCTCGTCGTCGGGCACCGCGAGGCGCGCGCGGCGCTCGCCGACCCGCGCCTGGTCAAGGACATGGAGAAGCTCGGCATCCCGGTGCTGGACAGCGAGATGATCGGGCCGCACATGCTGCTGTCGGACCCGCCGCGGCACACCCGGCTGCGCGGCCTCGTCGGACGGGCGTTCACGGCCCGCCGGGTCGAGGAACTGACGCCCCGCGTCCAGGAGATCACCGACGATCTGCTCGACGCGATGCTGCCGCGGGGCCGTGCCGACCTCGTGACCTCCTTCGCGCACCCGCTCCCGCTGACCGTCATCTGCGAGCTGCTGGGCGTGCCCGCGGCGGACAGACCGCGATTCCGCGCCCTGTCGACGGAGGCGGTCGCCCCCACCAGCGAGGAGAACGAACGGCAGGCCTTCGTCGGACTCGGCTCCTACCTGGGCGAGTTGATCGAGGACAAGCGGTGCGCCGGACCGCAGGGCGACCTGCTGAGCGACCTGCTCCGCGTCACCGCGGAGGACGGGGACCGGCTCTCCGTACCGGAGTTGCGCGGCATGGCGTTCCTGCTGCTCGTCGCGGGCCACGAGACGACCGTCAACCTCATCACCTCCGCCGTGCACGCCCTGCTCCGCCACCCGGACCAACTCGCCGCCGTGCGCGCCGAACCGGCCCTCGTCGACCGCGTGGTCGAGGAGACGCTGCGGCACGAGGGGCCGGTGGAGACCGCCACGTACCGGTTCGCCGCCGAGCCGCTGGAGATCGGCGGAACCCGCGTGGAGTGCGGCGAAGGGGTACTGATCAGCCTCGCCGCGGCCGGCCGTGATCCCGACCGGCATCCCGACCCCGACCGCTTCGACATCGACCGCGACCCGCGCGGCCACCTCGCCTTCGGCCACGGCATCCACCACTGCCTGGGCGCCCCGCTGGCCCGTGTCGAGGCCCGCACGGCGCTGCGCACCCTGCTGGAGCGCGCGCCCGGCCTCGCCCTCGACGGCCCGGCGGGGGAGTGGCTGCCCGGCGTCCTGGTGCGCGGCGTGCGCGGTCTGCCGGTGCGCTGGTAGGCACCCGGTCCGGCCGCCACCGGTGCGGGAGCGGGGCCGGCCGCCCCGGGCCGGGGGGCGGTCAGAAGTCGCCGCCGCCGATCTCCGCCAGCGCCACCGGCCTGCGGTCGCGGCGCGAGAGGTCGCACGCCTCGGCCACGCGCAGCGCCTGAAGTGCCTCGAACCCGTCGCAGGGATTGGGCAGTTCGCCGCGCACCACGCCGACGAACGCCGCCATCTCGGCCTCGTACGCGGGACCGAACCGCTCCAGGAACCCCGTCCAGGGCTTGTTGGCCGCGGGCGGTCCGGTCGGCTCGGTGGACGCGATCGGGGTGCGGTCGTCCAGGCCGACCACGATCTGGTCGTGCTCGCCCGCGAGTTCCATGCGGACGTCGTAGCCCGCGCCGTGCAGCCGCGTCGCCGTCACCGTGGCGAGGGTACCGTCGTCGAGCGTGAGGAGGGCCGCGCCGGTGTCGACGTCGCCCGCCTCGCGGAACATCGCCGGCCCGGCGTCGGAACCGGCCGCGTACACGTCGACGATCTCGCGGCCGGTCACCCAGCGCAGGATGTCGAAGTCGTGGATCAGCGTGTCCCGGAAGAGACCGCCGGACAGCGGCAGGTACGCGGCCGGGGGCGGCGCCTGGTCGGACGTCATGGCGCGCACGGTGTGCAGCCGGCCGAGCCGCCCCGAGGCGACCGCCTCGCGCGCCCCGGTGTAGCCCGCGTCGAAGCGCCGCTGGAAGCCCATCTGGAGCACGGTCCCCGCCGCCCGCACCTCGTTCAGCGCCTGTAACGTCCCCGGCAGGTCGAGCGCGACGGGCTTCTCGCAGAACACCGGCAGCCCCGACCGGGCCGCCCGCCCGACGAGTTCGGCGTGCGCCGGCGTCGTCGTGGCGATCACCACGGCGTCCACGCCCCACGTGAAGATCTCGTCGACCCCGGGTGCCGCCGTCTCCCCGAGCCGGTGTGCGAGTTCCTGTGCCCGTCCGCCGTCCGCGTCCGTGAGGATGAGCGACCCGACCTCGCGGTGGCTGCTGAGTGCTCTCGCATGACATGTGCCGATGCGGCCCGTACCGATGACTCCGATGCGCATGGGAACAAAGTGGAGGTCAGGTGTCCGCCGTGTCAATGCAAATGTCAGGACAATCGGACTTCACGACTTCCCGTCAACCGGGCGCGGAGCTACGCTCGGGCCGTGCCCAAACCAGTGGTGGACCCGACCCTCGCACTCGGGCTCGGCGTGGACCGGACCAGCCCGGTGCCGTTGTACTTCCAGCTCTCCCAGCAACTGGAAGCGGCGATCGAGCACGGCACCCTCACCCCGGGCAGCCTGCTGGGCAACGAGATCGAGCTGGCGGGCCGGCTCGGCCTCTCCCGCCCCACGGTGCGCCAGGCCATCCAGGCACTCGTCGACAAGGGCCTCCTGGTGCGCCGCCGGGGTGTCGGGACCCAGGTCGTGCACAGCAGGGTCAAGCGGCCCCCGGAACTCAGCAGCCTCTACGACGACCTCTCCGCCGCGGGCCGCGACCCCTCGACGAAGGTCCTGGCCAACGCCGTCGTCCCGGCGACCGCCGAGGTCGCCGCCGCGCTCGGGATGGCGGAGGCGGCGGACGTGCACCGGCTGGAGCGGCTGCGCCTGACGGCCGAGGAGCCGGTGGCGCACCTGTGCAACTACCTGCCGCCCGGCCTGCTCGACCTGGACACCGAACGGCTGGAGACCACGGGGCTCTACCGCCTCATGCGCGCCGCGGGCATCACCCTGCACAGCGCCCGGCAGTCCATCGGCGCCCGCGCGGCCGCCCCCGAGGAGGCGGGGCGGCTGGACGAGCCGGAGGGTTCGCCGCTGCTCACGATGGAACGCACCACGTTCGACGACACCGGCCGGACCGTGGAGTTCGCCAGCCACACCTACCGGCCCGCGCGCTACACCTTCGAGTTCCAGCTCCTCGTCCGCCCCTGAGGCGGCGGCGCCCCGGTTTCCGGCCGGTCCGGGGCCTTGCGTGCGCCCCGGTGGTCGGAAACACTCCCGTCGTCGTTGATAATCGAATGTTTGGGGCCGGTGAGCGTACCGGCCCCTCCGTACGGACGAACACCGTACGCACGACGAAGAGCGCGGATCGACGCTGATCGACGCGAAGAGCACACGGCGAGAAGGGCAACGGCCTCGTGGCACGGTTTCGGACCTGGGTAGGCATCGCGCTTGCGGGGACGCTCTGCGCGTCCCTCGCGGGATGCAGCAGCACCGGCGGCAAGCGCGCCGAGGACGCCCGGGAGGCCGCGGCGGCGCAGGGGAAGTCCGCGGTGAACACGCCGCGCTGGACCTTCGCGATGATCACGCACTCCGGTGACGGCGACACCTTCTGGGACATCGTGCAGAGCGGTGCCAAGCAGGCGGCCGTCAAGGACAACATCAACTTCCTGTACTCGCACGACGACGAGGCGCAGCAGCAGGCGCAGCTCGTCGACGCGGCCGTGGACAAGAAGGTCGACGGCATCATCGTCACCCTCGCCAAGCCCGACGCGATGAAGGCGGCCGTCGCCCGCGCCGAGAAGGCCGGCATCCCGGTGATCACGGTGAACTCCGGCACCGAGGAGTCCAAGGCGTTCGGCGCGCTGACCCACGTCGGCCAGGACGAGAGCGTGGCCGGCGAGGCCGTCGGCGACGAGCTGAACAAGCGGGGCCGCAAGAAGGCGGTCTGCGTCCTGCACGAGCAGGGCAACGTCGGCCACGAGCAGCGCTGCGCCGGGCTGAAGAAGACCTTCGACGGCACCGTGCAGAACCTCTACGTCAACGGCACGAGCATGCCGGACGTGCAGTCCGCCATCGAGGCCAAGCTCCAGGCCGACCCGGACATCGACTCCGTCGTCACCCTCGGCGCCCCGTACGCGGACACCGCGGTGAAGGCCAAGAAGGACGCCGGCAGCAAGGCCGAGATCGACACCTTCGACCTGAACGCCAAGGTGGCCGCCGAACTCCAGGACGGCACCCTCGGCTTCGCGGTCGACCAGCAGCCGTACCTCCAGGGCTACGAGGCCGTCGACCTGCTGTGGCTGTACAAGTACAACGCCGACGTCCTCGGCGGCGGCAAGCCGGTCCTCACCGGCCCGCAGATCGTCACCAAGGACCAGGCCGCCGCGCTGAAGAAGTACGCGGAGCGGGGGACCCGATGACCGGGGCCACCGTCACCCCGGGCGACGAACGGCTGCTGCGGACCTCGCTCCTGCGCCGCCTCCTCGGCCGCCCCGAACTGGGCTCGGTCGTCGGCGCCGTCGCCGTCTTCCTGTTCTTCGCCCTCGTCGCGGACAGCTTCCTGCGCGCCGCGAGCCTGAGCACCGTCCTGTACGCGTCGTCGACCATCGGGATCATGGCGGTGCCGGTCGCGCTGCTGATGATCGGCGGCGAGTTCGACCTGTCCGCGGGCGTCATGGTGACGTCGTCCGCGCTGATCTCGTCGATGTTCAGCTACCAGATGACCGCCAACGTGTGGGTCGGCGTCCTGGTGTCCCTGCTCGTCACGCTCGCCGTCGGCGCGTTCAACGGGTTCATGCTGACCCGCACCAAGCTGCCCAGCTTCATCATCACGCTGGGCACCTTCCTGATGCTCACCGGCATGAACCTCGGCTTCACCAAGCTGATCGACGGCACCGTCTCCACCAAGTCGATCGCCGACATGGAGGGCTTCCCGACGGCGCACGACGTCTTCGCCTCGACGCTCACCGTCGGCGGGGTCGACTTCAAGATCACCATCCTGTGGTGGTTCGGCCTCGTCGCCATCGCGTCCTGGCTGCTGCTGCGCACCCGCGTCGGCAACTGGATCTTCGCGGTCGGCGGCAACCGCGACGCGGCCCGCGCGGTCGGCGTTCCGGTGGACAGGACCAAGATCGGCCTCTACATGGGCGTCGCGCTCGGCGCCTGGATCTCGGGCCAGCACCTGCTGTTCAGCTTCGACGTCGTCCAGTCCGGCGAGGGCGTCGGCAACGAGCTGATCTACATCATCGCGGCCGTCATCGGCGGCTGCCTGATCACCGGCGGCTACGGCAGCGCGGTCGGCTCCGCCGTGGGCGCGCTGATCTTCGGCATGACCAGCAAGGGCATCGTCTACGCCGAGTGGAACCCCGACTGGTTCAAGTTCTTCCTCGGAGCGATGCTGCTCCTCGCGACCCTGCTGAACGCGTGGGTCCGCAAGCGCGCGGAGGCCGCGAAGTGAACGAGCACGACGAGACGGGCGCGAGCCGCGAAGAGACCGGCGCGGGCCGCGACGGGACGGCTGTGAGCGACGGGACCGGTGCGCCCGCGAGCGAGGGGACCGGAACGCCCGCGAGCGACGGGACCGGTACGCGCGGCGTGTCCGACGTGACGGAAGAGGCCCCCGCGGCGCAGGGCGCCGGCGCGACCGGCGGCGCGCGTCCGCCGCTCGTCGAACTCGACGACGTCAGCAAGCACTACGGCAACGTCCGCGCCCTCGAAGGCGTCTCCCTCCAGGTCCACGCGGGCGAGATCACCTGCGTCCTCGGCGACAACGGCGCCGGCAAGTCCACCCTGATCAAGATCGTCGCGGGGCTGCACCAGCACGACGCCGGCTCCCTCCGCATCGACGGCGAGGAGACCCGGCTCGGCTCCCCGCGCGAGGCCCTGGACCTGGGCATCGCCACCGTCTACCAGGACCTCGCCGTCGTCCCGCTGATGCCGGTCTGGCGCAACTTCTTCCTCGGCTCCGAGCCCCGCAGGGGCACCGGCCCGTTCAAGCGCCTCGACGTCGAGTACATGCGCCGCACCACCCACGCCGAACTGCTGCGCATGGGCATCGACCTCCGCGACGTCGACCAGCCCATCGGCACCCTCTCGGGCGGCGAACGCCAGTGCGTCGCCATCGCCCGCGCGGTCCACTTCGGCGCCAAGGTCCTCGTCCTGGACGAGCCGACCGCCGCCCTCGGCGTGAAGCAGTCCGGCGTCGTCCTCAAGTACGTCGCCGCCGCCCGCGACGCCGGACTCGGTGTTGTCCTCATCACGCACAACCCGCACCACGCGTACCTCGTCGGCGACCGTTTCGTGCTGCTCAAGCGCGGCACGATGGTCGGCTCGCACACCCGTGACTCGGTCACCCTCGACGAGCTGACCCGCCAAATGGCGGGCGGCAACGAACTGGACGACCTCCGCCACGAACTGGAGCGCGCTCCCGCCCCCGGGGCCCCGGGCGCGGCGGTCCGCGGCGGCGGGACGGCGGGCGAGTGAGGCGCTGCCATGCGGCGCCGCCCGCGGGTGAGGCACAATCGGCGCGATGAGCACCTACCGCGACCTCGCCCTGCCGCGGGCACTGAGCACCGCACGGGCCGGCAGCGCCCCGATCGGTTCGCGCCGCGCCCCCGTGCTGCGGACCGTGGGCACGCGTGAGCGCCGTTCGCACCTGACGGCGCCCCGCGTTCCCACGGTCGGGATCGACATCGGCGGCACGAAGGTGATGGCGGGAGTCGTCGACGCCGACGGCAACATCCTGGAGAAGGTCCGCACCGAGACGCCGGACAAGTCCAAGAGCCCCCGGGTCGTCGAGGACACCATCGTCGAACTGGTCCTGGACCTCTCCGACCGGCACGACGTGCACGCCGTCGGCATCGGCGCGGCCGGCTGGGTCGACGCGGACCGCAATCGGGTGCTCTTCGCCCCCCACCTGTCGTGGCGCAACGAACCGCTGCGCGACCGCCTCTCCGGCCGGCTGTCCGTGCCGGTGCTCGTGGACAACGACGCCAACACCGCGGCCTGGGCGGAGTGGCGCTTCGGCGCCGGACGCGACGAGGACCACCTCGTCATGATCACGCTCGGCACCGGCATCGGCGGCGCGATCCTGGAGGACGGGCAGGTCAAGCGCGGCAAGTTCGGCGTCGCGGGCGAGTTCGGACACATGCAGGTCGTCCCCGGCGGCCACCGCTGCCCGTGCGGCAACCGCGGCTGCTGGGAGCAGTACAGCTCCGGCAACGCGCTGGTCCGCGAGGCCCGCGAGCTGGCCGCCGCGGACTCCCCGGTGGCCTACGGGATCATCGAGCACGTCAAGGGCAACATCGCCGACATCACCGGCCCGATGATCACCGAGCTGGCCCGCGAGGGCGACGCCATGTGCGTCGAGCTCCTCCAGGACATCGGCCAGTGGCTCGGCGTCGGCATCGCCAACCTCGCCGCCGCGCTCGACCCGTCCTGCTTCGTCATCGGCGGCGGTGTCTCGGCCGCCGACGACCTGCTCATCGGCCCGGCCCGGGACGCCTTCCGCCGCCAGCTCACCGGCCGCGGCTACCGCCCCGAGGCCCGGCTCGCCCGCGCCCAGCTCGGCCCGGAGGCCGGCATGGTCGGCGCCGCGGACCTGGCCCGCCTGGTCGCCCGCCGCTTCCGCCGCGCCAAGCGCCGCCGCGTGGAACGCCACGAACGGTACGAGCGGTACGCGCAGGACCGCCGCACCCAGGACGCACAGGAGTCGCAGGACTCGCTGTGACCACGAAACACCCAGGAGTCGCTGTGACGACGGAGCACCCAGGAGCCGCCGTGGCGACGGATCTGCCGCACCAGACCGTCTCCCCGGGCGAGCCCGGCCGCCCCCCGGAGGACCCCCGGCACCGGTTCCGCCGCCGCGCCACGACCCTGCTGATCATCGTGCTGCTCATCGGCGTCCCGGCGGGCTACCTCGTGATCTCCGCGGACCAGAGCCGCAACAGCGGCAAGGACAAGGAGGACAAGTACTCGGCGACCGGCCTCGTCGCCGGCTGGCCCTCCAAGGTCCAGCGCCGCCTGTACCAGGTCCCCATCCCGCACCCCGCGGCGAAGGTCGCCTACTACGAGACCAACAACTGGAAGACCAGCCGCCTCTACGCGCAGTTCCAGCTCACCAACGCGGGCCTGGACACCTACCTGCAGTCGATGGGCGCGACGCGGGCCACGCTGAAGAAGAACGACATCACGATCAACTCCCGCGACCAGGCCGTCGTCGGCTGGGTCTTCCACGACCGCCACCCCTGGTGGGGCCTGGTCAACAGCCAGAAGGACCCGGCGCCCACCCAGGACGTCGTGGTCAACCTGGAGAACCCGCGCTTCCCGATGGTCTACGTCGTCTCGCGCACCGTCCCGTAGCGCGCCCCGCCGGCCCCCGCGCACCGCGGCCGGCCGGCTGCCGGAGCCGATTGTCGGACCCCGCCCGTAAAGTCGAGAACGACCGGCACGACCGACGGGCGGGGAGGTGACACGACGTATGACCACGGTGACCGAACACGGCACGACGGCCCCGCACGGGCCCGCCGCCGCGCATGGCCCGGCGCCCGAGCGGGCCGGCGGCCCGTCCGTGCGGCTGGCCGCCGTGTTCCTTCCCGCGCCGCTCCCGCGCGAGAGCCGTGTCGCCCTCTGGGACCCGGACGGCGACGTCTGGGGCGACGAGCCGCCCGGGGACGCCGTCGACCTCACCGTGGTACGACGGCACGGCACCGGCGCCCGCCGCCGCACCGTCCCCGCGCTGACCCTGCCGCTCGACGACGCCCTCCCGCTGCTCGTCCGCGCCCGGCACGACCGCGCCGCCCACCCGGCCACCGCCTGCTGGGGCGCCGCCGCCCTGCACGCCCTGCGACTCGCCGCGCGCGGCCGGCTGCTGCCCGGCCTCACCCCGGCCGGCCTGGACGCCTGGCGGGCCGGCCCGCTCGACCCCGACGACATCGCCCACCTGCGGGCCGTCGCCGCCGCCCTGCCGCCCGAGGGACACGCCGTCCCGCTCACCGGACCCGGCCCGCTGCGGCTGCCCGATCCCGAGGCGCTGACCCGCTCCTTCCTCGACGCCGTCGCCGACACCCTGCCCCGCACCCCCGCGGCGCCCCACGCGCTCGGCGGCCCCTTCGCCGCCCGCCCCCCGCAGCGGCTGCCCGCCGGGGCGCACGACTGGGCCGCCGAGGTCGCCGCCGGCATGGACGCGGGCGTACGCGTCTCGCTCCGCCTGGACCTGTCCGCGTACGAACTGTTCGACGACAGCGGCGAGGTCCGCACCGCCGGAGCGGCCGTCGTGCAGGTGCACAGCCTCGCCGACCCCACCCTGGTCGCCGACGCGGCGGCCCTGTGGAGCGGCGGCGCGGACGCCGCGTTCGGCCCCCGCGCCCGCGTGGACGCCGCCCTCGCGGTGCGCCGGGCCGCCCGCGTCTGGGCGCCGCTCGACCGCCTCTCCGAGCAGGACGTGCCCGACGTACTCGCCCTGTCCGAACAGGAGTTGGGCGACCTGCTCGGTGTCGCGGCGACCAGGCTGGCCGCCGCCGGGGTCGCCGTGCACTGGCCGCGCGACCTCGCGCGTGACCTGTCGGCCGCCGCCGTGGTGCGGACCGCCCCGGGCTCGGCCACCGACGGCAGCGGCTTCTTCGAGAGCGAGGAACTGCTCCAGTTCCGCTGGCAGTTGGCACTCGGCGGCGACCCGCTCACCGAGGCCGAGATGGACACCCTCGCCGAGGCGCACCGCCCCGTCGTCCGCCTGCGCGACCAGTGGGTGCTCGTCGACCCGGCCCTCGTCCGCAAGGCCCGCCGCCGTGAACTCGGCCTGCTCGACCCGGTCGACGCCCTGTCCGTCGCCCTCACCGGCACGGCGGAGGTCGACGGCGAGAGCGTCGAGGCCGTCCCCGTCGGCGCCCTCGCCGCCCTCCGCGACCGCCTCACCGCGGGCCCCCTCCCGGCCGCGCCGCCGCCGGGTCTGCACGCCACCCTGCGCGACTACCAACTGCGGGGCCTGGCCTGGCTCGACCTCATGACCTCCCTCGGCCTCGGCGGCTGCCTCGCCGACGACATGGGCCTCGGCAAGACGGTCACCCTGATCGCACTGCACCTGAAGCGGGCCCGCAGCGAGCCGACGCTGGTGGTCTGCCCGGCCTCCCTGCTCGGCAACTGGCAGCGGGAGATCACCCGGTTCGCCCCGGGCGTGCCCGTACGCCGCTTCCACGGCCCCGACCGCACCCTGGACGGCCTGGACGGCGGCTTCGTCCTGACCACGTACGGCACCCTGCGCACCGCGGTCGCCACCCTCGCCGAACAGCCCTGGGGCATGGTCGTCGCCGACGAGGCCCAGCACGTCAAGAACCCCTACTCGGCGACCGCCAAGGCGCTGCGCGCCGTGCCGTCGCCCGCCCGCGTCGCCCTGACCGGCACGCCGGTCGAGAACAACCTCTCCGAACTGTGGGCCATCCTCGACTGGACCACGCCCGGTCTGCTCGGCCCCCTGAAGTCCTTCCGCGCCCGGCACGCCCGCGCGGTGGAGAACGGCGAGGACGCACAGGCCGTCGAACGCCTCGCCGGCCTCGTACGGCCCTTCCTGCTGCGCCGCAAGAAGTCCGACCCCGGCATCGTCCCGGAGCTGCCGCCCAAGACGGAGACGGACCACCCGGTCCCGCTCACCCGCGAACAGGGCGCCCTGTACGAGGCGGTGGTGCGCGAGGCGATGCTCGCCATCGAGACGGCCCAGGGCATCGCCCGGCGCGGCATGGTGCTCAAGCTCCTCACGTCGCTGAAGCAGATCTGCGACCACCCCGCCCTCTACCTCAAGGAGGCACCGGCGGGCGGCGACCGGTTCGCGGAACGCTCGGGCAAGCTCGTCCTGCTCGACGAACTCCTCGACACCGTCCTCGCGGAGGACGGCTCCGCGCTGGTCTTCACGCAGTACGTGGGCATGGCCCGGCTCGTCGCCGCCCACCTCGCCGCCCGCGCGGTACCCGTCGACCTGCTGCACGGCGGCACCCCGGTCCCGGAGCGCGAACGCATGGTCGACGACTTCCAGGACGGCCGGATCCCCGTCCTCGTCCTCTCCCTCAAGGCCGCGGGCACCGGCCTCAACCTCACCCGGGCCGGCCACGTCGTCCACGTCGACCGCTGGTGGAACCCGGCCGTCGAGGAACAGGCCACCGACCGCGCCTACCGCATCGGCCAGACCCAGCCGGTCCAGGTCCACCGCCTCATCACCGAGGGCACGGTCGAGGACCGCATCGCCGACATGCTGGAGGCGAAGCGCGCCCTGGCCGACGCGGTCCTCGGCTCGGGAGAGTCGGCGCTCACGGAACTGACCGACCGGGAGCTGTCCGACCTGGTGTCGCTGCGGAGGCAGGCGTGAGCCCGGCGGCCGGAGGGGCCGGAGACGCCGAGCGCGCCGGGCCGGGTGCCCGTCCGGCAGACGTGGCGCGCCGCGCGCTGCGCGAGGCACGCGAAAGGGAGCGGGAGGCGCGGGAGCCGCAGGAGAGCGACGCCGCCGCCGACGCCACCGTGCCCGGGGAAGGCTCCGCACGGGAGGACGCGGCCGAGAGCGGCGCAGCGCCCGCCGAGGAGACCGCGCCGGGCGCGGCCGATCCCACGCCCGGTGCGAACGTGGCGCGCGCTGCCCTCGCCGCCGCGGCGACGACGAGCCGCCCGCCCGCACCCCCGGCGGCGGCCCGCACCACGAGCGCCGACGAACCCGCACCGGAGGACGCTCCGCCGCCGTCGCCGGGCGCCCGCCCCGGCGACGTGGCCCGGGAAGCCCTGCGCGCGGCACGTGCCCGTGCCGTGGCGGAGGAGGGCGGGCCGGCACCGGCGGCACCCGCGGGCCGGGCCGACGACGAACACGCGGCCACCGGCGACCGGTCGGAACCGAGGGCGCCCCGTACGGGGAAGACCCCGTCGAGCCGCGGAACCCGCCCCGCGTCCGCGCCGCGCGCCCGCACGGCACGCCGCGGCGCTCCGCAGGACCCGCCGCCCGGGGCCGCGTCGGCCCGCGCCGTACGGGAACTGCTGGCGGGCGCCTTCAAGCTCCCGACCGGCACGGACACCGACGCCGACCCCGAAACCGACACCGAAACGGGTTCCGGCACCGACGAACCGGACGCCGACCGCACCCCCAACGTGCAGGACACGAAGGGGAGTTGGCGGAAGACCCCGGCCCCGTCCCCGGCCCCGGCCGCTGCCCGTGCCCCGGAGCCCGCCGCCCGCCCCGACGACGGCCCCGAACCCGCTCCCGAACACGCGGCGCGACGCACCCCGGACGCGCCGCGCCCAGCGGCCGTCCCCGAAGCCGCCCCGCCCGCTGCCGCCCCCCAGAGCCCCCGCACCATGGCCACCCCGCACCGCGACGGCGACCTGCGCCGCACCTTCCCCGCCGTCGCGGCCCGCGCGACCGCGAACGACGCCTCGTTCGCGGTCAGTTGGTGGGGCAACGCCTGGGTGACCGCGCTGGAGGAGGGCGCGCTGGACACCGCCCGCCTGACACGGGGACGCGCCTACGCGCAGGGAGGTCACGTCGACGCGATCACCGTGACCCCCGGGCTGGTGCTCGCGTACGTGAAGGGCAGCCGGGTGCGCCCCTACCGCGTGCAGGTGCGGCTGCGCACGCTGGACGACGACGAGTGGGAGCGGTTCCTGGACGCCGCCGCCGACCGGCCGGGCCACATCGCCGCACTGCTCGACGGAGAGGTGCCGCCGACCCTCGCCGACTGCGGGGTGCCGCTCCTGCCGTTGCCCGGAGACCTCGACCCGCACTGCAGCTGCCCCGACTCCGGTCACCCCTGCAAGCACGCGGCGGCCCTCTGCTACCAGGCCGCGCGGCTGCTCGACGCCGACCCGTTCGTGCTGTTCCTGCTGCGCGGCAGGGGTGAGCGCGAGGTGCTCGACGACCTGTCGCGGCGCAGCGCCGCCCGCGCGGCACGCGCCGCCCAGGAGAAGGGGCCCGCGCCGCTGCCCGGCGTCCGGGCCACCGAGGCGCTCGCGCCGCGCACCCTCCCGCCGCTCCCGCGTCCGCAGCAGGCGCCGCCGCATCCCGAGCAGCCGCCGGTCTACCCCGGCGTGCCGGGCGGCCCCGACACGTTCGCCCTCGACCAGCTGGCCACGGACGCGGCGGCCCGCGCGCACGCGCTGCTCACCACGGGGCACGACCCGGTCGGCGGGCTGAGCCTGTGGGAGGACGCCGTGCGGCTCGCGGCGGCCCGCCCCGGTTCCGGCCTCACCGTCGCCACCCGCACGCTGTACTCGTCGCTCTCGGCGGCGGCCGGCCGCTCCCCGGGCGACCTGGCCCGCGCCGTCGCGGCCTGG
Source organism: Streptomyces sp. NPDC008150 (assembly GCF_042956945.1). Lineage (NCBI taxonomy): Bacteria > Bacillati > Actinomycetota > Actinomycetes > Kitasatosporales > Streptomycetaceae > Streptomyces > Streptomyces sp. NPDC008150. The sequence goes on along the minus strand of NZ_JBIBHJ010000015.1, from coordinate 93,258 downwards.
CGGCAGGGCGGCCACGAGGGACTGGCCGTCCTGGAGGAGACCTGGGACCCGCCGGCCGGCCGCTTCGACCGCGCCCGCGCGCTCCTGCTCGCGGCGGGCCTGCCCGCGTTCCGCCCCTTCCACAACCGCCTCACCCACCCGCACGGCCACGTCCAGCTGAGGTTCGGCCGGGACGGCGTCTGGTACGCGTACGAGTCGGAACCGGCCCACGACGACTGGTGGCCGCGCGGCACCCCGGACCTGGACCCGGTGGGCGCCCTGACCGGAGTGGCCGGCCCGGACGGCGTCTGAGCGACGACGGGCCGGTATCCCGCGCGGGGCTCAATTCCCGTGTTCGCAAGTGGAGTTGACCCTCTCCTCCTACGATGGCGCACATGACCTCCAGCCGACGCCGCCCGGCCGCCCCGCGGTTCCGCGTGCCCGCGTCGCGCTGTTGTCGTCGCCCCGTGTCGGTGTGACCCCGCGTCCCCGCACGGCTGCCGCCACCCGGTAGCCCAACCCCTGCGCACGCGAGCCCGGTTGACGACGCACCCCGGTGGTTCACGCGCGCCGCCCCGCACCTGCCACCCACCTCTCCGCCCCAACTCCCCGTCCCCGTACGCCAGGAAGGACCCTGCGCGCGATGAAATCCCCCGTGAAGCCCCCGGCGAAGCACACCGCCGTCGAAACCGCTCCCGGTCGGCACGCCTCCCGACTCCCGCCCGCCGAGGCCGAGTACGACCGCCGCCGGCTGCGCCAGTGGCTGGCCGGCGAGGCGCGCGCCGACGGGGTGGCCCGGCGCGACCTGCTGCGGCTGCTCGCGGCGGCGGGACTGGCCGGGGCGGTGCCCGCGGGGCTCACCGCCCTCGCGGGGCCCGCCGCGGCGGCGACCTCGCCGGGCATTGTGAAGCCGCTGCCCGACGAGTGGTTCACCGTCCGGGGCACCAACGCGGAGACCCGTTTCGAGTCCCTGGCGGACACCGGCTACCACACCCCGGCGGACCACTTCTTCGTCCGCAACCACACCGCCACCCCGGTCCTCGACGCGGACACCTGGACCCTCACCCTGCACGGGGACGGCCTCGCGCACGGGCGGGAGACGGTCCTCGGCCTCGCGGACATCAAGCGCTTCCGGGCGGTCACGCGCACGGCGTTCGTGGAGTGCGCGGGCAACGGCCGCAGCTTCTACACCACCCAGCAGGGCGACACGGTCACCGGCACGGCCTGGACGCTGGGCGCGGTGGGCCTCGCGACCTGGCGCGGCGCACGTCTGTCCGACGTGCTGCGTGCCGCCGGGCTCACCCGGCACGCAGTGGACGTGATGCCGCGCGGCCTGGACGCCGACTACGTGATCGCGGACGGCACCAGCCTGGGGCGCGTGCGCCGGCCGCTGCCGGTGGCGAAGGCACTGGACGACGTCCTGCTCGCGTACGAGATGAACGGCGAGCCGCTGGGGCCCGACCACGGTGCTCCGGTGCGGGTGCTGGTGCCGTCCTGGGTCGGTATCGCGTCCGTGAAGTGGGTCGGCGACATCGAGGTGTCGGCGCAGCCGCTCTACTCGCCCTGGAACACGGACTTCTACCGGCTGTTCGGCGACGCCTACCCGCCCGGGGGGAGCGCCCCGCTCACCGGGCAGACCCTCAAGAGCGCCTTCGAACTCGCCTGGGACGCGCCGCTCGACTCCACGGTCCGGCACCGCCTCACCGGCCGCTCCTGGTCGGGCGCCGGCGGGGTCGTCCGCGTCGACCTCAGCACGGACGGCGGCTCGACCTGGCACAAGGCACGCCTGCACGACGCCCCGCGGCGGTCGGGGTGGGTGCGCTGGTCCACCGACTGGCGTCCGCCGGCCCCGGGTCCGTACGAGCTGCTGGCGCGGGCGACGGACGCGGCGGGGCGTACCCAGCCGGACGTCACCGTCCCGAACACCCAGGGCTACTTGTTCGACGCGGTCGTGCGCCATCCGGTGCGGGCGGTGTGAGGACGCGGCCGCAGACCGTCGCTGCGAGCCGGCCGTCGGTACGAGGCCCTCTGTGCAACTGGGGCGACCGGTCCGGCAGTTGGCACCGGTCGGCGGTTGTTGCCGTGCGGGTGTCGTCGCGGACGGGGGGAGAGGCCGTGAAGACGGGGCCCTTCCTCCCGCCGTGACGGCGGCCCGGCGGTCCGGTACGGCGGTCGGTACGGCCGCGGGACCGGCCGGGACCACGGCTGTACCGCCCAATCGTCCTCCCCGCACCCCGTTCCCGCCGATTCAGCGAGATGTGAGAGCGTAAGGCGAGTGAGCCAGACGCAGACGCCGCCCCTCCAGTACCGCTTCGACGGACCAGACGACGCCCCTGTGCTGATCCTGGGTCCCTCCCTCGGGACCACCTGGCACATGTTCGACAGACAGGTCCCCGAACTCACCAAGCAGTGGCGCGTCTTCCGCTTCGACCTCCCCGGGCACGGCGGCGCCCCCGCCTACCCGGCCGGCTCGGTGACCGAGCTCGCCGAGCGGCTGCTGGCCACCCTCGACTCGCTCGGCGTGCAGTACTTCGGCTACGCGGGCTGCGCGCTCGGCGGTGCGATCGGTGTCGAGCTCGCCCTGCGCAGCCCGGAGCGGCTGGCCTCCCTCGCGCTCATCGCGTCCTCGCCCCGGTTCGGCAGCGCCGACGAGTTCCGCCAGCGCGGTGTGATCGTCCGTACGAACGGTCTCGAACCCATCGCGCGCACCTCGCCCGAGCGCTGGTTCACCGGCGGTTTCGCCGCCGCGCAGCCCGCCATCACCGAGTGGGCCGTGCAGATGGTCCGCACCACCGACCCCGGCTGCTACATCGCCTCCTGCGAGGCCCTCGCCGCGTTCGACGTGCGCGCCGAGCTGGGCCGGGTCGGCGTGCCCACGCTGGTCCTCGTGGGCTCGGACGACCAGGTCACCGGTCCCGCCGAGGCCCGCACGCTCGTCGCGGGGATACCGGACGCGCGCCTCGCCGTGGTGCCCGGCGCGTCGCACCTGGTGCCCGTGGAGCAGCCGGCCGCCGTCACGGACCTGCTGGTCCGTCACTTCTCCACCGCGTGGCAGCCCCCGTTCGACCACTCCACCGGCCAGGTGCCCCTGCCGCCGTACGCGGGCGGCCGTCCGGCGGTCACGGCGTCGCAGGCGTTCCGGTCCTCGCCGTCGCCCCAGTCCTCGCAGTCGTCGCAGTACGGCGCTCCTATCGCGGAGATCGCGCCCGCGGTCGTCGAGCCGTTCGGGGCGGGGGGCCGGCCCGACCCGTACGACGCGGGGATCAAGGTCCGGCGCGAGGTGCTGGGGGACGCCCACGTGGACCGCGCGCTGGGCGGCGCCGACGAATTCTCCGCGGACTTCCAGGAGTTCATCACCCGGTACGTGTGGGGCGAGATCTGGGACCGGTCCGGCCTGGACCGGCGCTCGCGGAGCTGTGTGACGCTCGCCGCGCTCGTCGCGGGCGGGCACCTGGACGAGCTCAAGTTCCACGTGCGCGCGGCCCTGCGCAACGGGCTGACCCCGGTCGAGATCAAGGAAGTACTGATGCAGGCGGCCGTCTACTGCGGCGTACCGGCGGCGAACAGCGCGTTCCGGGTGGCGCAGCAGGTCATCCGCGAGGAGACCACCCCCACGGAGTGACCGGCGGCCGGAGGGCGGGCGGGGGCAGGATGGGGAGCATGAAGCTCACCAAGATGTCGCACGCCTGCATCCGGCTCGAAAAGGACGGACGGACCCTCGTCGTCGACCCGGGCGGGTTCAGCGAGGAGGACGCCGCGGTCGGCGCGGACGCGATCCTCGTCACGCACGAGCACCCCGACCACTTCGACGAGGGGCGGCTGCGGGCCGGCCTGGCGGCGAACCCGGCGGCGGAGATCTGGACGTCGGGGGCGGTGGCGGACAAGCTCTCGGCGGCGTTCCCGGGCCGCGTGCACATCGTCGGGCACGGCGACACGTTCACCGCCGCCGGGTTCGACGTCCAGGTGCACGGCGAACTCCACGCGGTGATCCACCCGGACATCCCGCGCATCGCCAACGTCGGCTTCCTCGTCGACGGCGGACGGGTCTTCCACCCCGGCGACGCGCTCACCGTCCCGGACCACCCCGTGCAGACGCTGATGCTCCCGGTCATGGCTCCCTGGAACAAGATCGCCGAGGTCATCGAGTACGTCCGCGAGGTCAAGCCGCAGCGCGCCTACGACGTGCACGACGCGCTGCTCACCGATCTCGCACGCCCGATCTACGACAACCAGATCGGCGCCCTCGGCGGCACCGACCACCTGCGGCTGACGCCGGGCGAGGCGGCGGACGTCTGAGCGGGCCGGGGTCCGGGCCGGGGGGTCCCGGACCCCGGGGCGCGTGCGCGGTCGCGGTGGACGGGCCGGAGTCGAGCCGCGCTGTCGTACCCGCCCGGTAGCTTGGGGGGCATGCGTATCGCGACCTGGAACGTGAACTCGATCACCGCCCGTCTGCCGAGGCTGCTCGCCTGGCTGGAGAGCAGCGGCACCGACGTGCTGTGCCTCCAGGAAGCCAAGATCGCCGAGGAGCAGTTCCCGTTCGAGCCGCTCCGCGAGCTGGGCTACGAGGCGGCGGTCAACGCCACCGGCCGGTGGAACGGCGTGGCGGTCCTCTCCCGCGTCGGCCTCGACGAAGTGGTCAAGGGCCTGCCCGGCGACCCGGGCTACGACGGTGCCGAGGAGCCCCGTGCCGTCTCCGCGACCTGCGGCGGGGTCCGCGTCTGGTCGGTGTACGTGCCCAACGGCCGCGAGGTCGGCCACCCCCACTACGCGTACAAGCTCCAGTGGTTCGACGCCCTGCGCGCGGCCGTCGCCGACGACGCGGCGGGCGGGCGCCCCTTCGCGGTGCTCGGCGACTACAACGTCGCGCCGGCCGACGAGGACGTGTACGACGTCGCCGCCTTCGAGGGCCTCACGCACGTCACGGCGCCGGAGCGCGAGGCCCTGGCCGCCCTGCGCGGCACGGGCCTGTCCGACGTCGTCCCGCGCCCGCTGAAGTACGACCACCCGTACACGTACTGGGACTACCGCCAGCTCGCGTTCCCCAAGAACCGCGGTATGCGGATCGACCTCGTCTACGGCAACGAGCCGTTCGCCAAGGCCGTGTCCGACGCGTACGTGGACCGCGAGGAGCGCAAGGGCAAGGGTGCCTCGGACCACGCGCCGGTCGTGGTCGACCTGGACGTGTAGGAGGCCCCGCCGCCCGTTCCCGCGCCCGTCGACGCGGCACTGTGGTGCCGCACGGACGGGGATGTCACCCTGTGCCCATGAACATTCCGTTCCTGGGCAACTGGCGGAAGAAGCACGGGCCGGGCCACGGAGTCGCGGTGCTGGCGGCGGACGCCGGCACCCGGGATCCCGAGGGCGTCGCCGAGCTGCTGTCCGAGTGCGAGCTGCTGCGGTCCCTGGCGGCGCAGGGCGGTGTCCGGCTCGACGACACCCCGGCATCGCTTGCGGCCGTGGACCAGCTCGTGCCGCGCTGGCGCGACGACGCGGAGGTTCTGCCCTGGCTCGGCAACGACGCCGGCCTCTACCTGGGCACCGTCATCGTGCGCACGGTCCCGGGCGCGTCCTGGGACATCCGGCCGGACGGCCAGCCCGTCGTACTGCTCACCTCCGGACGGGAGTTCGACGTCGTGGAGGCCGGCCACGAGTGGGCCGACAGCGGAGCCCCGGAACTCTCCCAGCTCTACGCGGAGGTGGCCGAGGAGTGACCCTCCCGCGCCCCGCCGGACCACGGCCCGCGTCCCAAGTCCGGTGTAAATACGGCTAATGCCCGAAAAGTGCGTGTCGCACCTTAACTCCGGTGCCGGCTGGATAGTTTGCGGCAACACCACACAGCCGAGAGTGAGCGGGGCTGGGCATGGCCGTCGATCCGTCGATCGAGCCGAGTGACCTCAAGAAGCACCACGGGCCTTCGCGCGTCCGGAAACACCACGGGCCGCCGCGCGCCCGCAGCCTGCGCGCGGGACACGTCCGGGGGGAAGTGAGGACGGTTCGTCGCGCAGGGGACCGCCCCGCACGCCCAACCTCGACTACGATCTGCCGTTCATCCCCGTGGTGACGGTGATCCCGCCGATCCACGTCGGGATGCGCGCGCCGCTCACGCGGTGCGCCCGGTGTGATCCCGGGACGAAGGCCGTGGGCGCGATCCCGGCCGGACCAGGAACGCTGCTGCCGGCTGGGGGCCACCCCACGCCGACCCGACCGTAGGGGGCAGCAGTTCGAAGGGCCGATCCCGCCCGGCAGCGGCCGGAGATCACTGCTCGGACAGCGCGGCGGACCCCGACGACGGGGCTGCCGCGGCGGGCAGGAGGTCAGCCGCGTGCCGGACGGGTTGTGCTCGTGGAGGGCGGGCCGAGCGGGCCCCCGCGTCGTGCGGACGCGCGGCGGGGGCACCGCTCTCCCTCGCCCGCCACCCGCTCAGTCGTTCGCCCGGTGCGAGGTGCGCTGCGCCGCCACCGCGGGCAGCGGGGTCTGCGCCTCCCGGCTCACGTCCGCGACGAGTTCGACGACATCGGGGCCGTACGCCTGGGAGTTGACGACCTTCAGCAGCAGGACGAACGTCCGGGAACCGTGCTTGCGCGCCAACCGCTCGTGCTGGCGCGCGAGATAGCGGGTCGCCGCCTGGTTGGTGATGGCGCGCTGGCCGCAGAAGAGGAAGACCGGCCGGGCGCCGTGCGGCTGCCCGGCGGTCAGCCTCGCCAGGATCACGTACTCGCCCTTGCCGGGCTCCAGCCGGTACCGCTCGGTGCCGATCTGGAACGCCCCGCGGTCCGGGCCGGGTTCGGCGTCGACGTTGACGCGGACGCCCGGCAGCAGAGAGTGCAGATGGGCCGCCATCCGGCGGTTGGAGGCAGGACCGCCCACGCAGAACTCGGTGCGCTCCCCGAATCCCTGCTGGGCCGCGTCGTGCGCGACGACCTGGGCGTGCGCGTTGCAGTCCTTGATGAGGGCCGAGAGTTCGAGCAGCGCGAAGACGTCGTGGCGCATCACCGTCAACTCCGGTCCGCCCGCCTCGCGGTTGACCACGAGCAGCGACTCGGAGTTGTCCGGAAGCCCGAAGAACGCCTGTTTGCGTCTGAGTTTGCGCTTCCAGAGATAGGTGCGGGCGAGCCAGCCGAGCGCCGCGCTGACGCCGGCGGCTATCACGCCGAGAAGGATGTTGCGCAGGTCGTCATTCATGGGCGCGCATGCTAGCGCTGCGAGCCCCCCGCCGGGATTCCCCGCGCTCCTGACGGGGTCATGGCAATTGAACTAGGCTGCCCGGACGGCCTTTCACTGGAGGTTCCGATGCGTCACCCTGTCGGACGGAAACTGGCGGTTCTGGCGGTCTCGGCCGCCGTGGTCTCGGTGGGAGCCGCGGCGCCACCGGACGCGCACCCCGCCACCCCGGCCAAGACACCCGTGGCCGTCGGCTACGGCGGAGCGGTCTCCAGCGTCGACGCGGACGCCACCGCCGCCGGCATCGAGGTGCTGAGAAACGGCGGCAACGCAGTGGACGCCGCCGTCGCCACGGCGGCGGCCCTCGGGGTCACCGAGCCCTACTCCTCCGGCGTCGGCGGGGGCGGCTACTTCGTCTACTACGACGCCAAGTCCCGTACGGTACGCACCATCGACGGCCGGGAGACCGCCCCGCTGAGCGCCGACTCCGGCCTGTTCCTGGAGAACGGCAAGCCGCTGGCCTTCGCGGACGCCGTCAGCAGCGGCCTGAGCGTGGGCACCCCGGGCACCCCCGCCACCTGGCAGACCGCGCTGGACCGGTGGGGGACCAGGAAGCTCGGTTCCGTACTGCGCCCGGCCGAGCGGATCGCCCGCGACGGATTCACCGTCGACGACACCTTCCGCAGCCAGACGGCGGCCAACGAGACGCGCTTCCGCTACTTCCCCGACACCGCGGACCTGTTCCTGCCCGGCGGTGCCCTGCCCGCCGTCGGCTCGACCTTCAAGAACCCCGAACTCGCGCGCACCTACGAGGAGTTGGGCCGCAAGGGGATCGGTGCGATCTACCACGGCGACCTCGGCAAGGACATCCTCGCCACCGTGAACAACCCGCCGGTCGACCCGGCCTCCGGCTGGAACGCCCGCTCCGGCGACCTGTCCGCGAAGGACCTCGCCGCCTACCGGGCCAAACTCCAGGCACCGACCCGGACTTCGTACCGCGGTCTCGGCGTCTACTCCATCGCGCCGTCGTCCTCGGGCGGCACCACGGTGGGCGAGGCCCTCAACATCCTGGAGAACACGGACCTTTCGAAGGCGAGCCAGACCCAGTACCTGCACCACTTCATCGAGGCGAGCCGCATCGCCTTCGCGGACCGCGGCCGCTGGGTGGGCGACCCGGCCTTCGAGAAGGTGCCCACGCAGGGGCTGCTGTCGCAGTCCTACGCCGACTCGCGGGCGTGCCTGATCAAGGACGACGCGGTGCTCACCAGCCCGCTCGCACCCGGCGACCCCGGCAGCCCGGCGGCCTGCGGTGCGGGCGGCACGGCCGCCCCGACGACCTACGAGGGCGAGAACACCACGCACCTCACGGTCGCCGACAAGTGGGGCAACGTCGTCTCCTACACGCTGACGATCGAGCAGACCGGCGGCAGCGCGATGACCGTGCCCGGCCGCGGCTTCCTGCTCAACAACGAACTCACCGACTTCTCCTTCGCGCCCGCCAACCCGGCGGTGCACGACCCGAACCTGCCCGCCGCCGGCAAGCGCCCGCGCTCGTCGATCTCCCCGACGATCGTGCTGGACCGTCACAACAAGCCCGTCGTGGCGCTCGGTTCGCCCGGCGGCGCGACCATCATCACCACCGTGCTCCAGACCCTCACCGGGTTCCTGGACCGCCGGCTGCCCCTCGTCGACGCCATCGCCGCACCCCGCGCCAGCCAGCGCAACGCGGCCACGACCGAACTCGAACCGGGCCTCTACAACAGCCCGTTGCGTGCCCAACTGGAGTCCCTGGGCCACTCGTTCACCCTGAACCCGGAGATCGGCGCGGCGACGGGCGTGCAACGGCTGCCGGACGGCAGGTGGCTGGCTGCCGCGGAGACCGTACGCCGCGGCGGAGGATCGGCGATGGTGGTGCGCCCGGCCTCCCACGGGTGACGCACGCGGGGGCGACGCGACGCGGGGGTCACGCGACGCGGGGGTCACGCGACGCGGGGGTCACGCGACGCGGGGGTGACGGAACCGGCCCGGCGCGGGCCCGCCGGGCGCGGCGTCAGGCCGGCTCCGGGGGCCACCCCTCCGTCTCGGCCGCCGCGACCGTGGAGCCGTCCGTCCGGAAGTCGAGCCCGGCCCCGTCGGCGGCGACGTCCACGGTCACGCGTCCGCCGGGCAGCACACCGCCGTCGAGCAGCATCCGGGACAGCCGGTTGTCGACCTCGCGCTGAATGGTGCGGCGCAACGGCCGCGCGCCGTACTCCGGTTGGTAGCCGCGCCGGGCCAGCCAGTCCACGGCCGCGTCGGTGAACACCACCGACACGTCCTGGCCCTGCGCCCGGCGCCGGGTGCCCTCCAGTTCCAGGTCGGTGATCCGCCGCAGTTGCTCCTGGCTCAACTGCCGGAACACCACGATCTCGTCGATCCGGTTGAGGAACTCCGGCCGGAAGTGCTCCCGGAGCGGCCGCAGGACCTGCTCGCGGCGGGCCTCCTCGTCGGCGTCGGCGCCGCCCGCCCCGAAGCCGATACCGGCGCCGCGCCGGGTGATGGCGTCGGAGCCGAGGTTGCTCGTCATGACGACGACCGTGTTGGTGAAGTCGACGGTCCTGCCCTGGGAGTCGGTCAGCCGGCCGTCGTCGAGCACCTGGAGCAGGATGTTGAAGACATCGGGATGGGCCTTCTCCACCTCGTCGAGCAGCAGCAGCGAGTACGGGTGGCGGCGGACCACCTCGGTGAGCTGACCCGCCTCCTCGTGGCCGACGTATCCGGGCGGCGCGCCGACCAGGCGGCTGACCGTGTGCCGCTCCTGGTACTCGCTCATGTCGAGCCTGACCATCCGGTCCTCGCTGCCGAACAGCGCGTCCGCGAGCGCCCGCGCCAGCTCCGTCTTGCCGACGCCCGTGGGGCCGAGGAACAGGAAGCTGCCGATGGGCCGGTCACCGCTGGAGAGCCCGGCCCGGGAGCGCAGCACGGCGTCGGAGACGACACGCACCGCCTCGTCCTGCCCGACCACCCGCCGGTGCAGGTGCTCCTCCAGCCCGAGCAGCCGCTCCTTCTCCTCCTGGGTCAGGCTGGCCACGGGAATGCCGGTCAGCCGCGAGACGACCTCGGCGATCGCCTCGGCGGTCACCTCCAGGTGCTGCCCGTCGTCCGCGCCGGCACCGCCCGTGGCGGCGTCGATGCGCTGCTTCAACTCCACGACGCGGTCCCGCAGTTCGGTGGCCCGCTCGTACTGCTCGTCGGCGACGGCCTGGTCCTTGTCCCGCACCAGCTGCTCGGCCTCGCGCTCCATGGCCCGCACGTCGGTGCCCTTGGTGCGGGCCCGCAGCCGGACCCGGGCGCCCGCCTGGTCGATCAGGTCGATGGCCTTGTCGGGCAGGCGCCGGTCGCTCAGGTGCCGGTCGGACAGCTCGACGGCGGCCACCAGCGCCTCGTCCGTGTAGCGGACCTGGTGGTGCGCCTCGTAGCGGTCGCGGAGCCCGCGCAGGATCTCCACGGCGTCGGCCACGGACGGCTCGGGCACCAGGATCGGCTGGAACCGGCGGGCCAGGGCCGCGTCCTTCTCGATGCGGCGGTACTCCTCCAGCGTCGTGGCACCCACGACGTGGAGTTCGCCGCGGGCGAGCGCGGGCTTGAGGATGTTGCCGGCGTCCATCGAGCCGCCGCCCTCCCCGCCCCCGCCGGCTCCGACGACGGTGTGCAACTCGTCGATGAAGACGACCAGTTCGTCGGAGTGCGCGCGGATCTCGCCCACGATGGAGTTCATCCGCTCCTCGAAGTCGCCCCGGTAGCGGGTACCGGCGACGACGCTCGTCAGGTCGAGCGCGACCACCCTGCGCCCGCTCAGGATGTCCGGCACGTCCCCGTCGGAGATGCGCTGCGCGAGCCCCTCGACGACGGCGGTCTTGCCGACCCCGGCGTCGCCGATCAGCACGGGGTTGTTCTTGCCGCGCCGGGAGAGCACCTCGACGGTCTGCTCGATCTCGTCGTCCCGGCCGATCACCGGGTCGATCCGCCCGTGCCCCGCGAGGTCGGTCAGGTCGCGGCTGTACTTGTCCAGTGTCGGCGTCGTGCTGCTGCGGGGGTGCTCGATGCCCTGCGCGGGCGGCTCCGGAGCCTCGTAGGGGAGGGCCGAGGGCGCGAACCGGGCCGCGTCGAGGATGTGCCCGGCGGCCGAGTCGGGATTGGCCGCGAGCGCGCCGAGGACGTGCTCCGGGCCGATGTAACCGGTACCGCTCGCCCGCGCGAGCTGGTGCGCGTCGAGCAGGGCCCGCTTGACCGCCGGGGTGAGCGAGACGGCGTCGGGCGGCGCGCCGGGCGGGGCCTCCTCCTGGGGCGGCCGCACGGGGCCGGACCGCTCGTCGATCTCCGCGGCGAGGGCGTCGGGGTCGGTCCCGGCCCGGCTGAGCAGGTCGCGGGTCGGCTCGCCCGCGACGGCGGCGCGCAACAGGTGCTGGGTCTCCAGGTCGCGGCTGCCGTGGGTCGCGGCGTACTGGGCGGCGTCCCGCATGAGATCCCGGGCCGGCCGGCTCAGCAGCCGGCCGATGTCGACATGCTGCTTGCCACCGCCCCGGCCGCCACCGGACCCGCCGTTCCCGCCGCCGGTTCCGTTCGTGCCGCCTCCTCCTGCGGTGCCGCCGAAGAAGCGTGCGAGAAACTCCGAGAGAGGGTCCGGGCCGTAGCCCTGCGGACCGTTGAACCCGCTGGTCATGGGCATCCGTTCCGGCGTCCCGGCGCGAGGGGGACGCGCTGGTAGATCGTCGTGCCGGTGCTCGCGCGCGCCCCGGTGGGATTCCGCTCACCGCCGGGCACGCATCTGTTCCACCGTCGCACGATCGGCGGTGCACAGCACCTCGGGGAGCCGGCCCGCCCCCGCGACGCCCTCGCGCGCACGACATCGGGGTCCCGCGCGGCCTCCGCACGGCCGCCGCCGCGTCCCCGCCCGTCGGGACACCGGCCCCCCGGCCACCGCTCCCCGGGCCGTCCGGCGAGCCCCCGCCCCGGCCCCTTCGGTCAACTCCCGCCCCGCGAAGCCCTGTTGTTGCGCAAAACGCGCGGACTCGCGGGCGTCCGGCTGTACGATCACCGAAAACTCCCCGTAGCCGCCCCGTAACACCGCTGGTGTTGTCTACGGATCGGAGTGCTCCAGTCTGGCGGGAGTTGGGCGATGGCTGTGGATCAACTCCCGGGACGGATGAGGGAGTTCGCGAACTACTTGCAGGGCCTGCTCGGCCGCCTCGACCAGGGCGCCGGCTGGTGCGGGGTGTTCTGGCAGCGCGACCCGGAGGGCATGCGGGCCTGCCTGGAGGGCCACGAGGTCCCGCCCTGGGACGTCGTGGAGGCACTTCTCCAGGACCTGGGCGCTGCCTACGGCTCGGGCGCCGAGGCTCCCGCGCCGGAACGGGAACGCGCCCGCGTCCTGCACCTGGCCGCGCTGGCGGCGCACGACTCCCGGCCCGGCGGCCGCGACGCCCTGGGCGACCGGCTCGACATCATGCTCGGCGAGCAGCGGTACGCCGCCGAGCGGCTGGCCGACCTGGGCCGCAGGACGGGCGGGACCACGACCCGCGAGGCGGTCGAGGCGCTGCGGCTGGAACTGGCGTGGGCGCGCGACGACCACGAACGGGCGACCGCGCGGTGCGCGGAGCTGCGCGCCAGGATGGCGGCGTACGACAGGCGGATTCCCGCGGGCCCCGCTCCGGACGGCAGGACCCGCGGCGACCGCACAGGGCAGGCCGGCCCCGCGCGGCTCTCGGCGGCGGAGGTCACCGACCGCCGTGCGGACGAGGCGCGCGCGGCGGCCCGGGGCGCGGGCGCGCCCGGGGTCCCCCGGCAGCGCGACGTGGCGGGCGCCCCCGGCGCCACGGGCCCGGAGGCCCGGCACGAGGCGTGGGAGGACCCGGCCCGCCCGCGGTACGGCCAGGCACCCGGCAGCCCGGGACCGGACCGGGCCCCGCTCCGGCAGGGGCCCGGCCTCCGGGGCGAGGCCCCGTACGACGCGACGCCGGTCGCGCACGCCTTCGACGCCCCGGACGACCGCGCGGACGCCCCCGCCGCGCCACCGGAACCGCACCCCGCCCCCGCCCCGCCCGCGGTGCCGGCGGCGACCGGCAGGCAGCGCTCGAAACGCCGTCGCGGCAGCGCCCGCTTCGCGGGGATCGCGGAGCCGGGGACCGTGCCCGAGGCGGTGCCCCCCGAGGCGGCGCCGTCGGTCCCGGCGGTGACCGGCGGCCGCTCCCCGCGCGGAGCGCGCTTCGCGGGCGCGGCGGAGACGACCCGGCAGCAGCCGGAGGAGCCGGGCGGCGGGCAGCCGGACGGTGAGTCGCGGCTCGCGGTGGCGGCCACGATCGAGTCCCTGGTCCGGCTGCGCCGCGAGGGGCGCAGCGGCGAGGCCCACGCCGTCCTGGTGGAGGCGGCCCACTGGCCGGCGGCCCGGTTCCCCCTGCTGGCGGCCGAGTTGCAGCGGGCCGACCTGGGCGCGGACTGGGTGACCCTGCTCTGGGAGGCGGCCGGTCTCCCGGCCGAGGAACTGGTCGCGGCGGCGGACGCGCTGACCGCGGCGGGGCGCACGGGCGACGGGCAGCAGATCCTGCGCCAGGGCGTGGCGCGCCCCGCGGCGGAGATCGGCCTGGCGGTCCTCGGCCTCGCGGACCAGGACCGCCACCGCGAGGTGGCGGCGCTGCTGGACGCGTACGTGCGGGTCCGCACGCCGGAGGAGGCCGCCCGCAGCGCGGAGCCCGACCCGGAGCGGCTGGTCCCGCTGCTGCTGGAGGCCGCCCGCGGGGTCTCCGACGAGCGCCACTGGGACCTGGTGCACGCCCTGCGGGTGGCAGGCCTGACGGCCTAGGGGCCGTCGTTCGGCCCGGCTCGCGGACGCGGGGTCCGGCACGCACGTCCGCGGCGGACAAGGACCGTCGGGCACCCGCGGGCCGATCCGAACGGCAGCCCCCGGCACCCCGGACCGGGGCCGCCGCCCGACCGCACCACCCGTACCGGTCGCACCACCCACACCACCCGCCGCGCCCGTGGCGGAGCGCACCCGCTCACCCACAGGAGTGCGAAACACGACCGTCTTCGCGGGTTAACGACGATGGTCTTGGCAAGCTCGCCCCGGAGCCTTACGTTCGTCCCTCTACGGCCCGGTGTCTACGGGCGTAGAGGCTCTGACGGCCTGTCGAAGGAGCAGCTCATGGCCAACGTCGTACGCGCCGCCCTGGTCCAGGCCACCTGGACCGGGGACACCGAGTCCATGGTCGCCAAGCACGAGGAGCACGCCCGCGAGGCGGCCCGGCGGGGTGCCCAGGTCATCGGCTTCCAGGAAGTCTTCAACGCCCCCTACTTCTGCCAGGTCCAGGAACCGGAGCACTACGCCTGGGCGGAGCCCGTGCCCGACGGCCCTACCGTGCGCCGGATGCGCGAACTCGCCCGCGAGACCGGCATGGTGATCGTGGTCCCGGTCTTCGAGGTGGAGCAGTCCGGGTTCTACTACAACACCGCCGCGGTCATCGACGCCGACGGCTCGTTCCTCGGCAAGTACCGCAAGCACCACATCCCGCAGGTCGGCGGCTTCTGGGAGAAGTACTACTTCAAACCCGGCAACCTGGGCTGGCCCGTCTTCGACACCGCGGTCGGCAAGGTCGGCGTGTACATCTGCTACGACCGGCACTTCCCCGAGGGGTGGCGTCAACTCGGCCTCAACGGCGCACAGTTGGTGTACAACCCGTCGGCGACCTCGCGGGGTCTCTCCGCGCACCTGTGGCAGCTGGAGCAGCCGGCCGCGGCCGTCGCCAACGAGTACTTCGTGGCGGCGATCAACCGCGTGGGCCGCGAGGAGTACGGCGACAACGACTTCTACGGCACCAGCTACTTCGTGGACCCGCGCGGTCAGCTCGTCGGCGAGGCGGCCGACGACACCAAGGAGGAACTCGTCGTCCGCGACCTGGACTTCGGGCTCATCGACGAGGTGCGGCAGCAGTGGGCGTTCTACCGCGACCGCCGCCCCGACGCGTACGAAGGGCTGGTGCGGCCATGACCAAGGACCTGCTGGGACGCCACCGTCGGGTACTGCCCGACTGGCTCGCCCTCTACTACGAGAACCCGATCGAGATCAGCCACGGCGAGGGCCGCCACGTCTGGGACACGGACGGCAACCGCTACCTCGACTTCTTCGGCGGCATCCTCACCACGATGACCGCGCACGCGCTGCCCGAGGTCACCAAGGCGGTCGCCGAGCAGGCCGGCCGGATCGTGCACTCCTCGACCCTCTACCTCAACCGTCCGATGGTCGAACTCGCCGAGCGGGTCGCCCGGTTGAGCGGCATCCCGGACGCGCGGGTGTTCTTCACGACGTCCGGCACGGAGGCCAACGACACCGCCCTGCTGCTCGCGACGGCCTACCGGCGCAGCAACACCGTGCTGGCGATGCGCAACAGCTACCACGGCCGCTCCTTCAGCTCCGTCGGCATCACCGGCAACCGCGGCTGGTCCCCGACGTCGCTCTCGCCCCTCCAGACCCTCTACGTCCACGGGGGCGTCCGCAGCCGCGGCCCGTTCGCGCACCTCGACGACGCGGCCTTCATCGAGGCGTGCGTGGACGACCTCAAGGACCTGCTCGGCCACACCCGCCCCCCGGCCGCGCTGATCGCCGAACCGGTGCAGGGCGTGGGCGGGTTCACCTCCCCGCCGGACGGCCTGTACGCGGCGTTCCGCGAGGTGCTGCACGAGCGCGGCATCCTGTGGATCGCGGACGAGGTGCAGACCGGCTGGGGCCGCACGGGCGACAACTTCTGGGGCTGGCAGGCCCACGCCGCGTCCGGGCCGCCCGACATCCTGACCTTCGCCAAGGGCATCGGCAACGGCATGTCCATCGGCGGCGTCGTCGCACGCGCCGAGATCATGAACTGCCTCGACTCCAACTCGATCTCGACGTTCGGCGGCACCCAGCTCACCATGGCCGCCGGCCTCGCCAACCTCACCTACCTCCTCGAGCACGACCTCCAGGGCAACGCCCGCCGGGTCGGCGGACTGCTCATCGAGCGGCTGCGGGCGGTCGCCGCCCCCCTGCCGCACGTGCGCGAGGTGCGCGGCAGGGGCCTGATGATCGGGATCGAGCTGGTCCGCCCCGGCACCGACACGGCCGACCCGGACGCCGCGACCGCCGTCCTGGAGGCCGCGCGCGAGGCAGGTCTGCTCATCGGCAAGGGCGGCGGCCACGACACCAGCGCGCTGCGCGTCGCACCGCCGCTGTCGCTGACCGTCGCGGAGGCCGAGGAGGGCGCCGCGCTCCTCGAACAGGCGCTGCGGAGCGTCCGGTAGCAACAGCCCGAGCAGGGAGCACCGCCATGACCACCGCTCTGGAACCGGCCCTGTCGGTCCGTCAGATCCTCACCCTGGAGCGGGTGCTCGCCGGGGAGCCCGAAGTGGTGGCCGGAGCCGGGCAGTTGGACCGGCCCGTGCGCTGGGTGCACGTCGCCGAGGCCGCCGACGTCGGGGTGATGCTCACCGGGGGAGAGATGGTGCTCACCACCGGCGTCCTGCTCGTCGGCGACGAGGGAGCCCAGGCCGAGTACATCCGCTCCCTGCACCGCGCGGAGGCGGCGGCCGTCGTACTGGGCCTCGGGCGCGCCTTCCCGGCCCCGCCCGGCGTGATGCGGCGCGCCGCCGAACGCTGCGGGCTCCCCATGGTCGTGCTCCACCGTCCCTTCCCCTTCGCGGAGTTGACGGAGGAGGTGCAGTCCCGGCTGGTGCGGCGGAAGTTCGCCGCGGTCAGCCTGTCCGAGGCCGTGCGCACCACGCTGACCGCGCTCATCACCTCGGGCGCCCCGCTGCAACGCCTGCTCGACGAGGTCGCGCAGCACAGCGGCTGCCCGGTCGTCGTCACCAACCTCGCCCACCGCGTCCTCGCGACGGCCGGTGAACGTGCCGCGGTCGACGACGTGCTGCGGGACTGGGAACGCATCGCCCGGCAGGCCGGGGGACGCGAGGGCGACGGCTGGGTCCGCGCGGAGCTCGCCGGCCGCGGCGAGCGGTGGGGCCGACTCACCCTGTGCGGCTACCGCGGCGACGCCGCGGCGGGGCGGCTGCTCGCCGACCGGGCGGCGGAGGCCGTCGTCCTGCACCGCATGCTCGGCCCGCTCTCGCGCAGTTGGGAGGAACTGTCGGCGCGGAGCCTGCTGACCGACCTGGTCGGCGGCGTCGTCCCCGCCCGGCAACTGCTGCCGCGGGCCCGCGCGGCCGGCCTCCCCGTCAACCGCCGTACGTTCGTGCCGCTCGTCGTGCGGGGCGCCGAACCCGCGTCACTGGAAAGCCTGTTGAGACGGCTCGGACTGGCCGGGCTGGTCGCGGAACTCGCCGACGGTGCCACCGCCGTCCTGCTCAGCCTCGCTCCCGACCAGGACGCCGAAGGGCTCGCCGCGCACTTCGCGGCACGGCTGCGCGCCGACCCGCAGGCCGGTGCGTGCGTGGTCGCCGCCGCGGCGGCCCGAACCGACTGGGACGACGTACCGGCCGGGCTGAGCGAGGCCCGTCACGTGGCCGACGCCGTGGCCGACTCGGCGCACGCCCTCGACCTGCCGCCCGTGGTCCGGCTGCGCGACGTCCATCTGCGCGGCCTGGTAAGGCTGTTGCGGGACGACCCGCACGTGCAGTCCTTCGCCGAGCGCGAGCTGGACGGTCTGCTGTGCGCCGCCGACGGCGATCTGCTGTCCGTCCTGCGCACCTACCTCGCCACCGGCCGCAACAAGTCGCGCACCGCCCAGCTCCACCACGTGTCACGGCCCGCGCTGTACCGCCGCCTGGAGGCGATACAGGCCCGGCTCGGCGTCGACCTCGACGACTTCGAGCAGGCGGCATCCGTGCACATCGCACTGCTCGCCCACGACGCGCAACACCACTGAAACACGCGGCCACCAGGGAGAACGGCGGTGAAACATGGGCCGGTCGGCAGATGACACGGTGCCACGCGAGCCGTCCCCGGACGTGACACGGTGCATCTCAAAGCCGCGCCGTCCGCTTCCTAGGCTCGCCGTACACCGAGCGACCGGAGGTTCCCGATGAGCAGAGTGATCCGCGCCGCCCTCTTCCAGACCGCCTGGACCGGCGACAAGGAGTCGATGATCCGGGTGCACGAACAGGCGGTCCGCGACGCCGCCGCCCAGGGCGCTCAAGTGCTGTGCTTCCAGGAGCTGTTCTACGGCCCGTACTTCTGCCAGGTGCAGGACAAGGCCTTCTACGAGTACGCCGAGGCGGTCCCCGAGGGCCCGACCGTCCAACGGTTCCAGGCACTCGCGGCCGAGCTGGGCATCGTCCTGATCCTGCCCATGTACGAGGAGGAGCAGCCGGGCGTCCTCTACAACACGGCCGCCGTCATCGACGCCGACGGCTCCTACCTCGGCAAGTACCGCAAGACCCACATCCCCCAGGTGCAGGGCTTCTGGGAGAAGTTCTACTTCCGGCCCGGCAACTCCGGCTGGCCCGTCTTCGACACCGCCGTCGGGCGGATCGGCGTCTACATCTGCTACGACCGCCACTTCCCCGAGGGCTGGCGGGCGTTGGGCCTCGCGGGCGCCGAGATCGTCTTCAACCCGTCGGCCACCTCGCGCGGACTCTCCGGCTACCTCTGGCAGTTGGAGCAGCCGGCCGCCGCCGTCGCCAACGAGTACTTCGTCGGCGCGATCAACCGGGTGGGCGTCGAGGAACTGGGCGACAACGACTTCTACGGCACGACGTACTTCGTCGACCCGGAGGCGAAGTTCGTGGGCGAGGTCGCCGGCGACAAGGAGACCGAACTCGTCGTGCGCGACCTGGACATGGACACCCTGCGCGAGGTCCGCGACCGCTGGCAGTTCTACCGGGACCGCGTCCCCGGCGCCTACGGCCCGCTGACCGCGCCCTGACCCCGCGGGCCGGGCGGCCCGGCCCCGGCCACCCGCCGCCCGGCCCGCGTCGCGAACGGAGCCACCCCGTGCACGTACGACCGGAAGGAGAGGGAGCATGAGCCGTACCGTCATCCGCGGCGGACTCGTCGTCACCGCGTCCGACGAGATCCACGCCGACGTCCTGATCGAGGACGGCCGCGTCGCCGCCCTCGCCGCGACCGGCACCCCGGCCGCCGAGGCATGGACGGCGGAGACCGTCCTCGACGCGACCGGGAAGTACGTGATCCCCGGCGGCGTCGACGGCCACACCCACATGGAGATGCCGTTCGGCGGCACCTACGCCTCCGACACCTTCGAGACCGGCACCCGCGCCGCGGCCTGGGGCGGCACCACCACCATCGTCGACTTCGCCATCCAGAGCGTCGGCGGCGCCCTGCGCGAGGGCCTCGACGCCTGGCACGCCAAGGCCGAGGGCAACTGCGCCGTCGACTACGGCTTCCACATGATCGTCTCCGACGTGAACGAGGACACGCTCAAGGAGATGGACCTCCTGGTGCAGGAGGGTGTCACCTCGTTCAAGCAGTTCATGGCCTACCCCGGCGTCTTCTACAGCGACGACGGACAGATCCTGCGCGCCATGCAGCGGGCCGCCGACAACGGCGGGCTGATCATGATGCACGCCGAGAACGGCATCGCCATCGACGTCCTCGTCGAACAGGCCCTGGCCCGCGGCGAGACCGACCCCCGCTACCACGGCGAGGTCCGCAAGGCGCTCCTGGAGGCCGAGGCCACCCACCGCGCCATCCGCCTCGCACAGGTCGCCGGCGCCCCGCTGTACGTGGTGCACGTCTCCGCCGAGGAGGCCGTCGCCGAGATCACCCGCGCCCGCGACACCGGGCTGCCCGTGTTCGGCGAGACCTGTCCGCAGTACCTGTTCCTGTCCACGGACAACCTCGCCGAGCCCGGCTTCGAGGGCGCCAAGTACGTGTGCTCCACGCCGCTTCGGCCGCGCGAGCACCAGGCGGCGCTGTGGAGCGGCCTAAGGCGGAACGACCTCCAGGTGGTGTCGACGGACCACTGCCCGTTCTGCTTCAGCGGCCAGAAGGAAATGGGGCGCGGGGACTTCTCGAAGATCCCCAACGGGATGCCTGGCGTCGAGAACCGAATGGACCTGATGCACCAGGCAGTTGTCGACGGCCACATCTCGCGCAGGCGCTGGATCGAGATCGCCTGCGCCACCCCGGCCCGCATGTTCGGCCTGTACCCGAAGAAGGGCACCATCGCCCCGGGCGCCGACGCGGACGTGGTGATCTACGACCCGAACGCCGAGCAGGTCATCTCCGCCGAGACCCACCACATGAACGTCGACTACTCGGCGTACGAGGGCAGGCGCATCACCGGCCGGGTCGAGACGGTCCTCTCCCGCGGCGAACCCGTCATCACCGAGCGGGAGTTCACCGGACGCGCGGGCCACGGCGTCTACACCCCGCGTGCCACCTGCCAGTACCTCGACTGATCCCGCGGCCGGCGGACAGCCGCCGGCGGCCGGCCCCCGACGACCGACCCGGACGACAGCACCAAGGAGCGGCGCCCATGGACTTCGGACTTGTCCTCCAGACCGACCCGCCCGCCTCGCGGGTCATCAGCCTCATGAAGCGCGCCGAGCGCAACGGCTTCCGCTACGGCTGGACGTTCGACTCCGCCGTGCTGTGGCAGGAGCCCTTCGTCATCTACAGCCAGATCCTGGCGAACACCTCGAAGCTGACCGTCGGCCCCATGGTCACCAACCCGGGCACCCGGACCTGGGAGGTGACCGCCTCCACCTTCGCCACGCTGAACGACATGTTCGGCAACCGCACGGTGTGCGGCATCGGCCGCGGTGACTCGGCGATGCGCGTCGCGGGCCGCAAGCCCAACACGCTGGCCCGGATCAGTGAGGCCATGAAGGTCATCCGGGCGCTGGGCAGCGGACAGGAGGCGGACCTCGGCGGCACCGTGATCCGCTTCCCGTGGGCCGGGCCCGACGCCCGACTCCCGGTGTGGATGGCCGCGTACGGGCCGAAGGCGCTGAAGATGACCGGCGAGGAGGCCGACGGCTTCATCCTGCAGCTCGCCGACCTCTACCTGACCGAGTACATGGTCAAGGCGGTCAAGGACGCGGCCCGCGCGGCCGGCCGCGACCCGGCCGAGGTGAAGATCTGCGTGGCCGCCCCCGCGTACGTCACCGACGACGACTCGCCCGAGGCACTGGCCCACGCGCGCGAGCAGTGCCGGTGGTTCGGCGGCATGGTCGGCAACCACGTCGCCGACCTGGTCTCCAAGTACGGCACCGACGGCGGCATGGTCCCGCAGGAACTCACCGACTACATCAAGGCCCGCGAGGGCTACGACTACTCCCACCACGGACGGGCCGACAACCCCGACACCCAGTTCGTGCCGGACGAGATCGTCGACAGGTTCTGCCTGGTCGGCCCGGTCGAACGGCACGTCGAGAAGCTCAGGGCGCTGCGTGAGCTGGGAGTCGACCAGTTCGCCCTCTACGACATGCACGACGCGCAGGAGAGCGTGATCGACACCTACGGCTCCAAGGTCATCCCCGCCGTCAACGTCTGATCCCCGTACGGCAGTTCAGCCCCCTGATCGTCCCCTTCCCGCCGTCCCGGGGAGGGGACTTCGCGGCAGACCCGCGTCCGCCGCGACAGCCCCCCGCACGCACGGCCTTTCCCGACCCGTCTCACCGATTGGCCTGCCCATGACCGACACCACGCCCATACCAGCCGCACCCGCAGCCGCGGGTGCCGTCGAACTGCCCGCCGACGCGTATCCGGCCGGCAGCCGCTACGCCAACGACGACCTGCGGCCGGTCCCGCTCGCCGAACGCCGTTGGACCACTTACAACTTCGTCGCGCTGTGGATCGGCATGGCGCACTGCATCCCGTCCTGGACACTGGCCTCGGGGCTGGTGGCGCTGGGCATGGACTGGAAGCAGGCCGTGCTGACCATCGCCCTGGCGAACGTCATCGTGCTGCTGCCGATGCTGCTGACCGGGCACGCGGGGCCGAAGTACGGCATCCCCTTCCCGGTACTGGCACGGGCCTCCTTCGGCATCCGGGGGGCGAACCTGCCCGCGATGGTGCGTGCGGCGGTGGCGTGCTGCTGGTTCGGCATCCAGACGTGGATCGGCGGGCAGGGCATCTTCGTCCTGCTGGGGAAGATCTTCGGCGGCTGGGCGGACGCGGGTGAGGTCGGCGGCTACCCGTGGACCCTGTGGCTGTGCTTCGGAGTCTTCTGGGTCCTCGAACTGGCCATCATCTACCGGGGGATGGAGACCCTGCGGCGCTTCGAGAACTGGGCCGCGCCGTTCGTGCTCGTCGGCGCGGTGGTGCTGCTGGTGTGGATCGCGAACAAGGCGGGCGGGTTCGGTCCGCTGCTGGACGAGCCGTCCAAGGTCGGCTGGGGCCCCGACTTCTGGAAGGTCTTCTTCCCGGGCCTGATGGGCATGATCGGCTTCTGGTCGACCCTCTCGCTGAACATCCCCGACTTCACCCGCTTCGGCAGGGGCCAGCGCGCCCAGGTGTGGGGACAGACCCTCGGCCTGCCCACCACCATGACGATCTTCGCGCTGATGTCGGTCCTGGTGACGTCCGGGTCCCAGCAGGTCTACGGGGCGGCGATCTGGGACCCGGTCGAACTCGCGGGCAAGACCGACAACGTCTTCGGCCTGCTGTTCGCGCTGATCACCGTGTTCGTGGCGACGATCTCGGTGAACATCGCCGCCAACGTCGTCTCACCCGCGTACGACCTGGCGAACCTGGCGCCCAAGCTCATCAACTTCCGGACGGGCGCGATCGTCGCGGGCGTCGTCGGGGTCGTCGTCATGCCGTGGAAGCTGACCTCCACGCCGGAGCTGTACATCTTCACCTGGCTGGGCGTGGTCGGCGGCCTGCTCGGCACGGTCGCCGGAATCCTGATCGCGGACTACTGGATCGTGCGCCGTACCGTGCTGGACCTGCCGGACCTGTACCGGGCCGAGGGACGGTACTGGTACACCGCCGGCTGGAACTGGCGCGCGGTCGTGGCGTTCGCGGTGGGCGGGCTGCTCGCCGTGGGCGGCTCGTACTCGACACTCGGCCAGGACGGGAAGAAGGCGGGGCCGTTCCCGGTCGACGGGCTCGTCCCCTTCCTCAAGCCGCTCGCCGACTACGGCTGGGCCGTGGGGCTGGGCACCTCGCTCGTCCTCTACCTGGCCCTGACGGCCGCGAGCCGCACGGGCACGGAGGGTACGGAGCGGGCGGACGCGGATCCCACGGGCACGGAGCGCCCGGCGGGTACGGCCGCCACGGGGTGAGCGCGGATGCCTGACGCGTGAGGTCCCGTACGCGTCAGGCACCCGGCCACGACGGCCCCGGACCGCGTACGGGCGGGCCCGGGTTCCGGGGGACCGCGCGACCGTGACGCGCGCCGGCCGGCGGCCGGATCAGGCCTTGGTGCCGCTCTTGAGAGCGGTCACCGCCTGGGCGGCCGCCTTCAGCGCGCCGGACTGGGTGACCTTCTCCGCGGGCGCCTTCTTCGACTCGAAGTCGCTGCCGTTGTAGGTGACGACGACGAGGGCGTTGCCCACCCGCGCGGTGAGCACCGTCTCACGGGTCTGCTGCTTGTCGTCGGTCGTGAGGGCGGTCGCCGAGTACGCCTGGTCGCCCACCCCGGACACCGCGGCACCGTTGCCCTTGGCGGTGGTGTGCTCCGTGTACGCCTGCTGGGCCTGCTTCACGGTGTCGCTCAGCTCGAAGGACACGTCCAGCCACCGGTAGTCGTAGCCCTTGAGCGCGTTCCAGGAGCAGGTCCGGCGCTTGGCGGTGTCCGTCGACGGGATCTCCTTGCCGGCCGTCTTCGCCCCGGGCACGAGGGACTTGATCGTCGCGGTGGCGATGCTCGTGCACGCGGCGGGGGCGGACCCGTAGGTGGCCGAGGTCGCGGAGGCGGAGGCCGACGGCGACGGGGCACCGGGGGAGGACGACTCCGCCGACTGCGGGTCGCTCTGCTGCGCCGCCTGGTGATCGGCGGGGGCCGCGGCGAGCGGTCCCGTGGAAACGGCCCAACCCGCACAGGCGAGGACGACGACCGGGGCCAGACGCGCGCCGAGGGCGACCGGCAGGGGAAGAGGACGCACGGGCGTTCTTTCCGTGGGGGACGGTGCGGAAGTGGGGGCCGCACTGCGGACGGGACGCCAGTGTCACACGAGTCCCTGTGCAGAGGGAATGCCCTACGACGGCGACTGTGGGAGACCTGTGTCCCACCCGGTCCCACCCGGGGCGCCTCCGGACCGCCCCCGGACAGGCATCGGCGCAGGGCACGCCGTGCCGGTTCCCGGGCGGAGGCGGACGGCCTGTTCCGGTCGCCCGGTTCCGGTGCCACGGACGTGGAGGCGACCCCCTCCGGACAGTGACCAAAGGGGGTGCGTGCGGAAGCCGGGGCGGTGCGGCCCAGGGCGGCGACGGTGAGTCCGTCTTCCGGGCCGGCGGCGTCAGGGCCGGGGGCCGGGCCCGGTCGGCCCGGTGGGGCTCTCTCCGAACGGGGCCTTGGATCAACGGAGTTGCGACCGTCGTCCCCGACCGCGGGCGGCGCCCGTGTCCGGTGGGGCGGACGGGAAGGGGCACGCCCGCGGGGTTGGCCCCGGGGCGGTTCCGCCGGTTCCGGGGCGCGGGGGAGGGGTACCCGCCGCCGCATGACCGTCTACGGATTGCACGCCTCGCACGAACAGATCCCGCCCGCGGACCTGCTCGACGCCGTGGTGGAAGCGGAGCGCGCCGGCTTCACGGCCGCCATGTGTTCCGACCACTTCTCGCCGTGGAGCGTGCGTCAGGGGGAGTCCGGATTCGCCTGGTCGTGGCTCGGCGCCGCGCTCCAGGCCACCGACCGGATGCCGTTCGGTGTGGTGAACGCCCCCGGCCAGCGCTACCACCCCGCCATCGTCGCGCAGGCGATCGCGAGTCTCGCCGCCATGTACCCGGGCAGGTTCTGGACCGCGCTCGGCAGCGGCGAGGCGTCCAACGAGCACATCACCGGGGCGGGTTGGCCCCGCAAGGACCTGCGCAACGCGCGGCTGCGCGAGTGCGTCGACATCATCCGCGCCCTGCTGAACGGGGAGGAGGTCAGCCACGACGGCCTGGTGACCGTGGACCGCGCGCGGCTGTGGACCCTGCCGCCGGCCGTGCCGCCGCTCGTCGGCGCCGCGTGCAGTACCGCGACCGCGGCGTGGTGCGCGGAGTGGGCGGACGGCCTCATCACGGTCAACGCCCCGCGCGAGCGCCTGCGCGCGATCGTCGACGCCTATCGGGACGCTGGCGGCCGAGGCCCCCTGCACCTCCAGGCGCACCTGAGCTGGGCGCCCGACGAGGAGGAGGCGCTGGCCGTCGCCCACGACCAGTGGCGCACCAACGTGCACTCGCCCCCGGCCAGTTGGGACCTGGACTCCGCCGAACTGTTCGACATCGTCAGCGAGCACGTCACACCCGAGCAGGTCGCCGGCACGGTGAACGTCTCGTCCGACCTGGGCCGGCACGCGGCCTGGCTCCAGGAGTACGTCGAACTCGGCTTCGACACCGTCATGTTGCACCACGTGGGCCGCGAACAGAGCTCGTTCATCGAGACGTTCGGAGCAAAGGTGCTGCCGCGGCTCGACGTCACCACACCGCTGTCCGCGACGGCCGAGGAGTACCGATGCGTCTGACCCGCACGTCCGACCTGTGGTGGAAGAACGCGGTCGTCTACTGCCTCGACGTCGAGACCTACCAGGACGGCAACGGCGACGGCATCGGGGACTTCGCGGGCCTCACCCAGCGCATCGACCACCTGGTGCGCCTCGGTGTGACCTGCGTCTGGCTGATGCCCTTCTACCCGACGCGGGAACGCGACGACGGCTACGACATCACCGACTTCTACGGCGTCGACCCGCGCCTCGGCACCCTCGGTGACTTCACCGAGTTCGTCCGCACCGCCAGGGACCGCGGCATCCGCGTCATCGCCGACCTCGTCGTCAACCACACCTCCGAGGACCATCCCTGGTTCAAGGACGCCCGTTCCAGCAGGAGTTCGGCCCACCGCGACTGGTACGTCTGGCAGGACGAGCCCCCGAAGGACGGCCCCAAGGGGGTGGTCTTCCCCGACGCCGAGAACAGCCTGTGGGAGTACGACGAGGGCAGCGGCCAGTACTACCTGCACCGCTTCTACAAGCAGCAGCCGGACCTGAACGTCGCCAACCCCGAGGTGCGGGACGAGATAGCGCGCGTCGTCGGCTTCTGGACGGAACTGGGCCTGTCCGGCTTCCGCGTGGACGCCGTCCCCTTCCTGCTGGAGACGGACGGACAGGACGACGCGGACGCGCTGCCCGACCCGCACGACTACCTCGCCGACCTGCGCGCCTTCCTCGGCCGCCGCAACGGCGAGGCGGTACTGCTCGGCGAGGTCAACCTCCCCTACGACGGCCTCACCCGGTTCTTCGGCGACCCCGCTTCGGACCGGGGCGACGAACTCACCATGTGCTTCGACTTCGTCGGCATGCAGCGGATGTACCTGTCGATGGCGCGCGAGGACGCGGGTCCGCTGGCCGACGCGCTGCGCGAGCGCCCCGCCGCGCCGAAGGACGCGCACTGGGCGACGTTCGTGCGCAACCACGACGAGCTCACCCTCGACAAGCTGAGCGAGGGCGAACGCGCCGAGGTCTTCGAGGCGTTCGGTCCGGACAAGGACATGCAGCTCTACGACCGGGGGCTGCGCCGCAGGCTGCCGCCCATGGTCGACGGCGACCGTCGCCGCGTCGAGCTCGCATACAGCCTGCTCTTCACCCTGCCGGGCACGCCCGTCCTCTTCTACGGGGAGGAGATCGGCATGGGGGAGAACCTTGCGGCGGAGGGCCGCCAGGCCGTCCGCACCCCGATGCAGTGGACCCCGGAGAAGGGCGCGGGCTTTTCCACCGCCGCCCTCGACACCTTCCCGAACCCCTTGACCGAAGGGGAGTTCGGGCCGGACAAGGTCAACGTGTACACGCAGAGCCGCGATCCGGGTTCACTGCTGAGCCGCATCCGGACCTTCGTCGAGCGCTACCGGGAGGCTCCCGAACTGGCCTGGGGCGAGTACGAGTTGCTGAGCACGGGCGACCCCGCCGTACTGGCACACCTGTGCCGCACGGCCAACGGCCGGGTTCTCGCCCTGCACAACTTCGCCGACCGGGTCTCCACCGCCCGGCTGCGGCTCCCCGAGGTGGGCGCCGGCGGCCGCCTGACGGATCTCCTCGACGCGTCGCACGCCGGACTCACCCTCTCCGACGATGCCGAACTCCTCCTGGATCTGCCGCCCTTCGGCTATCAGTGGCTCCGGGTGGGCACTCCGGCGGACGACCCGGACCGGGCGACGTCCACGAGCTGAACCGGGCGCCGGGGCGGAGGGGTGTCTCAGGCTCGACGTGCCTCTCCTCCGCCCCGCGGGAAACGGGGACCGCGGACGTGAGGGTGCCCCGGGGCGGAAGCGGGGTCGCGCGGCATGGCCTCCTCTCGCCCCGGGGCACCTCCACGTCATGGCCGTGCGCCGGTGCGAATCTGGGGCGCTTGGCGTGAAATGCGGCCCGCCGTCGCCGAGTTGCCCGGGGTGCCGGGCAACTCCCCGGCGGGGAGACGTCCTTCCTGCGCGTCGCGTGCAAGCAACGCTTTACTAAATCGTTCTATCGCCGGTCCGCGGAAGCTGCTGGTACCTGGCGTTCCTGTGTTAGACATGGTCCTGCGCGTCGTGCGGCACGGGTCAACACCCCTGACGCTGAAGTCGGTTGATCACCGCGCTCGGCTGCGTCCCTGTGCTCCGACGGTGTTCGGTGTGCGACGCCGGCCCACCCGTTTCGGCTTCGCGGCCGACGAGCGTGCTTGTCCGTCCCCTCCGTTGCCCGGCGTCCGCACGGGACCGGCGCACGGTGCTCAACGGCCGGGCCCGCGCCCAGGACCTGACCCGCGCGCGTCCCGACTCGCAGCACCACCGAAGTCGCGCACCGCACCACGAAAGGCACCATCGGCATGTCCGCATCCACGCGCACGCGAAGAGCGCTGGCAGCACCCCTGGTCTGCGTCTGCCTGTCCCTCGCCGGCTGTTCGGCCGAGAGCGACGCCTCCACCACGCACACGGGGCCGGTCCGTATCGGGTTCGTCAACGGCGGCACCAGTGAGTTCCACACCTGTCTACAGGCCTCGGTCGAGGACACGGCGCAGGACAACCTCGCGACGGCGACGGTGGCGAACTCCGGCGGGAGTGCGGCCAGGGAACTCGCCAACGTCAAGAGCATGATCGCCAAGAAGGTCGACGTGATCATCCTCCAGACGGTGAACACCAGCGCCCTCGACGCGGACGTCGACGCGGCGTGGAAGGCCGGCGTCCCGATCTTCCTGACGTCGCTGACCCCTCCGGAGGGCAACGGCCACATCCTCGGTGCCGCGGTCTCCCGGCTGCCTCCCATAGGCGCCCTCGACGCCGGCTGGGTCAACAGCGAGGTCGGCGGGAGGGCCACGGAAGTGGGTGTGATCTCCGGGGACGGCTCGGCGTCCTCCGACCAGATGACCGAGGGCTTCACCGAGGCACTCGACAGCAACGTTCACGTCGCGGCGCAGGCCGAGGGATTCTATGCCGAGGACAAGGCGAAGTCCGCGGCCTCGGCGATGATCCAGGCGCACCCGAACCTGGACTACGTGTTCGTCGCCAGCGAGCAGATGGGGTTCGGGGTGCGCGCGGCGCTCGACGCGGCGGGCGCTCAGGACGTCGGCATCGTGACCGTCAACGGAACGGACGACGGCCTCAAGGCCCTCAAGAGCGGTGAGTTCGCGGCAACGGTCTCCGACTCGGCCATGGACCTCGGCGCCCTGGCCGTGACCAACGCCCTCGGGCTGCTGCGGAAGGACGACGTCAGCAAGATCGACTACGTACCGACACGCCTGGTCACCAAGGCGGACGCGGACACCGCCCCGCTCTACTGCCCGTCGTAGCGCGGCCGTTGCGGCAACGGGGCCTGCGGCCGGGCCGAGTCGACATGCCGACGCGCGTCACACGGCAGCGGTGACGCGCGCCGCGGCACGCACCGCCGGCGCGGCGCACGGAAACGGCTGACACATCGACTCGGCCTGGCCGAACCGGAACCAGGCGGGCCGATCCGTCCGACCCGGCCGGGTCACCGTGGTCAGGGGACGCGGGCCGTCCACTCCGGGTCGCTGTACTTGGTCTCGGCGAGGTGTTCGGCGCGGGCCATCTCCTCGTCCGTGACCCGGCCCTCCGTGAGGCCGTAACGGACGCGGAAGGAGTCGAGCATCTTGTCGATGACCGTTTCGCGAGGGAGTCCGGTCTGGCGGCGCAACGGGTCGACGCGCTTCTTCGCGCTCTTCGTCCCCTTGTCCGACATCTTCTCCTTGCCGATGCGCAGGACTTCGAGCATCTTGTCGGCGTCGATGTCGTAGCTCATCGTGACGTGGTGCAGGACCGCGCCGGGGCCGCCGTCGGTCGGCACCATGCGCTTCTGGGCGGCGCCGCCGATCTTGCCGGCGTCGGTCGCGATGTCGTTCAGGGGCTGGTACCACGCCTTGATGCCCATGTCGCCGAAGGCGCCGAGGACCCAGTCGTCCAGGTAGGCGTAGGACTCCGCGAAGGACATTCCCGAGACCAGGGGAGCGGGGACGGAGAGGGAGTAGGTGATGGAATTTCCCACTTCCACGAACATGGCCCCTCCGCCGGAAATGCGCCGTACCACGGTGATGCCGTGGCGGGCGGCGCCCTCGGGGTCGACTTCGTTGCGGAGGGACTGGAAGCTGCCGATGATCACGGACGGCTCGGCCCACTCCCACACCCGGAGGGTCGGGGGCCGACGGCCGGCGGCGACTTCCGCGGTCAGGACCTCGTCGAGCGCCATGTGCAGGGCAGGGGACTGCGGCCTCTCGTGGATGAGTTGCCACTCGTAGTCGGTCCAGTCGGTGGCCCGCGCCAGCGCGCGTCGCACAGCCACCGCGACGCCCTCCGCGGTCAGCCCGTACATCACGGTTCCCTCGGGCAGCGCGGCTTCGATGCGTGCGACCAGGCCGGCGGCGTCGGTCTCGGCGGGGGCCCCTTCGAGAGCGTTGTCGATAGCGGTGATCGCCTCGTCCGGTTCCAGGAAGAAGTCGCCGGCCACGCGCACGTCGCGCAGCAGTCCGTTCTCGCTGTCCAGGTCCACGACCACCAGCTTGCCGCCGGGGATCTTGTACTCACCGTGCACCGATCCGTCTCCGTTCCTGTTCCGCGTGCCGTCGTCACGACCTCCGCGGGACGCCGTGCGCGCGTACACCACCAACGCGCTCCGTGGACGAATCATTCCTGCTCATCCCGGACATCCCGAGGTTCAGGAGGCCGTGTCGTCGCTGCGGAAGAAGCTGTCCGCGCCCGTTCCCTCCCAGTCCACGGTCATGGCCTTGTCGGTCAGGCCGTAGACCCTGCCCACCGTGCGGGTGGCGTTCTTCTTGTCGCACGTCAGGCGGATGGTGTCGACGCCGTCCTCCTTCGCGGCCCTCCCGAGGCAGTGGGTGCCGCCGCCCGACAGTTCGACCCTGCTGCCCGTGAAGTGCAGGACGACGTACGAGCTCGATCCCCAGGAGCCCGCCAGTCCGGCGTCGGCGGGGCCGGTCGGCTTCACCGAGGCGGAGGCAGAGGCGGAGGGTGCCGGTGTCCCGTTTCCTTTGGCGGCGGGAGGAGTTGACCGCGGTGACGATTTCGCCGGGTCCGTGCCGCCGCATCCGGACAGGGTCAGGACGACCGCCGCGATCGACAACGACACCGCCGCCGTCACCACCGCTCCGCGCCCGGTTTCCGCCCCCGTCGTACGCCCGGTCCCGATGCCGGTCCCGGCTTCAGGTCTCGATCTCCGCTTCATGTGCGGCCTTTTCATGGTTTTTGTCCTCGTTCCGGTGGCCCCGCACGTCGTGGATCGCGGGTCGCCGGGACGATCTTGGCAGGCGGTTCCGTTTCCGCGCACCCCGAAAACCTTCACCGCGAAGGGACTTCACACCGCCGACGGCTCTCCGCGCGTCCGGCCCCGCGCCCCGCCCGTGCCGTCCGTGGGGGCTCCCGCAGGTGGGCGTACCGGAGAACCATGGTGCGCGATGTCAGTGGAGTACTGAAGAATGCGGCAAGTGAGAGATCAACTTGGGCCGGACGGGGTACGTGACCTCGTGTCCCCGCTTCCGGAAAGGCCGTTGCCGATGCCACTCGCCGTCGACCAGCCGCAGGTGAAGCATGTCCGCGCCCGGACGCGCGGGAGTTGGACGCGGGGTCGCGGAAGTGACGGGGCCGCCCGCCGTGGCGGGGACCGTCGAGCAACGGCTGTGAAGGACTGATCATGCGCGCGTCCAGCTCCCGCCCCCGCCCCCGCGGTTCGCTCAGCGAGGCCGAGACCGAGGTGCTGCGCGTCATATCCGACGCGCGCACCCCCGTCTTCGTCGCCGTGCACGCCGACGGCCGCCGCCGGTACAGCTACTGGCGCCCGCTGGACTCCACGGCCGGCCGCGGGGGTTGTTACGCCGCGCTGCCCACCGAGGTGTGCGACACCCTGCTCGACGACGGCCGGCTCGCGCTCGGTGAGCCCCTGGTCGACCGGACGCGGACCACCTACCGGGTACGCGCCGTGCACTCCTCCGGTCCCGCCCCCGCGCCGGGGCCGGTGCCCGCCCCGGTGCGCGCCGCGCAGCGCTGGGCCCGCGCCGCCTGACCGGAGCACCGGCCGGCTCCCGCCGCCGCGACGGCGATGACGGCAACGCGGGCCGGTAACGCCGGTGCCGGCAACGGCGGTGTCCGCCGCGGCGTCGGCCGCTACGGCAGTGCCCGCAGCGGCGTGTGCTGCGTGCCCCGCAGGCCCTGCCTGTTCAGGGGTGCCGTGGAGTTCCTGACGACCAGTTCCGGTTCGTGCAGGAGTTCCTTCGCGGACGACGTGACTCCCGTGATCTGGTTGACCAGCAGGGTGACCGCCGCGCGGGACATGGCCTCGATGGGCTGGCGCAGGGTGGTCAGCGGCGGGTCGGTGTAGTTCATGAACGCCGAGTCGTCGTAGCCCACCACCGAGATGTCCTGCGGCACGGCGAGACCCCGGCGCCGGGCCGCCCGCACCGCGCCGAGCGCGAGGACGTCGCTGCCGCAGATGAGGGCCGTGACCCCCTGGTCGTAGAGGTCCGTCGCCGTGGCCTGGCCGCCCTCGAAGGAGAACAGGGCGTGGCCGATGCGGCGGACGCCGTCCCCGTGCTGCGACCGCGCCGTCAGTTCGGTGAACGCCGCGGCCTTCCGGCGCGACGGGCTGTGGTCCGCCGGTCCGACGAGCAGGCCGATCCGGGTGTGCCCCAGCGCCGTGAGGTGCGCGTACGCCTGCTGGACCGCCGCCGCGTCGTCGGTGGAGACCTGCGGGAACCCGGCCGTCGGGTCGGTCGCGCTGCCGGTGTACGCGACGGCCGCGTTGAGCAGCACCACGGGCACCCCGCGCCGCAGCAGCGACGAGTACTCCTCCGCGCTCAGCCCGCCGCAGAAGATGACGCCGGAGACGTGCTGGTCGAGGAGCATCGCGACGTACTCGGCCTCGGTCAGACCGCCCGCGGTACGGGTGCACAGCACCGGCGTGTAGCCGAGCTGGACCAGGGCACCGCCCGCGACCTCGGCCAGCGCGGGAAAGATCGGGTTCTGCAACTCCGGCAGCACGAGACCCACCAGCCGCGCCCGCACACCCCGCAACTGCGTCGGACGCTCGTACCCCAGCACGTCGACCGCGGTGAGCACCGCCTGTCTTGTCGCGTCGGAGACACCCGGCTTGCCGTTCAGGACACGGCTGACCGTCGCGTCGCTGACCCCCACGCGCCGGGCCACCTCGGAGAGCCTACGAGTCATGCGAGTTCTTCCGTTCTTCCTGAGCGGTTGAGTCAACGTGCTGATGAGCGAAGCGAGTCGGCTGCCGGGGAGCGGACCTTCCGGCCCGCTCCCCGGCAGCCGCCGCCGTCAGCCGCGCACGCGGCGCAGCCACACCGACGTGTCCGGCGGCAGCACCCGCGCCGTCACGTCCACCTCGGGGCCGCTCGCCAGCACCACCTCCGTGTCCGCCGGCAGCGCGGCCGGCGCCGCGGACAGGTTGGCGACGCAAACGAAACCGGCACCTCGCTCGAAGGCGAGGACACCCGGGTCGTCGCTGGGCAGCCAGGTGAACTCCTCGTTGTGCAGGCCCTGTTCGGCCCGGCGTCCGGCGAGGGCGGTGCGGTAGAAGCCGAGCATGGAGTCGGCGCGGCCGTCCTGCGCCTCGGCCGTGTGGTCCGCCCAGTCGGCGGGCTGCGGCAGCCACGGCGGGGCGCTCGCGCCGGCCGGGCTGAACCCGAAGGGCGGTTCCTGGCCGGACCAGGGGAGCGGGACGCGGCAGCCGTCGCGGCCGATGTCGGTGCCGCCGGTGCGGTGGAAGATGGGGTCCTGGCGCCGCTCGGCCGGAATGTCCTCCACCTCCCACAGGCCCAGTTCCTCGCCCTGGTAGATGTAGTGCCCGCCGGGCAGTGCCAGGGCCAGCAGCAGCGCGGCGCGGGCGCGGCGGGTGCCGAGGGCCAGGTCGGTGCTGGTGCCGTGCTGGCGCAGCGCGTGCCCGTAGGAGGAGTCGGCGCGGCCGTAGCGGGTGACGTGCCGGGTGACGTCGTGGTTGGACAGCACCCAGGTCGGCGCCGCGCCCACGGAGGCATGCGCGTCGAAGGTGGCGTCGATGACCGAGCGCAGTGCCGCCGGGTCCCAAGGGCTGTTCAGGTAGTCGAAGTTGAAGGCGGTGTGCATCTCGTCGGGCCGCAGGTAGTGCGCGAAGCGCACCGGGTCGGCGAGCCACACCTCGCCGATCAGGGCGCGCGGCGGCGAGTACGCGGCGGCCACCTCGCGCCAGGCGCGGTAGATGGAGTGCACGTCGTCGCGGTCGATGTAGGGGTGCGGCACGGGCGGCGACGCCGGGTCGAAGTCGGGCAGTTCGGGGTCCTTGGCCGGCATGGTCGCCGAGTCGATCCGCACGCCGTCGGCACCCAGGTCGAACCAGAAGCGCAGGACGCTCTCGTGCTCCTCGCGGACCTTGGGGTTGTTCCAGTTCAGGTCGGGCTGCTCGGGGGCGAACAGGTGCAGGTACCACTCTCCCGGGGTGCCGTCCGGGTTGGCGGTGCGGGTCCAGGCCGGACCGCCGAAGACCGACTGCCATTCGTTGGGCGGGAGTTCGCCGTCGGTGCCGCGTCCGGGGCGGAACCAGAACAGGTCGCGGGCCTCCGCGCCGGGACCGGCCTCGCGTGCCTCGCGGAACCAGGCGTGCTGGTCGGAGACGTGGTTGGGCACGATGTCGACGACGATGCGCAGCCCGAGTTCGTGGGCCTCGGCGATCAGCGCGCCGGCCTCGGACAGGTCGCCGAACATCGGGTCGATGCGCCGGTAGTCGGCGACGTCGTAACCCGCGTCGGCCTGTGGCGAGGCGTACCAGGGGCTGAACCACAGCGCGTCGACGCCGAGTTCGGCCAGGTAGGGCAGGTGCTGCCGGACGCCCGCGAGGTCGCCGACGCCGTCGCCGTCGCCGTCGGCGAAGGAGCGGGGATAGACCTGGTAGATGACGGCGTCACGCCACCACTCGTGGTGCTGGGACGCGGTGTCGTTCGCTGTGGCCACGTGGGCTGGCTCCTTGATCGGGGAGGTGACGGCGCCGTCCTCGGCGCACGGCGGGGCGGACCCGGCCCGAACGGGCCGGATCGTCATGGGGGTCGGCGGCGTGTGTGCGGGATCAGCCCTTGAGGGCTCCCGCGGACAGGCCGCCGAGGATGTGCCGCTGGAAGATGAGGAACAGCACGATCATCGGGACGGCCGCGATGGTCAGACCGGCGATCATCTCGGTGGGCGGTACCTGGGTGGTGGACGTCGACAGCCGGTGCAGGGCGACCGACAGGGTCTGCTTGTCGGGGTCCTGGAGGACCAGCAGCGGCCACAGGAAGTCCTTCCACATGCCCACGACGGAGAAGATGGAGACCACCGCGAGGACCGGGCGGGACAGGGGCAGCACGACGCGCAGCAGCACCTGCATGCGGGAGGCGCCGTCGATGGCGGCGGCGTCGAGGATGTCGCCGGGAATCTGGTCGAAGAAGCGGCGCAGCACGTAGATGTTGAAGGCATTGGCCGCGCCCGGGAGCCACAGTCCCCAGGGGGTGTTGAGCAGGTTCAGGTGCAGGATCGGCAGGTCGTTCACCGTGAGGTACGCGGGCACCAGCAGGGCGGCGGCCGGCAGCATCAGGCTCGCCAGCATCGCGGCGAAGACGAACTTGCCGAAGGCGGGCCGGAGTTTGGACAGCGAGTACGCCGCGCACACGTCCACGGCCATCTGGATGAACCAGCCGCCGGCGGCGTAGTAGACGGTGTTGAGGAAGAAGTGCGCGATGTCCATCTGCGTCCACGCGTCGCGGTACGCGGCGAAGTGCACGGACTTCGGCAGCAGCGTGGGCGTCGCGGCGGCGAACTCCTTGGGGGTCTCCAGCGCCGAGGACGCCATCCAGTACAGCGGGAAGACGAACACCGCGACGAACAGCACCACCGTGAGGGTCAGCAGGGCGTAGTAGATGCGGCGGTTGCGGGGGCGGGCCAGCTCCTGCGCGGAGACGAGGCTCCGGGGCGCGGTGGACGCGGGGCCGGGGGCGGTCGTGGTCATCTCTGGTCCTCCTCAGCCCTGGTCCGACGTGTCGCGGGTCAGCCGCAGGTAGAACGCGGCGAAGACGCCGAGCACGACGAACAGCAGCACACTCATGGCGGCGGCGAGGCCGAAGTCGTTGTTGACGGCGAACGCGTAGCGGTAGATCAGCGTCATCACCGTGATCGTGGACGGGTTGGTGAAGCCGGTGAGCTGGAACGGCTCGATGAACACCTGCATGGTGGAGATGATCTGGAGCAGCAGCAGGACCAGCATCACGAACCGCATCTGCGGCAGCGTCACGTGCCGCAGCCGCGCCCAGATGCCCGCGCCGTCCAGCTCGGCTGCCTCGTACAGGTCGCCCGGTACGGCCTGGAGCGCCGCCAGGTACATCAGCGTCGCGCCGCCCATGTTGGCCCAGGTCGACACGAGGACGAGGGAGATCATCGCCATGTGCGGCGACTGCACCCACTGCGACGTCGGCAGGTGCGCGCCGCGCAGCAGGGTGTTGAACAGGCCCTGGCCGGGATCGTAGAAGTACTGCCAGAGCATGACGCAGACGATCGGCGGCAGCATCACGGGGAGGTAGACCGCGATCCTGAAGAACCCCTTGAAGTGCCGGAGTTCGTTGAGCAGGACGGCGATGACGAGCGGCACCGCGTACCCGAAGAGCAGGGCGAGGCCGGTGAACTCGGCGGTGTTGCGCCACGCCGTCCAGAACAGCGGGTCCGCGAACAGGTGGTGGTAGTTGGTCAGTCCCACCCACTCCGGATCGGTGATGAGGTTGTCCTGCTGGAAGCTGAGGGTGATGCCGCGGATCAGCGGATACCACGAGAAGTACGCGAAGCAGAGAATGCCGGCTGCCAGGAAGGCGTACGCCAGGGCGTTGTCGGCGATCCGCCGTCGCAGCCGCGCCCGCCCGGCCGGCCGTGGCTCGGGCGCGGCTGCGACGCCGACCTCGCTGCGGTGCGGCGCCAGGGACGTCGCCATAGAACTCTCTCCTTGTTGCTCAGTACTCAAGTGGGTTGCGGTGAAGCCCGGTTCGGTGTCCGGCGTGGCCGCCGGACACCGGACCGGACCCCTCGGGCCGGCACGCCGGCCCGTCGGTCACTGCGCCGCGAGCAGGGAGTCGACCTGCTTGGACGCGTCGGACAGCAGCTTGTCGATGTCGGCGTCCTTCTGCGTGAGGACCTTCGCCATCGCGGTGTCCAGGACCGCGTAGATCTGCTGCGCCTGCGGGGGCTCCAGCTTCAGCGGGATCGAGCCCATGGCCTCGGTGAACGGGGCGTAGTTGGCGACGGGTTCGTTCGCGTACTTCTTGTCGGCCGCCGCGCGCGTCCGCTGCGCCTCACCGGTCCAGATGTTCGGCTCGGGCAGGCCGACGGGCTGCTTGTTCTCCGCCGCACGCTGCTGGCCGGACGTGATGCGGTCGGGGTTCTCGTACTTGAACATCACCCAGGCGAGCGCCGCCTTGGTCTGGGCCGCGCTGTTCTTCGGGTTGAACATGAAGCCGCCGCCGCCGCCGAGCGTGCCCTTGCCGTCCGGCATCGGGCCCAGGCCGTAGTCCTTCGGGTCGCCCTTGTACTGCGCGGCGATGGTGGGGATGTTGTCGGAGGTGGCGAGGTACATGCCGAGCTTTCCGGCCCCCATCATCTGCAACAGGTCGGCCCACTCCAGGAGTTGGCGCTTGCCCATGGAGTCGTCGGTCCACCGCATGTCGTGCAGCTGCTGGAGCACCGCGCGTCCGGTGGCGTTGTCGAAGTCGGCCTTCCAGGTGCCGTCCGACTGCTGCTTGGCGACGTCGCCGCCGCGCGAGTACATCTCGGCGGTGAAGTGCCAGCCGCCGGTGTTGGACTTGCTGTAGTCGCCGTACCCGGCGATGCCGTTGCCGAGCGCGGCGATCTTCTTGGCGTCGGTCCGCACCTCGTCCCAGGTGGTGGGCGGGCTGTCGGGGTCGAGGCCGGCCTTCTTGAACAGGGCCCGGTTGTAGACCAGTCCCATGGTGTAGTTGCCCTCGGTCACGCCGTAGGTGCGGCCCGCCTTGTCCTGGAAGACCTTGCGCAGCTCCGGCTTGACCTGCTCGGCCTGCGGATAGTCCTTCAGGTAGTCGGTGATGTCGGCGGCCTGGTGCTTGGCCATCAGGCCGGCCGGGTCGGTCAGGTACACGTAGAAGGCGTTCTCCAGCTGCCCGCCCGCGAGCTTGGTGGAGAAGGTCTGCGGGTCCATCTGGCCCTCGTGCGGCACCACGTGGATCTTCGGGTTGGCCTTCTCGAAGGCGGCCACGTCCGACAGGAAGATCTTGCGGTTGACCGGGTCGGTCTTGGCCGGCATGTCGTTCACCGTGATGGTGACCTTGCCGTCCGAGGAGGCGGAGCTGTCCGAGCTGCCGCAGCCGCTCGCGGTGAGGGCGAGGGTCGCGGCGGCCGCCACGGCGACTGCGATGCGGGCTCTGCTGCCCGCCGGGAAACCGGTCATGGATCGTCCCTGATCGTGAGGTGGGGATTGCGGGAACCCGCTCTCCCTGAGGTGACGGACAAGTTACGTGCGCACCCATCGCGGAGCAATACGTAAACCCACATGCGCAAAGCGTCGACGACCTCCGTCAACTCCCCCGAAAACAACGGACGAAAGACAGCGCAAGAAGCCGACATGCCTGCTTTCGCCGGTTTGTCGGTCCCCTCCGGATGAACTTCGCGGACATGTCGGCGAGTTCGGAAGCCGGGTCACCGGACGTTCGGATGCGTCGTTGCCCGCAGGTCAGGGCAGACGCAGGAGTCGCACGCAACGCGCGGTGCAAGAATCCGACAGGAAACCTGGAATCCGCCACAAGTTCCGCTTGCGTGGCCGCGCGGCGGCCGGTGTATTCGTGCTGGTAATCGGGGATGCGGGGGCGGAGAAACCCTGCCGGGTCGCCGTCCGCGTAATTCCGGGGCGCGGCGCGATGCATTGCCTGCGGGTTAACGCCGGGCTACGGTGCGCGTCACCCATCCCCGCTCTCCTTCCCGTGGGAGTACCCCATGCCCCAATTCCCTTCAGGCACAAGTGTGTTGAAAGTGAGACCCGCCCTCCTCGCGGTGGCCGCCCTGGTGGCGCTGCTGTGCGCGCTGGTCGGCCGGCCCCCGCAGGCGTTCGCCGCGACGTCCACCACCTACCAGGCGGAGTCGGCGGCCCTGTCCGGCGGCGCCGTCGCGCAGAGCGACCACACCGGATACACCGGCACCGGCTTCGTCGGCGGCTACACCGACGCCGACAAGGGCAGCGCGGCCACCACCTTCACGGTGAGCGCCGCCGGTGCCGGCGCCTACGTGTCGGCGCTGCGCTACGCCAACGGCTCCGGAGTCGCCCAGAGCCTGTCGGTGTACGTGCGCGGCACGAAGACGGCCACCGTCCAACTGCCGGTGACCGCCGACTGGAACACGTGGGCCACCGTCAGCACCACGCTGAGCCTGACCGCGGGCAACAACGCGGTCGCCTACAAGTACGACAGCACCGACACCGGCAACGTCAACCTCGACGCGATCACCGTGACCGCCGCGCCCACGTCACCGGCCGGACAGTACGAGGCGGAGACCGCGGCGCTCTCCGGCGGCGCCGCCACCGAGACCGAGCACACCGGCTACAACGGCACGGGATACGTGGGCGGTTACACCGACACCCACAAGGGCACCGCCGCCACCACCTTCACCGTCAGCGCCACGAGCGCCGGCAGTGCGGCCGTGGGCCTGCGGTACTCCAACGGCACCGGCTCCGCGCAGACCCTGTCGGTGTACGTCAACGGCACCAAGGCGCTGACCACTTCGCTCGCGGCGACCGCCGACTGGAACACCTGGGCGGTCCGCAGCGAGAACCTCACCCTCAAGTCGGGCAGCAACACCGTCGCCTACCGCTTCGACAGCACCGACACCGGCAACGTCAACCTCGACGACATCACCGTGGGCGCCGGGACCACCACGCCGCCCACCGACCCCGGCACCGGCGGCGCGGCGGGCCGGGCGTACGAGGCCGAGACCGCGTTCTTCACGGGCGGCCCCTCCGTCGCGACCTCCCTCACCGGCTTCTCCGGCACCGGATACCTCACCGGATTCACAACTCAGGGTGCGCAGGCGGTCGTTGACACCTCGGTGCCGTCGGCGGGCACGTATCCCGTCGCCGTCACCTACCGCAACACCACCGGCTCCGCGCAGACGCTCTCCCTGTACCTGAACGGCATCAGGTCGTCGCAGCTCAGCCTGCCCGCCGCGACCGGCTGGTCACACGTGTCCGTCTCGGTGAAGCTGCGTTCCGGACTCAACCTCGTGGGTGTGCAGACCGATTCGGGCGACACCGGCAACGTGGCGGTGGACAGCGTGTCCGTCGACGGCGGCACCGCCCCGACCACGCAGGGCGCCACCCTGCCGTACACCGAGTACCGCGCCGCGGACGCCACCACCACGGGCACCGTCCTCGCCACGAGCAGCGCCTACCCGAGCATGTCCGCCGAGTCCACCGGCCGCAGCGCCGTCAAGCTGACGGCCACCGGCCAGTACGTGCAGATCACCCTCGGCAAGGCCGCCAACTCGGTGGTCGTGCGCTACTCGATCCCCGACACCGCCTCCGGCTCGGTCACCACCGCGCCCCTGTCGCTGTACGCGGGCGGCACCAAGGTCACCGACCTCCAGACGACCAACAAGTTCTCCTGGATCTACGGTCCCGGCTACTACGACACCAACACCCCCGGCTACAGCGGCGACAGCGCCGGACACCACTACTACGACGAGGTGCGCTTCCTCAACACCGCCACCTGGCCCGCCGGTACCGTCCTCAAGCTCCAGAAGGACGCCGCCGACACCGCCGCCTCCTACACCGTCGACGTCATCGACACCGAACTCGTCGACGCCGCCTACACGATGCCCGCCGGATACGTCTCGGCCGCCGACTACGGCGTCACCCCCGGCACCACCGACGTGACCGGCGCACTCAACACGGCGCTGAGCACGGCCTCTTCGGCGGGCAAGGGCCTGTGGCTGCCCTCGGGCACGTACACGGTCTCCGGCCGCGTGAACCTCACCAACGTCTCCCTGCGCGGCGCCGGCCAGTGGTACACCACGATCAGGTCGACGGCGGAGAACGGCGCGGGCGGCCTCTTCGCCAACGGGGGCCGCAACCAGATCGCCGACCTGACGATCTCCGGCGACCAGACCTTCCGCAACAACGACTCCGGCGCGGCCGCGATCGAGGGCACGTTCACCTCCGGGTCGCTCATCTCCAACGTGTGGATGGAGCACACCAAGGTCGGCCTGTGGGCCAACCCGGGCACCGGCCTGCTCGTCTCCGGGGTCCGCGCCCGTGACATCTTCGCCGACGGCATCCACGTCCACGGCGGCTCCTCCAACACCCGTGTGGAACAGTCCAACGTGCGCAACACCGGCGACGACAACATCGCCCTCGACACCGAGGGCGGCAACGTCTCGACCAGCACGGTCTCGCACAACACCGTCCAACTCCCCATCCAGGCAAACGGAATCGGCGTGTACGGCGGCTCCGGCAACACCCTGGAGAACAACTCCGTCAGCGACACCGTCGCCTTCGGTTCCGGCATCACCGTCAGCACCTACTTCGGCCAGGGCTTCTCCGGTCCGACCACCGTGCGGGACAACCTCCTCACCCGCTGCGGCTCGTACCACATCAACTGGGCCACGAACATCGGCGCGTTGTGGATCTACGCCGACACCGCCGACATCACCCAGCCCGTCACGGTCACCGGCAACACCATCAAGGACAGCACCTACCAGGGCGTGCTGCTCAGCTACGCCAAGCAGATCAGCAACCTGACCCTCGACCACGACACGATCACCAACGCCGGCACGTACGGCTTCGACCTCAACAACGTCACCGGAGGCATGACGGTCTCCAACACCACCGTGACCGCCAAGTCCGGCGGCCTGCTCAACAACGCACCCGGCTTCACCGTCACCCGCGGCAGCGGCAACAGCGGGTTCTGAGCCCGGCGGCACGTCGGCCCAGGGCCGCCCACACACACCTGACGTGTGCGGGCGGCCCGTCCGTCGTCCCGCTCGGCGCGCCCGTGCAAGCTCCGGCGAACGGGCAATCCCGAGCGGAATTCGGCCGGAAACGTGCGGATACACTCCGCGCATGGCTCGCAGACTCGCAGAAGTGGCTTACCGGGTGGGTGTCAGTGAGGCGACGGTCAGTCGCGTCCTGAACGGCAAGCCGGGCGTGTCCGACAGCACCCGCCAGGCGGTGCTCACCGCGCTGGACGTGCTGGGGTACGAGCGTCCGACGCAGTTGCGGGGTGTGCAGGCGCGGCTGGTGGGTCTCGTGCTACCGGAGTTGCAGAACCCGATCTTCCCGGCGCTGGCCGAGGTCGCGGGCGGTGCCCTGGTCCAGCTCGGCTACACGCCGGTGCTGTGCACCCGTACCGCGGGCGGTCTGACCGAGGCCGAGTACGTCGCGATGCTCCTCGACCAGCACGTCTCCGGCGTCATCTTCTGCGGCGGGCTCACCGAGGTCGAGCACGCGGCGCTGCTGAAGCGCGGGGTCCCCGTGGTGCTGCTCAACGCCGCCGTCGACTACGCGGGGTTCCCCCGGGTCTCCACCGACGACACAGCCGCCGTGCGGCAGGCCCACGCACACCTGTCGGCCATGGGGCACACCGACATCGGGCTCATGGTCGGGCCCGTGCACCACATGCCCTCGCGCCGCAAGGTCGCCGCCTTCACCGAACTCACCGCCGCGAGCCGGGGCAACCACCCCGTCGGCCACGCCCTGTTCTCCTTCGAGGGCGGCCAGGCCGTCGCGGCGGAACTGCTCTCCGCCGGTGTCACCGCCCTGATCTGCGGCAGCGACGTCCTGGCCCTGGGCGCGATACGCGCCGCGCGCCGCAAGGGACTCGCCGTGCCCGGCGACCTGTCGGTGGTGGGCTACGACGACTCGGCGTTCATGAACTACACCGACCCGCCGCTGACCACCCTGCGCCAGCCCATCGAGGCCATGTCCCGCGCGGCGGTCACCCTCCTCGCCAACCAGATCTCGGGCGAGAACCCCACCCCGCAGGAACTGCTCCACGAGCCCGAACTGGTGGTCCGCAACTCCACCGCCCCGCCGCCCGCCGCGGAGATCGCGACGGCCCGGCGGGCGTGACCGCCGACGGCCCCAACGGGTGAGGAACGTCACGGAGTTGGTCCCATGGGGGCGAACAGTGACAAAACCCTGTGGCGCGTGGGGCGGCGCAGGCGCGTGTGACCTCTCCGATCACGCGAGGCACGCAGGTCGCACAGCCCCGGTCCGCCCCGCACCGGGTGTTCGGCGCGATTCCACCCGCCGTGCACCACCCGGGCGGGTGCTGTCAGACGCGCGTGCTCTCATGGAGCCATGATCGGAGAAATCGAAACCATCGACGAGTTTCCCGCACACCACTCGGCAGCCGTCGAAGAAGCGGTCCGCGAGGCGGCCGCAGCCGAGATCATGCCCCGCTTCCGCCGCCTCGCCGAGCACGAGATCGACCAGAAGAAGGGCCCGCACGACCTGGTGACCGACGCCGACCGGCTGGCCGAGCGCCTGCTGACCGAGCGGCTCGCCGCCCTGCTGCCCGGCTCCGTCGTGGTCGGCGAGGAGGCGGTGCACGCCGACCCGGCGACGTACGACGCCCTCCGGGGCGACCTGCCCGTCTGGATCGTCGACCCGGTCGACGGGACACGGCAGTTCGTGCACGGCGACACCGGATTCTGCACCCTCGTGGCGCTCGCCCACCGCGGGGTCGTCCTCGCCTCCTGGACGTACGCACCGGCCCTCGGCCACTTCGCCACCGCGATACGCGGCCGGGGCGCCCGCCTCGACGGACGGGAACTGCGCGCCGGGTCCCCGCAGCCCGGCCGGGACCTGGAGGTGGCCGTCTCCCACCCCGACTACACGACCGACGACGAGAAGCGCGCCCTGCGCCCGCTGTGGACCGACGGCGTCCGGCCGCGGCCCTGCGGGTCGGCCGGCCTGGAGTACCTGGCCGTCGCCCGGGGCGAGCTCGACGCCGTCGCGTTCACCTGGGAGGCGGCCTGGGACCACGCGGCCGGCCTCCTGCTGGTGGAGGAGGCGGGCGGCACCCACCTCACCCGCTCCGGCGAGCCGTTCCGGATCACCGGGGGCAACGTCTTCCCGTTCACCGCGGCCCGCGACGAGGCGACGGCCCGCCGCGTGCGGGCGGTCCTCGCGGACGCGGACGACGCCTGACGCGCCCCCGGGGCGCCCCGGCCCGGCGGGCGCCCCGGCCGTGCCGGGGCCGCGACGGCCGTGCCGGGGCCGCGACGGCAGCCGGGACGCCCGGCGGCGCGCTGCCGGGGCGGCCGCCCCGCGAGGCCGTCGCGCCCCGGGCATATCCTGAACCCCAGTGGCCGTCGGCTGACGAAGGAGTCCGAAGGTGCCGTCGATGCTCGATGCGGTCGTGGTGGGTGCGGGGCCGAACGGACTGACGGCTGCCGTGGAACTGGCCCGGCGCGGCTTCTCCGTGGCCGTCTTCGAGGCCAGGGACACCGTCGGCGGCGGCGCCCGCACGGAGGAACTCACCCTGCCCGGCTTCCGGCACGACCCGTGCTCCGCCGCGCACCCCCTCGGCATCAACTCACCGGCGTTCCGCGCCCTCCCGCTCGAACGCTACGGCCTTGAGTGGCTGCATCCCCAACTCCCCATGGCCCACCCGTTCCTGGACGGCAGCGCCGCCGTGCTGTCGCGTT
Organism: Streptomyces sp. NPDC008150; assembly: GCF_042956945.1. Taxonomy (NCBI): domain Bacteria; kingdom Bacillati; phylum Actinomycetota; class Actinomycetes; order Kitasatosporales; family Streptomycetaceae; genus Streptomyces; species Streptomyces sp. NPDC008150. The sequence goes on along the minus strand of NZ_JBIBHJ010000015.1, from coordinate 48,826 downwards.
CCGTCGCCGAGACGGCGGCGTCCTTCGGCCCGCGCGACGCGGGCGCGTACCGCAGGCTGGTGCGGCCGTTCCTCCCCAAGTGGGACGCTCTCGTACGGGACTTCATGTCCCTGCCGCTCAGCTCCCTCCCGCGCGATCCCGTCACCCTCGCCCGCTTCGGGCTGGCCGGCCTGCCGCCCTCGACGCTGCTGATGCGCCGCTTCCGCGACGAACGGGCCAAGACCCTCTTCGCCGGTCTCGTCGCCCACGTGATGGCGCCCCTGTCCGGCATCGCGACCGGGGCCATCGGTCTCGTCTTCGCCCTCGCCGCGCACGCCCGCGGCTGGCCCGTCGCCCGCGGCGGCTCGCAGTCGATCTCCGACGCGCTCGCCGCCTACCTGGTGGACCTCGGCGGCACCCTCCACACCGACTACGAGGTCAGGCGCCTGGACGACCTGCCGCCCGCCCGCGCCTACGTCTTCGACACCTCGCCCACGGCGCTGGCCCGCATCGCGGGACTGGGCCGCTTCTACGAGGGCTACAAGTACGGCCCCGGCGTCTTCAAGGTCGACTACGCGCTGGACGGCCCGGTGCCCTGGACGGCCGAGGAGGCGCGCGTCGCCGGTACCGTGCAGGTCGCCGCGAGCGCCGGTGAGATCGGCAGCGCGCTGCGGGCGGTCTCCCGCGAGGGCAGGGCACCCGAGGCGCCGTTCCTCATCACCGTGCAGCCCGGCGTCGCCGACCCCGGCAGGGCACCCGCGGGCAAGCAGGTCTTCTGGGCGTACGGGCACGTCCCGAACGGCTGGACGGGTGACCTCACCGACGCCATCGAGCGCCAACTGGAGCGGTTCGCCCCCGGGTTCCGCGACCGGGTGCTCGCGCGCGCCACCGCCGGGCCCCCCGAACTCGCCGCCCGCAACGCCAACTACGTCGGCGGCGACATCGGCTCCGGAGCCGCCGCGGGTCTGCAACTGATGCTGCGGCCCCGGCTCTCGCTCTCCCCGTACAACACCCCGCACCCGGCCGTCTTCCTCTGCTCCTCGGCCACGCCGCCCGGCCCGGGAGTGCACGGCATGTCGGGCCACAACGCCGCGAAGGCGGTCTGGCGCAGGCTGCGCGAGGTCTGAGGAGGGGCGCCACGGAGAGCACGGGGGAGGGGCACGCGGTGACGGCCGGGAAACCGTCCCGGCCGGGCCCGGAAAGCCGTTCGTGCGGGTACCCGGGGGGTCCGTAGGGTTGGTCGCCGTATCGTGCGACCGCGTGCGACGCGTCCGGAGGAGGAACGAAGCCATGCCCCGCATCACGCTCGTCCAGGGAGACATCACCCGGCAGACCGCCGACGCGATCGTCAACGCGGCCAACTCCTCGCTGCTGGGCGGCGGGGGCGTCGACGGCGCGATCCACCGGCGGGGCGGGCCCGCGATCCTCGACGCCTGCCGCGACCTGCGGGCCGGCCACTACGGCAAGGGGCTGCCCACCGGGGCCGCCGTCGCCACGACCGCGGGCGACCTGGACGCCCGCTGGGTGATCCACACCGTCGGGCCCGTCTTCAGCCGGGGCGAGGACCGCTCGGCACTGCTCGCGTCCTGCCACCGGGAGTCGCTGCGCGTGGCCGACGAACTCGGGGCCCGCACGGTCGCGTTCCCCGCGGTCTCCACCGGTGTCTACGGCTGGCCGGTCGACGACGCGGCCCGTATCGCGATCGGCACCGTGCGGGAGACGGAGACCGCGGTCGAGGAGATCAGGTTCGTCCTCTTCGACCAGCACGCCTACGACACGTTCGCGGCCCAGGCCGGCTGACCCGCGGACCCGGCCGCCGCGCCGCCTTCTCACATCCCGCGATCACCTGCTGTGCGGCAGGTGTAACCCCGCCCGGACGGCCCGGGAGACAGCCGCGTAATGGGCGGTTCGTACGGTCACCAGGGTCGTGACCGGCCACTTCCGGGTCCCCGGGGCGTGACCGGCCGATCCGACCAGGAGGGGAAGGGACGCCCGTGGCCGCGCCGGACTCGCCGACCGCCGATCCGACGGCAGCGCCCGGGACGGCGCCGCGGACAGCAGGGGAAACGCAGGCGGCCCCGCCGGCCCCGGCGGCCGTCGCGCACGTGCCCCCGCCCGCCGCCGGCCCAACCCAGGTGCGCACGGTCTGCTCGTACTGCGGTGTCGGCTGCGGCATGGTCCTCGACGTCGGGTTCGGGCCGGACGGCCGCCGTACCGTGCTCAGGGCGACCGGGGACGCACGGCATCCGGCGAACTTCGGCCGGCTGTGCACCAAGGGAGCGACCACCGCGGACATGCTCGCCGCCCCCGGACGGCTCTCCGCGGCGCTCGTCCGGCCCGCCCGCGGCGAGCAGGCCGTGAGCACGGGCCTCGACGAGGCGGTCCGGGAGACCGCGCGGCGGCTGCGCGCGATCGTCGACGAACACGGCCCCGACGCTCTCGCGTTCTACGTGTCCGGCCAACTCAGCCTCGAAGCGCAGTACTTGGCGAACAAGCTGGCCAAGGGGTTCGTGCGCACCGACCGGATCGAGTCCAACTCCCGGCTGTGCATGGCCAGTGCGGGCACCGGCTACAAGCTGTCGCTCGGCGCGGACGGTCCGCCCGGGTCCTACCAGGACTTCGACCGGGCGGACGTCTTCCTCGTCATCGGCTCCAACATGGCCGACTGCCACCCGATCCTGTTCCTGCGCATGATGGACCGGGTGAGGACGGCGGGGGCGAAGGTCATCGTCGTCGACCCGCGCCGCACCGCCACCGCCGCGAAGGCCGACCTCTTCCTCCAGCTCAGGCCCGGCACCGATCTCGCCCTGCTGAACGGCCTGTTGCACCTGCTGCACGAACAGGGGCACACCGACCCGGAGTTCATCGCCGCACACACCGAGGGCTGGGACGCGATGCCCGCCTTCCTCGCGGACTACCCGCCCGGCGTCGTCGCGGACCTCACCGGCGTCCCCGAGGCGGACCTGCGCGCGGCGGCCCGGCTGATCGGGGAGGCGGGGGAGTGGACGAGCTGCTGGACGATGGGCCTCAACCAGTCCACGCACGGCACCTGGAACACCAACGCCCTGGTCAACCTGCACCTCGCGACCGGCGCGATCTGCCGGCCCGGCAGCGGCCCGTTCTCCCTCACCGGCCAGCCCAACGCCATGGGCGGACGCGAGATGGGCTACATGGGGCCCGGACTGCCCGGCCAGCGCTCGACCCTCGTCGACGCCGACCGCGCCTTCGTCGAGGAGCTGTGGGACCTGCCGCCCGGCACCGTCCGCGCGGACGGCGGCGGCCGGGGCACCGTCGAGATGTTCCGCGAGATGGCCGCGGGCGACATCCGCGCGTGCTGGATCATCTGCACCAACCCGGTCGCGTCCGTCGCCAACCGGCGCACCGTCGTCGAGGGCCTGGAGGCGGCCGAATTCGTCGTCACCCAGGACGCGTTCGCCGAGACGGAGACCAACGCGTACGCGGACGTCGTGCTGCCCGCGGCCCTGTGGACCGAGACCGAGGGTGTCCTCGTCAACAGCGAGCGCAACCTCACCCTCGCCCGCCCCGCCGCCGATCCGCCGGGGGAGGCCGCCGCCGACTGGCGGATCATCGCCGCCGTGGCCCGCGAGATGGGCTACGGCGAGGCGTTCGCGTTCGACAGCGCCGAGGAGGTCTTCGCGGAACTCAAGCGGGCCTGGAACCCCAGGACCGGCTGGGACCTGCGGGGCGTGACGTACGAGCGGCTGCGGTCCACCCCCGTGCAGTGGCCCGCGCCGACCGCCGACGGCCCCGACCGCAACCCGGTGCGCTACGTCGCCGAGGACGGCACGCTCGCCTTCCCGACGCCGAGCGGTCGCGCCGTCTTCCACGCCCGCCCGCACCTTCCGGCCACCGAAATGCCGGACGACGACTACCCGTTCGTCCTCAACACCGGTCGGCTGCCGCACCAGTGGCACACCCTGACCAAGACCGCGAAGGTGCCGAAGCTCAACAGGCTCGACCCCGGCCCCTTCCTGGAGGTCCACCCCGAGGACGCCGCCCAACTCGGCCTGGCGGAGGGGGACTCCGTCGAGGTCGCCTCGCGGCGCGGCCGTGCCGTGCTGCCCGCGCGGGTCACCGACCGCGTACGGCAAGGGAGTTGCTTCGCACCGTTCCACTGGAACGACCTGTTCGGCGAGTACCTGAGCGTGAACGCCGTCACCGACGACGCCGTCGACCCGCTGTCCTTCCAGCCCGGGTTCAAGGCGTGCGCGGTCTCGCTCACCAGGGTGCCGACCCCCGTCACGGTGCGCGCGCCCGCCGCCGCGACCCCCGTGCCTCCGCCCACCGCGCCTCCCGGGTCCGCCGCCCCCGCGCCCACGCGGGAGGCCGATGCCGGCCCGTTCGGGCTCGACAGCGCCCCGCCCCCGGTGCTCACCGAGGACGAACGGCGTTACCTCACGGGGTTCCTGGCGGGCATCCCCGCCGGGACGACCGGCGTCCCGGTGCTGCCGGCGGGCGCGCCCTTCAGCCCCGCGCACGCGCTGTGGGTCAACGGCGTCCTGGCCGGCATGTACTCCCGCACCGGGACGCCCGAACAGCCCGAACCCACGGAACCCACGGAGCCCACGGAACACGCCGACCCGGCCGCCCCCACCCCCGCCCGCGAGATCGTCGTCCTGTGGGCCTCGCAGACCGGCAACGCCGAGGACCTCGCCGCCCGCACCGCCGAGCGGCTCACCACGGCCGGTCACACCCCGTCCCTGGTCGGCATGGACGAGGCCGACCCCGCCGTCCTTCCCGCGGGCGCCGACCTGCTGCTCATCACCAGCACCTTCGGCGACGGCGACGCCCCCGACAACGGCGCCGGCTTCTGGGAGACCCTCGCGGCGCCCGACCCGCCGCTGCGCATGGACGGGCGGCGGTACGCGGTGCTCGCCCTCGGCGACTCGGCGTACGCCGACTTCTGCGGCCACGGCCGCCGCCTCGACGCGCGCCTCGACGAACTCGGCGGTGTACGGCTCGCCCCGCGCTCCGACTGCGAGCCGGACGACCTGGACTCCACCGCGGTGGCCTGGCTCGACCAGGTCCTCGCCTCCCTCACGAGCACCCCGGCACCCCCGCCCGCCGTGGAGCCCGCGGCACCCCCGGCCGCCGCGCCGGCCCCCACCGCGCCCTCCGCCCCGCGCCCCCGGCGGCCCGCCCCCGCCGTCGCCCGCCTCGTCGGCAACCGGCTGCTCAGCCTGCCCGGCGCGGGCAAGGAGGTCCGCCGCCTCACCCTCGACACCCGCGACTGCGCGACCACCCTCCTCTACGAGGCGGGCGACGCCCTCGGAGTGCGCCCGCGCAACGCCTCCGGCCTGGTCGCCGAATGGCTCGACGTCACCGGCCTGGACGCGGGCACCGCCGTGGACGTCGGCGACGCCGGGCGGGTCGAGCTGGGCGAGGCGCTGCTGCGCCACCTCGACATCACGCGGATCACCCCCGGCCTGCTGCGCTTCGTCGCCGAACGCGCGCACGACCCGCGCGAGCTGCACAACCTGCTGCGCCCCGACAACAAGGGCGAGCTGGCGAAGTGGTCCTGGGGCCGGCAGGCCGTGGACGTGGTCGGCGAGTACGGGGTCCGCGCCGACGCCGCCGAGTGGGCCGCGGTCCTCGGACGCCTCCGGCCGCGCCTGTACTCGATCTCGTCCAGCCCCCTCACCGACCCCCACCAGGTCTCGCTGACCGTTTCCGTCGTGCGGTACGAGAACCGGGACGGGCGGCCCCGGCAGGGTGTCTGCTCGCCCTTCCTCGCCGACTCCGCGCCGGGCACCCCGGTCCCCGTGCACGTGCAGAGCGCACCGCACTTCCGGCCGCCCGCGGACTCCGCCACACCCATGGTCATGGTCGGGCCCGGCACCGGCGTCGCGCCGTTCCTCGGGTTCCTCGACGAGCGGCGCGCCCGCGGCGACCGGGGCCCGAACTGGCTGTTCTTCGGCGAACAGCACCGCGCCACGGACTTCTACCACGAGCGGGAGCTGACGCGGTTCGTCGCCGACGGCACGCTCGCCCGCCTCGACACCGCGTTCTCCCGCGACCAGCGCGCGAAGGTCTACGTCCAGGACCGGCTGCGCGAACACGGACACCGGCTGTGGGCCTGGCTCCAGGACGGCGCGCACTTCTACGTCTGCGGCGACGCCTCCCGCATGGCCCGCGACGTCGACCGTGCCCTGCGGGACGTGGCCGTCACCCACGGCGGCCTCGACGAGACGGCCGCGGCGGCGTACGTCAAGCAGTTGGCGGCCGACAAGCGGTACGTGCGCGACGTGTACTGAGCGCACGAGCGGCGAGGCGGGGACGGGGAGGCGGGGACGGGGAGGGCGCGGGGCGGCACGCGCGCGGCACCCTCCCGCCCGTACGCCCGTTCCCTTGTCGTACGGTGTCCCGAGCCGCCCGGCGGGTCCCAGCCCAGGGAACCTTGATGTCGGATTCTCGCCAGCGACAGCGTCCCGGGTGGCCGATGCTTGAGTCATGCGGAACGGGATGCACACCGACAGGGAGCGCTGCGTACGCGCCGTCCGGTCCAAGGACGCGCGCTTCGACGGCTGGTTCTACACAGCCGTCCTGACGACCGGGATCTACTGCCGTCCGAGCTGCCCGGTGGTACCGCCCAAGCCGGAGAACATGGTCTTCCACCCCAGCGCGGCGGCCTGCCAGCAGGCCGGGTTCCGGGCCTGCAAGCGGTGCCGGCCCGACACCAGCCCCGGCTCCCCGGAGTGGAACCAGCGCGCCGACCTCGTCGCCCGCGCCATGCGGCTGATGGCCGACGGCGTCGTGGACCGCGAGGGCGTGCCCGGCCTCGCCGCCCGGCTCGGCTACAGCACCCGGCAGGTCGAGCGCCAGCTCCTCGCGGAACTCGGCGCGGGCCCGCTCGCGCTCGCCCGTGCCCAGCGCGCGCAGACGGCCCGGCTGCTGATCGAGACGACCACGCTGCCGATGGCGGAGATCGCCTTCGCGGCCGGATTCGCCTCCATCCGCGCGTTCAACGACACCGTGCGCGAGGTGTTCGCGCTGGCCCCGGGCGAACTGCGCGCCCGCGCCCCCAAGCGGGCGACGGGCGGCACGACGGCCGCCGCGGCCGGCGGCGGCGCCCCCGGCGCGCTGACCCTGCGGCTGCCGTTCAGGGCGCCGCTCAACCCCGACAACCTCTTCGGCCACCTCGCCGCGACCGCCGTGCCCGGGGTGGAGGAGTGGCGCGACGGGGCCTACCGGCGCACGCTGCGGCTCCCGTACGGGCACGGCATCGTCGCCCTGAGCCCGCGGCCCGACCACATCGCCTGCCGTCTCACCCTCGGCGACCCGCGCGACCTGACCGTCGCCATCAGCCGGTGCCGCCGCCTCCTCGACCTGGACGCCGACCCCGTCGCCGTCGACGAGGAACTGCGCGCCGACCCCGTCCTCGCGCCGCTGGTCGACAAGGCGCCCGGACGCCGGGTGCCGCGCACCGTCGACGAGGCGGAGTTCGCCGTCCGGGCCGTGCTCGGGCAGCAGGTCTCGACGGCCGCCGCGCGCACGCACGCCGCCCGCCTGGTCGCCGCGCACGGCGAGCCGGTCGAGGACCCGGACGGCGGGCTCACCCACCTGTTCCCGGCACCGGCCGCGCTCGCGGAGGCGGACCCCGAGTCCCTCGCGATGCCGCGCACCCGCCGGGCCACCTTCACCACACTGGTACGGCGGCTGGCGGACGGCGAGCTGACCCTGGGCGTGGAGAGCGACTGGGAGCAGACCCGCGCCCGGATCCTCGCCCTGCCCGGCATCGGACCGTGGACCGCCGACGTCATCGCCATGCGGGCCCTCGGCGACCCCGACGCGTTCCTGCCCACCGACCTCGGAATCCGGCGCGCGGCAAAGGAGTTGGGCCTCCCGTCCACCCCCGCCGCACTGACCGCCCGCGCGGCGGCGTGGCGGCCCTGGCGGGCCTACGCCGTCCAGTACCTGTGGGCGACCGACAGTCACCCGATCAACTTCCTCCCCGCACAAGGAGTTTCCTCGTGAAGAAGCACACCGAGATCGAGAGCCCGTACGGCCTGCTCACCCTGGTCGCCGACGACGGCGTCCTGTGCGGCCTTTACATGACCGACCATCGCCACCGCCCGGCGCTGGAGACGTTCGGACCGCGCGACGACCGGCCGTTCGGGGAGGCGATGGACCAGCTGAGTGCCTACTTCGCGGGGGAGTTGAAGGAGTTCGACCTCGAACTGCGCATGCCGGGCACGCCCTTCCAGCGCAGCGTCTGGGAGCAACTGCGCCTGATCCCCTACGGGGAGACCCGCTCGTACGGCGAACTCGCCCTGGCTCTCGGCAATCGCGGAGCCTCGCGGGCCGTGGGCCTCGCCAACGGCCGCAACCCGATCAGCATCATCGTGCCCTGCCACCGCGTCATCGGGTCGAGCGGCAGCATGACGGGCTACGGCGGCGGCCTGGAACGCAAGCAGCGGCTGCTGGACTTCGAGCGGGGGGCGGCCCTGTTCTAGGCAGTGCGTTCCAGGCACGGCCGTCACCTCCCGTCCGCCGCCCGTGCGGGGGCCGACGGGGTCCGGGCGCGCCGGACCCGTCGGCACGGGCGCTGCCGGGCGGCTCAGCCCACCCGGCGCCCGTTCTCCAGCTCCGCCGTGCCGGCCCCCGCCTCCAGGACGTCGAGCGCGGCCAGCACGCGGTGGCACAGGACGTCCGGCAGGAAGCCGGCGAGGTCCTCGCGGGCGACGAAGCGCCAGGACAGCAGCTCCTCCTCCTGGAGCCGGATCACCTTGACGTCGGCCTCCGGCAGCACCCCGCCGTCGTACAGATAGGCCACGAGCGGCGGGCGGCCGTCGCCCCGCACCCAGTCCACGGCGAGCAGCCGGCCGAGATCGCGGTCGAGGCCGATCTCCTCGGCGGTCTCGCGCCGGGCACCTTCGCGCGGGCCCTCGCCGTCGTCCGATTCGATCGTGCCGCCCGGAAGCCCCCATCCCTCACGGTAGTTGGGCTCGACGAGCAGGACGCGTCCGGTGGTGTCGCGGAACAGCGCGGCTGCCCCGGCGAGGACGCGGGGCAGGCCCGCGAGATACGTGGCGAAGTCGGTCGTGGTCATCGGCGAAGCGTACCGAGCGGCCCGCGCCGGCGGGGGTCTCCGGCGGCTGCGTCAGGTTCCCGCCCTGGACAGCACGCACAGCGCGCCGTCGTCGGGATCGCCGAGGTGCTGCCACAGCACGGGACGTTCCGCCGTGCCCCGCGCCTCGTACACGGTCCACACGCCGCCCGGCGCGAACCCGACCTGCACCCGCGTCACCGGGACGTCCGCGTTCGTGCCGGACGCGGACCACGTGCCCGCGCCGGGCGCGGGGGAGAGGGCGTCGGTCAGGCCGGGACCGGAGAAGTCGCCGCACGTGCCGTCGGAGGCGAACGTCCCGTCGGCCCGCAGCACCAGCCGCCCGCCGTCCTCGTCCCGCCAGGTCCCGGTGAACGCCCCGGAGGGCAGGACGAGCGGTCTGCCGTCCGGCACCGGCGGCTCGCCGAACGCCATGCCCGGCATCAGGAGCAGCACCGCCCCGCCGACCACCACGACGGGCACGAGCACCAGTGCGGCGGCGCCGAGCGCCCCGCACAGCAGGTACCGGCGCCCGCCGGACGGCCGCCGCCGTCGCGGGTGCCCCGGACCCGTCGGCCGCGCCCCCCCGCGGGGCCGCCCCCGCCTCCCCCGTGCCACGCCACGTCGTCCCCCTCGCCCCGTCCCGGCTCCGTGCCGCGACCGCGGCGGCACCCCGGCGTCCGCGCGACCGTGGACGCGCGCACATCATGGCGCCCGCCGGGGCATGACGTCCCCCCGGCTCCCCGGTTAAGGTCGCAGCGGCGCGACTGCCCCGGGTGCCGTGAGCACGCGGGGCGTGAGAGCGAGGGGAATGCGAACGTGGCTGACACAGCGGTGGACGGCGTGGGGGGCGGTGCCCGGCGGGTGCTCGTGGCCGCCGACAAGTTCAAGGGGTCGCTGACGGCGGCCCAGGTCGCGCGGTGCGTGACGGAGGGGCTGCGCCGGGTCGTCCCGGGTGCGGACGTGGAGACGCTGCCCGTGGCGGACGGGGGTGACGGCACCGTCGACGCGGCGGTCGCCGCCGGGTTCGAGCGCCGTGAGGTCCGGGTGGCCGGACCGCTGGGCGACGAGGTCACCGCCGCGTTCGCGGTGCGCGGCGACACGGCCGTGGTGGAGATGGCCGAGGCCAGCGGGCTGCAACGGCTGCCCGCCGGTGTCCTCGCCCCGCTGACCGCGTCCACGTACGGCTCCGGGGAGCTGCTGCGCGCGGCACTGGACGCGGGCGCGCGGACCGTCGTGTTCGGCGTGGGCGGCAGCGCCACCACGGACGGGGGTGCCGGCATGCTGACCGCGCTCGGGGCCCGCTTCCTCGACGCCGCGGGCGAGCCGGTGGCGCCGGGCGGCGGCGGACTCGCCGCGCTCGCCGCGGCCGACCTGTCGGGCCTCGACCCGCGCCTGCTCGACGTCGAGCTGGTCCTCGCCAGCGACGTCGACAACCCGCTGACCGGGCCCACCGGGGCGCCCGCGGTGTACGGCCCGCAGAAGGGCGCGACCCCGGACGACGTGGCGGCCCTGGACGCCGCCCTCGCGCACTACGCGACGGTGGTGGCGGAGTCGGCCGCGGCCAGTGCCGCGGGTCACGCGGAGTACGCGCAGGCGCCCGGGGCGGGCGCGGCCGGCGGCATCGGATACGGGGCGCTGCTGCTGGGCGCGCAGTTCCGGCCGGGTATCGACGTCATGCTCGACGTGCTGGGCTTCGCCGCCGCCCTGGACCGCGCCGACCTGGTGATCACGGGCGAGGGCTCGCTCGACGCGCAGACCCTGCACGGCAAGGCCCCGGCCGGGGTCGCGGCGGCGGCGCGTGCGGCGGGCCGGGAGGTCGTCGCGGTGTGCGGGCGCCTCGCGCTGTCCGAGACGGAGCTGAAGGGGGCGGGCATCGCCCGTGCCTACCCGCTCACCGACGCGGAGCCCGACCTCGCGCGGTGCCTCGCGGAGGCGGGGCCGATCCTGGAACGGGTCGCCGAGCGGGTCGCGCGGGACTTCCTGGTCTGAGAGGCCGCCCGCCGCGCATGCCGAAGGGCCCCGAACCGCGACGGCGGTTCGGGGCCCTTCGGCATGCGCGGCGGATCGGCTACGGAAGCTGGGCCCGTGCCTCACGCCGGTTGTCGCGGAAGTTGTTCACCCGGCGGGCCGTGGCGAACAGCGGGATGACCGCGCCCATGACGAGCTGGAGGGCGCACCCGGTCTGGAGCAGCAGCTGGCCGCTGGGAGCGTCGAACGCCCACGCCGCCAGCAGGCCCATCGAGAGCACGATCCACGAGAGCATCGCGCCCGCGAGGCGGCCCCGCGGCTTCGGGTACTCGACCCGGCTCACCATCAGCCAGGCGGTGCCCAGGATCGCGAGCAGGGTCGCCACGAAGGGCAGCTCCAGCAGCACGATCGAGACCACGGTGAGCGCGCCGAACGGCGAGGGCATGCCCTGGAACATGCCGTCCTTGAGCGTCACGCACGAGAAACGGGCCAGCCGCAGCACCACGGCCAGCAGCACCACGATCGCGCCGAGCGCCGCCATTCTCTGGTGCGCGTCGTCGGCGACCATCCCGTACACGAGGACGAAGTACGCGGGTGCCAGACCGAAGCTGATCAGGTCGGACAGGTTGTCCAGTTCCGCGCCCATGGGCGAGGAACGCAGCTTGCGGGCCACCAGGCCGTCGCAGAGGTCGAAGACCGCCGCGCACAGCATGAGGATGACCGCGGTCGCCGCGCTGTGCCGGGCCATGCCCGACTCCTGGCTGCCGGTGAGGTGCGGGATCAGGATGCCGGTGGTGGTGAAGTACACCGCCATGAAGCCGCACGTGGCGTTGCCCAGGGTGAGGGTGTCCGCTATTGAGAGGCGAAGGGAGAGGGGCATCTCCTCTTCGTCGTCCTCCAGCACGTCGGCCTCGGGCACCCAGCCCGCCTGCGTCTCTGGGTCAATCACGGTCAATGCGAGTCACCCCAGCCGTTGTCTTCTGGCCGACCTCCACCGCGACCTCGACACCCGCGGGGAGGTAGAGGTCGACGCGCGAACCGAAGCGGATCAGTCCGATCCGCTCGCCCTGCTCGACCTTGGTGCCCTGCGGGAGGTAGGGGACGATGCGGCGGGCGACCGCGCCGGCGATCTGGATCATCTCGATGTCACCGAGCTCGGTGTCGAAGTGCCAGACGACGCGTTCGTTGTTCTCGCTCTCCTTGTTGAACGCCGGCACGAATCCGCCGGGAACGTGCTCGACGGACGTCACGGTGCCGGCGAGCGGAGCGCGGTTGACGTGGACGTTCAGCGGGCTCATGAAGATCGCGACGCGGGTGCGGCCGTCCTTCCACGGCATGATGCTCTGCACCACACCGTCGGCGGGCGAGATCACCCGGCCCCGGGTGATCTCGCGCTCCGGGTCACGGAAGAACCAGAGCATCCCCGCCGCGAGTGCGGTGGCGGGGACGGCGACGGCCTTGGCGGCACCCGAGCGGCGGGCGCGGACCAGGCTGAGCGCCGCGGTGGCGACGGTCGGAAGGAGCCACGGCGATGCTCCGCGCGCGAGGCGTACGCCGGCGAGGCTGTCTCGTGGTGCAGAGGTTTGGCTGTGGGGCATGGATGACCTTCGTAGCGGTTTATGCCGCGCTGCAACGGGGGACGGCGGCTTTCCCGCGATCGTAGCGGCTATGGGCCACAACTGGGTAAGCCAGGAAGCTGAGTCGGCGGCCGGTAACCGTCCATCGGGTGTGATCTTGTTCTCGAACAAATCGCCACCAATACGGACAACTAGCCCTGCAGGCGGTACTCCTCCAGCAGGCGGCGCCCGATGATCATTTTCTGGATCTCGGCGGTACCTTCACCGATGAGGAGCATCGGGGCCTCCCGGTAGAGGCGCTCGATCTCGTACTCCTTGGAGAAGCCGTAGCCGCCGTGGATGCGGAACGCGTCCTCCACGACCTCCTTGCAGTATTCGGAGGCGAGGTACTTCGCCATCCCCGCTTCCAGGTCGTTTCGTTCCCCGGAGTCCTTTTTGCGTGCGGCGTTGACCATCATCGCATGGGCCGCCTCGACCTTCGTCGCCATCTCGGCGAGCTTGAACTGGATCGCCTGGTGCTGGGCGATCTGCTTGCCGAAGGTGTGCCGCTGCTGTGCGTAGCCGATGCCGAGTTCGAAGGCACGCTGAGCGACGCCGCAGCCACGGGCCGCCACATTGACCCGGCCCACCTCGACGCCGTCCATCATTTGGTAAAAACCTCGCCCGGTGGTCCCGCCGAGCACGCGATCGGCCGGTACGCGCAGCCCGTCCATGATCAACTCGGTGGTGTCGACGCCCTTGTAGCCCATCTTGTCGATCTTGCCGGGGATGGTCAGCCCGGGGCGCACCTCACCGAAACCCGGCTCCTTCTCGACCAGGAACGTCGTCATCGACCTGTGCGGCGCGGTGCCCTCCGGGTGCCCCTCGTCGGTGCGCACCAGGACCGCGACGAGCGAGGAGGTCCCGCCGTTCGTGAGCCACATCTTCTGCCCGTCGAGCACGAACTCGTCGCCGTCGCGCACCGCCTTCGACGAGATCGCCGAGACGTCGGAACCGAGCGCCGGCTCCGACATCGAGAAGGCGCCCCGGACGTCGCCCGCCGCCATCCGCGGCAGGAAGTGCTCCCGCTGCTCCTGCGTGCCGTGCTGCTTGAGCATGTAGGCCACGATGAAGTGGGTGTTGATGATGCCGGACACCGACATCCACCCGCGGGCGATCTCCTCGACGCACAGCGCGTACGTCAGCAGGGACTCGCCGAGACCGCCGTACTCCTCGGGGATCATCAGGCCGAACAGGCCCAACTCCCGCAGCCCGTCGACGATCTGCTGCGGATACTCGTCGCGGTGCTCCAGCTCGGTGGCGACCGGGATGATCTCCTTGTCCACGAAGTCGCGGACGGTGGACAGGATTTCCTGCTGGACGTCGGTGAGACCCGCGGTCCGGGCGAGGCGCGCCATGGCTACTTCTCCTGCTCACGCTGGGAACTGTCCAGCGGCTCGGGACGGCCGGGCTGCTCCCCGCCGCGTTCCTTGATGTACGTCTCGGTCGGGACCATCACCTTGCGGCGGAACACGCAGACCAGCGTGCCGTCCTGCTTGATGCCCCGGGTCTCCACGTGCACGATGCCGCGGTCGTCCTTCGACTTGGAGGGCCGCTTGTCGAGCACGGTCGTCTCGCCGTAGATGGTGTCGCCGTGGAAGGTCGGCGCCACGTGCCGCAGCGACTCGATCTCCAGGTTGGCGATCGCCTTGCCGGACACGTCGGGCACCGACATGCCGAGCAGCAGCGAGTACACGTAGTTGCCGACCACCACGTTCTTGCCGAAGTCCGTTGTCTTCTCGGCGTAGTTGGAGTCGAGGTGCAGCGGGTGGTGGTTCATGGTGAGCAGGCAGAACAGGTGGTCGTCGTACTCGGTGACCGTCTTGCCGGGCCAGTGCTTGTACACCGCGCCGACCTCGAACTCCTCGTAGGTGCGCCCGAACTGCATGCTCACGCCTCCGGAATCTCGAACGTGCTGGTGCGCCGCATGCCCGCCGCGCGCCCCTTGCCGGAGACCACCAGCGCCATCTTGCGGCTGGCCTCGTCGATCATCTCGTCGCCGAGCATCGCCGAGCCCTTCTTGCCGCCGGCCTCCGACGTGCAGTACTCGTACGCGTCGAGGATCAACTCGGCGTGGTCGTAGTCCTCCTGGGACGGGGAGAACACCTCGTTGGCCGCGTCGACCTGGCCGGGGTGCAGCACCCACTTGCCGTCGAAGCCGAGGGCCGCGGCGCGTCCGGCGACCTCGCGGAAGCCGTCGACGTTGCGGATCTGGAGGTAGGGGCCGTCGATCGCCTGGAGGTCGTTGGCGCGGGCCGCCATGAGGATCTTCATGAGGATGTAGTGGTAGGCGTCCGCGCCGTAGCCGGGCGGCTGTTCGCCGACCACCAGGGTCTTCATGTTGATCGACGCCATGAAGTCGGCCGGGCCGAAGATGATCGTCTCCGTGCGGGGCGAGGCCTCCGCGATCGCGTTGACGTTGTTCAGGCCGCGCGCGTTCTCGATCTGCGCCTCGATGCCGATGCGGCCGACCTCGAAGCCCATCGTCTTCTCGATCTGCGTCAGCAGCAGGTCGAGCGCGACCACCTGCTGGGCGTCCTGCACCTTCGGCAGCATGATGCAGTCGAGGTTCGGGCCCGCGCCCTCGACGACCGTCACCACGTCGCGGTAGGTCCACTCGGTGGTCCAGTCGTTGACGCGCACCACCCGCGTCTTGCCCGTCCAGTCGCCCTCGTTGAGGAACTTGACGATGGTGTGCCGCGCCTCCGGCTTGGCGAGCGGCGCGCAGGCGTCCTCCAGGTCCAGGAACACCTGGTCGGCGGGCAGCCCCTGGGCCTTCTCCAGGAAGCGCGGGTTGCTGCCGGGCACCGCGAGGCAGGACCGCCTCGGGCGCAGCCGGTCGGCGGCGGGGGAGTCCGCGGCGGGGGCGGTACGGGCGGTCATGCGGGGACCTCCAGGGGGTCGAGCTTGTTCGCTGTACGGATCTCGTCGACGATACGGCCGATGATCACGGTGATGTCGAAGTCCCGCGGGGTGAACACGGCGGCCACCCCGGCGGCCTTGAGCAGTTCGGCGTCGCCGTTCGGGATGATCCCGCCGACGATCACCGGGATGTCGGCGGCGCCGGCCTCCCGCAGCCGGTCCAGCACGTCCGGCACCAGCCGGGCGTGCGAGCCGGAGAGGACGGACAGGCCCACCGCGTGCACGTCCTCGGCCAGGGCCGCGTCCACGATCTGCTCCGGGGTGAGCCGGATGCCCTGGTAGACCACCTCGAACCCGGCGTCGCGGGCCCGCACGGCGATCTGCTCCGCCCCGTTGGAGTGCCCGTCCAGGCCGGGCTTGCCGACCAGGAAGCGCAGCCTCCCGACCCCGAGGTCGGCGGCCGTGACCTCCACCCGGCGCCGCACCGCGGCCAGTTGGCCGCCCTCCTCGGCGGCCACCGCGACCGGCGCGGACGACACCCCGGTCGGCGCGCGGAACTCGCCGAACACCTCGCGCAGCGCGCCCGCCCACTCGCCGGTGGTCGCTCCCGCCCGCGCGCAGGCGAGGGTGGCCTCCATCAGGTTGCCGGTGCCGCGCGCGGCCTCCTTGAGCCGCTCCAGCGCCTTGCAGGGCCGGTCGTGGTTGAACGGCGGCTGGTAGCGGCTGTCGCGCCAGGCGCCGAGCGCCTCGACCACCCGCTCCTCCACCGCCGGGTCGACGGTCTGGATCGCGGTGTCGAGGTCAGCGGTGAGCGGGTTCGGCTCGGTCGTCTCGTAGACGTTGACGCCCACGATCTTCTCCTGGCCGGACTCGATCCGGGCGCGCCGTTCGGCGTGCGAGGAGACCAGCCGGGACTTGAGGTAGCCCGACTCGACGGCGGCCATCGCGCCGCCCATCTCCTCGATGCGCCCCATCTCGGCGAAGGACTCCTCGACCAGGGCCGCGACCTTCGCCTCGATCACGTGCGAGCCCTCGAAGATGTCCTCGTACTCCAACAGGTCGCTCTCGTGCGCCAGTACCTGCTGGATGCGCAGCGACCACTGCTGGTCCCAGGGTCGTGGCAGCCCCAACGCCTCGTTCCAGGCCGGGAGTTGGACGGCGCGGGCGCGGGCGTCCTTGGACAGCGTGACGGCGAGCATCTCCAGCACGATGCGCTGGACGTTGTTCTCCGGCTGCGCCTCGGTCAGGCCGAGGGAGTTGACCTGCACGCCGTAGCGGAAGCGCCGCTGACGCGGGTCCTCGATGCCGTAGCGCTCACGGGTGACGCGGTCCCAGATGCGGCCGAACGCGCGCATCTTGCACATCTCCTCGACGAAGCGGACGCCCGCGTTGACGAAGAACGAGATGCGGGCCACCACGTCGCCCATCCGCTCCGCGGGCACCTGCCCGGAGTCCCGTACGGCGTCGAGCACCGCGACGGCGGTCGACATCGCGTACGCGATCTCCTGGACCGGCGTGGCGCCGGCCTCCTGGAGGTGGTAGCTGCAGATGTTGATCGGGTTCCACTTCGGCATGTGCGACACCGTGTACGCGATCATGTCCGTCGTCAGCCGGAGCGAGGGTCCCGGCGGGAACACGTGGGTGCCCCGCGACAGGTACTCCTTGACGATGTCGTTCTGCGTGGTGCCCTGCAACTTCGTGATGTCCGCGCCCTGTTCCTCGGCGACCACCTGGTAGAGCGCCAGCAGCCACATGGCCGTGGCGTTGATGGTCATCGAGGTGTTCATCTGCTCCAGGGGGATGTCCTGGAACAGCCGGCGCATGTCACCGAGGTGGGAGACCGGCACGCCGACCCGGCCCACCTCGCCGCGCGCGAGCACGTGGTCGGGGTCGTAACCGGTCTGCGTCGGCAGGTCGAAGGCGACGGAGAGGCCCGTCTGGCCCTTGGCGAGGTTGCGCCGGTACAGCTCGTTGGACGCCTCGGCCGTGGAGTGGCCGGCGTACGTCCGCATGAGCCACGGCCGGTCCTTCTGCCGTTGCCCGTCCGGGAGTTGACGTTCCGTCATGGCGATCGCCTCAGACGTTCCGGAAGCGGTTGATGGCGTCGACGTGCTTGGCCCGCTTCTCCGGGTCGCGGACCCCGAGACCCTCCTCGGGCGCGAGGCAGAGCACGCCGACCTTGCCCTGGTGGAGGTTGCGGTGCACGTCGTACGCGGCCTGCCCGGTGTCCTCCAGGGAGTAGACCTTGGAGAGCGTGGGGTGGATCTTCCCCTTGGCGACCAGCCGGTTGGCCTCCCATGCCTCGCGGTAGTTGGCGAAGTGCGAGCCGATGATCCGCTTCAGCGACATCCACAGGTAGCGGTTGTCGTACTCGTGCATGTAGCCCGAGGTCGAGGCGCAGGTGGTGATGGTGCCGCCCTTGCGGGTGACGTAGACGCTCGCGCCGAAGGTCTCGCGGCCCGGGTGCTCGAAGACGATGTCGATGTCCTCGCCGCCGGTGAACTCGCGGATGCGCTTGCCGAAGCGCTTCCACTCCTTCGGGTCCTGGGTGTTCTCGTCCTTCCAGAACCGGTAGCCCTCGGCGGTGCGGTCGATGACCGCCTCGGCGCCCATGGACCGGCAGATGTCCGCCTTCTGCTCGCTGGAGACGACGCAGATGGGATGGGCGCCGCCGGCCAGCGCGAACTGCGTGGCGTAGGAGCCGAGTCCGCCGCTCGCGCCCCAGATCAGGACGTTGTCGCCCTGCTTCATGCCGGCACCGTTGCGGGAGACCAGCTGGCGGTACGCCGTGGAGTTGACGAGGCCCGGGGCCGCCGCCTCCTCCCAGCTCAGGTGGTCCGGCTTCGGCATCAGCTGGTTGGACTTGACGAGCGCGATCTCCGCGAGCCCGCCGAAGTTGGTCTCGAAGCCCCAGATGCGCTGCTCGGGGTCGAGCATCGTGTCGTTGTGCCCGTCGGAGCTCTCCAGCTCGACGGACAGGCAGTGCGCGACGACCTCGTCGCCGGGCTTCCAGGCGTTGACGCCCGGTCCGGTCCGCAGGACGACGCCCGCGAGGTCGGAGCCGATGACGTGGTACGGCAGGTCGTGGCGTGCGGTCAGCTCGGAGAGCCGCCCGTAGCGCTCCAGGAAACCGAACGTGGACATCGGCTCGAAGATCGACGTCCACACCGAGTTGTAGTTCACGGACGAGGCCATGACGGCCACCAGGGCCTCGCCCGGCCCCAGTTCGGGCACGGGAACCTCGTCGAGGTGGATCGACTTGCGCGGGTCCTTGTCGCGGGTGGCGAGGCCGGAGAACATCTCCGTCTCGTCCTTGTGCACGGTGATCGCGCGGTACGACTCGGGCAGCGGCAGGGCGGCGAAGTCGGCCGGCGTCGATTCCGGCGACTGGATCGCGGCCAGGATGTCCTTCACGGTCACGGTGTTGCCTCCGGCGTCGAGCGTCCTCGGGGACGCTGAGGGGTGCGTCGGTGCGGGTGAGGGTGGGTGTGGGTGCCGTCGGTCCGGCGGGTGGTGCTGGCGGGCGCTTTGTGGCGCGGAGGGTGCCTGTGACGCAGGCGTCCGGGCGCGCGGGCCGGGGTACCTCCGGGCGGACCCGGGGGAGGCTTGCGGGGACAGCCGGAGAACCCCTGGTGCGGGGATGCTCCGGCCGCCCGGACTCCTTCAACGTATGGCACGGCGTGTCACCCCGCAAGGCACTGGGTGCCAGAAATTGTTCTCAGATGAAATCTTTACGTAACAAATGAGCGATGATCGATCAAAGGCTACTGCCGAGTAGATCCGCAGCCGCGGAGGCTGGATTCCCGGTGTGGCGGGCATGCGGGGCGTCCGGGCCGGGGCGCCCGCGTGCCGGGCACGACGAAGCGGGCGGGTACGGCACTCAGTGCCGTACCCGCCCGCTTCGTCGTCCGTCCGCCCGGCCCCGTGGGCCTACGAGCGCTCCTTCAGGGCCTGCTCGATGGTCCGCATGACCTCGTCGAGCGGCGCGTCCGTCCGTGCCACGGTCACCAGGACCTCGCCCTGCGCGCTCACCGCGGCCGGCACCGCACGGGTCTCCGGCTCCCGGCCGACCCCGATCCCGGTGCCGAACGTCCGCCGCACGATGGCGAAGGCGTGGTCGAGCTGCGCCTCCACGTCGCCCTGGCCGTCCGCCCGCAGCCAGCGCCGCAGTACGTGGTTGTGCGCGGTGACGACCGCCGACGCGGCGACCTCGGCGAGCAGCGGGTCGTCGTTGGCGTCGTCGTCGTGCGCGTGCTCGTCGAAGTGGCCCAGCAGATAGCGCGTGAAGAGCCGTTCGTACCGGGCCACGGAGGCGATCTCCGCCTCCCGCAGCGTCGGCACCTCACGCGTCAGCCGGTAGCGGGCGACCGAGATCTCCGGATGCGCCGCGTACATCTTCATGACTTCCTTGATGCCCCGGCACACCGTGTCCAGCGGGTGTTCGTGCGCCGGCGCCGCCTTCAGCACCGCCTCCGCCCGCACCAGGGTGTCGTCGTGGTCCGGGAAGATCGCCTCTTCCTTGGAACGGAAGTGCCGGAAGAACGTACGCCGGGCCACCCCGGCCGCCGCGGCGATCTCGTCGACCGTGGTCGCCTCGTACCCCTTGGTCGCGAAGAGTTCCATCGCGGCCGCGGCCAACTCCCGGCGCATCTTGAGGCGCTGGGCGGCCGCGCGGCTGCCCGCGGCACTTTCGGGGGCGTCGGGCGCGGCGGCGGCACGGGAGGACCTGGCGGGCTGGGGCATGACCCGAACGTACTGCATACGTGCGCGGTGGTGCGCACGTCCCCGGGTTCTCCTGCCCTGGTCGGGCGGGGGGAGCGGGCCGGTGCCGGGCGGTGCCGCGGGGTCCGGGTCCGGCCGCGGGCACCCGTCCGGGCCGGAGGACGGGCAGGGGTCCGCCTCCGGCGGCGGGAACAGGACGGGGCCGAGCAGCCCGCCCCAGTCGGTCCGGGCGCGGGCCCGGTCCGTACGGGGGCGGGACTGCTCGTCGGGCCGGTCAGCGGCGGACATGTTCGCGGAAGCCGCGGCCGGTCTTGCGACCGAGGCAGCCCGCGGCGACCAGGTGCTCCAGCAGCGGCGCCGGGGCCAGCCCCGGATCGCGGAACTCCCGGTGCAGCACCTTCTCGATGGCCAGCGAGACGTCCAGACCGACCACGTCCAGCAGTTCGAACGGGCCCATCGGGTAGCCGCCGCCCAGCTTCATCGCGGCGTCGATGTCGTCGAGCGAGGCGTAGTGCTCCTCGACCATCTTCACCGCGTTGTTGAGGTACGGGAACAGCAGCGCGTTCACGATGAAGCCGGCCCGGTCGCCGCAGTCCACGGGGTGCTTGCGGACCTTCGCGCACACCTCGCGGACGGTGGCGTGGACGTCCTCGGCGGTGAGCACCGTGCGCACCACCTCGACCAGCTTCATCGCCGGGGCCGGGTTGAAGAAGTGCATGCCGATCACGTCCTGCGGGCGGGACGTCGCCCGCGCGCACGCGATGACCGGCAGCGAGGACGTCGTCGTCGCGAGGACCGCGCCCGGCCTGCACACCTTGTCCAGCGTCGCGAAGAGCTGCTGCTTGACCTCCAGGTCCTCGGCCACCGCCTCGACGGCGAGGTCGACCTCCGCGAACGCGTCGTAGGAGTCCGCCGGGGTGATCCGGTCGAGCACCTGCGCCGCCGCCTCGGCGGTCAGCCGCCCCCGGTCGACGGAACGGCCCAGCGACGCCCCGATCCTGGCCTTGGCCGCCAGCGCCTTCTCCGCGCTGCGGGCGGCCACCACGACGTCGTACCCGGCCTTCGCGAACACCTCCGCGATCCCGGACGCCATCGTGCCGGACCCCGCGACGCCCACCGAGCGCACCTCGCGGCCGGGGACCGTCCGCGAGCCGGCCGTCGGGGTGAGGGCGTCGCGCACCACCTCGGAGCTGCCCGGCGACTCGTACGTGTAGAAGCCGCGCCCCGCCTTGCGGCCGGTCAGGCCCGCCTCGCTGAGCTGCTTGAGGATCGGCGCCGGGGCGTGCAGCCGGTCGTGGGACTCCGTGTACATGGCGTCCAGGACGGTGCGCGCGGTGTCGACGCCGATCAGGTCCAGCAGGGCGAGCGGACCCATCGGCAGCCCGCAGCCGAGCCGCATGGCCGCGTCGATGTCCTCGCGGGAGGCGTACTTCGCCTCGTACATCGCGGCCGCCTGGTTCAGGTACCCGAACAGCAGTCCGTCGGCGACGAAACCGGGCCGGTCGCCGACCGCCACCGGCTCCTTGCCGAGTTCGAGCGCCAGGTCGGTGACCGCCGCGACGGCCTGCGGCGAGGTCAGCACGCAGGAGACGATCTCGACCAGTCTCATGGCCGGCGCCGGGTTGAAGAAGTGCAGGCCGAGGACGCGTTCGGGACGGGCCGACTCGGCCGCCAGGCGCGTCACGGACAGCGCGTTGGTGCCGGTCGCGAGGATCGCCGAGGGGCGCACGATCCGGTCCAGTTCGCGGAAGACCTCCTGCTTGATCTCGTACGACTCCGGGACCACCTCGATGACGAGGTCGGCGTCGGCCGCGGCGTCCAGGTCGGCGGAGGTGCGCACGCGGGCCAGCAGGTCCGAGCGTTCCCGCTCGGTCAGCCGGCCGCGGTCGACGGCCCGCGAGGTGGACGCCACCAGGGCGGCCACGGACCGCGCGGCCTGCGCCTGGTCGATGTCGATCCCGACGACCGTGTGACCGGCCCTGGCGAGAACCTCGGTGATGCCGGTGCCCATGGTGCCGAGACCCACCACGGCGACGGCGCCGATCGGCGAGGGCGGGGCGGGGGGCGTCTGGGACGGAGGGGTGTGAGGCTGGGGAGCGGCCATCGCGGGACTCCAGGGATGAGGGTGACGACTGGGAGGGCGTCCGGCACGCACGGGGCGTGCCGGACGCCGAGAGGTGTCAGTGGTGCTCGGGTGCACACGAGGGGTTGCTCTGGCGCGGGTGTCTGGCGCGGTGTCTTCCGGGCCGCAGGGTCGTCCGACCCGGCGCACACGCCCGGTGCCGTGGCCGGGGGCGCGCACACGCCCCGGGGAACGGCGGATCCGACCGGCTCTGTCCCGGAGCCGTGCCGTGAGAAGCGGTGCCCTGGGCACCGGACCGACTGGCCTCACGGCGGCTGCGTCACCAGGCCGCCATGAGATGGGGTGGAACCGCGAGTGGGTAACTCGCTCGTCTGAGCTTAACCCGTCGGTAACGAGCGCGCCAGAGGGAAGTCCGCCCCGGTCCGGCCGCCGACCCGGCGGTCCGAACAGCGTTGCGCACCGGCGTACTTGGGGATACCGGCCCGTTTTCCGCCGTATGTGCCTAGTGTCGGGCGCATGGACGAGGAGTGGAGGGCGCTCGTCGAGCGTCTGCGCGCGGAGTCGGGTGGTACGGCGGCCTACGAGCGACTTGTGGCCGCCGACGGGGACGAGCGTCTCGCTGACGTCCTCACCGCGCCCGGACAGCCGCTGTGGGCAAGGGAGTTGGCGGCCTTCCGGCTGGGGCTGGCGGGAGACCGCCGGGCCTTCGAGGCGCTGGTGCTGCTGCTGAACCACCGCGACCCGCAGCGCTGCGCCTCCGCCGCGCACGCCCTGGCACGGCTCGGCGACCCCCGCACCGCCCGCGCCGCGGCGGCCCTCGCCACCAATGAACTGCGCGCCGCCTACGCCCTGCATCCGGTCCGGCTGCTCGTCGCGCTGCGCGCCCCCGAGGCCGTGCCCGCGCTGATCACCACGCTCCGCCGGCGGCTCGCCCCCCGCGACCCCTACCGCCGGGTCGCCCTCGCCTGCGTCGACGGACTCGGCACCCTCGGCGATCCGCGTGCGGCACCGGTCCTCACCGAGGCGCTGGCCCACCCGGCGCTCGCGGAGGCCGCGGTGAACGCCCTGGGACGCATTCCGCAGCAGCGCTCGCGGGGGTAACCGTCTTCCGGGGCAGTCGAGTTGGTCAGCCGCCCCGGTGAACACCCGCCGCGGAACCGGCCGTCACCCGCCCACGACGGCGAACGCCTCGATCTCCATCAGGAACTCCGGCCCCACCAGTGCGGCGACCTGCACGGCCGAGGAGGCCGGCAGCCGGTCGTCGGGGAGGTGGGCGGCACGGGCCGCGCGGACGGCCGGCATGAACGCCATGTCCGTCACGAAACAGGTGAGTTTGACCACGTCCTCGAAGCCCGCCCCGGCGGCGGCGAGGCAGCGCCGCAGGTTCTCGAAGACCTGCCGGGCCTGCGCGGCCGGGTCGCCCTCGCCGACCAGGGCGCCGTGCTCGTCGAGCGCCAACTGGCCGGACACGGCGACGAGTCGCCCCGACGCGCTGACGACGTGGGCGTAGGCGCTTGCGGGGGCGACCCCGGCGGGGGCGACGATCCTGGTCGGTTCACTCATACGGCCATGGTGGACCACCGGCACGACGCCGCCCCCGGCGGGACCTCACGGGGAGGTTCGGCCGGGGGCGGCGGGAGTGCCGGGTGCCGCCGGTGTCCCGGGCGGTCAGCCGTGGAAGCCGAGCAGGCCGTGCAGCACCGAGCCGCGGGCGCTCGGGGCCAGTTCCTTGGTGCTCTGCGGCTTGGGCTCGGGCTGCTTCGCGCAGACCGCGTCCGCCTCGCCGGTGCCGCGCGGCACCTTGCCGTTGGTGAGGTAGGCCGCCAGGTACGCGTCCAGGCACTTGTTGCCGCTCAGCGTGACGCCGTGGTTCTCGCCGCCGTCCTCGACGACCAGGCTGGAACCGCGCAGCAGCCGGTGCATGGACGCGCCGCCCTGGAAGGGCGTCGCCGCGTCGGCGGTGGCCTGGAAGAGCAGTACCGGCGGAAGCTCGCCGTTGGCGACGTTCACCGGGCGCAGCGGCCGCGTCGGCCAGGACGCGCAGGGCGCGTTGTACCAGGCGTTGTTCCAGGTCATGAAGGGGGCGCGGTCGTAGGTGTCCCAGTTGTCCTTGCGCCACTGCGCCCAGTCGCGCGGCCACGCCCCGTCCCGGCACTGCACGGCCGCGTACACGCTGTAGCCGTTGTCCCCGGCGGCGTCCACGGCGGCGAAGTTGCCGTAGGCCTCGACGAGCGGACCCGTCTTCCCGCCGTTCGCGTACGCCGAGAAGGCCTTCGCGAGGAAGGGCCAGTAGCCGTTGTAGTAGCCGGCCGGGATGAAGGTGTCCTCCAGTTCGGAGGCCCCGACCTTCTTCTCCGCGGGCTTCTTCGCGAGCGCGGCCCGCATCGCGTACCACTTGTCCTCGACCTTGGCGGGGTCGGTGCCGAGCTTGTACGTCTTGTCGTACTTGGCGATCCAGGCCATGAACGCCCGGTGCCGGTCGTTGAACGCGTCGTCCTGCGAGAGGTTGTCCTCGTACCAGACACCGGTCGGGTCGACGATCGAGTCCAGCACCAGCCGCCGCACGTGCGTCGGGTAGAGCCTCGCGTAGACCGCGCCGAGGTAGGTGCCGTACGAGTAGCCGAAGTAGTTGATCTTCTTGGCGCCGAGCGCCCGCCGGATCGCGTCCATGTCCCGCACGGTGCTCACGGTGTCGATGTACGGCAGCAGGCTCGCGTACTTCTTCCCGCACGCCGCGGCGAACGACTCGACCCGCCGGAGCCCGGCCTGCTCGGTCGCGGGGGACAGGGGCAGCGTGTCCGGCCGCACCGGCTTGAAGTAGCCCGGCACGCAGTCGAGGGCCGGCCTGCTCGCGCCGACGCCGCGCGGGTCGAAGCCGATCACGTCGTACTGCGCCGCCACCTTCGCGGGCAGCGCGTTCGCCACGAACCCGGCGAGCGAGCGTCCGCTGCCGCCCGGTCCGCCGGGGTTCACCAGCAGCGGGCCCTGGTACGTCTTCGCCGTGTGCGGGATGCGGGACAGCGCGACGCTGATCTTCCGCCCGGACGGGTGCGCGTGGTCGAGGGGCACCTCCACCGAGGCGCACTGTTTCGTCGGGTAGTCGGTCGTACCGCACTTCTTCCAGGCGGGCTTCGCGGCCGGGGCGGCGGGCCCGGCCTGGACGGCGCGCGGCGCGCTCGCGTCGGCGGGAGGGGCCATGAGGCTCCCGGCCACGACGACGGCGGCGGCACCGCACAGCACGGCTGCGCGTTTTCTCAACGAGTCCTCCCAGGACGGAGGGGACCGGATCGTGAGTGCCACGGTCCCTCGCGGCATCGTCCCGGAAAGACCGCCCGGAAGAACGCATTCTGGTGACAATTAACCCAATTGGGTCGGGTACTGCCCTCCAATGACCCGGAGTGTCCTCGCGGTGCCCGGCGATCGCCCTCAGAGCAACGACAGTTGCACCGGTCCGGCACCCGCCGGTTCGCCGTGCCCGGCGTGTTCCCCGTGCGGGCGGCCCGCGTACGCCCGGCCGTCGTCCGGTGCGCGGCCGTGGCCGTGGTCCCCGGCGGCAGCCCCGGAGGGCGGCGCGGCCGGGCGGCGCGGCAGGCCGGGGCGCGAGGGGCCGATGCCGTACTCCGCGGCCAGCTCGTGCACCTGACGGGTGATCCGGCGCTGGTACCACTTCGGCGCGTAGGCGCCCTCCGCGTACAGCCGCTCGTACCGCCGCACCAGGTGCGGGTGGTGCTCGCCCAGCCACGCCATGAACCACTCCCGCGCCCCGGGCCGCAGGTGCAGCACCAGCGGGGTCACCGACGTGGCCCCGGCGGCGGCCATCGCCCGTACGGCGTCGCGCAGTTGGTCCGGGCGGTCGCCGAGGAACGGGATCACCGGCGCCATCAGCACGCCGCAGCCGATGCCGGCCTCCCCGAGGGCGCGCACCACGTCGAGGCGGCGTTCGGGCGCCGGGGTGCCGGGCTCGACGGTGCGCCACAGGGCCGTGTCGGTGAAGCCCACGGACACGCTGACGCCGACCTCCGTGACCTCGGACGCCTGGCGCAGCAGGTCGAGGTCGCGCAGGATCAGGGTGCCCTTGGTGAGGATCGAGAAGGGGTTCGCGCGGTCGCGCAGCGCCTCGATGATGCCGGGCATCAGCCGGTAGCGCCCCTCCGCGCGCTGGTAGCAGTCGACGTTCGTCCCCATGGCGATGTGCTCGCCCCGCCAGCGCGGCGACGCGAGGTGGCGGCGCAGCAGGTCGGGCGCGTTGACCTTGACCACGATCTGCGAGTCGAAGCCGAGGCCCGTGTCGAGGTCGAGGTAGCTGTGCGTCTTGCGGGCGAAGCAGTACACGCACGCGTGCGAACAGCCGCGGTACGGGTTGACCGTCCATTCGAACGGCATGCGCGAGGCGCCCGGGACGCGGTTCACGATCGACCGCGCCCGCACCTCGTGGAACGTGATGCCGCGGAATTCCGGGGTGTCGAAGGTACGGGTGGTCACCGCGTCCGCGCCGAACAGTGCGGCGTCGGCCGGACGGCCTGCGGTCTCCACGGCGAGGTTCTCCCAGCGCATGGCACCTCCTCGGTAGCTCTGCCAGCACAATAGAACATATGTTCCCTTGATCGTGCGGAGGCCACCGCCCGGACCGCGGCGGAGGCCCCGCGGGGCCCCGCGGGGCCGCTTCCGGCACCCCCGATTTGGGCGGGCGGGGGCCGGGGTGGTTGGCTTGCCCCCACCCCGAGCACCCAGGTCCTGGAGGAAGTCATGGCGCAGGTCGAGGCCACCACGGAGCGTGTCGTCGCGGCGGACGCGGAGAAGGTGTTCGACGCCCTCGCCGACTACCGCGGCACCCGCGAGAAGCTGCTTCCCGCCCACTTCGGCGAGTACGAGGTCCGCGAGGGCGGCGACGGCGCGGGCACCCTCGTGCACTGGAAGCTCCAGGCCACCAGCAAGCGCGTGCGCGACTGCCTGCTCGACGTCACCGAGCCCACCGACGGTGAACTGGTCGAGAAGGACCGCAACTCCACGATGGTCACCACCTGGCGGGTCACGCCCGCCGGTGAGGGCACGTCCCGCGTCGTCGTGACCACCACCTGGAAGGGTGCCGGCGGCGTCGGCGGTTTCTTCGAGAAGACCTTCGCGCCCAAGGGACTTGGCCGGATCTACGACGAACTGCTCGCCAAACTCGCCGCCGAGGTCGAGAAGTAGACGCCGGGCCGGACCGGCCGCCGTACCGTTGAGAGCCCCAACGAGCCGCCCCGCGCGGTCCGTTGGGGCTCTCGCGTGCGTGCCCGAACTGCCGCGGGCCCCGCGCGGGCCGCTCGTCGGAACCGTGATCGTCACCGGTTCGAGTGGATCTTCGGAGAGCCACGCGTGATCCCGTAACCCCGTGCGCCCGCGCCCAGTTGTCGCCTCAGGCGGCTAAAAGCGCGACAGGTGCGACGAGGGAGCGGTACGTGGGCGGGACGACTCTGGTGCAGGACGCCGTCGAGGTGACGGAGCGGCCCCCGCCGGTCCTCGTCCCGGCATCGGACGCGGCCCCCCGCGCCGGGACGGGCCCCGAGGAGCCCCCGCGCCGGGTGCGGCTCGTCTTCTGCGGGCTGATGCTCGCCCTGCTCCTCGCCGCGCTGGACCAGATGATCGTCGCCACCGCGCTCCCGAAGATCGTCGGCGAGCTGCACGGCCTCGACAAGATGTCCTGGGCGATCACCGCCTACCTGCTCACGTCCACCGTGGGTCTGCCCGTCTACGGCAAGCTCGGCGACCTCCTCGGACGCAAGGGCGTCTTCCAGTTCGCCATCGTCATGTTCGTCATCGGCTCCGCCCTCGCCGGGCGCGCGCAGTCGATGGACCAGCTCATCGCGTTCCGCGCGGTCCAGGGCGTCGGCGCCGGCGGCCTGATGATCGGTGTGCAGGCGATCATCGCGGACATCGTGCCGCCCCGGCAGCGCGGGCGCTTCATGGGCCTGATCGGCGCCGCGTTCGGCCTCGCCTCCGTCGCGGGCCCGCTGCTCGGCGGTTACTTCACCGACCATCTGTCCTGGCGCTGGTGCTTCTACGTCAACGTCCCCTTCGGCCTGGTGACCCTGCTCGTCGTCACCCTCGTCCTCAAGCTGCCCAGGCCCGCCGTGCGGGCGCGCATCGACGTGCCCGGCGTGCTGCTGCTCGCCGCGACGTCGACGTGCCTGGTGCTGCTGACCAGTTGGGGCGGCACCGAGTACGACTGGGACTCCCGGGTCATCCTCGGCCTCGGCGCGGGCGCGGTCGTCGCCGCGGGCCTGTTCGCGCTGGCCGAGCACCGCGCGGCCGAACCCCTCATCCCGCTGCGGCTGTTCCGCGACTCCGTCTTCAACGTCACCGCGCTCGTCGGACTCGTCGTGGGAATGGCGCTGTTCGGCGCCGCGAGCTATCTGCCGACCTTCCTCCAGATGGTGGACGGCGCGTCCGCGACCGAGTCCGGCCTGCTGATGCTGCCCATGATGGGCGGCATCGTCGTCGCGTCCGTCGTCTCCGGCCAGCTCATCAGCCACACCGGGCGCTACCGGATCTACCCGGTGATCGGCGGCGCCCTGTCCTCGCTCGGCATGTGGCTGCTGTCGCGCCTCGACATGGACACGCCGCGGCTGCACTACAGCATCTGGATGGCCGTCCTCGGCGCCGGTATCGGCCTGGTGATGCCCGTCCTCGTCCTCGCCGTGCAGAACTCGGTGCGCCCGGCCGACCTCGGCACCGCCACCAGCGCCAACAACTACTTCCGGCAGATCGGCGGCAGCGTCGGCGCCGCCGTCTTCGGCACCCTCTTCGCGGGACGGCTCACCGACTCCCTGGCCGCCAACCTGCCGCGGGACGCGGGCGGTTCGGCGGGCGGCGCCGCGCGGCTGCCCGACCCGGAGTCCCTCACGCCGCAGCTCGTGCACGCCCTGCCCGCGCCCCTGCGCGACGCCTACATGCGGGCGTACGTGGACGCCATGCCGCGGATCTTCCTGTACCTCGTGCCGGTGCTCGTCCTCGGCCTGGTCCTCGCCTTCTTCCTCAAGGAGAAACCACTGGTGTCCCACAACGCCCCCGCCGTCGGCCCGGAGACCGCGCGGCCCGCCGACTCCGTGCCGCAGGCCGTCACCGCCGCCGTGCCGCAGGCGCGTGCCGCGCACGGCGGTATCCCCGTGTGCGGCACCGTGCAGCACCCCGACGGGACCGTCGTCCCGCACGCCGCGCTCACCCTCATCGACGTCGCGGGCGCCCAGGTCGGGCGCGGCGCCAGCGGCGAGGACGGCCGCTACGCGCTGGCCACCCCGGGCACCGGCGCCTACGTCCTGATCGCGGCGGCGGGCGGCCACCAGCCCCAGGCCGTGTCGGTCACCGTCGGCGAGCGACCCGTCGAGCTCGACGTGGTCCTCGGCGGGGCGGGACGCCTCGCCGGCGCCGTCGTCACCGCCGACGGAACTCCCGTACGGGACGCCACCGTCACGCTCACCAACGTGCACGGCGAGGTCGTCTCCAGCACCCGCAGCGGGCGCGAGGGCGGCTACGTCATCACCGAGCTCGTCGCCGGCGAGTACACCCTCGCGGCCAGCGCCCCCGCCTTCCGCCCCGCCGCCCTCCCGGTGAGCGTGCAGTCCTCGCGCGAGACCCGCCAGGACGTCGAACTCGCGGGCGGCGCCGTGCTGCGCGGCACCGTGCGGGCGCCCGGCGGCCGGGTCGTCGAGGACGCGCGCGTCACCCTCCTCGACGCGGCGGGCAACGTCGTCGACACGCTGACCACCGGGCCGGACGGGACCTTCCGGTTCGTCGACCTGTCGTCCGGCGAGTACACCGTCATCGCCGCGGGCTATCCGCCGGTCGCCACCGTGCTCCAGGTCGCGGGCGGCGGGCGCACCGAGCGGGACCTCCAGCTCGGGCACGAGGACTGACCGCGGACCACCCGACGGCGACAGGACGCCCGTGCCCGGCAGCCCCGGGCGCGGGCGTCCGTCGTCGGGTCCGGCGCGCGGGGCCCGCACCCGAGGGGGCCGAGGTGAGGGCGGGGTGCGCGGGGCGCCGGACCGTGTGCGCTCGTCGAACGAGCCGTGAAGGTATGCGCCGGGCGCTTGTGGCGGCCATCGGAGCGCGGTAGGAGACCCTTCTGACCCGTCGCGCGCGACGGGGTCCGTCGTGACCTGAGGAGTGGGGCATGAGCGTGACGGCGCGGTACCGGCAGGCGTGGGAGGAGTTCTGGCGCGAGGCGCCCCGGGAACCCGGCGCGGTGTTCTGGGACGCGGAGCCCGCGCTGACCGCCGGCGTCCACGTGGCCCACTTCGAGCCCCTGCTGCCGGACGCGTCGCTGCCGATGGTGGACCTCGGCTGCGGCAGCGGCACGCAGACCGGGTTCCTCGCCGAGCGCTTCCCGCGGGTCGTCGGCGTCGACCTCGCCGCGGCGGCCGTCGCCCGCGCCCGCCGCGCCGACCCCGGCGGCCGGGCGGACTACCGGGTCCTGGACGCCTCGGACAAGACGGCGGCGCAGGCGCTGCGCGCGGAACTCGGCGACTGCAACGTCTACGTGCGCGGGGTGCTCCATCACTGCGACCCCGACGACCGGCAACAGCTCGTCGACACCCTCGCCGTGCTGGCCGGCGACCGCGGCCGCGCCTTCCTCGTCGAACCGACGGGTGCGGCGGGCCCCCTCCTGCGCCGGCTCGCCCAGGACGGCACGGCCCCGAAGCTCGACCGCGTCCTGCGCCACGGCATCACCCCCGACGGAGTGCCCGACGAGGCGGTCCGCCGCCATCTGCTCTCGGCCGGCCTGCGGATCCTCGCGGCCGGTGAACTCCCCATGACGACAACCGAGTTGACCGACAGCGGCACACGTGTCGTGCTGCCCTCCAAGTGGGTGGTCGCGGGCCGCGCCGGCTGACCGGGCGGTCGCGGGCCGCGGACGCGTCCCGCGGGCGTGCCGGCGTCCCCGGGCGCCGGGGCGTGATCCGGTGCGCGGGAAGCGCGCCGCCCGCGCCCCGCGGGACGCCGGGTACCGGCCCTGCGGTCCTGGCCCAGGGGTTGCACAGCGCGTAGCGTGGCGCGGTATGAAGATCTCCGTGACCGCCGAACACGGCGCCCGGCCGCCGTCGCCGGCCCCGGCCGGCCGCCGTCGTCCCCTCCGCGCCCCGCGACGGGGCCCCGCCTCGTGAAGATC
This sequence comes from Streptomyces sp. NPDC008150, assembly GCF_042956945.1. Taxonomy (NCBI): domain Bacteria; kingdom Bacillati; phylum Actinomycetota; class Actinomycetes; order Kitasatosporales; family Streptomycetaceae; genus Streptomyces; species Streptomyces sp. NPDC008150. The sequence continues at coordinate 17,378 of NZ_JBIBHJ010000015.1, read as the reverse complement.
CTCATCAGCGCCGACATGGAGGGCGCCACCGGGGTCACCTGGCCCGCCGACGTACTGCCCGGCACACCCCAGTGGGAGCGCTGCCGGGCGATGTTCACCTCCGACGTCAACGCCGCCGCGCTCGGCTTCTTCGACGGCGGCGCGGACGAGGTGCTCGTCAACGAGGCCCACTGGAGCATGCGCAACCTGCTCCTCGAACGCCTCGACGAGCGCGTGGAGATGCTCACCGGACGCCACAAGTCGCTGTCCATGGTGGAGGGTGTGCAGCACGGCGACGTGGACGGCATCGCCTTCGTCGGCTACCACGCGGGCGCCGGGGCGGAGGGCGTCCTCGCGCACACCTATCTCGCCAACTCCATCACCGGGGTGTGGCTCAACGGCGTACGCGCCAGCGAGGGGCTGCTGAACGCGCGCGTGGTCGCCGAGTACGGCGTGCCCGTCGTGCTGGTCACCGGCGACGACGTCGCCTGCGAGGACGCCCTCGGGTACGCGCCCGGCGCCCTGAAGGTCGCCGTCAAGGACCACGTGTCGCGCTACGCGGCGGTGTGCCGCACCCCGGCGCGCACGGCGTCCGCCATCCACGCGGCCGCCAAGGAGGCCGCCGCCCTCGCCGTGCGGCACGAGCCGGTCGACGCCGGGCCGTTCACCGTGGCGCTGGAGTTCGACGCGGAGCACCTGGCGATGGCCGCCACCGTCGTCCCCGGTGTGGAGCGGGTCGGGGAGCGCCGGGTCGAATACACGAATCCGACGATGTACGAGGGGATCCGTACCTTCAAGGCGGTCACCACGATCGTCTCGGCCGCAGTGGAGGAGCAGTATGGCTGACGAGCAGGCACTGGACGAGGTCGTCCGGTTCACCTCCGACCTCATCCGGTTCGACACCAGCAACCGCGGCGGCGGTGACTGCCGGGAACGCCCCGCCGCCGAGTACGCGGCGGCCCAACTCGCGGGCGCCGGGCTGGAACCCACCCTCCTGGAGCGCACCGGGGGCCGCACCAACGTGGTGGCCCGCATCCCCGGCACCGACCCGTCCGCCGCCGCCCTGCTGGTGCACGGGCACCTGGACGTCGTGCCGGCGCAGGCGGAGGACTGGACCGTGGACCCGTTCTCCGGGGAGGTCCGCGACGGCGTCGTGTGGGGCCGCGGCGCGGTCGACATGAAGAACATGGACGCGATGATCCTGGCCGTCGTCCGGTCCTGGGCCCGGGAGGGCGTGCGGCCCCGGCGCGACATCGTCCTCGCGTTCACCGCGGACGAGGAGGACAGCGCCGCCGACGGCGCCGGGTTCCTCGTGGCCGAGCACGCCGGCCTGTTCGAGGGCTGCACCGAGGCGGTCGGCGAGTCCGGCGCCTACACCTTCCACGACGGCTCGGGCCGCAGCATCTACCCGATCGCGGCGGGGGAGCGCGGCACCGGCTGGATGCGGCTCACCGCCCGCGGCCGGGCCGGTCACGGCTCCAAGGTGAACCACGAGAACGCCGTCACCCGCCTCGCCGCCGCCGTCACCCGCATCGGCGACCACGAGTGGCCGGCGCGCCTGACGCCGACCGTACGGGCCTGCCTCGTCGCGCTCGCCGGACTGTACGACGTCCCCGCCGACCTCGACGACGTGGACGGCCTGCTGACCAAGATCGGGCCCGCCGCCAAGCTCGTCGAGGCGACCGTCCGCAACAGCGCCAACCCGACGATGCTGTCGGCCGGTTACAAGGTCAACGTGATCCCGGGGGCCGCCGTCGCGCACGTGGACGGCCGGTTCCTGCCGGGCACCGAGGCCGAGTTCCGCGCCACGCTCGACGAACTCACCGGCCCGGACGTGGACTGGGAGTTCGCGCACCGCGAAGTCGCCCTCCAGGCACCGGTGGACGCTCCGCTCTTCGCCGGGATGGCGGCCGCCGTGGAGGAGTTCGCGCCCGAGGGGCACGTCGTACCGTTCTGCATGTCGGGCGGCACCGACGCCAAGCAGTTCTCCCGGCTGGGCATCACCGGCTACGGTTTCGCGCCGCTGCGACTGCCCGAGGGGCTCGACTACCAGGCCATGTTCCACGGTGTCGACGAACGGGTCCCGGTGGACGGCCTGCACTTCGGCGTCCGCGTCCTCGACCGCTTTCTGCGCACGGCCTAGACATGGGGGAGAACGAGACCGTGGAGACCCTGCCGTTCGGATCGTGGCCGTCGCCGATCGACGCGGCCCTCGCCGCCGCCCACGACGGGAAGCCGGAGTACGTCGGCTACGTCGGCGACGAGCCGTGGTGGACCGAGCCGCGCCCGGCCGAGGGCGGACGCCGCACCCTCGTGCGCAAACGCACGGACGGTGTCGAGGAGTCGGTGCTGCCGGCCCCGTGGAACGTCCGCAGCCGCGTCCACGAGTACGGCGGCCGCCCCTGGACCGCCGCGCGGACCGAGGACGGTCCGCTGGTCCTGTTCGTGAACTTCGCCGACCAGCGCCTGTACCGGTACGGGCCGGACGACCGCGAACCCCTGCCCCTCACCCCGGTCTCGCCGGTCGGCGGCGGACTGCGCTGGGTGGAGCCCCAACTCGTCCCGGAACGCGGCGAGGTGTGGTGCGTCCTGGAGGAGTTCACCGGCGAGGGGCCCTCCGACGTGCGACGCGTGGCGGCCGCGGTCCCGCTCGACGGCTCAGCCGCCGAGAACCGCGCGGCGGTGCGTGAACTCGCTCCCGAACAGCACCGGTTCGTCACCGGGCCGCGGCTGTCGCCGGACGGCGGCCGTGCCGCCTGGCTGGCCTGGGACCACCCCCGGATGCCGTGGGACGGCACCGAACTGATCACCGCCGAGGTCGGCCCGGACGGCACCCTGCACGGCGCGCGCAGGGTCGCGGGCGGCCCCGACGAGTCCGTCGCCCAGGCCGAATGGGCGGCCGACGGCGCCCTGTTGTACGCGAGCGACCGCACCGGCTGGTGGAACCTCTACCGCGACGGCGTACCGCTGTGCCCGCGCGAGGAGGAGTTCGGCGGCGCGCTGTGGAAGCTCGGCCAGCGCTGGTTCGCGCCGCTGGACAACGGCCTCGTCGCCGTCGTGCACGGCAGGGGCGCCGGCCTGCTCGGGATACTCGACCCGGAGTCGGGCGAGGTCGTCGACTGCGCCGGCCCCTGGACCGAGTTCGACGCCACGCTCGCGACGCACGGCGAACGCGTCCTCGCGATCGGCGCCAGTCCGCGCAGCGCGTACGAGGTCGTCGAACTGGACGCGCGCACCGGGCACGCACGGGTCACCGGCGCCGCCCACCACGACCCGGTGGACCCCGCCCACTACCCCGAACCGCAGATCCGTACCTTCACCGGACCCGCCGGGCGCGACGTCCACGCCCACATCTACCCGCCGCACAGCCCGAGTTGCGCCGGACCGCACGACGAGCGGCCCCCGTACGTGGTGTGGGCGCACGGCGGTCCCACGAGCAGGTCGCCGCTCGTGCTCGACCTGGAGATCGCCTACTTCACCTCGCGCGGCATCGGCGTCGCGGAGGTCAACTACGGCGGCTCCACCGGGTACGGCCGCGAGTACCGCAACCGGCTGCGCGAGGAGTGGGGCGTCGTCGACGTCGAGGACTGCGCGGCCGTCGCCCTCGCCCTCGCCGACGAGGGCACCGCCGACCGCACCCGGCTGGCCGTGCGCGGCGGCAGCGCGGGCGGCTGGACCACCGCGGCGTCCCTGGCCGGCACCGACGTCTACGCCTGCGGCACCGTCCGCTACCCCGTCCTCGACCTCGGGGGCTGGGCCACCGGCGGCACCCACGACTTCGAGTCGCGGTACCTGGAGAGTCTGGTCGGGCCGCTCGCCGAGGTCCCGGCCCGGTACGCCGAGCGCTCGCCCGTCGAGCACGCCGACGGCATCACCGTGCCGTTCCTGCTGCTCCAGGGCCTCGCCGACGTGATCTGCCCGCCCGCGCAGTGCGAACGGCTGCTGGAGCGCATCGCGGGACGCGGGGTGCCGCACGCGTACCTCGCCTTCGAGGGGGAGGGCCACGGTTTCCGCAGGACCGACACCCTGGTCCGCTCGCTGGAGGCCGAACTCTCGCTGTACGCCCAGGTGTTCGGGCTCGACGTGCCCGGTGTGCCACGCCTGGGCCTGACCGTCTGACCCGCCGGCCCCAGGGGGTCGCGCCGACCGCGGCCCCCGTCGACGAAGGAGCGCGATCCCGGTGCAGGAACCGGTGCAGGAACTTGTCAGGCCGCGTCGGCTGGCCCCCGGTGCGCGGGTGGCCGTGGTGTCCACCAGCGGCCCGGTGCCGGAGGAGCGGGTGCAGGCGGGGCTCGACATCCTGCGCGGCTGGGACCTCGACGCCGTGGCCGCGCCCCATGTGCTGGACCGGCACGGCGAGTTCGGCTACCTGGCGGGCACCGACCAGGACCGTGCCGCCGACCTCCAGAACGCCTGGTGCGACCCGGCCGTCGACGCGGTCCTCGTCTCGCGCGGCGGCTACGGGTCGCAGCGCGTCGTGGACCTCCTGGACTGGGACGCCCTGCGGGCGGCCGGCCCGAAGGTGCTCGTCGGCTTCAGCGACGTCACCGTGCTGCACGAGGCGTTCGCCCAGCGCCTCGGTCTCGCCACCCTGCACGGACCGATGGCCGCGGCCATGGACTTCCTGAAGAACGAACAGGCCCAACTGCACCTGCGCGCAACGCTGTTCGCGCCCGAGACGGTCCGTGTCATCACCGGCCCCGGCAGTGCGGCGATGGTCCCCGGCCGGGCGCGCGGAGTCCTGCTCGGCGGCTGCCTGAGCCTGCTCGCCTCCGAACTCGGCACGCCGCACGCCCGCCCCGGCGCGCGCGGCGGACTGCTCTGCCTGGAGGACGTCGGGGAGGAGACGTACGAGGTCGACCGGCTGCTCACGCAACTGCTGCGCGCCCGCTGGCTCGACGGCGTGCGCGGGGTGCTGCTCGGCTCGTGGGAGAACTGCTCGCCCTACGAGCGGCTGCGGCCGTTGCTCCTCGACCGGCTCGGCGGCCTCGGGGTGCCGGTGGTCGAGGAGTTCGGCTTCGGCCACTGCGCGGGGGCGCTGACGGTCCCGCTCGGCGTCATGGCCGAACTCGACGCGGAGGCGGGCACGTTGACCCTGGACGAACCGGCGCTGCGCTGACCCGGCGGGCCGTCGCGGTGCGTGGGCGCGTGCCGGACGCCGGTTCGTCCGCTCCGGCGCCGTTCACCCGTACGCAGCAGCCCCGGTGCCCGCACCGGGGCGCTCGCCGTGCGGGCACCGGGGCGGCGCCCCATGCTGGTCCCATGAGACCGAAGACCGTACAGACCGCCCCGGACGTCGGCGCGGACGGCAGCCCGTCCAAGTTCCTGACCCCCTCCCGGATCGCCGTCCTTGTCCTCGTCGCGCTGGGTCTCGTCTTCATCTTCGAGAACACGCACTCCGTGCGGATCCGGCTGCTGGTCCCCGTCGTGACGATGCCGCTGTGGGGGGCGCTGCTCATCACCGCGGTCATCGGCGGGCTGGCCGGGGCGTACCTGGTCCGGCGCCGGCCGCCCCGGAGCCGCTGACCCGGAACGGCGTGGCACTCGCGGCGGCCGTCGGCGTAGGGTGACCGCGTGCCGCACACCGTCTCCCGATACGTCGCCGAAGGGCCCCGCGTGGGCCTGCGCCCCTTCACCGCCGAGGACGCCGCGGAGTTCACCGCGCGGGTCGCGGAGAGCAAGGACCTGCACCACCCGTGGCTCGCGCCGCCGGCCGACGCGGTCGCCTACGCGGCGTACGCGGCCCGGCTGAACGAGGACCCCACCAAGGCCGGGTTCCTGGTCTGCGAGAAGGACGCCGGACCCGGCGGGGACGCGGGCGCGATCGCCGGGTTCGTCAACATCAACAACATCGTCGCGGGCGCCTTCCGCAGCGGGGCCCTCGGCTACGGGGCCTTCGCGCACGCGGCGGGGCGCGGGCTCATGCGCGAGGCGCTCGGCCTCGTCGTGGCGCGGGCGTTCGGACCCCTGGGCCTGCACCGGCTGGAAATCAACGTCCAGCCGGGCAACACCGCCTCCATCGCCCTCGCCCGTGCCTGCGGCTTCCGCCTGGAGGGCTACTCCCCGGACATGCTGTTCATCGACGGCGCGTGGCGCGACCACGAGCGGTGGGCCCTCACGTCCGAGATGCGCCCCTCCCGCGCACGGCCGCGCGCAACCGCCCGCTGACGGCCGCCCCGCGCGCGGCCGGACGTCAGGCCGGGTCGCCGGAGCGGTCGGCGTACTCGTACACCGTCCCGTCGGGATGCATGGCGATCAGGTTGCGGCCCGCCGGTGTCGGGATCGGGCCCGCGATGATGCGGGCGCCCAGGGCGGACAGCACCTGGTGGGCCTCCGTGACGTCCTTGACGGCGATGGTCGCCGTGACCTTGCGCAGCAGGTCGAGTTCGGCCGCGGGGCCGCTCATCAGCAGGAAGCAGCCGACTGCGGCGACGGAGACCCCGCCGCGCTCGAAACGCTGCGCCCTGGTGCCCGCCAGACGCTCGTAGAAAGGGACCGCGGTCTCCAGGTCGTCGACGCAGACGCGCAGCGTGGTTCCCAGAATCTCCATGCGCGAAAGCCTAGTTGGGGCGTGCGGCGGGTGGAGATCGTTTCGGCCGATCGGCCCGCAGGAGCGAAGACGCCCCCTCGTGACGGAAGGTGACGACACGTCACCTCGTGTGCGCGCCGGGCGCGTTTGCGCACGCCTGTGCGGGTACCCGCAGTCCATGGACCGTTTGGATCAAGGGGAACACCTCGACAGACAGCTCGCCGACCGACTGGCGCTGGCGGCACGCGAGGCCGTCCGCGACGAACTCCGCGAGCAGAGCCGCACCCGACGCCGCGCGACCGCGTACTACGCCGCGTCCGGCGCCGTCGCCCTCTACGCGGGCGCGGCACTCGCCCTCGCCGTCGGCCTGGTCCTCGCGGCCGGGATGCCCGACTGGGCGGCCGCCCTGGTCACCGCGGTGATCCTGGGCGTCGTCGCCCACTTCCTCCGGGGCGCCGCCCACCGGCCCGGCACGGGTTCCGTGCACGGTGGCCCGGACGACGTGATCGGCGGCTCCGCGCCGGCCGCGCCGCCGAGCGGCCTCGGCACCCCCTACCCGACGGTGCCGCCCACGGTGCCCTCCGCCAACGCGGGCGTCACGGGCACACCCGCGCCCATCCCGCAGTCCGGCATCGGCGGCCGGGCCGCCCCGCGCCAGGACGACATCGACCCCGAGGCGTCGCAGCACCTGTGACGCGTGCGGGCCGCGACCGGGTGCCCGAACGTCCGTACCGGGACGTTTGGGCACCCCGCCGCAGGGGGACGCGGAAAGCTTCCACGCGCCCTTCGAAGCACCGCACACCCCCGGGAAGGGAACTCAATGAACACCGCAGAACTCGCCGATCTCGGAAGGCAGTTGCGCGTCGACAGCATCAGGGCCGCCGACGCGGCCGGCTCCGGGCACCCGACGTCCTCGATGTCCGCCGCCGACCTGATGGCCGTCCTGCTGGCGAACCACCTGCGCTACGACTTCGACCGCCCGGACCACCCCGGCAACGACCGCTTCATCCTCTCCAAGGGCCACGCCTCGCCCCTGCTGTACTCCGCCTACAAGGCGGCCGGCGTGGTCGACGACGCCGAGCTGATGACGTTCCGCTCCCTCGGCAGCAGGCTGGAGGGCCACCCCACGCCGAGGCGGCTGCCGTGGGTCGAGACCGCCACCGGCTCGCTGGGCCAGGGGCTGCCGGTCGGCGTCGGCATCGCCATGGCGGGCAAGCGCCTCGACCGCACCGGCTACCGCGTGTGGGTGCTGTGCGGCGACAGCGAGCTGGCCGAGGGGTCCGTCTGGGAGGCCGCCGAGCACGCCGCCTTCGAGAACCTCGACAACCTCGTCGCGATCGTCGACGTGAACCGCCTCGGCCAGCGCGGCCCGACCCGGCACGGCCACGACCTGGACGCCTACGCCCGGCGCTTCGAGGCGTTCGGCTGGCGCACCGTCGAGATCGACGGCCACGACGTGGACGCCGTCGACCGCGCCCTCGGCGAGGCCGCCTCCGCCACCGGCCGGCCGACCGTGATCCTCGCCCGCACCCTCAAGGGCAAGGGCGTCAAGTCCGTCGAGGACCACGAGGGCATGCACGGCAAGCCGCTGCCGGACGCCGAGGAGGCCATCGCCGAGCTGGGCGGGCCCGGCAACCGCACCGTGCACGTGAACGAGCCCCCGGCGGCCGAGCTGCCCGAGCCCGTCCGCACCCACGTGGACCTCCCGGACTTCCCCGAGGGCGAGGAGGTGCCCACCCGCGACGCCTTCGGCAAGGCCCTCGCGGCACTGGGCGCCGCGCGCGGCGACGTCGTCGCCCTGGACGGCGAGGTCGGCGACTCCACCCGCACCGAGGAGTTCGCCGAGGAGTACCCGGACCGCTACTTCGAGTGCTACATCGCCGAGCAGCAGATGGTCGCCGCGGCGGTCGGCCTCGCGGCCCGCGGCAGGGTGCCGTTCGCGACCTCCTTCGCCGCCTTCCTGACCCGCGCCCACGACTTCGTGCGCATGGCGGCCATCAGCGGCAGCGGCATCAACCTGATCGGCTCGCACGCGGGCACCGCCATCGGCCAGGACGGCCCGTCCCAGATGGGGCTGGAGGACCTGGCGATGTTCCGGTCCGTGTACGGCTCGACCGTGCTGTACCCGTGCGACCCCCACCAGACCGCGCGGCTCGTCGCCACCATGGCCGGCCTGGAGGGCGTCCGCTACCTGCGCACCTCGCGCGGCGCCACCCCGCAGCTCTACGGGCCCGGCGAGGAGTTCCCGGTGGGCGGCAGCAAGGTGCTGCGGTCCTCGGACGACGACCGGCTCACCCTGGTCGCCGCCGGGGCCACCGTCCACGAATCGCTGGCCGCGGCGGACGCCCTGGCGGGCGAGGGCATCGCCGTCCGCGTGATCGACCTGTACTCGGTCAAGCCCGTCGACCAGGAGACCCTGCGGCGCGCCGCCGAGCAGACCGGCTGCCTGGTCACCGTGGAGGACCACCACCCGGAGGGCGGTCTCGGCGACGCCGTCGCGGAGGCCTTCGCCGACGGCGGTCCGGTACCGCGCCTGGTACGGCTCGCGGTGCGCGCGATGCCCGGCTCGGCCGCCCCGGACCAGCAGCTGCACGCGGTCGGTATCGACGCGGAGTCGATCGCCGCGGCGGCACGGCTGCTGGTGGAGAAGGCGGTCGTGGCGTAACGCCGCCGCTCGCGCACGGAGGGGGCCCGGAGACCGAGCACGGTCTCCGGGCCCCCTCACGCGCCGTACGGGGGCGGCGTTACGCCACGGGCTTGCGGCACAGGATCTCGCCGTGCAGCACCGCGAACCAGCCGTCCTCCCGGCGTCCCCACTCCCGCCAGGTGTCCGAGATCGCGCCGAGCTGCTCGTGGGTGGCGTGGCCGCCCTCGACGGCGCGCCCCGCGTAGGACGAGGCCACCGTGCGGTCCGCCCACAGGCCGCTCCACCACTCCCGTTCCGCGGGCGTCGAGTACGTCCAGTTGCTGGACGTGGCCGTGACATCGGTGAGACCCGCCGCCAGCGCCCACGACTTCAGCCGCCGCCCGGCGTCCGGCTCGCCCCCGTTGGCCCGCGCGACCCGCTCGTACAGGTCCAGCCAGTCGTCCATGCCGGGTACCTCCGGGTACCAGGTCATGGCCGCGTAGTCGGACTCGCGCACGGCGACGAACCCGCCGGGCTTCGTCACCCGCAGCATCTCGCGCAGCGCCCCGACCGGGTCGCCCAGGTGCTGGAGCACCTGGTGGGCGTGGACCACGCAGAAGGTGGCGTCCGGATACTCCAGCGCGTTGACGTCCGCCACCGCGAAGTCGACGTTGCGCAGGCCCCGTTCGCCCGCCGTCGCCCGCGCCCGCTCCAGTACCTCCGCGGCGTTGTCGACGCCGGTGACGTGGCCGTCGGGCACCAGCTCGGCCAGGTCGGTGGTGATGGTGCCCGGCCCGCAGCCGATGTCCAGGATCCGCATGTGCGGCTTCAGCGAACCGAGCAGGTAGGCCGCGGAGTTGGCGGCGGTCCGCCAGGTGTGCGAGCGGAGCACCGACTCGTGGTGGCCGTGGGTGTAGACGGCGGTCTCGTGCGGCTTCGTCCCCTGCGGATTCGGCATGGCTGTTGCCCCTCTGCGTCTTTGCGTCTTGGCGTACCCGCCCGCGTCGCACGCCGTGGCGCGACCGGACGGCACCGTCCCGGGCGGTCCCGGGGCGATGACGTCACCGTACGCGCGCATGCCGAATGGTGAGACCCACGTATCGCGATGTGGACTGACGGAACGTCAGAAAAGACCGGAGGCGCGGCCGGACGGCCGCGCCCCCGGTCGTGGCCCGGTCACGGGCGCGGGCCGCTCAGGCGCCGGTCCCGCCGATCAGGGGCCGCGGCAGCGGGCGGTACACGCTCAGCGCGCGCGGCAGCTTCTCCAGCGTCACCTCGCCCTGCACCTCGATGACCTCGCCGTCGTACGCGAGGAGGGTGCCGGGACCGACGCCCGTCAGGCGCAGCCGGCTCACCTGCACCGCGGCGTGCGCGGGGGAGCGGGTCAGCGGGCCCGCCACGGCCGCGGACAGCAGGCGCAGCGCGGGGCGCCGTCCGCCGTGCACGACGCGGACGTCGAGCTTTCCGTCCGCCAGGTCGAGCCGGCGACCCGGTGTCAGGCCCATGCGGTGGTACATGCCGTTCCCGGCGAAGAGCAGCCACAGGGGCCGCGTCTCGTCGCCCACGACCGCCTCCAGCGGGTGCCGGTCGGCCCGCAGCACGCGCAGCGCCGCGACCACCCCGGCCGGCCAGCCGCCGATGCGGGGGGACCAGCGCTCCCGCTCGCGCACCAGCTCCGGGTAGACACCCAGGCTGAACGTGTTGAGGAAGACGCCGCCCACCCCGTCCGAGGTGAACCGGCCCACGTCCGCGCGGACGCCCTCGCCCTGCTCCAGGGCGCGCACCAGGTCACGGGCGTCCTCGACCCCGAGGTCGTACGCGAAGTGGTTGAGGGTGCCGCCGGGCAGCACGGCGAGCGGCAGGCGGTGCTTCAGGGCGACGCCCGCGGCCGTGTTCACCGTGCCGTCGCCGCCGCAGACACCCAGGACGCGCGCGCGTGCCGCCGCCTTCTCCAGCTCGGCCGCGACCTCCTCGGGCGGGGCCTCCACCACCTCGGCCCGCGGCAGGGCGTCCCGCAGCGCCCGCACCCGCTCGGAGGTGCCGGACGCGGTGTTGGCGACCATGACCAGGCCCTCGCCCTCCTCCAGCGCGGGCAGCTCCACCTGCGGCCGGGCCGGCGGCGTGAGCTGCGCGCGCGTCGGCACCATGCCCCGCACCGCGTAGGCGGCGCCCACCCCGAGGGCGGCGCCCGCGAGGACGTCGCTCGGGAAGTGCACGCCCGTGTACACGCGCGACAGCGCCACGGAGGCGGCCACCGGCGCGACCGCCGCACCCCACGCGGGGGACTCCAGCGCCACCCCCGCCGCGAAGGCCGCCGCCGACGCCGCGTGCCCGGACGGGAACGACGTGGTGATCGGCTGCCGCTTCAGACGGCGGGTCGAGGGCACCGCGTCCAGCACCGGCCGGGCACGGCGCACGCTGCGCTTGCCGAGGGTGTTGATGGTGACCGAGGCCAGGGTGAGGGAGGCGAGACCGCGGGCGGCGGCCCGGCGGGCCCGCGGGGTGCGGCTCGCGGCCAGGGCGGCGGCCGTCGCGAACCACAGCACACCGTGGTTCGCGCTCCTGCTCAGCCGGGGCAGGATCTCCTCGCCGCCGGGCCAGTGCCGGGTGGCGGCCGTCTCGAAGAGTCGGTGGTCCAGGGCCAGGAACCGGTCCCGCAGCAGGTGGCGGCCGGGCTTCAGGGCGGTGAGGTCGACGTCGGGGCTCATGGGTGACGCGTACCCTGAAGTGGCCGTTTCTTGTTCCCGGCGCGCCGCCGGGTCCCGACGACGTTGGCGGGACAGCGCACCCGCCGCGGCACGGGGACGGGCGGGAACACGCGACGGCCGCCCGTTCCCCCTCCAGAAAGGCAGCGCATGCGTCTGCTCCTCGTCCGTCACGGCCAGACCCCCTCCAACGTGGACCACCTGCTGGACACGGCGCTCCCCGGACCCGGTCTGACCGACCTCGGACACCGGCAGGCCGCCGCCCTCCCGCGGGCCCTCGCGGACGAGGACATCGAGGCGCTCTACGCCTCCACCCTGGTGCGCACGCAGCTCACCGCGGCCCCGCTGGCGGCGGCCCGCGCGCTCGACGTCGTGGTCCGCGACGGCATCCGCGAGGTGATCGCCGGCGACCTGGAGAAGCTGCCCGGCGAGAGCGAGGCCGGGGAGACGTACATGCGCGTGGTCTTCGCCTGGGCCGCCGGCGACACCGCCGTACGGATGCCCGGCGGCGAGAACGGCGTCGAGGCGCTGGCCCGCTACGACGCCGTCGTGGCGGAGGCGGCCCGCAGCGGTGCGGCGACCGTCGCGCTGGTCAGCCACGGCGCCGCCATACGGATGTGGACGGCCGCCCGCGCGGACAACGTCGACGTCGCCTTCGCCGCCGCGCACCCGCTCGACAACACCGGTGTGGTGATCCTCGACGGCTCGCCGGACGACGGCTGGAAGGCGCTGACCTGGGCGGGCGCGGCCGTCGAGTCCGGCGCCCCGGCGGCGGACGGCGGGCCCGCCGGGCAGCCGTTCGACACGGCGGAGTGAGCCGCCGGCCGGCCGCCGCGACGGTCCGGGACCGGCCGCGCGGAGGCGGTGCGCGGCACCGGCCGGACCGATAACGAATTGCCCGTCCGCACGCCCGCCCCGCACAATGCGCTCTCATGGGACATCTGGAAGCCGCGCACCTCGAATACGTCCTCCCCGACGGGAGGCCGTTGCTGGGCGACGTGTCCTTCCGGGTGGGAGAGGGGGCCGTCGTGGCCCTCGTCGGACCCAACGGGGCGGGCAAGACGACCCTGCTGCGGCTGATCTCGGGCGAGCTGGCGCCGCACGGCGGCACCGTCACCGTCAGCGGCGGCCTCGGCGTCATGCGCCAGTTCGTCGGTTCGGTGCGCGACGAGACGACCGTGCGGGACCTGCTCGTGTCGGTGGCGCCGCCGCGCATCCAGGAGGCGGCCCGCGCCGTCGACGAGGCCGAGCACCTGCTGATGACCGTCGACGACGAGGCCGCGCAGCTCCGCTACGCGCAGGCACTCTCCGACTGGGCCGAGGTCCGCGGCTACGAGTCCGAGACCCTGTGGGACATGTGCACCGTCGCGGCCCTCGGCATCCCGTACGAGAAGGCCCAGTGGCGGCAGGTGAGCACCCTCTCCGGCGGCGAGCAGAAGCGGCTCGTGCTGGAGGCGCTGCTGCGCGGCACCGACGAGGTCCTGCTGCTCGACGAGCCCGACAACTACCTCGACGTACCCGGCAAGCGCTGGCTGGAGGAGCGGCTGCGGGAGACCCGCAAGACGGTGCTGTTCGTCTCCCACGACCGCGAACTGCTCGCCCGCGCCGCCGAGAAGCTCGTCTCCGTGGAGCCCGGTCCGGCCGGTGCGGACGCCTGGGTGCACGGCGGCGGCTTCGCCACCTACCACGAGGCCCGGCGCGAACGCTTCGCCCGCTTCGAGGAGTTGAGGCGCCGCTGGGACGAGAAGCACGCCCAGCTGAAGAAACTGGTGCTGAGCCTCCGTCAGGCGGCCTCCATCAGCCACGAGTTGGCGTCCCGCTACGCCGCGGCGCAGACCAGGCTGCGGAAGTTCGAGGAGACGGGCCCGCCGCCCGAGCCGCCGCGCGAGCAGGACATCAAGATGCGGATCAAGGGCGGCCGCACCGGCGTACGCGCCGTCACCGTGGAGCAGTTGGGCCTCACCGGCCTGATGAACCCCTTCGACCTGGAGATCTACCAGGGGGAGCGGGTCGCCGTCCTCGGCTCCAACGGCTCCGGCAAGTCGCACTTCCTGCGGCTCCTCGCCGGGGAGGACGTCGCGCACACCGGCCAGTGGAAGCTCGGCGCCCGCGTCGTGCCCGGCCACTTCGCGCAGACGCACGCCCATCCCGAACTCGTGGGCCGCACCCTCCTGGACATCCTCTGGAAGGAGCACGCCCAGGACCGGGGCGCGGCGATGTCCCGGCTGCGCCGCTACGAGCTGACCGGACAGGCCGAGCGTCCCTTCGACCGGCTGTCCGGCGGGCAGCAGGCCCGCTTCCAGATCCTGCTCCTCGAACTCCAGGGCGTGACGGCCCTGTTGCTCGACGAGCCGACCGACAACCTCGACCTGGAGTCCGCGGAGGCGCTCCAGGAGGGGCTGGAGGCGTTCGAGGGCACGGTCCTCGCCGTCACCCACGACCGCTGGTTCGCCAAGGCCTTCGACCGGTATCTGGTCTTCGGCAGCGACGGCCGCGTCCGCGAGACGCAGGAGCCGGTGTGGGACGAGCGGAGGGTGGAACGGGCGCGCTGAGCGCGGCGCGGGGCCCCCGACTCCGGAGGTGCCCGGAATGTCCGTTCCGGTGAATCTTCGTACAGTGGAGGAAGGTCATCGCACACCGAGAGCGGGGCACACCATGACCGGAGTCGACCCGGGGCGACTGGACGACCAGCAGCTGATGAAGGAGCTGGAGACCATCCACCGCACCCGTCACGACACCCTGCTGTACGGGTCGAACGACGCACTGCGGGTCCACAACAGCCGCATGGCCGCCCTGGAGGGCGAGTACCTGCGGCGCAACCCCCGCCGCCCGGTCGCCGCGGGGCGCACCCGCGAGGGCGCCCGCGAACGTTCCGGTGAGCGCGGCGCGAAGAGGCCCGTCGAGACCGTCGACTCGAAGTTCATGACGGGCACCTGAGCGGACCGGGACGCGGGTACGCGTACGGGGCGCCGGGCAGCGTCTGCGACCTGCCCGGCGCCCCGTACGCGCGTTGCGCGTGAGGCGGGTGATCTCAGGCGGGACCCGCGGCGAACTCGGCGACGAAGGTCTCGCAGAACGCCTTCAGGTCGTCCGGCCTGCGGCTGGTGATCAGCCGGTTCGGGCCGTGGTCGCAGACGTGGACCTGCTCGTCGACCCAGCTGCCGCCGGCGTTGGTGATGTCGGTGCGCAGGCTCGGCCAGGACGTCAGGGTCCGGCCGCGCAGCACGTCGGCCTCCACCAGCGTCCAGGGCGCGTGGCAGATCGCGGCGACCGGCAGACCCCGCGCGAAGAAGTCCGCGGCGAAGGCCACCGCCGCCGCGTCGGTGCGCAGCGCGTCCGGGTTGGCGACACCGCCGGGCAGTACCAGCCCGGCGAAGGTTCCGGCGGACGTGCTCGACACGACCTCGTCGACGGGGAACGTGTCGCCCTTGTCGAGGTGGTTGAACGCCTGGATCTCGCCCTCCTGCGTGGACACGAGCACCGGCTCGTGCCCGGCGTCCAGCACCGCCTGCCAGGGTTCGGTCAGCTCGACCTGTTCGACGCCCTCGGGGGCGGTCAGGAATGCGATGCGCATGGGACGTGCCCTCCTTCCTCTCGTGTTCCTCGCGTACGCGGTGACCGCGGTACGCGCGTGCCCGTCAGCCGGTCGGCGTGGTCGGCGTGGTCGGCGCGGGTGCCGGCGGTCCGGGCGGGGTCTCGCCCGGGAACGGCTCCTGCCGCGGCTCCGGATACCCCTCGGGACGGGAGAGCGGCTCCCCGTCCGGCTCCGCGCGGCTGATGTCGGCCAGCGCCGAGTGCGGGTCCCGGGCCTCCGCGAGGTCGCCGAGGCTCACCATGCCGACCGGCAGGTCGCCGTCCACGACGGGCAGCCTGCGCACGGCGTGCTTGCGCATGAGCGCCACCGCGTCGGCCACCGAGTCGTCGGGGCCCACCAGCAGGGCCGGTGACGTGCACACGGACCGCACGCTCACCGTCATCGGGTCGACGCCCTCGGCGACCGTGCGCACCACGATGTCGCGGTCGGTGAGGACGCCGACGACCTCCTGGCCGTCGGCCACCACCACGTCGCCGATGTCGTGGGTGCGCATGAGCTGGGCGGCCTCGACGAGCGACGAGTCGGGCCGCACCGCGACCACGCCCGCGGTCATGACGTGACGTACCGCGTCCGCGCTCACGCGGTCAGCGCCTCGGCCAGTTCCTGCACGTTCGCGTAGCGCGCCGACCGGGGCAGCCGCTCCAGCGGCTCCACCAGGGGGTCGGGCGCGTGCTCGCGGCGCATGGCGCCGATCAGCTCGCGCGGACCGGCGGGGAAGGCGCCCCTGGTCAGGACACGGGCCAGTTCGAGGCGCACGGAGGCGAACGACGCGGACGGGTCCCCCGGGGCCACCGGGCCGCCGGCCACCTCCGGGTCGTCGTCCGCCGTCGGCTCGGGGTCGTGCCACCCGGCGGACCGCGTGGGGTGCCCGGACCCGAGCAGGCCCCGCAGTTCGTGCTTCATCTCGTCGTCCCGGTGCACGCTCAGCCGGTCACTGCCTCGCTGCATGTCCTCTCCAGATCTTTCGTGGGGGTGACCCTCGTCTTTCGGGGGTGGCCCCCGCGTACCCGGACGACCCCGGACCGACACGGAATCCGTACGACGGATGCGGCGGAACGAGCAGGCCGTACGCGTGTACGTATCTGGTCAGCCGTTCCAGGTCCAGTCGGCGACTTCGGGGAGGTCGGTGCCGTGTTCGCGGATCCAGGCGTGGTGGCGGGTGCGGGTGTCGGCCATGTGCTGGCGGACGCCGGCGGCGCGGACGGCGAGGCCGGGGACGCGGTCGATGACGTCCATGACGAGGCGGTAGCGGTCGAGGTCGTTGCGGACGACCATGTCGAAGGGCGTGGTGGTGGTGCCGGACTCCTTGTAGCCGCGGACGTGGAGGTTGTGGTGCCCGTTGCGGCGGTAGGCGAGGCGGTGGATGAGCCAGGGGTAGCCGTGGTAGGCGAAGATCACGGGCCGGTCGGGGGTGAACAGCCCGTCGTACTCGAACTCGCTCATTCCGTGCGGGTGTTCGCCCTGCGGCAGCAGCCGGGTCATGTCGACCACGTTCACCACCCGCACCGACAGGTGCGGCAGGTGCTCGCGCAGCAGCTGCGCGGCGGCGAGGACCTCCTGGGTGGGCACGTCGCCCGCGCAAGCCAGGACGACGTCGGGGCCGCCGTTCCCGGTACCGCTCCCGCTGCTGTTCCCGGTGCGGTTCTCGGTGCCGGCCCACTGCCACACGCCGGCGCCGCGGGCGCAGTGGGCGCGGGCCTCTTCCATGGTGAGCCAGTCGAAGCAGGGCTGTTTGCCCGCGACGATCACGTTGACGTAGTCGCGGCTGCGCAGGGCGTGGTCGGCGACGGAGAGCAGGGTGTTGGTGTCCGGGGGGAGGTAGACGCGGACGACCTCGGGGCTCTTGTTGAGGACGTGGTCGACGAAGCCGGGGTCCTGGTGGGAGAAGCCGTTGTGGTCCTGGCGCCAGACGTGGGAGGTGAGGAGGTAGTTGAGGGAGGCGAC
>NZ_JBIBHJ010000014.1:0-297400 GCF_042956945.1 Streptomyces sp. NPDC008150 | reverse complement strand
CCGCGGTACCGCGGCTGAGCCCCTGCGACTCGACGAGGAACGGCAGCCCCCACAGCAGCAGGAACACCATCGCCGGGAACTGCGTCGTGAAGTGCCGTTGTGCCGTGCGGGTGTCGCGTCAGCCGAGGGGCAGGCCCTTGACGGGCAGGCCGGCGGCGGGGGCGCCGCCCTTGGTCAGCGCGTCGGTGGGCAGGCCGCCCTTGGTCGCGGTCTTCGCGGTGTCCCCGAGGATGTCCCCGGCGGACCCCGCGGCCTCGCCGGCGGTCTTCTGGGCCGCGGGGGTGGCCTTCTTGACGACCCCTCCGCCGGTCTTGCCTGCGGCCGGCACGGCCTTCTCGACCGTCCGGCCACCGGTGTCGCCCGCCACGCCGGTGGCGTGCTGCGCCGCCCCGTCCAGGGTGTTGCCGACGTTCGCCCCGTCCAGGGCGGTCAGGCCGCCGAGGTTCGGGGCGGCCGGCAGCTCGGCCGCACCGGCGGCGCCGGCCGCTCCGACCACGGGCGCCGCCCCCGCTGCGATGAGCAGCGCGGCACGGGCGATCCGGCGGGTCAGGGGGAGGGACATGGTGCTCCTTCGACGGGAGAGAACGATGAACGGTGCTGTCCTGCACCGGAGTTGGTGTCGGCGGCTCCTCGTGAGGTCCCGCCGTCCGGGCTCGGACGCAGTGACTACCGCTCGAAGTCCGCGAAGGTTGCGGCGGCCGAACGCAAAGAGTTGGTAATGCGTCGCATTATCCGCTGTGGATAAAAACGGGCAAAGGGGCGACGGGGCCGGTGCCGACGAGGGGGGCGGAATCCCTTTGTCCGTAAGGGCGTCGGGTGATCGCGGGGGACCCCCTCCGGCGGACGCCCGCGAACACCGCGCCGCGGGGCCCGCGTTACCCGCACGGGTGACCGGCCGTACGGCTGCTCGGGTCGCGGCGGCGGACGCCCGGACCTCGCGGACCCGGCCGGGGGCGGCGGCGCCTAGCGGCCGGTGAGGATGACGACCTCGGAACCGGTCGCGGCGGAGCCGTCCTTGCCGTCGTCCGCGGCCTTCGTGCCCACGTCGCGCCACGTGCTGTCCGTGTTGCCCGCGGTCCAGCGGCGGCCCGCGTAGGTGACCTGTTCGATGTGCAGGGCCGAGGAGTTGGCCACCGCCCAGGACGCCAGCTGCCAGCCGCGCTCGGCGGTCGTGCGGTGCGTGCCGGCACCCCCGGCGGCGGTCACCGGCAGCGTCACCGTCCGCCCCGCGGTCCCCGTGCCCGAGCTGTCGCTGAGTTGGGTGTCCGAACTGCCCTCCGAAGCACCGGACTTGGCGTCGGCGTCGGCCGCCTCGGCGAGCACGCTCTGCCCGAAGTCCCGTACCAGGGCCGCCCGCACGGCGTCGGGGCTCGCCGCCGCCGCCTCGGTGGTCGTGGTGCGGCCGTCGCAGGTGAGCGTGGCCGCGGCCTGCCCGGTCAGCGCGGCGGCCAGCAGCTTCGCGTCCGGCTCGTGCTTCGCGTACGCCTCCGGGTAGCCGCTGCGCTGCACGCGCTGCGCCGCCTCGGTGAGCGGGAGCGTCGCGTAGTCCGGCACCTTCTCCAAGTGCTCGTAGAAGACGCCCGCCGCGTACGTCGGGTCCAGGATCTGCTTCTTCGTGCCCCAGCCCTGCGACGGGCGCTGCTGGAACAGCCCCAGCGAGTCCAGGTCCCCGTGCCGGATGTTGCGCAGCCCCGACTCCTGGAGCGACGTCGCCAGCGCGATCGTCACCGCCCGCTCGGGCAGGCCCCGGTCGGTGCCGACAGCGGTGATCGTCGCCGCGTTCACCGCCTGCTCCGGCGTGAACGTGTACGACGCGTCGTCCCCGTTCCCGGAGACGACCTCGCAGCCGTGCAAATCGGTGCCGCCCGTCAGGTACTGCACCGCGAGATAGCCCGCGACGGCGAGCAGGACGACGAGCGCCGCCGCGGCACGAAGGAGACGGCCGCGGCGCTTGGGGGTGGGGGACGGCTCTGGCACGCGTACAAGGTACTGGAGGTTCCCGGGACTGGCGTGTCCCGTGCGGCCGCTGTGCCCGGACCCGGCGTCCGCGGGCCCGGGTTAGGGTCGGGAGCATGGCCGACACCCCGCTTGACCTCACGCTGAACGCGGCGCGGCTCACCGCGCGACTCGTCGACTTCCCCTCGGAGAGCGGCACCGAGAAGCCGCTCGCCGACGCGGTCGAGGCCGCGCTGCGCACCCTCCCGCACCTGACGGTCGACCGGCACGGCAACAACGTCGTGGCGCGCACCCACCTCGGCCGGGCCGAGCGGGTGATCCTCGCCGGGCACATCGACACCGTGCCGATCGCGGACAACGTCCCCTCGCGGCTCGACGACGACGGTCTGCTCTGGGGCTGCGGCACCTGCGACATGAAGTCCGGCGTCGCGGTCCAGCTCCGCATCGCGGCCACCGTGCCCGAGCCCAACCGCGACCTGACCTTCGTGTTCTACGACAACGAGGAGGTCGCCGCGGAGCTGAACGGCCTGCGGCACGTGGCCGAGGCCCACCCCGACTGGCTGGCGGGCGACTTCGCCGTCCTTCTCGAACCCTCCGACGGCCAGGTCGAGGGCGGCTGCCAGGGCACCCTGCGGGTCCTGCTGAGGACGACCGGCGAGCGGGCCCACTCGGCGCGCTCCTGGATGGGCTCCAACGCGATCCACGCGGCTGCCCCGATCCTCGCCAGGCTCGCCGCCTACGAGCCGCGCCGCCCCGTCGTCGACGGACTGGAGTACCGCGAGGGCCTCAACGCGGTCGCCGTCTCCGGCGGCGTCGCCGGCAACGTGATCCCCGACGAGTGCGTCGTCACCGTCAACTTCCGCTACGCGCCCGACCGTTCGGAGGCCGAGGCGCTCGCCCACGTGCGCGAGGTGTTCGCCGGCTGCGACATCGCGGAGTTCGTCGTGGACGACCACAGCGGGGCCGCCATGCCCGGCCTGTCCCACCCCGCGGCGGCGGCCTTCGTCGACGCCGTGGGCGGTGTGCCGCAGCCCAAGTTCGGCTGGACCGACGTCTCCCGCTTCAGCGCCCTCGGCGTCCCCGCGGTGAACTACGGCCCCGGCAACCCGCACTTGGCGCACAAGCGCGACGAGCACGTGGACACCTCGAAGATCCTGGCGTGCGAGAAGCGCCTGCGGAAGTGGCTGACCTCCTGACGCCACGACCCGCCCGACGGGCGCGTCCGGTGTGCCGCTCGCACACCGGACACGCGCAGGTCCCCCCGCCGTAACCCGCGTAGACCTACGCTGAGGTGGAAAGACGCCTCCCCGCGCTCTCGGCCCCGGCCGATCGAGCCGGAGAGGCACCGAACGGAGGGAGCGCACATGGCGACCGGCAATCCGGAAGGCAAGAAGCAGCCGCCGGACGAACAGCGCCTCGGACCGGTCCTGCGCAGGCGGGGCCAGGTACAGGCGAGCACCACGGACCAGCGGCTGCTGGACGCGGGCGGCCCGTCCGACTGGGTGCACACCGACCCCTGGCGGGTCCTGCGCATCCAGTCCGAGTTCATCGAGGGCTTCGGCACCCTCGCCGAACTCCCGGCGGCGATCAGCGTGTTCGGCTCGGCGCGCACGCCGGTCGACTCGCCGGAGTACGACGCGGGAGTCCGGCTGGGCCGCGGCCTGGTCGAGGCGGGCTTCGCCGTCATCACGGGCGGCGGACCCGGCGCGATGGAGGCGGCCAACCGCGGCGCCTGCGAGGCGAAGGGCGTCTCGGTCGGCCTCGGCATCGAACTGCCCTTTGAGCAGGGCCTGAACCAGTACGTCGACATCGGCCTGAACTTCCGCTACTTCTTCGTGCGGAAGATGATGTTCGTCAAGTACGCCCAGGGCTTCGTGGTCCTGCCGGGCGGACTGGGCACCCTCGACGAACTCTTCGAGGCGCTGACCCTGGTCCAGACGCAGAAGGTCACCCAGTTCCCGATCGTGCTGCTCGGCAGCGCGTACTGGGGCGGTCTCGTCGACTGGCTCAGGAACACCCTGGTCGCCCAGGGCAAGGCCGCGGAGAAGGACCTGCTGCTGTTCCACGTCACGGACGACGTGGACGAGGCCGTCGCGCTGGTCTCCAAGGAGGCCGGCCGCTGACGGCCGGGCGGGACACGGCCCGACGGCCGTGCCCCGCCGTCGCCGCGGACGACGGGCGTTCCCGCGGCGGGCTCAGGCCAGGCCGCGGCGGGCGACGGCCGGCGGCCGGTGGCCCGCGATGGACGACACCATGTCCAGCACCTGCCGGGTCTCGGCGACCTCGTGCACCCGGTACACCTGCGCACCGAGCCAGGCGGAGACCGCGGTCGTCGCCAGCGTGCCGACCAGCCGCTCCTTCACCGGGCGGTCCAGCGTCTCGCCGACGAAGTCCTTGTTGGACAGCGACACCAGCACCGGCCAGCCCGTCGCCACCATCTCGTCGAGGCGGCGCGTGGCCTCCAGGCTGTGCCGGGTGTTCTTGCCGAAGTCGTGCCCGGGGTCGATCATCACCGACTCGCGGGGCACCCCCAGGGCCACCGCGCGCTCGGCCAGCCCCACGGTGACCGTCAGGACGTCCGCCATGACGTCGTCGTACGTGACCCGGTGCGGCCGGGTCCGCGGTTCCGCGCCGCCCGCGTGCGTGCACACCAGCCCCACCCGGTAGCGGGCCGCGACCTCCGCGAGGCGCGGATCGGCGCCGCCCCAGGCGTCGTTGAGCACGTCGGCGCCCGCCTCGCACAC
This sequence comes from Streptomyces sp. NPDC008150, assembly GCF_042956945.1. Taxonomy (NCBI): domain Bacteria; kingdom Bacillati; phylum Actinomycetota; class Actinomycetes; order Kitasatosporales; family Streptomycetaceae; genus Streptomyces; species Streptomyces sp. NPDC008150. The sequence continues at coordinate 292,700 of NZ_JBIBHJ010000014.1, read as the reverse complement.
GGCCTCGCCGACCTCGGCACGCCAGGTGTCCACGCTGATCACGACGTCGGGGAAGCGGCGCCGCACCTCCGCCACGAAACCGACCGTGCGCCGGGCCTCCTCGTCGGCCGACACCTCGTCGCCGGGGCCGGCCTTCACCCCGCCGATGTCGACGACGGCCGCGCCCTCCGCCACCGCCTGCTCCACCCGCGCCAGGGCCGGCTCGTCGCGGAAGGTCGCGCCCCGGTCGTAGAAGGAGTCGGGGGTCCGGTTCACGATCGCCATGACCACCCGTTCGCGCGGGTCGAACTCCCGCCTGCCCAGCCTGAGCATCCCCTGTGAACCTCTCCTGGTACCTGCCGGTCTTCGGCCGTCCGCGGCCCTGACTGCCAGACTCGCATGGCACGATCGGACCCTGACACAGCGGGCTCCGCGGGCGCGGCAGCGCACACCGGGTCCCGTCACCACCGACACACCCGCATTCGGGAGACCTCAGCGATGGTTATGTTCCTGTTCCTGGTCGTCGCGCTCGCGGTCGTGGTGGCCGCGGTGACCCTCGCGGTGGTGGGCGGCGGCGAGAGCGGCCCGCTCCCCGAGGCCACGCCCGAGCGGCTCCACGACCCGCTGCCGGCCGACCGCCCGGTCGACCACGCCGACGTGGACGAGGTCCGCTTCCCGCTGGCCGCGCGCGGCTACCGGATGGCCGACGTCGACGACGTCCTCAACCGGCTCGGCGCCGAACTCGCCGAGCGCGACGCCCGCATCGCCGACCTGGAGTCCGAACTGGCCGGTGCGCGCGCCGCCCGCGTCCCCATGACCAAGCCCGAACAGCAGGACGAACAGCGATGACCGACGGCTCCGCGCTCGCCGGCCCGGACGGCGTCCCGCGCTGCCCGTGGGCCCTCTCCACCGAGGACTACGTCGCCTACCACGACGAGGAGTGGGGCCGGCCCGTCCACGGCGACGACGCCCTCTTCGAACGGCTCAGCCTGGAGGCGTTCCAGTCCGGCCTGTCGTGGATCACCATCCTGCGCCGCCGGAAGACCTTCCGCGCCGCCTTCGCCGACTTCAGGATCGACGCGGTGGCCGCGTTCACCGACGCCGACCGCGAACGGCTGCTCGCCGACCCCGGCATCATCCGCAACCGCGCCAAGGTCGACGCGACGATGGCCAACGCGCGCGTACTGGCCGACTGGGCGCCGGACGAACTCGACGCGTTCGTCTGGTCGTACGCCCCCGACCCGGCGCTCCGCCCGGCCCCGCGCACCCTCGGGGACGTCCCGGCGGTCACCCCGGAGTCGACGGCACTGTCCAAGGCGCTGAAGAAGCGGGGCCTGCGCTTCGTGGGACCGACCACGGCGTACGCGCTGATGCAGGCGTGCGGCCTGGTCGACGACCACCTCGCCGGCTGCGCGGCCCGCCGGGGCTGACCGCGCGGCGCCCGGCCGGGTGCGACACGGGCCTCAGCGGCCCCGGAAGACCGGCTTCTCCTTGTTGACGAAGGCCCGGACGGCGGCCGTGTGGTCCTCGGAGGCGCCGGCCCGGGTCTGGAGCTCGTCCTCCTTCTCCAGCGTCTCCGCCAGCGAGTGGGACAGCCCGAAGGACACCGCCTCCTTGATCGCCGCGTACGCGACCGTCGGCCCCGCCGCCAGCTTCCGCGCCGTCCGCTCGGCCTCCGCGCGCAGTTCGGCGGCCGGCACCACGCGGTCGGCGATCCCGAGCCCGAGCGCCTCCGCGGCCGTGATGCCGCGCGGGAACAGCAGCAGGTCGGTGGCCCGGCCCGGTCCGACCACCCGCGGCAGCGTCCACGAGATGCCGGAGTCGGCGGTCAGGCCCACACCGGCGAACGAGGTGTTGAACGAGGCGGTGTCCGCCACCACGCGGTGGTCGGCGGCGAGGGCGAACCCGAAACCGGCGCCCGCGGCAACGCCGTTGACGCCCGCGACCACCGGCTTCGGCATGCCGGCGATGGCCTCGACGATGGGGTTGTAGTGCTCGCGCACCGTGGTCATCGTGCGCCCCTCGCCGCTCTCGCGGTCGGAGGCGAGCAGCCCGACGTGCTCCTTGAGGTCCTGGCCCACGCAGAACGCCCGGTCCCCGGCGGCGGTCAGCAGCACCGCCCGCACGGCGTCGTCGTCCGCCGCCGCCCGCACCGCGTCGCGCAGGGCGACCTTGGTCGCGACGTCCAGCGCGTTCATCGCGTCGGGACGGTTCAGGGTGATCGTCGCGAGCCCGTCTGCCACTTCGTAGAGCACGGTGTCGGCCATGGGTGTCCCTCCGGTGTCGTGCCGCGGCGGCGCCGCGTTCGCGTGCCGCGCGCCGTGACGGATCGTGAGCGGACCGTCGCGCCGCGGCGTCGGGTGCGGGACGTACCGACCGGTACGCCCGCGTACTCAGCACAGCATGGCGGAGATCGCCGACGGTGCGCGGCGTCGGTCGTGTGACCTGCGTCAAAGAATTCCGGGCCGATTTCCGGTGCCGCGCCGTGGCGGGGCGGCGAAGTATCGCAGTCACATCGGCGAATTGAGTCGTTTTGCTCGCGTGCGTTGCCCAAGCGATGCAGACCGACGTTGGTCATCGGGTGCGCTGATGCGGGATAATGGCTTAGAAGCAATGTGTTCGATGCCGGTGCCGCGTGCCATCACCAAGGACGGTGCGTGCCCTTCGTGGGCTGTCGGCTGACGTGAGCTGGTTTCAGGAAGGGGAACGAGCATGGCGGCCATGAAGCCGCGGACGGGCGATGGCCCGCTCGAGGTGACAAAGGAGGGGCGGGGCATCGTCATGCGCGTTCCGCTCGAAGGCGGCGGTCGGCTCGTCGTCGAGCTGACCCCGGACGAGGCCGACGCGCTCGGCGACGCCCTCAAGAAGGTCGTCGGCTGACGCGCTGCGACCAACAGCCTTTCGGCTGCCCCGGCGTCTTCGCGGCCGGGGCAGCCGCTTTTTTTCGCGGTCGTCCTTTTCCGCCGCCGGCCCATCCGCCGTCGCGTGCTCAGCGTTTGACGGCGCACAGCAGGCCGTCGCCCACCGGCAGCAGCGACGGGGCCAGCTCCTGCGTCTCGCGCACCGTCCGCAGCAGCTCCCGCAGCCGCACCACCTCGGTGGGCTGCGGACCGGAGTCCATGGTGCGGCCGTGTGCGAACACGCCCTCGAACACGACGATTCCGCCGGGCCTCAGCAGGCGCAACGATTCAGCGAGATAGTCGAGGAACTCCGAGCGGTCGCCGTCGCAGAACACCAGGTCGTAGCCCGAGTCCGCGAGGCGCGGCAGGACGTCCAGGGCGCGGCCCGGGATGAAGCGGGCCCGGTTGCTGGCGAACCCGGCCGCGCGGAACGCCTGCCGGGCGAACTGCTGGTGCTCCGGCTCGTGGTCGACGGTGGTCAGCACCCCGTCCGGCCGCATGCCGTGCAGCAGATGGATCCCCGAGACGCCGGTGCCGGTGCCGATCTCCGCGACCGCCTTCGCGTCCACGGCCGAGGCGAGCAGACGCAGGGCCGCGCCCGTGCCGGGGGACACCGAGCGCAGCCCGGCCGCCCGAGCGCGCTCGCGGGACCACAGCACCGCGTCGTCCTCGGCGACATAGGCGTCGGCGAACGCCCAGCCCGTCTGCCGGTTGCCGGTAATGACCCTCTCCTTGCCCCGTGGTTGCCTGGGCGTGACTGTATCCGTTGGAGTCGGGAACCCACTGATGGGACTGGTCGTTTGAAGGAGAGAGACGAGCGACCCGGGGGAGCAGGTGGAACAGACCGTCGAGCAACTGCCGACGCATCCGCACCAGGCGGGCCTGCGCGTATCAAATTCTCGTAAAACCGCTTATCCGGAGCTAACGGGCGAGGTGGCTATGGTAGGGGCTCCACTGGACACCACCAGAGCCGACAGGGGAGGTGCGGCCGCGCATGAGGATCGGGGAGGAGTGCTCCGGCGCTTTCTCGGATCGTCGGGCAGGCCGAAATCCGTGACCGACACCGCTGCTGACCCCAGCCCCACCCAGACCGCGACCTTCTCCACCGACGCGGACGGGCAGGCATGGACTCCGCCCACCTGGGAGGAGATCGTCAGCACCCACAGTGGCCGCGTCTACCGCCTGGCCTACCGCCTCACCGGCAACCAGCACGACGCCGAGGACCTGACCCAGGAAGTCTTCGTCCGGGTGTTCCGCTCCCTGTCGACGTACACCCCGGGCACGTTTGAGGGCTGGCTGCACCGCATCACCACCAACCTCTTCCTGGACATGGTCCGGCGAAAGCAGCGCATCCGCTTCGACGCCCTCGGCGACGACGCGGCCGAGCGCCTGGCCAGCCGTGAGCCCACGCCCCAACAGCTCTTCCACGACGCCCACTTCGACGCGGACGTGCAGCAGGCCCTCGACACCCTCGCCCCGGAGTTCCGCGCCGCGGTCGTCCTGTGCGACATCGAGGGTCTCTCGTACGAGGAGATCGCGGCGACCCTCGGCGTCAAGCTCGGCACGGTCCGTTCCCGGATCCATCGCGGCCGTTCGCAGCTCCGCAAGGCACTGGCCCACCGTTCTCCCGAGGCCAGGGCCGAGCGGCGCTCGTTCACGGCCCGTATTCCGGCGCTGGGGGGAGGGGGCGCTACCGCGTGAGTGCATCCTGGCCCAAACCCGTTGAAGGACACCTCGCAGAGCAGCATCTCGGTGACCGCCTTTCCGCCCTGGTGGACGGAGAACTCGGTCACGACTCCCGCGACCGTGTCCTCGCGCACGTCGCGACGTGCCCCAAGTGCCGGGCAGAGGTGGACGCCCAGCGCCGGCTGAAGAACGTCTTCGCCGAGGTCGCCCCGCCGCCGCCCTCCGAGAGCTTCCTGGCACGCCTTCAGGGACTTCCCGGCGGAGGCGACCCCGACGACGGTCCGCCGACCCCCGACGCCGGGTTTCCCGGGGTCTTCTCCCGGCGCTCCGCGGGGTTCGGCGTGAAGCCGGGCGAGCCGTTCGCCTTCGACTACGCCCCCGTCTCCCCGCACGCCGCGCGGCCCGCCCGGCACGACGACCGCGACGCCGGGGCGTCCGACCCCGGCTTCCGCATCCACCACGTGGGGCGCGAGTCCGAGCGGTCGACCTCGCGGGGCATGCGGTTCGCGTTCGTCGCGGCCGGCGCGGTCTCGCTCGCCGCGATCGCCCTCGGCGGCATGACCGCGAGCGTCCCGGCCGACACGGTCACGGACGCCCGCGGCGGCAGCAACATCACCCCGGCCAGCGGCCGGGGCACCGGTTCCGCGCTCGCCGAGAACCAGCGCAGGCGTGCGGGCGCCCCGATGTTCGCCCAGGGGCGTCGCTCGTTCGGGGACTTCCCGATGGCGCTCGACAGCATCTCGGCACCCCTGCTGCCGGGCCTGCCGGCCCAGCCCTCCGCCCGCGACCGGGACGCCCTGTCCGCCCTGGCCCCCCAGGTCGCGGCCGGCGCCGCCGCCATGTCCCCGCTCATACGCCCCTTCGCCCCGGCACCGCCGGTGACCGACACCGCGTGGTACCCGGGCCGGGTGGCCACGGGGCCCGGTCTGCTTCCGACACCGGCGGACGACCCCGCGTACGTCTCCTCCCTCGCGGCCGTCACCGCGGCCTCCTCGCGCCCCACGCCCTGACCGGACGGCAGCCCGCGACCGTCGCCGAACCTGGTTGAATCCCCGGGTGGGGCGCGCCCAGGACCTCTGTCCCGGCGCGGAGTCGACGAATCGCCGCCACCGGGCGTGGTGGGTGCGGCGAGCTGTGGGGAGAGCATGAACGAGGGGAAGCCGCCGAAGGCGAAGTGGTGGAGCAGGCCCCGGCCGCAGACGCCCGCGGGCGAGGCGGGGCCGGCCGAACCACCGACGCCACCTGCGGTCCCACCCGCGGCGCCGCAGGACACGACGCGGTCCGCCGCACCCGAACACGCGGACACGCAGGGCGACTTCGAACTGGCGCGACCGCGGGGCACGGACGACCGGACCGACCCGGACGACACCGGAACGGCTGCCCACGACCCGAACGGAACGGACCGCACGGCGGCGGCCGCGGGTGAGGGTGCGGGTGACGGCGCGGGTCCGGTGGACGCGGTGGGCGCGGGGCGCGCTTCCGGCGGTGAGGTCCGGCAGCACGCCGAAGTGGCGCCCCCGGGAGGGGACTTCGAGGCGGACAGGGGCGTGCGGGGTGACCGCGGGGCGGTGTCGCGTGCCGAAGTTCTTTCTCAGGCCGGTGACTTGGGGTCCGACCCGGCGGTGGGCGCGGAGGACCACGGGGTCCGGGCGCATGGCGACGTTCCGTCCTCGGTGGGCGATGTCGCGTCCGACCCGGCGGTGAGCGCGGACGGCGCCGAGGACCGGCAGGCCGGGTCGCCCGCCGACGTTCGGTCCTCCGCCGGTGATGTCGCCTCCGTCCAGGCAGCGGATGCGGACGGCGCCGAGGACCGGCAGGCCGGGTCGCCCGCCGACGTTCGGTCCTCCGCCGGTGACGTCGCCTCCGTCCCGGCAGCGGATGCGGACGGCGCGGACGACCTCGGCGTCCGGGCGCGTGCCGACGTTCCGTCCTCGGTGGGCGAAGTCGCGTCCGCCCCGGCGGTGAGCGCGGACGGCGCCGAGGACCGGAAGGCCGGGTCGCCTGCCGACGTTCGGTCCTCCGCCGGTGATGTCGCCTCCGTCCCGGCAGCGGGTGCGGACGGCGCCGAGGACCGGCAGGCCGGGTCGCCCGCCGACGTCCGGTCCTCCGCCGGTGATGTCGCCTCCGCCCAGGCAGCGGATGCGGACGGCGCCGACGACCGCGACGTCCGGGCGCGTGCCGAAGTGGGCTCCGCGGACGGTGACTTCGCCCTCCAGACGCCGGCTCCGCCCGTCACGACGACCCCCGCCGGGCCGCCCGTGCCGTCCGCCCCCGCCGTGCCGCCCGCCCCCGTGACCGTTCCGGCCGCCCGTGCCGGGTCCTCGTCGGTCGGCCCCGGTGAACCCCCGGCCGGTGCCCCGCGCGACGTCGTCGCACCGCCCGCGCAGCGCACCCGGCCGCTGCACGAACCCGATCACTACAGCACCCCGCCGTACGGGAACCCGGGCCCCTGGGCCCCCGCACCGCCCGTGCAGCACCCGGGGGTGCCCCGGGCGCCCTTCCCGCAGCAGGGCGGCGCGCCCGGCCCGGTGCCGGCCGCCGCGCCGCCCTTCAACCCGCCCCCGGCTCAGGCGAGTCCGGGGTCCGGCGGCCATGAGGTGCACGACGCGGCCACCGTCGCCGGCGTCCCCGCGCGGCACGCGCCGGCCGACGGGCCCCCGGTGCCGTCGGCCGCCGTCGACGCGGCACCCGACCCGTGGGCCCGTTACGACCCCTGGTCGCCGGTGCCCCTGGCCGGTGCCGTCCCCCCGGAGCACCGGTCGGCGCCCGTCCGGCGGGCCGGGCGCGGCCTCGCCGTCGGTGCCGTCGTGCTCGCCCTGGTGTCCGGGGGCGTGGGCGGCTTCGTCGGGATCCACCTCGACAGGCAAGCGCGCCACACGGACGTCTCGCTGCCGCAGGCGCCCCGCGAGCCCGCCGGGCGGCCGGCCGCCGGTGTGGCGGCGATCGCGGCGCGCGCCCTGCCCAGCGTGGTGACGCTGCACGTGTCGGGCGACCAGGAGCAGGACACGGGCACCGGGTTCGTCCTCGACGCCGAGGGCGACATCCTCACGAACAACCACGTCGTCGAACCGGCCGGTTCCGACGGCGAGATCGAGGCGACCTTCGACGGCGGCAGGACCGTGAGGGCCGAGGTGGTCGGCCGGGACAGCGGCTACGACCTCGCCGTCGTGAAGGTGACCGGCGTCGACGGCCTCACGCCCATGCCGCTCGGCAACTCCGACAACGTGCGCGTGGGCGACCCGGTGGTCGCGATCGGCGCCCCCTTCGACCTGGCGGGCACGGTCACCTCCGGCATCATCAGCGCCAAGAACCGGCCCATCACGGCCGGGGGCGACGAGAGCGAGGGCGGCGAGGTGTCGTACGTCGACGCGCTCCAGACCGACGCCCCCATCAACCCGGGCAACTCCGGCGGCCCGCTGCTCGACGCGGAGGCGCGTGTCGTCGGCGTCAACTCCGCGATGCGCGCGGCGGACGACGGGTCGAGCCCGGCGGGCGGCCAGGCGGGGTCGATAGGGCTCGGGTTCGCCATCCCGGTCAACCAGGCCAGGCGCGTCGCCGAGGAACTGATCAACACCGGCCACGCCACCCACCCGGTCATCGGCATCACCCTCGACATGGCGTACGCGGGCGACGGTGCCCGCGTCGGCACGGGCTCCGGCGCGGTCGTCGCGGGCGGCCCCGGCGACCGGGCCGGCATCGAGCCCGGGGACGTCGTCACCGCCGTGGACGGGACGGCGGTGCACACCGGCAAGGAGCTGATCGTCCGTACCCGGGCGCACCGACCCGGCGACAGCCTGAGACTCACCCTCACGCGGGACGGCAGGAGCCGGACGGTGACCCTCGTCCTAGGCTCCTCGGACAGCGGCTGACAAGCTGGGACGGCCCGGCTCCGGCGCGCACGCGCGGCGCCGGGCCGGAACGGATCCGGCGGATCCGCCGGATCCGCCGGATGTGCCAGATAGGTCACAGAACGGGACCCGATCCCCTCCGCACAAGGCAAACAATGGGGAAACAGGCCGTTCCGGTGGACGTGGGGGGCGCTGGACAGTACCGGTCGGGCGGGATCGCCGGGTACCGTGGACCCGGCTCGGACCACGGAAAGACTCGCGCTGACCGCCCAGGACCGAGGACATCGCAAGGAGCTTCAGGTGTTCAATGACATAGGACCGCTCGAGCTGGTGACGCTCGTCGTGCTCGCTGTGCTCGTCTTCGGTCCCGACAAGCTTCCGAAGGTCATCCAGGACGTGATGCGCACGATCCGGAAGATCCGGGAGTTCTCTGAGGGCGCCAAGCAGGACATCCGCAACGAACTCGGCCCCGAGTTCAAGGACTTCGAGTTCGAGGACCTGAATCCCAGGACGTTCATCCGCAAGCAGCTGGACAACGACGAACTGGGCCTCAAGGAGATCCGCAGCAGCTTCGACCTGAAGAAGGAGATGGCCGAGATCACCGACTCGGTCCACGGCCGTGAGTCGGACTCCTCCTCGGTCGCCGCCGCCGCGTCGTCGGACTCCTCCGGCGGACGCATCGACATGACGAAGAAGCCGGAGACCGCGGTCGAGGAGCGTCCGCCCTTCGACGCGGACGCCACCTGACCCGTCGCACGTCACCGGCCCCCACCCGGGCCCCCGGGCGCAGCACGACGCCGTCCCTCCGACGCGAGGGGCGGCGTTCGTCGTACCGCCGTACGTGACGCGTCTCATACTCCGCCCGGCGGTGCGCAACCCCCTGATAGGGGAGGTCCTGACGCCCCACGCGCGAGCGGTTTCCCGGCTGCTCACAGCGGTGTGGCTATGCTGCCGAGTTGTTGTGCGGACCGGACGAGTGCGCCCGAAGGGGGGCGGGCCGCCCCGGTCCGACGAGAACGAGGGAGGCGTCGGGCACATGGAGACGACAAGCGGGGCGGTCGCACAGGCGCCGGCAGCGGACGGAAAGCAGCAGGTTCCGTCCGCACGGCGCACGGTGGACGGCTTCCTGCTGGCGCCCTTCCCGTGGTACGGCCTGGACGAGGCGTTCACGGGACCGCGCTGGCTGATGCAGGTCGGTTCGGCGGCCGACGGGGCCGTCGAGCACGGTTCGATCGGGCACGGCGACGAGCCCTCCGTACTGAACGCGAACGAGGGTACGCAGGACAAGGAGCGCTTCGCGGTGGTCATCACCGTCGCCGCCCACCCGGGGCGGCGCAGCGCGGACGGCACCGGCCATCTGGAGGCCACCTCGGTCTCCTCCGCCGCGTGGCTCGCCGGGGTCGGGCTGCTGTCCTTCACCTGGCCGGGGCAGATCGACCACTCGCTGCGGGACGACTGGCTCGACCAGCAGACGGAGACGGCCTGGGCGCTCGCGGACGACCTGGAGGGCCCCGAGTGGTCCTCGCTGTCGCTGCCCGTGGACGGGGTGCCGACCCCGTTCCACTACCGAGAGTCCGAGTTCGGCTGGGTACTGGCCGGCTCCACCCAGCAGGGCGTCCACGTCGGGGCGTACGGCCGGGGCATGAGCGCCTACGGGCTGGGTTTCGCCGTGATCAAGGACATCGCCTCGTACGCCTGACCCCGCCGCGGCCAGGGGCCGGGCGGGCAAGCAAGGAGGTACGACGACGCCGGGGCGCCCTCCACGACCGGGAGGGCGCCCCGGCGCCGTCGGTGGGACCGGCCTAGAACTTGTTGCGCGGGGTGATCCCCAGCGACAGGCCCGACAGGCCGCGCTGCCGGCCGCCCAGCTTGCCCGCGATCGAGCGCAGGGCCGCGCCCGCCGGGGACTCCGGGTCGGTCAGGACCACCGGGCGGCCCTCGTCGCCGCCCTCGCGCAGCCGGACGTCGATCGGGATGGAGCCGAGCACCGGGACCGTGGCGCCGGTCGTGCGGGTCAGGCCGTCGGCGACCGACTGTCCGCCGCCCGTGCCGAACACGTCGACCATCTCGCCGCAGTGCGGGCAGGGCAGTCCGGCCATGTTCTCGACGACGCCCACGATCTTCTGGTGCGTCTGCACGGCGATGGAGCCCGCCCGCTCGGCGACCTCGGCCGCCGCCTGCTGAGGCGTCGTCACGACGAGGATCTCGGCGTTCGGCACGAGCTGCGCCACCGAGATGGCGATGTCGCCGGTGCCGGGCGGCAGGTCGAGCAGCAGGACGTCCAGGTCGCCCCAGTACACGTCCGCGAGGAACTGCTGGAGCGCGCGGTGCAGCATCGGGCCGCGCCACACGACCGGGGCGTTGCCCGGGGTGAACATGCCGATCGAGATGACCTTCACGCCGTTCGCGGACGGCGGCATGATCATGTTCTCGACCTGGGTGGGCCGTCCGTCGGCGCCGAGCATGCGGGGCACGGAGTGGCCGTAGATGTCGGCGTCGACGACGCCCACCTTCAGACCGTCCGCCGCCATCGCGGCCGCGAGGTTCACCGTCACGGACGACTTGCCGACGCCGCCCTTGCCGGACGCCACCGCGTACACCCGGGTCAGCGAACCGGGCTTGGCGAAGGGCACCTCGCGCTCGGCCTGGCCGCCGCGCAGGGCCGCCGCGAGCTCGCGGCGCTGCTCGTCGCTCATCACGTCGAGCTCGACGTCGACGCGGGTGACGCCCTCGACCCGCCCGACGGCCTCCGTCACGCGCTGGGTGATGGTGTCGCGCATCGGGCACCCGGAGACGGTCAGGTACACCGCGACCGCGACCGTCCCGTCCGCGCCGATCTCCACGGATTTGACCATCCCCAGCTCGGTGATGGGTCGTTGGATCTCGGGGTCGTTCACCGTCGACAGTGCGTCACGCACCGCGTCTTCCGTAGCCATACCGTCGATGGTACGGCGCCGCACAGGGGCGCCGGGAAGCCCTGTCAGCGGTCGTCTGCGTCACGTCCGCGCGGACGTTCGCCCTCCGCAGCCGGGAGCGCCGGGAATGCGCCGTGGCCGCCGGGCTGTCCGCCCGCCCGGCCGCCGCCGTGGCCGCCGCCGTGCCCGTCCTCGTGGGCGCCGGGGTGGCGCTCCTCCAGTTCCTTCACCAGGTCCTGGAGTTCGGAGCGGATCCAGTCGCGGGTGGCCACCTCGCCCAGGCCGATGCGCAGGGACGCGATCTCGCGGGTCAGGTACTCGGTGTCGGCGATCGACCGCTCGTTCTGCTTGCGGTCCTGCTCCAGGTTGACCCGGTCGCGGTCGTCCTGCCTGTTCTGCGCGAGCAGGATCAGCGGGGCCGCGTAGGAGGCCTGGAGCGACAGCATCAGCGTCAGGAAGATGAACGGGTAGTTGTCGAACCGCAGGTCCCGGGGCGCCGCGATGTTCCACACCACCCACAGGATGATGACGACCGTCATCCAGACGATGAACCGCCCTGTCCCCAGGAACCGCGCGATGCGCTCCGACAGCCGGCCGAACGCCTCCGGGTCCCACTCGGGCACGATCCGGCGGCGCGGCGGGCGCGGCTGGTCCAGCCGGGGCCGGGTGCGGCCCGACGGCGTCGCCCCCGCGGGCGTACGGTCGCGTCCCTCGCGCTCAGGAGCCATGGGGCGCCCCCTCGTCGAGGTGGAACTCGGTCTCGCGCCAGTCGTCGGGCAGCATGTGGTCCAGTACGTCGTCGACGGTGACCGCGCCCAGCAGTGCCCCGGCCTCGTCCACGACGGGTGCGGCGACCATGTCGTACGTGGCGAAGAAGCCGGCCACCACGGGCAGCGGTGCCTTGGGGGAGAGCGGCTGGAGGCCGTCGTCCAGGATCGAGCCGACGAGCGTGTACGGCGGGTCGCGCAGCAGCCGCTGGAAGTGCACCGTGCCGAGGTACTTGCCGGTCGGCGTCTCGTCGGGCGGGCGGCACACGTAGACCTGGGCGGCGAGGGCGGGGGACAGGTCGGCGTTGCGTACGCGCGCGAGGGCGTCGGCGACCGTCGCGTCGGGCCGCAGCACGATCGGCTCGGTCGTCATCAGGCCGCCCGCCGTGTGCTCCTCGTACGCCATCAGGCGCCGCATGTCCTCGGCGTCCGAGGGGCTCATCAGGCTGAGCAGCCGCTCCTTGTCGTCCTCGGGCAGCTCGGACAGCAGGTCGGCCGCGTCGTCCGGGTCCATGGCCTCCAGGACGTCGGCGGCGCGCTCCTCCTTGAGCTTGCCGAGGATCTCGATCTGGTCGTCCTCCGGCAGCTCCTCCAGGACGTCGGCGAGCCGGTCGTCGTCGAGGGCCGCGGCGACCTCCGCGCGCCGCTTCGGCGAGAGGTGGTGCAGCACGTTGGCGAGGTCGGCGGGGCGCAGCTGTTCGAACGTGGCGAGCAGGTTCTCGGCGCCCTGCCCCTGCTCGTCGACGGTCAGGCCGCTGACGGCGGACCACTCGACGGTGAGCGTCTCGCCCTTCGCGCGCCGGAAGGCACCGCCGCGCCCGCCCTTGCGCACGAAGACACGGTCGACCTCCCAGTCCCGGCGGGCGGGCAGCTGCTGCACGGAGAGGTCGAGCACGGTGACCTCCTCGCCGGTCTCGCCGAGGGTGACCCGGCGGTCGAGGAGTTCGCCGAAGACGAGGCGTTCGGTGGGCCGCTGCTCGAAGCGCCGCACGTTGAGCACACCGGTCGTGATGACCTGGCCGGACTCGACACCGGTCACCCGGGTCATCGGCAGGAAGATGCGGCGCCGGGTGGACAGCTCGACGACCAGGCCGAGCACGCGCGGCGGCCTGCGGCCGACGCGGAGCACGACGACCAGGTCGCGCACGCGCCCCACGGCGTCGCCGTTCGGGTCGAAGACGGCGACTCCGGCGAGGTGCGAGACGAAGATCCGGGGGGCGCCCCCTGCCATGGCCGCGGCTCCTTTCCGTTCCGTACGGCGCTGTGCCGCCGGTGCTCGTGCTGTCGCGGACGTCCGCCGGGCGGTACTTCCGGTTCCTGCCGCTTCCGGCCACCGGCCTGTGCCGCTTGTCCCCCTTGCCCGCTCCGGTCGGCTTCAGGCTAGCCCGTCCCCATCGAATACGCCCTGGTGAGCGGTGCGGACGGACTGGCTCCACCCCTCGCGCGCGACACCGGTACGCTGCCGTCCGTCGTTGAGGAACCCGTCAGAGAGGCAGCCCACCTGTGACTGCGATTGCCCTGGGCCCCGTCCGCCGTTCCGGGTTCGCGGGCGCGGTGTGCGCCCTCGTGGTGGCAGCGGTGACGGGACTCGCGGGATGCGGCGGCGACGACCCGGACGCGGGCACCAACGGCGTGGGCAGGCTGTCCGCCGCGAAGATCCAGGCGCGCGCGCAGAACGCCGCGCGCACCGCCGACGCGGTCCGGCTGTCCGGCACCGTGGTCAGCGACGGGCGCACCTACACGCTGGACATGGGCCTCACCTCCGGCGGCGGCAGCGGTTCGGTGACCTCCAAGGGCGTCACCTTCCATCTGCTGCGGGTGGACGAGGAGCTGTACCTGAAGGCCGACGCCGACTTCTGGACGCAGGCCGACGGCAGGTCCGCGGACGGCGGCACGGCGGACAAGCTGGGCGGCAAGTACGTGAAGGTGCCGAGCAGCGACGCCACGTACAAGCGGTTCAGCGGTTTCACCGACAAGGACGTCCTCCTCGGCGGGCTGCTGACCCTGCACGGCACGCTCGCCAAGGACGGCCACCACGAGCAGGGGGGCACCCGCACGGTCCGCATCACCGGCGACAAGGGCTCCGGCGGCACCCTCGACGTCTCGCTGCGGGGCAGGCCCTACCCGCTGCGGCTGGAGCGGGCCGGCGGTGCGGGCACGCTCAGCTTCTCCGGCTGGGGCAAGCACATCGCCCTCGACCAGCCGCCCGCCTCCGACACCGTCGACCTGGGGCAGCAGCTTCCGGCGTCCTGACCGCGGCCGCCGTCAGCCGCGCCGCCGTTTCCGCTTCAGCAGCAGCCGGGGCAGACCGGCCGGGGCCGGCCGGCGGGTCGTGGCCGGGGTCGGCAGCGGGGGCTCGGCCAACTGGCCGTCGGGCAGCGGCAGCGAGGCCCCGGTGGGCTCCAGGCGCAGCACGCGGCACTCACGGGCCCAGCGGTCCGTCATGGTCTGCGCGTCGGGTGCGTTGAGCCGCTTGCCCTTCAGCTCCGCCACCGCAGACTCCCAGCCCGCCGAGCCGGGCGGCAGTTCGGCGACGGTGGCCGTCCAGGTCACCAGCCGGCCGCCCTTGTCCTTGCTGCGGACGGTCACCTCGGCCGCCGCCCCGTGCGCGAGACCGGGCAGCGGCTGCTCCCCGGGGCCGTCGCCGACGAGGCAGGCGGCGCCCTCGTGCCAGACGTGCCACAGCGCGCGGGACGGCCCGCCGGGCCCCCGGACCCAGACGAGACCGGACTTCTTGGTGGCCTCCTCGACGAGGGCCTGGCCGAGCAGCTCGTGGGACGTGGGGTTGGTCATGGGCAGAAGGGTAGGGCCCCCGGACCCGCCGCGGGCCCGGCGGTCACAGCCAGCCGTTGCGCTTGAGGGTGCGGTGGATGCCCAGGCAGATGACGATCGTGACCGACACGGTCACGGGATAGCCGTAGCGCCAGTGCAGTTCGGGCATGTACTTGAAGTTCATCCCGTACACCCCGCAGACCATCGTCGGCACGGCGATGATCGCGGCCCACGAGGTGATCTTGCGCATGTCCTCGTTCTGCGCGACGGACGCCTGCGCCAGGTTGGCCTGGAGGATCGAGTTGAGCAACTCGTCGAAGGCCAGCACCTGTTCCTGGACGCGCGCGAGGTGGTCGGCGACGTCGCGGAAGTACTTCTGGATGTCGGGGTCGATCAGCCGCATCGGCCGCTCGCTCAGGAGCTGCATCGGACGCAGCAGCGGCGTCACCGCGCGCTTGAACTCCAGTACCTCGCGCTTGAGTTGGTAGATCCGCCCGGCGTCGGTGCCGCGCGGGGTGCCCTTGCGGCCCGGCGAGAACACCTCCGTCTCGACCTCGTCGATGTCGTCCTGCACGGCGTCGGCGACCGCGATGTAGCCGTCGACGACGTGGTCGGCGATGGAGTGCAGCACCGCGGAGGGGCCCTTGGCGAGCAGTTCCGGGTCGTCCTGGAGCCGGTGGCGCAGCGCGCGCAGCGAACCCTGGCCGCCGTGCCGGACGGTGATGAAGAAGTCCGGGCCGGTGAAGCACATCACCTCGCCGGTCTCGACGACCTCGCTGGTGGCGGTGAGCAGGTCGTGCTCGACGTAGTGGATGGTCTTGAAGACGGTGAAGAGGCTGTCGTCGTAGCGCTCCAGCTTGGGCCGCTGGTGGGCCTGGACGGCGTCCTCCACGGCGAGCGGGTGCAGCCCGAACTCCGAGGCGATGCCGGCGAATTCGGCCTCCGTCGGCTCGTGCAGACCCATCCAGACGAAGCCGCCGTCCCGTCGCACCAGCCGCATCGCCTCGTGCGGCGCGAGCGGCTGCGGGGTCTCGACGCGGGCGCCGTCGCGGTACACGGCGCAGTCGACGACGGCCGAGGGGGTCGCGGGGTCGCGGGTGGTGTCGTACGTACCGCTGTCCTTGCGGATCGCGGGACGCGACGGACGGACCACGGCTCGCAGGTCGCGGATCATCGACATGGCAGGCTCCTTCGCGACGAGCAACGAAAGGCACCTGCGACGGTTGGAACCGACCGGAATGAGGACGTATCGCATGCGGGATGTTTGGCACGTCCACAAAGCGGGGAGCACCGCACCGTCGCGGTGGCGAGCTTCGCTACTGCTTCTACTGCTTCAGATCAGGCAGTCAGACAGATCAGGCAAAACGAAACGAAGCGCTCTTCCGTGGTGAACCGTCGTCCGGGCGGAATTCCGGACCGGTCACGGTGCGAGTGCGAGAGGCGGCAGCGAAGAGGAGAACGGCGGCTGCGTCAGCGGTCGGAAGAGCGGGTGGTACTGCACGGTCGACTTCGGTCCATGCCAGCCCACCTCCTCCGGCCGGTCCCCCGTGAGGGACGATCAAATCCCCCGCGGGAAAGCCCGCGCGGGAGAGCCTCGTCAGTGTCGGGAGCTCGATCGCGACGCTTCTGCGTGCTGCCCCGAAACCACCGGCCAAGAGTAACAGCAGCGCCTTGTGTCAAGGCGCCGCTTTGCCTTGAGCTGACGAGTTCTATGCTCGCCGGATGGTTGAAGTTCTCCCCCTGGTGGAAGCAAGGCTGCGCACCGCGCTGGGCGAACCGGACGCGCGCGCGGCGGTCACCTTCCTCGGCACGGACCGCGTCGAGGTGCTCCGGTTCGGCGCGGCGGACCCGGCGGGGGAGGGCGGCCCGGTCGTCCGCTACGCCACGCTCGGCATGTCCGCGCTGCCCATGACCGACCCGACCGCGGTGCTCGCCGACCCCGTCCAGGGCCCGCGCGCCGAGCTGCTCCTGTCCGTGCGCGCGGGTCTCGCCGACACCGACAAGGTGCTCCGCCCGCTCGCCGTGCTCGCCGCGTCGCCGCAGGTCGAGGGGCTGGTGGTGGCACCGGGCGCGTCGCTGGACGTGGGGGAGCCGCTGTGGCCGGGGGCGCCGTTCACCTCGGTGCTCGTCGGCGAGCCGGGCGGTCTGGTCGAGGACCTGGAGCTGGACGCGCCGATGGACCCGGTGCGCTTCCTGCCGCTGCTGCCGATGACGCCGAACGAGGCCGCGTGGAAGCGCGTGCAGGGCGCGCAGGCACTTCAGGAGCGGTGGCTGGCACACGGAACGGACCTGCGGGATCCCTCCCGCAGGTCCGTTCCGCTGGACTAGCCACCGGCCCGCTCCGGCGTGACGCACCTCACCGTGCGCCGCCCGCCTCCGCCGCCTGCCCAACCCGCAGGTGGCGGGGGTGGGTTGCTCAGTTCCCGGCGAAGACGGTGACCGAGTCCTCCGTCGCGTGCCGGGTCTCCAGCTCCTCCGCGTCGTGCGTCAGCGCCCGGCGCCGGACCACGACCACGAGGGCGCCGGCCAGCGCGGTGCAGCCCGCCACCACGAACGGGACGTGGATGTTGCTCCAGCCCTCGATCTTCGGCGCGAGGAACGGGGCCGCGGCGGCGGCGAACCAGCGCACGAAGTTGTAGCCGGCGCTCGCCACCGGGCGCGGCGCGTCGGACACGCCGAGCGCGAGCTCGGTGTAGACGGTGTTGTTCACGCCGATGAAGGCGCCGGACAGGATCGTGCAGACGACGGCGGTGGTGTGGTCGCCGTACCCGAGGACGACCACGTCGGCCGCGAGCAGCACGAGGGAGCCGCCGAGCACCTTCAGCGAGCCGAACCGCGCCTGAAGGCGCGGCGCGACGAGCACCGAGAACACCGCGAGCAGCAGACCCCAGCCGAAGAACACCGCGCCCGACCTGTACGGGGTCATGTCCAGCACGAACGGCGTGAAGGCCAGCACCGTGAAGAACGTGTAGTTGTAGAAGAACGAGGAAACGGCGGCGGAGGCGAGACCGCCGTGGCCCAGCGCCCTGATCGGGTCCAGCAGCCCCGTCTTCGTGGCGGGCCTCGGCTGCTCCTTGAGGAACGCCGTGATGCACAGGAAGCCGATCGCCATCAGCACGGCGGTGCCGAAGAACGGGTAGCGCCAGCTCGCGTTGCCGAGCAGCGCGCCGACCAGCGGGCCGCAGGCCATGCCGAGGCCGAGCGCCGACTCGTACAGCAGGATCGCCGCGGCGCTGCCGCCGGCCGCCGCGCCGACGATCACGGCGAGGGCGGTCGACACGAACAGCGCGTTGCCCAGGCCCCAGCCGGCCCGGTAGCCGACGAGCTGCGCGACCGAGTCCGAGGTGCCCGCGAGCCCCGCGAAGACCACCACGAGCGCGAGTCCGGCCAGCAGGGTCTTCTTGCCGCCGATGCGGCTGGAGACGAAGCCGGTCACGAGCATCGCGACCGCGGTGATGAGGAAGTACGACGTGAAGAGCAGCGACACCTGGCCGGCGGTGGCGTCGAGGCCCGACGCGATGGACGGCAGGATCGGGTCGACGAGCCCGATGCCCATGAATGCGACGACGGAGGCGCCCGCCGTCGCCCACACCGCCTTCGGCTGACGCAGCAGACCGCCCGCGCCCGCGTCGAACGGGTCGCCCGCGGCGTAACCTCCCGAACCTGTTTGCATGCCGTGCTCCGTTTCCCGCAAGGATCGTTGTCGTTTACACACAATAAGTTAGATGGGCTAAAGAGTGCAAGCTACATCTAGTTTCCGCCGGTGAGGGCCCTGGGTGGTGCCGTGATCGTCCTTGACGGGACGGAGCGCGGGGAGGACCGTGGCTGTCATGAGGGGCGAACCCAGTTGCCCGAGGTGCGGTGGCCGGGTCACGGCTCCCGGTCTCTTCGCCGAGTCCTGGCAGTGCGCCGCCCACGGCGCCGTACACCCCCTGCAGCCTGTGATCCCGCCCAGCGTGGAAGCCCTCGGAGTCGTCGTGCACCGCACGCAGGTACCCGTGTGGATGCCCTGGCCCCTGCCGGTCGGCTGGCTGTTCACCGGTGTGGCCTGCGCGGGCGACGACCGCAGCGGCGGCCGGGCCACCGCCGTCGCCTGCACCGGCCCCGGACCGCTCGGCGGAGTCGGTGAACTGATCCTGGTCGCCGAGGAACTGGGCGTCGGCCTAGGCCCCCGGTACGCGGGCATCAGCGGCCTCGACCCCGGCCCGTACCTGGACGTGGAGAAGCCGCCCCAGGCCAAGGTCCTCGCCGCGGGCCGCCCGACCCCGCTGTGGCACGTCGCCGGCGCCCCCGCCGACCGTGCCGTCTTCGCGGGGGAGGCGCTCGGGCTGTGGCTGTGGGCGGTGGTCTGGCCCGAGCAGTCCGGCCTGCTGATGTACGACGAACTCGTGCTCACCGACCTGCGCGACGCCGGTGCCGAGGTCGACCTCGTGCCGTGCGGGGCGCTGTCGCCGCGACTGCTGGAGACCTGACCGGAGGCGTGCCCCGGCCCGCGCTGTAGGGGGCTCCGGGGCCCAGGGGGTGTGACAGGTCCCGTGCGTCCCTCCCGTTACACTGAACCGTCCCCCGCTGTCCCGCTCGTCTGGAGTCCCGCGTCGTGCGCATCGACCTGCACACCCACTCCACCGCCTCCGACGGGACGGACACGCCGGCCGAGCTGGTGCGCAACGCCGCCGCGGCCGGTCTGGACGTCGTCGCGCTCACCGACCACGACACCACGCGCGGCCACGCCGAGGCGGTCGCCGCCCTCGCCGAGGGGCTCACCCTGGTCACCGGCGCGGAGCTGTCCTGCCGCGTCGACGGCGTCAGCATGCACATGCTGGCCTACCTGTTCGACCCCGAGGAGCCCGCGCTGCTCGCCGAACGGGAACTGGTCCGCGACGACCGGGTGCCGCGCGCCCGGGGCATG
The DNA here is from genome assembly GCF_042956945.1 of Streptomyces sp. NPDC008150. Taxonomy (NCBI): domain Bacteria; kingdom Bacillati; phylum Actinomycetota; class Actinomycetes; order Kitasatosporales; family Streptomycetaceae; genus Streptomyces; species Streptomyces sp. NPDC008150. Next base: position 272,924 of record NZ_JBIBHJ010000014.1, on the reverse strand, counting down.
ATCGCCCGGCTGAACGAACTCGGCGTCCCCGTCACCTGGGAGCAGGTCGCGCGCATCGCCGGGGACGGTTCCGTCGGCCGCCCGCACGTCGCGACCGCGCTCGTCGAGCTCGGCGTGGTCCCCACGGTGAGCGACGCCTTCACCGGCCAGTGGCTCGCCGACGGCGGCCGGGCCTACGTGGGCAAGCACGAGACCGACCCGTTCGACGTGATCCGCCTGGTCAAGGACGCGGGCGGGGTCTGCGTCTTCGCCCACCCCGGTGCCGCCAAGCGCGGCAGCACCGTGCCCGAGGAGACCATCCTCCGCATGGCGGCGGCCGGCCTCGACGGCATCGAGGTGGACCACATGGACCACGACGGGCCGACCCGCGAGCGGCTGCGCGCCCTCGCGAAGGAGACCGGCCTGCTCACCACCGGGTCCAGCGACTACCACGGCAGCCGCAAGACCGTCGGCCTCGGCGAGTACACCACCGACCCCGACATCTACGCCGAGATCACCCGGCGGGCCACCGGCGCGTTCCCGGTGCCCGGCGCGGGCGGAACGCGCGTCTGACGTTCCCGCCCGCCCGCTCGCCCTTCTTCACCCGCAAGGCCTCTCTCACCGATGTTCGACGTCGCCGTCTTCGGCTCGCTCTTCCTGACCCTCTTCGTCATCATGGATCCCCCCGGGATCACCCCGATCTTCCTCGCGCTGACCGCGGGGCGGCCCGCCAAGGTGCAGCGCCGGATGGCCTTCCAGGCCGTGTGCGTGGCCGGCGGCGTGATCACCGTCTTCGGGCTCCTCGGCCACCAGATCCTGGACTACCTGCACGTCTCCGTGCCCGCGCTGATGATCGCGGGCGGGCTGCTGCTCCTGCTGATCGCCCTCGACCTGCTCACGGGCAAGACCGACGAGCCGAAGCAGACCAAGGACGTCAACGTCGCGCTGGTGCCGCTCGGCATGCCGCTGCTCGCGGGCCCCGGCGCGATCGTGTCCGTCATCCTCGCGGTGCAGAAGGCGGGCAGCGTGGCCACGCAGGTCTCGGTGTGGACGGCGATCCTCGCCATCCACGTCGTGCTGTGGTTCGTGATGCGCTACTCGCTGCTGATCATCCGTGTCATCAAGGACGGCGGCGTGGTCCTGGTGACCCGCCTCGCCGGCATGATGCTCTCCGCCATCGCCGTGCAGCAGATCATCAACGGCGTCACGCAGGTGATCCAGAACAGCTAGGGCCCGCCCCCGGGGCGCGGCCGGCGGGCGCCGAAGTGTGCCGCTTTCGTATACGTCGAAGCCCCCGTCCGGCAGCGGTGCCGGGCGGGGGCTTCGAAAAGTCGGAGGCGGATCCTGTTATGAGGCCGAGGTGTCGGCCGGGCGGATCCAGAGCCGCTGCCCTATGGCGGCAGCCTGCTGAACGATCCGGTTGACGGAGGCGGCATCCACGACGGTGCTGTCCACGGTGGTGCCGTCGACCTCGTCGAGACGCATGATTTCGAAGCGCATGGCTTCTCCCTTCGTCTGGTCATCCTCCTGAGGAGAACTACTGGTGATGGCGCAGAGGACGTCGGTGCCCCTGTTCCTGACTCATTCAACGGTCCGCGTGTTACGAACATTCCCTACGCTAAGGAAATTTTTCGGTTGGCTAATTAACAACCGTTCGTGCACCGGCCGTGACGGAACGGGACCGGTTGTGCCCCCGGTACGGCCCCCTGGACAATGAGGGGGATGAACGACGACCCCACGGCGCTGACGGCCCGCCTCGACCGCATGACGGATCTCCTGGAGCGGGTGCTCGCCGAGGTCGCCAAGACTCCCAGTACCCATGCGATCTTCGTCGATGCCGGATACCTGTACGCCGCCGCGGGCCGGCTGGTCGCCGGGACCGAGGACCGGCGCGCCTTCGAGCTCGACACCGAGGGCCTGATCGAGGCCCTCATCGACCGCGCCCGCTCGATCTTCGCCGACAGCAGGCTGCTGCGCGTCTACTGGTACGACGGCGCCCGGCGCCGCATCCACACCGCCGAGCAGCAGTCCATCGCGGAACTGCCCGACGTCAAGGTGCGCCTGGGCAACCTCAATGCCAACAACCAGCAGAAGGGCGTCGACTCGCTGATCCGCTCCGACCTGGAGTCGCTCGCCCGCCACCGCGCCATCAGCGACGCGGCACTCCTCGGCGGCGACGAGGACCTCGTGTCGGCGGTCGAGGCCGCGCAGGGGTACGGCGCCCGGGTCCACCTCTGGGGCGTCGAGGCGCCCGAGGGCCGCAACCAGGCCGACCCGCTGCTGTGGGAGGTCGACAGCCAGCGCACCCTCGACCTCGACTTCTTCAAGCCGTACGTGACCCGGCGCACCACCGCGGGCTTCGAGGCGACGGCGACCCGGCCGGGCCGCGACGACGTCCGGTTCGTGGGCGCGCAGATCGCCGCGAAGTGGCTCTCCGAGCGGGGGCTCGACGCACTGGCCGAACTGATGCCCGGACACCCGTACCTGCCGGGCTCGGTCGACCAGGATCTGCTGGTGGAGGCGGAGGGGCTGCTCCAGTACTCGCTGCGCGGCCAGTCCGACCTGCGGCGCGTCCTGCGCGACGGGTTCTGGGACCACCTGCGCACCCAGTTCTGAGGCCGCGGCTCAGCCGCGCACACCGTCCCAGAAGTCGGCGAGGGCCCCGGCCGTGGCCTCGGGCCGGTCGGTGTTCGGGGAGTGCTCGGCGCCCTCGACGACCGTGCGGTGCGCCCCGAGGCGCAGCGCCATGTCGTCCAGGAGCGGCACGGGCCAGGTGTCGTCGCGCGCGCCCGACAGCACGTGGCAGGGCGTCCCCGTCGCGGCCAGCTCGGCGACGCGGTCCGGTTCGGTGCACAACTGGCCGCCGGTGGCGAGGAGTTGCGCGGGCCGGGTGGTCAGCCAGCGGCGCCGCAGGTCGCCCCCGTGGCCGTCGTCGCCGTCGGTGCCGGTGTCGAGCGCGACCACGCCGCCGACCGTGGGCGCCGCGGTCCCGCCGGGCGGGACCGCCGTCGCCTCCATGGCCTGCATGACGTCCCAGACCTCCGCCATGCTCATCACCGAGAGCGCGTCCCGCAGCAGCTTCACGCGCTCCTGCTGGGAGGCGGAGATCTGCGCGGGCCCCGACGACATCAGGGTGAGCGAGCGGAACGGCGCGGTGTCCAGGAGCAGGGCGGCGCGGGCCATCTGGCCGCCCAGGGAGTGCCCCAGCAGATGCAGCGGGGCGCCCACCGCCGCAGCCTGCGCGAGCACGTCCCGCGCCAACTCGGCCTGCGCGTAAGCGGATTCGTCGTCCTCCGGGCCGTCCGACTCGAACTGTCCGCGACCGTCCACGGCGACCGTGCGGTAGCCGCGCGCGGCGAGCGGGGGATGCAGCGGGTGGAAGTCCTCCTTGCTGCCGGTGAACCCCGGCAGCAGCAGCACGACCCCCTTCGGGGCGACACCCTCGGCGGCGGGGGACTCGACGGCGGCGAACGTCCCGCGCGGCGTGCGCAGCGGGAGCGCGCGGCAGCCGGGCGGAAGGGCGAAGGTGGGCGGCCTGCTCATGGGCCGAGGCTATCGGGCGCCGGACACCGCGCCCGCCCGACCCGAAGGCCCGGCGCGAACGCCGACGGCCCGGTCCGCACGAGGCGGGCCGGGCCGTCGGGAGATCCGGTGCCGGTCACGGACCGGCGCCGTGTCAGGTGTTCTCGGACTCCGGCGCCGCCGCGGCCTTGCGGGTGCGGCGGGCGGGCTTCTTCGGCTCGGCCGCCTCCGCCTCGGGCTGCGCCGCCTCGGGGGCGACGGCGGCCTTGCGGGTGCGGCGGCGCGGCTTGGCCTCCGCGGCGTCGGCGGTGCCCTCGGCCGTCTCGACGGCGGCCTCGGCGGCCGGTGCCGCGGTCTTGCGGGCGCGGCGCGGCCGGGTGGCGGCCGGAGCCGCCTCCGCGACCTCGGCCTCGGCCTCCGGTGCGGCGGCGGTCTTGCGGGCGCGGCGCGGCCTGGTCACCGCGGCAGCGGCCTCGGTGCCCTCCGCCGTGTCCACGGCGGCCTCGGCCGGAGCCGCGGTCTTCCGTGCCCGGCGGGGCTTGGCGACCGGTGCCTCGGCGACGTCCGTGCCGGCCTCGGCCTGCGGGGCCTCGACGGCGACGGCGGCCTTGCGGGTGCGGCGGCGCGGCGTGGCCTCCGCGGCGTCGGGGGTGCCCTCGGCCGTCTCGACGGCGGTCTCCGCGGTGGTGGCCGTCTGCGCCGGGATACCGGCGGTGGCGGCCTTGCGGGTGCGGCGCGGCCGGGTGACGGGGGTGGCCTCGACGGCCTCCGCCGTGTCCACCGCGCTCTCGGCCGGCTCGGCGGCGACGGCTGCCTTGCGGGTGCGGCGGCGCGGTGCCGTCACCGGGGCGACGGCCTCGGCGGCCGGCTCGGCGACGGCGACCTCGGCCTCGACGACCGCGACGGTCTCGGCGGGCGCGCTCGCGGCGGCCTTCCGGGTCCGGCGGCGGCGCGGGGCCGGCTCGGCGGTCTCGGCGGCGTCCGCGACGATGCCCTCGGCAGCGGCGACGGCGGCCTGTGCGGCCTCCGGCACCACGGCGTCCACGGCCTCGGCGGCGGGCGCCTGCGTCACGGCCTGCTGCGGGGCGCCGTTGCGGGTGCGGCGACGGCGGCGCGGCGTACGCGGCCCCGCGGTCTCCTCCACGCCGTCCGCGGCGGGAGCGCCACGGGTCTCGGCGGGCGCGGTGCCGGTGACGGCGGCGTCGCCGTTGTCACCGCCGCGGGTGCGGCGGCGACGGCGCGGGGTGCGCGGCTCCGCCGGACGCTCCTGCTCCTCGGCGCGGGGTCCGCCCCGACGGCCGCCGCGCGGTCCGCCGCGGCCACCGGTCTCGCCCAGGTCCTCGACCTCCTCCGCCGCGAGCCCGGCGCGGGTGCGCTCGGAACGCGGCAGGACACCCTTGGTGCCCGCGGGGATCTTGAGGTCCTCGAAGAAGTGCGGGGACGTGGAGTACGTCTCCGGCGGGTCGTTGAAGTCCAGCTCCAGCGCCTTGTTGATCAGCTGCCAGCGCGGGATGTCGTCCCAGTCGACGAGGGTGACGGCCGTACCCGAGGCGCCCGCGCGGCCGGTGCGGCCGATGCGGTGCAGGTACGTCTTCTCCTCTTCCGGCGACTGGTAGTTGATGACGTGGGTCACGCCCTCGACGTCGATGCCGCGGGCGGCGACGTCGGTGCAGACGAGGACGTCGACCTTGCCGTTGCGGAAGGCGCGCAGCGCCTGCTCGCGGGCGCCCTGGCCGAGGTCGCCGTGGACGGCGCCGGAGGCGAAGCCGCGCTTCTGGAGCTGCTCGGCGATGTCGGCGGCCGTGCGCTTGGTGCGGCAGAAGACCATCACCAGGCCGCGGCCCTCGGCCTGGAGGATGCGCGCGACCATCTCCGGCTTGTCCATGGAGTGCGCGCGGTACACGAACTGCTTCGTGTTCGCGACGGTCCTGCCCGCGTCGTCCGGCGACGTCGCGCTGATGTGCGTGGGCTGCGACATGTAGCGGCGGGCCAGGCTGATGACGGCGCCCGGCATGGTGGCCGAGAACAGCATCGTCTGGCGCTTGGCCGGAAGCATGTTGACGATGCGCTCGACGTCGGGCAGGAAGCCCAGGTCGAGCATCTCGTCGGCCTCGTCGAGGACGAGCGACTTGATGTGCTTGAGGTTGAGCTTCTTCTGGCCGGCCAGGTCCAGCAGGCGGCCCGGGGTGCCGACGACCACGTCGACGCCCTTCTTCAGGGCCTCGACCTGGGGCTCGTAGGCACGGCCGCCGTAGATCGCGAGGACGCGGACGTTGCGCACCTTGCCGGCGGTCAGCAGGTCGTTGGTGACCTGCTGGCACAGCTCGCGGGTGGGAACGACGACCAGCGCCTGGGGTGCCTCGGTGAGGGCGTCGGCGCTCGCGCGGCCGGCCTCGACGTCGGCGGGAACGGTCACCCGCTCCAGGAGGGGGAGGCCGAAGCCGAGCGTCTTGCCCGTGCCGGTCTTCGCCTGTCCGATGACGTCCGAGCCCGCGAGGGCGACGGGGAGGGTCATCTCCTGGATGGGGAAGGGGTTGACGATGCCGACGGCTTCCAGGGCCTCGGCGGTCTCGGGAAGGATTCCGAGTTCACGAAACGTCGTAGTCAGGGTGCTGCCTCTTCTGTGAGTGCGGTGCGAGGCGAACGCGGGGGTCGTGTCGTCAGACCGTGCCGGGGACGTCGGACGCCCCTGCGGGCGGTCCGAGTGGCACGGGACCACAGCCGACGCTCTAGCGCTCGTACCGCTGAGGGATCCCTCCGGTCGTCGTACGCGTGGTGCCGTACGGCGTGGGAGGGCTGTCGGGTCGGAGCCGATCGGGCCACCGACCGGGCATCCTCATGCATGCGGCCCGACGAATATTCGGCAGGCGCATTACCACCATACCCCGGAATCGCGCACATGCGACGGCCGAACAGGTCACGTAGCCGTCGTCACACTGACTGAGCAGGGACTTCCGCGTTGCGCCGGGCGGGCTATTGTGCGCTTCATGACGACCCCTGACAACGCTCCCGACGTCCCGCCCGCGGCCACCGGGATCGCCGCCCAGGACTGGGCCACGGCCGCCGTCGATCCCCACTACCGCGCCGCGGTCGTGGACCTGCTGGGCGCGCTCGCGTACGGCGAGATGGCGGCGTTCGAACGCCTCGCGGAGGACGCGAAGCTCGCGCCGACCCTGGGGGACAAGGCGGAACTCGCGAAGATGGCGTCCGCCGAGTTCCACCACTTCGAGCGGCTGCGCGGCCGGCTCGCCGAGATGGGCGAGGAGGCGGAGGCGGCCATGGAGCCGTTCGTCGCCGCCCTGGACGGCTTCCACCGGCAGACGGCGCCCTCCGACTGGCTGGAGGGCCTCGTCAAGGCGTACGTCGGCGACGCGATCGCCAGCGACTTCTACCGCGAGGTCGCCGCCCGCCTCGACTCGGACACCCGCGCGCTCGTGCTGGCCGTCCTCGACGACACCGGGCACGCCAGCTTCGCCGTGGAGAAGGTGCGCGCGGCCATCGAGGCGGACCCGAGGGTGGGCGGCCGGCTCGCGCTGTGGGCCCGCCGGCTGATGGGCGAGGCGCTGTCGCAGTCGCAGCGCGTGGTCGCGGACCGCGACGCCCTGTCGACGATGCTCGTCGGCGGTGTCGCGGACGGCTTCGACCTCGCCGAGGTGGGCCGGATGTTCTCCCGCATCACCGAGGCGCACACCAAGCGGATGGCGGCGCTGGGCCTCGCGGCCTGAGGCCACGCCTCCCGTCTCCCCGGACATCCCCCGAACACGCCCGCGCGGGGCCCGAGTTGAGGGCCCCGCGCGGGCGGTGCGGTACGAGTGGGCGTGCTGCCGTCAGGCCGTCACGGAACGCCTGCGCAGCCGCCCGGCGGGGCGCAGCAGCAGCGACAGTGAGGCGGCGCCGACCACGGCGGCGCCGACCAGGCTCAGCAGGAAGCTCCCCGGGCCGAACACGCTGTGCGTGACGAACGAGCCGAAGAGCGCGCCGGCGACACCGGTCGACAGCACCAGTGAACGGGCCGGCAGCCGGTGCGAAAGCCGGCGTGACGCCGCCCAGGCCAGGACGAGGCCGAGGACGGCGGAGCTGAGCGCTTCCAAGATCATGAAGGGTTCCCTCCCACACGGCGGTCCTGCACATCACGGACGTAGCCCGTCATACCCGGGGGTCGCGGAACGCAACCCTCCTCTGTGCGCGTCGTGTGCTCCATCTGTGCACGGAACGGGGCGGGGCGCGGGCCCCGCGAGCCGCCCGCGAGGGCCGTTCGAGGAGGCCTCAGGGGAGGGGCTCGGGGAGGGGTTCGGGACGGGTGCCGGGAACGCGGAGGAGGGGGTCCGCGGCCTCGTCGGCCGCGGACCCCCTCCTCGTGCGTCTGTCGTGCCGGCGGCTAGAGCGCGCCGAAGCCCACCTTGCGGGGGGCCGCCTCGCCGAGCTCGACGTAGGCGAGCCGGTCGGCCGGGACGAGGACCTTGCGGCCGTGGTCGTCGACCAGGCTCAGGAGCTGCGCCTTGCCGGCCAGCGCGTCGGACACCGCCTTCTCGACTTCCTCGGCACTCTGACCGCTCTCAAGAACGATCTCGCGGGGCGCGTGCTGCACGCCGATCTTGACCTCCACGGCCATGTCCCTCCGACGGTCCTCAGTGCGCGGCCTGCCGCGCCGTACCCAGCACACATTAGCCCGGTGAGGGGACGTACACGCTCCGCCGGGGAACGCCAGGAGCGAACACCGGGGGAGCGGGAGGCGTGGGTCAGTGGTGCTGCTCGCTGCCGTGCAGCGGGAAGCCGGCGATGCCCCGCCAGGCCAGGGAGGCGAGGAGCTGGACGGCCTGGTCGCGCGGCACGCTGCGGTCGCTGTGCAGCCAGGAGCGGGCCACCACCTGCGCGAGTCCGCCGAGGCCCGAGGCCAGCAGCATCGACTCCGCGCGCGAGAGGCCGGTGTCCTCCGCGATGACCTCGCAGATCGCCTCGGCGCACTCGTTCGACACCTTGTCGACGCGCTCGCGCACCGCGGGCTCGTTCGTCAGGTCCGACTCGAACACCAGACGGAAGGCGCCGCCGTCGTCCTCGACGTACGCGAAGTACGCGTCCATGGTGGCCATCACGCGCTGCTTGTTGTCGGTCGTCGACGCGAGCGCGGTGCGCACGGAGGCGATCAGTGACTCGCAGTGCTGGTCGAGGAGGGCCAGGTACAGGTCGAGCTTGCCGGGGAAGTGCTGGTAGAGCACCGGCTTGCTGACGCCCGCCCGCTCCGCGATGTCGTCCATGGCGGCGGCGTGGTAGCCGTGCGCGACGAAGACTTCCTGGGCGGCTCCCAGCAGCTGGTTCCGGCGGGCACGGCGCGGCAGCCGCGTACCCCGCGGGCGTGCCGCCTCTGTCTGCTCGATGGCTGTCACGCCGCCTCCCAAGATTGTCCTCATGCGGTGTGCGCCGCGCCGCCATCGTACTTTTCGGTAACCCCGGCGTGGGCGGTGCGAGCGGAGAATTTCACGGACCGGACGGCATCGAAAACGGCATGAAACGCCGTGAACGTGACGCGGTGGACACCGCCCGGACCGTCCGGCGGAGTGCGCCCCGGCGGACCGTCCGGGCCGGCGTCACCGCGCGGGCGGTACGCGCGGACGGCCGGTGCGGTGTCCTCGGCGCGGCCTCACCGTCCTCGCCGGGCCGTCACCGGTAGTCGTCCTCGTCGTGCGCGACGACCCGGGACTGCTCCACGACGTCGGCCTCGTCCGCCTCGACCGGGTCCGTCGCCGGTTCCTCGTCGCCCGTCGGGGCCAGGTCCGTGTTCTGCTCGGCCGCGTCGGCGGCGGGCGCCTCGACGTCGAGTCCGGTGGTGTCCTCGTCCGGATAGGTCCCGGGCTCGGTGGGGTCGGCGGTCATGCGTGGGCTCCCTTCGTACGGATGTCCCTGAACCAGCAGGGGTCACTGCCGGGTGCCCTCATTACGAGCGTAGGAGACACCCGTTCCGCACGCCATGCGGTCCGCGTCGGGCGGTACGCGCGCGGGAGGGCGGCGGTCGGGGCGCGGCGGACGTCGCCGGTCCGGGTGACGTCCGCGGGGGCCCGCGGGGAGGGCGGCGGCCCGCCGACGTCCGAGACCCCCGGAATGCCCGGGAATGTCGTCCGGTCTGTGACACCGAACACACGATCCGCAGGCGTGATCGTCTCGTAACATTGCGGCATGTCCTCGACCGAGCCGTCCGTACCGGCCTCCAACGTGCTCCCGAAGGTGTCGCCCGTCAGGGTCGAAGAGGGAGAGCGGCTGCGCTCGGTGGGCCTGCCGGGCATCACGCTCACCGTGCGATCGAGGCCCCCCGAGGAGGAGGGCGCGCCGCCCGCGCTGTACGTGCACGGGCTCGGCGGCTCCTCGCAGAACTGGTCCGCGCTGATGTCGCGCCTCGCCGGCGACCTCGACAGCGAGGCGCTCGACCTGCCCGGCTTCGGCGACTCGCCGCCCCCGGACGACGGCGACTACTCGGTCACCGGGCACGCGCGTGCCGTCATCCGCTACCTCGACGCGGCGGGCCGCGGCCCCGTGCACCTCTTCGGCAACTCGCTCGGCGGCGCGATCACCACCCGCGTCGCCGCCGTCCGCCCCGACCTGGTGCGCACCCTCACGCTCGTCTCGCCCGCGCTGCCGGAGATCCGCGTCCAGCGCTCCGCGGTGCCCACGGGGCTGCTGGCGGTGCCCGGTGTCGCCGCCCTGTTCACCCGGATCACCCGGGGCTGGACGGCGGAGCAGCGGGTGCGCGGCGTCACGGAGCTCTGCTACGGCGACCCCGCGCAGGTCACGCCGGACGGGTTCCGCGCCGCCGTAGAGGAGATGGAGCGCCGGCTCCGACTGCCGTACTTCTGGGACGCGATGACGCGTTCCGCGCGCGGCATCGTCAACGCGTACACGCTGGGCGGCCAGCACGGGCTGTGGCGTCAGGCGGAGCGTGTCCTCGCGCCCACGCTGCTCGTCTACGGCGGCCGTGACCAGCTCGTCTCGTACCGCATGGCGGCCAGGGCGGACCGCGCCTTCCGCGACTCCAGGCTGCTGACGCTGCCCGACGCGGGTCACGTCGCGATGATGGAGTACCCGGACACGGTGGCCGGCGCGTTCCGCGAACTCCTCGCCGACGTGCGGGAACGCGAGACCGCGGGCGACGTCGTGCCGTCCGCCGCCCCCCACGCCGACGACCGCGTGTCCGCCTCGGGTTCGGGGGGCTGAGGGGCGGGTGGGACGCCACAGCCGGCGCGGGAAGGACACGGTCGAGGGCGGCGGCCCGGTGGTTCCCGATGCCGCCGAACGGGGCGCGCCGCCACCGGCGTTCCCCGGTCAGCGGACCGTTTCGGGCCGCCCCGGGCCGAAGCAACCGCCGCCTAACCAACCAGGGTTCGGAACACCGCCGTTGGGCGTCCCGAGGCTGCAACAGGACACACCCGCAAGGGGGTTGCCGAGGGCCGGGAGTGCGGGGCCCGTGCCGGGCCGTCCCGCGGCGGGTCCGCCGGACCCGGGTGCGGGCGGACGGGGGCGGGTGGCCGGCGGGCCCGGGACCGGTGGTGTACCCCGGGTCAGGGGCGGGCACCCGGAGCAGCGTGAACAAGGCGGCGCCTGGGGCGCGTTCGAGGTCGGGCCGGGTGAGGTGCGCGGCGGTCGGTCCGCGCGTCCCGGCGCACGTGCGGGTGCCGGGATAGCCGGCGGTCCCGTCGGAGCGGTTCCGCGGCGGCGCCCGAGCGGCGCCCGCGGCCCCCGGCAGGACTACCTCGACGCCTTCGACGCCCTCGACGAGGAAGACGACGTGTTCGCACCCCGGTCCGGCGCCCCCGCGCGCGCCACCGCACCCCACGACCCGGCCACCGGCCCCTACGACGACGACCTGCCCCCCGGCGCCCTGATGACCGACGCGGCCGACGACGGCCCGCCTCCCGCGAGGGCGCCGGGCACCGGCCGCGGCGGCAGGGGCCGCGCGTTCACCGGCATCGCCGCCGCCGCGGTGGTCACGGTGCTCGCCGTGATCGTCGCCGGGCAGGTCGCCGACGGCCGCGACGGCGACACCGCCGCGTCCCGGAGCGCCGCCGGGCAGGGCGGCGCGCCGCCCGCCACGAGCGCCGCGCCCTCACCGTCGCCCACGCCGCTCACCGCCGAGCAGACGTACGCCCTGGAGATGGCCGTCACCTATCCGCTGAGCCCCACGCTCGCGGGATCGGGGAAGTTCGACGCGGTCCCCGGCAGCGACAGGGCGCCCGGCACCGGGGAGAAGTACACCTACCGGGTCGACGTCGAGCGCGGACTCGGTCTGGACGGGGAGCTGTTCGCCGAGGCGGTGCAGAAAACCCTGAACGACGACCGGAGTTGGGCGCACAACGGGGAGCGCACCTTCGCCCGCGTCTCCACCGGCGACCCCGACTTCGTGATCACTCTCGCCAGCCCCGGCACCACCGCCGTCTGGTGCGAGAAGTCCGGGCTCGACACCACCGTGGACAACGTCTCCTGCGACTCCGCCCTCACCGAGCGCGTCATGATCAACGCGTACCGCTGGGCGCAGGGCTCGACGACGTACGGGGACGCCGCGATCCACGCCTACCGGCAGATGCTGATCAACCACGAGGTGGGCCACCGCCTCGGACACCACCACGTGAGCTGCGAGGAGGACGGCGAACTCGCCCCCGTCATGCAGCAGCAGACCAAGTTCCTCGACCACGACGGCATCCACTGCCTCGCCAACCCCTGGCCCTACCCCACGAGTTGACAAATTGTCCCCTATGTCCCTTTGACATCGGGGAAAAGTTCATTCATATTCCTGCTCATGTCGTCCGTACACGCCTCCCGGAGCGCCGCCATCGAGCTGGCGCTGTTCGGCGTGACCGCGCTCTGCGTGGCCGACATCGACTGTCGCTGACGTCCGCCTCCGGCGTTCTCGTCACGACCCCCACCCCGTCGCTCCCGCGCGCATCCGGCGCGCCGCGACGCGCTGCACGGCCCACGGTGACCGAACGCCGGGGCGGACGTCTGTGCCCGTCCGTCTCACATTCCGTCGTTTCGTCTCGCCCTTCGAGAGGTCGTCACTCCGATGCGTCAACCGTCCGTCATAGCGCGCCGCCTGGCAGCAGCGGCATCCGTCACCCTGGTCGTGGCAGCGGGCGCCGCCGCCTGCGGCCCCGAGGACAGCGGTGCCGAGGGCGCCGGCGGTGACTCCACCCCCCACAAGGGCGGCACGCTGACCGTCCTGAACTCCAACCCGCAGCAGGACTTCGACCCCGCGCGGCTCTACACCTCCGGCGGCGGCAACGTCCCCTCGCTCGTCTTCCGCACGCTGACCACCCGCAACCGGGAGAACGGCGCGGCCGGTTCGAAGGTCGTCCCCGACCTCGCCACCGACACGGGCACGCCGAGCGAGAACGCGACCGTGTGGACGTACCACCTGAAGAAGGGCCTCAAGTACGAGGACGGCACCGCGATCACCGCGCAGGACGTCAAGTACGGCATCGAGCGCTCCTTCGCCTCCGAACTCTCCGGCGGAGCGCCCTACTTGCGCGACTGGCTGGTCGGCGCCGCCGACTACCAGGGCCCGTACAAGGACAAGGGCGGCCTCGACGCGATCGAGACGCCGGACAGCACCACCCTCGTCTTCCACCTCAACAAGCCCGAGGGCGACTTCCCCTACCTGGCCACGCAGACGCAGTTCGCGCCCGTGCCCCAGAGCAAGGACACCGGCACCAAGTACGAGGAACACCCCGTCTCCTCGGGCCCGTACAAGGTCGTCGAGAACCAGAACGACGGCGAGCGCATCATCCTGGAGCGCAACACGTACTGGTCCGCCTCGACGGACGCCGAGCGCAAGGCCTACCCGGACAAGATCGACGTCCGCTCGGGTCTCGACTCGTCCGTGATCAACCAGCGGCTGTCCGCCTCGCAGGGCACCGACGCCGCCGCCGTCACCACGGACACCAACCTCGGCCCGGCCGAGCTGGCCAAGACCAGCAGCGACAAGGAACTCTCCGCGCGCGTCGGCACCGGCAAGTTCGGCTACACCCAGTACCTCGCGTTCAACCCGACGGTGAAGCCCTTCGACAACGCCAAGGTGCGCCAGGCGATCTCGTACGCGCTGGACCGCTCCTCGGTCGTCAACGCGGCCGGCGGCTCCTCGCTCGCCGACCCCGCCACCACCTTCCTGCCCGACCAGCCGTCGTTCGGCTACAACGCCTACGACCTCTACCCGGCGGGCAAGACCGGCAACGCGGCCAAGGCCGAGGAACTGCTGAAGGAGGCCGGTTACGCGAACGGCCTGACCATCACCCTCACGCACTCCAACGAGTCCACCACGCAGTCCGGATCCGAGATCGCCACCGCCGTCCAGGACGCCCTGAAGAAGGCCGGAATCACGGTCAAGCTCAAGGGACTCGAAGCGAACGACTACTCCGAGCAGACCCAGAGCGGCACCTCGGAGCCCGGCTTCTTCATCACCGGCTGGGGCGCCGACTGGCCGACCGGCGGTCCGTTCCTCGCCCCGATCTTCGACGGCCGCCAGATCGTCAAGGACGGTGCCAACTTCAACACCGGCCTGCTGAACGACAAGTCGGTCAACGCCGAGATCGACGCCATCAACAAGCTGACCGACCCGGCGGCCGCCGCCGAGCGCTGGGGCGCCCTCGACAAGAAGATCGCCGAGAAGGCCCTCGTCGTGCCGCTGTTCCACCCCGTCTACAAGCGCCTGTACGGCAAGGACATCAAGAACGTCGTGATCAGCGACTGGACCGGCGTCCTCGACATCTCGCAGGTCGCGGTCAAGTAACCATGACCGAGGCCCTCCTGGCCCCCCACGCCGCCGGGACGGACAGCACCGTCCCGGCGGCCTCGGGAGCCCGACAGTTCTGGTGGCGGCTGCGCGCCCAGCGCCCCGCCCTCGTCGCGGCGGCCGTCGTCGCCCTCCTCGTCCTGGTCGCCCTCCTCGCGCCGGTGCTCACCGCGCTGGAGGGCCAGGACCCCACGACCTACCACCCCTCGCTCGTCGACTCGGCCCGCGGCGGCGTCCCGGTCGGGACGCTCGGCGGCATCGACGGCTCCCACTGGCTCGGCGTCGAACCGCAGACCGGACGCGACCTGTTCGCCCGGCTCGTGTACGGCGCCCGGGTCTCCCTCGGCGTCGCCCTCTCGGCGACCGTGATCGAGGTCGTCATCGGTGTCACGGTCGGCCTCGCCGCCGCCCTCGGCGGACGCTGGATCGACCAACTCCTCAGCCGTCTCACCGAGATCACCATCGCCATGCCGTTGATGATCATGGCGCTCGCGCTGCTCGCGGTCGTCCCCGACGGTGTTCCCCGGCCCGTCCTGGTCACCTTCGTCATCGGCCTGATCGCCTGGGGCTTCATCGCCAAGCTGGTGCGCGCCCACACGCTCACCCTGCGCGAACTCGACCACGTCGCCGCCGCCCGGCTCAGCGGCTGGGGCTCCTGGCGGATCGCCCGCCGCGAACTCCTGCCCGGCCTCGCCGCGCCCGTGATCACCTACGCCGCCCTGCTGGTGCCGGGCAACATCGGCGTCGAGGCGGCGCTGTCGTTCCTCGGCGTCGGCGTGAAGCCCCCGACCCCGTCCTGGGGCCAGATGCTCACCGCCGCCGACGTCTGGTACGAGGCGGCGCCGCAGTACCTGCTGCTGCCCGCCGGCGCGCTGTTCGTCACCGTCCTCGCGCTGACCGTCCTCGGTGACGGTGTACGCGTCGCCCTCGACCCGCGTGCGGCCTCGCGGCTGCGGATCGGGACGGGGCGGAAGGGCGAGGCGAAGGCGGAGGGTGCGGAGACACCCGACTCGGCTGACAGGGATGGGCGTTCGGCCGGGGTGCCGAGGTCCGCAGCGGCACCCGGCTCGCCCGCGGCACCCGCGGGCGGTGCCGCGGCGCCGGCCGCCGGCCCGTCCGCGGCCGACTCGCGGAAGGAGGAGGGCGCGTGAGCACTACCGGCACCGCCGGCCGCCTCGGCGGCCTCTTCCGGTTCGACGGTCTGCGGGGACTCGGCGGCTTCGGCGGGTTCGCGCTGCGGCGCCTCGTCGGCGCGGTCGTCACCCTGCTCGCCATCTCGGTGATCATCTACGTCGTCTTCTACGTCACCCCCGCCAACGTCGCGCAGATCACCTGCGGTCTGCGCTGCTCGCCCGCGCAGGTCCACCAGGTCTCCGAGCAACTCCACCTCGACGACCCGCTGTACGTGCGCTACTGGCACTTCCTCCAGGGCATCCTCGTCGGTCAGGACTACTCCACCGGCACCGCGGTCGGCCACTGCTCGGCGCCCTGCCTCGGCTTCTCGTACCAGAGCGACCAGCAGGTCACCCAGCTGATCCTGACCAAACTGCCGGTCAGCCTCTCCCTGGTGGCCGGCGCGATGGTGCTGTGGCTCGTGCTCGGCGTCGGCACCGGTGTGCTCTCCGCCTGGCGGCGCGGCCGGTTCAGCGAACGCGCCCTGACCGCCCTCACCCTCGCCGGCACGGCCACCCCGGTCTTCGTCGTCGGCCTGGTGCTGATGATCGTGGTGTGCGGCCAGCTGCACCTGCTGCCGTTCCCGCAGTACGTCAACCTCGCGGACGACCCCGAACAGTGGGCGTGGAACCTGGTGCTGCCCTGGTTCTCGCTCGCCCTGATCGAGTCCGCCACGTTCGCCCGGCTGACCAGGGCGACCATGCTGGAGACCCTCGCCGAGGACCACATCCGCACCTTCCGCGCGTACGGCGTCGGCGAGCGTTCGATCATCGGACGGCACGCGCTGCGCGGCGCGACGGCGTCCCTCATCGCGCTCAACGCCAACACGGTCGGCTCGGCCGTCGGCGGCGCGGTGCTCACCGAGACGCTCTTCGGACTGCCCGGCGTGGGACAGGAGTTGGTGCACGCCGTCGCCGTCGTCGACCTCCCGGTCGTCGTCGGGATGGTCCTGGTCGTCGGATTCTTCGTGGTTGTCGCCAACGCCGTCGCGGATGTGCTCTTCGCGGTGGCCGACCGACGGGTGGTACTGGCATGAGCGGCGTGAACGGCCCTACCGGAAAGGCCCTCGGGGAACAGGCGGACGGCGTCGTGGACGCACCGCTCGTCGACGTCCGCGACCTCACCGTCCGGTTCGGCGCCCTGCGCGCCGTCGACGGGCTGTCCTTCCGGCTCGCCAAGGGGGCCGCGCTCGGCCTCGTCGGCGAGTCCGGATCGGGCAAGTCGACCGTTGCGTCAGCCCTGTTGGGGCTGCACCGGGGAACCGGCGCCACCGTCCACGGCACCGTCCGCGTGGCCGGCACCGACATCGCGTCGTGCACGGACGAGGAACTGCGGCGCGTGCGCGGCGCCCGCGCGGCCATGGTCTTCCAGGACCCGCTGTCCTCCCTCGACCCGTACTACGCGGTCGGCGACCAGATCGCCGAGGTGTACCGGCTGCACACGAAGGCGCCGCGCCGGGCCGCCCGCGCGCGGGCGGTCGAGGTGCTGGACCGCGTCGGCATCCCCGACGCCGCACGGCGGTCCCGGTCCAGGCCGCACGAGTTCAGCGGCGGCATGCGCCAACGCGCCCTCATCGCGATGGCGTTGGCCTGCGAACCCGAGCTGCTGATCGCCGACGAACCGACCACCGCGCTCGACGTCACCGTCCAGGCCCAGATCCTCGACCTCCTGCACACCCTGCGCGAGGAGACCGGCATGGGGCTGCTGCTCGTCACCCACGACGTGGGCGTGGCCGCCGGCAGCGTGGACGACGTCCTGGTCATGCGGCACGGCCGCGCCGTCGAACACGGCTCCGTCCGCACGGTTCTGAGCGCCCCCGCCCAGCCGTACACCCGGGAACTGCTCGGCGCCGTCCCGCGCGTGGACGCGCCGCGCGCCCCCTCCGGGCCCGTCGGCGAGGCCGTCCTGAGCGCCACCGGCCTCGGCAAGGTCTTCGGGCGCGGCCGCAACGCCGTCGCCGCCGTCGACGGCGTCTCCCTCACCGTCCACCGCGGCGAGACCCTCGGTGTCGTCGGCGAGAGCGGCAGCGGCAAGACCACCCTGGGGCGCATGCTCGTCGGCCTGCTGGAGCCGAGCGCCGGCCGGATCACCCCCGGCGGGGGAGTCCGGCCCGACGTGCAGATGGTCTTCCAGGACCCGGTCTCCTCCCTCAACGCCCGCCGCAGCGTGGGCGAGTCGATCGCCGACCCGCTGCGCGCCCGCGGCGAACGGGACGAGTCGCGCATCCGCGAGCGCGTCGGGGAACTCCTCGAACGCGTCGGCCTCGACCGGGCCCACTACGGGCGCTACCCGCACGAGTTCAGCGGCGGGCAGCGTCAACGCGTGGGCATCGCACGGGCGTTGGCGGCCGAACCGACCGTCGTCGTGTGCGACGAGCCGGTCTCCGCGCTCGACGTCACGACACAGGCCCAGGTCGTCGCGCTGCTCGGCGAACTCCAGCGCGAACTCGGGCTCGCCCTGGTCTTCATCGCCCACGACCTCGCCGTCGTGCGGCAGGTGAGCGACCGGGTCGCGGTGATGCGCGGCGGCCGCGTCGTCGAAGAGGGACCCGCCGACAGTGTGTACGAGAACCCCCGCGACGCGTACACCCGTCAGCTTCTCGCCGCCGTACCGGCCCTCGACCCGGAGGTGGCCGCCGAACGGCGGGCCCGCCGACGGGCCCTGTCGGCGGCGTGACAGCACGCCGGGGGCGGCTCCCGTGACCGCCTAGCCTCGCGAAACGCAACCCGCGCGGGAAAGTTACGACCGTTCACCCCTTCTGGTGGCGCGACGGACAACCGTCCGTCGCGCCACCACTGTGTCCGCATACGTTCGTCCCGCTGCGAGCCGCCGGGCCAACGGCGGCTCCCCACAAGGGAGATCGGGGGTGCACTCGTGCGCATAGGACTGCTTACGGAGGGTGGCTATCCGTACGTGAGCGGTGATGCCGGACTCTGGTGCGACCGGCTCGTGCGCGGGCTCGCGCAGCACGAGTTCGACATCTACGCCCTCAGCCGCACCGAGCGGCAGGAGGACGCGGGCTGGGTCGACCTGCCGTCGGGCACCGGGCACGTACGCACCGCGCCGCTGTGGCACGCCGAGCCCGACGGGATCGTCCACGGCCGGCGCGCCCGCCGACGCTTCGCGACCCACTACGGCGACCTCGCGACCGCGCTGTGCGCGGCGGGGCCGGTACTCGGGTTCGCGCCGGACGCCCCGGGCAACGCGAACACCACCGGTGCCGACGCCGCGGGGGCCGGCCGGAACCGTGGTCGCACGGGCGGACGGGTCTACTCGGCGGAGGGCGCCGCGGAACTGGCGGACCGTTTCGCCGGTGGGCTCTACGGCCTCGCCGAACTCGCCCGCGACGAGGGCGGACTGGTCGCCGCCCTGCGCTCCGAGTCCGCCGTGCGCATCCTCGAACGCGCCTGCCGCGCCCCCGGCGCCCGCCAGGCGGTGCGCACGGCACGCGTGTCCGACCTCCTCACCGTCGCGGCCCACCTGGAACGCGTCCTGCGCCCCCTCTCCCTCGACTGGTACGAGGACGACGGTCTCGGCGCGGCCGATCTCTGCCACGCGACGGCCGGCGGTGTCGCGGCCCTGCCCGGACTGCTGACCCATCACTTCTTCGGCGTACCGCTGCTGGTCACCGAGTACGGCGTCCGGCTGCGCAGCCACTACCTGGCCTCCACCGCCACCGACGCGCCGCCCGCCGTGCGGTCCCTGGTCGCCGCCTTCCACAGCC
Organism: Streptomyces sp. NPDC008150; assembly: GCF_042956945.1. Lineage (NCBI taxonomy): Bacteria > Bacillati > Actinomycetota > Actinomycetes > Kitasatosporales > Streptomycetaceae > Streptomyces > Streptomyces sp. NPDC008150. Next base: position 253,755 of record NZ_JBIBHJ010000014.1, on the reverse strand, counting down.
GCCTCGCCACCGAGGTCTACCGGCGCGCCGCCGTCATCACGCCGGGCAACACCCACGCCCGTCGCTGGCAGGAACGCTGCGGCGCCGACCGCGCGAAGCTGCGCACCGTCCACCCCGGCATCGACGCGGCCCCGTTCACCGGGGTCGGCGAGGCGTCCGGCGCGGCGGCCGACCCGGACACCCTCGTCTGGGTCGGGCCGGTCGAACCCGCCAAGGACCTCGTCTCCCTCCTGCACGCCTTCGTCGAGGTCCGCCGGGCGGTGCCCGACGCGCGTCTGCGCATCGTCGGCACGCCCGCGGGCCCCGAGGGCGCCGCGTACCTGGAGCACTGCAAGGTGCTGGCCGCCCAGCTCTTTCCCGCCGGCCGGAACGGGCGCGGCGCGTCCGTCCGTCCCGCGGACCCGTCCGCCGGCCCGTCGCGTCCATCGTCGCCCTTGCGTGCCTCGTCTCCCTCGGGTCCCTCGTCTCCCTCGGGTCCCTCGCGTCCTTCGCGTCCTCTCGACCTCGTCCGCGCCGGCAGCCCCGTCGTCTTCGACGAGATCGGCGGATGGGAGGCGCCGACCCGGCCCGACGCCTACGCGCTCGGCGCGGTCGTCGTCCTCTCCAGCGTCGTGGAGGGGTTCCCCGCGGGCCTCGTCGAGGCCATGCTCTGCGCCCGTGCCACGGTGTCCACCGACGTCGGCGCCGTCGTCGAGGTCGTCGGCGGCACCGGCCTCGTGGTGCCGGCCCGCAACCCCCGCGCCCTCGCCGAGGCGTGCGTCGACCTCCTGCGCGACCCGGAACGCCGGGCCCGCCTCGGCGCCGCCGCGCGCGCCCGCGCCCTCGAACTGTTCACCATCGAGCAGAACCTCACGGCATTTCACGGCATTTACCTCGACGTCGTCTCGCACAGCCCCCGGCGCCCGCCCCTCGTCGACGACGCCGACGGGCCGCACCCGTTCGCCGTACCGGCGGAGGCCCGGGTGCCCGGCGGCTGGCCGGGCCCCCGCGCGTCCCTCGCCGCCCGCGGCGCCATGACACCGGAGGTGGCCCGATGAGCGGCCGCGGTGGACCCGACCGGCCTTCGTCGTCCGTGCCGTTCCCGTCCGGTGAGGCCGGGGACGGCACCGCCCGGGGCGCCGACGGCCTCGACGGGGCACGGCGCGGCCCGGCCGCCGCGGCCCGCACGGCACTCGCCGACCCGTTGGCGGGACGCGGCGGAGCCGACCCCGTCAAGGCGCTGATGCACCGTCACCGGGAACTGTGCGAGAAGGCCGTCGACCCCCTGGAGATCGCGGCGGGACTGGAGGCCCACGGCGTCACCGACCGCACGGCCGCCCGCTTCCGGCACCGCGACGTCTTCTCCCTCGCCGAGGAGATGTACGCCCGCGTCACCCGCCCCGAGTCCCCCGCCCCAGCCACCCGCCCCGACACCCCCGCGCCCGCCCGGCTCGGCTGGACCGTCCGCACGCTGCTGCCGGGCCTGTTGTGCGCGGCGGCCGTCACCGGTCTGCGCCTCACCCACGGCCGCCCCTGCCTGATGGCGACCGCCGCCGGCATCCTCGCGGTCGCCCTCGGGGTGCGGGCCGCCCTGCGGCGCGGCCCCCTCGGCGCCCCGGCCACCCCGCCCGGGACGACCACCTGGACCTGCTGGCTCGTCGGCTACGCGCTGCTCGGCGACGGGCTGCTGTCCGCCGCCGTGCGCGGCGGTCCCGACGGGCTGCCCGACGGGACCCCGGGCACTCCCTGGACGCTCACCCCCGCACCGGTGCTCGCCCTCGCGTTCGCCTTCGTCCCGGCGGCCTGGTGCGCCCACCTCTTCGCCGTCCACGCCCGCCGCAGGCTGACCGCCAGCCACGGTCTGCGGGACTTCACCGCCTCCGTGCGCCCGTTGCTGTTCGGCACGTTGGCCCTGTTCCTGTGCTCCCTCGTCCTCCTGCTCGCCGCGAGCGGGGCGGTGCTCGGCACCCCCGCCTACTACGCCCAGGGCATCGCCCTCGGGTCCCTTCTCCTGCTGGCCCGCCTGCTCACCGTGCACGGCGCCCCGCACACCCCGACCGCCGTCCTCACCGCCACCGGCGCGGTCCAACTCGTCGCGCTCTCGACGGTCTTCGCCGGCCGCCTCCCGGGCTGCGCCTTCCTCGCCGTCCCGGTGCGGTCCGTCGTCGATGCCTGGGGCCCCGGCGGCGTACCGGCCCTGACCTGCGGTGCGGCGGCCCTGGTCCTCCTGACCCACGCGGACCGCACCCTCACCAGGGCCTCGTCCCACGCGCGAACGCCCGCGGGGCGATGAGGCTCGCCGACGCGCACGCCGAAGGCGCGGATGCCGGTACCGGTACCGGTCTCGCCGGTGCCGACGGGGGTGCCGGTGCCGGTGGTTCCGCCTGTGCCGCCGGTGCCGAGTGCCCGGGGCGGGCGGTGCCGTGCCTTGCCGTCCGTCCCTTTCCGTCCGTCTCTTCCACCCCCTCTCCATCACCCCCGAAGGAGCACCTCAGATGATCACCTCCCGACCCGGAGACTCGGTCCCGGGAGCCGCCCGATGAGGGTTCTGCTGATCGGAGCCAACGGCTACCTCGGCCGCTTCGTCGCCGACCGCCTGCTCGCCGACCCCGCCGTCCAGCTCACGGCCCTCGGCCGCGGCGACGACGCGGACGTCCGCTTCGACCTCGCGTCCGGCAGCCCCGGCGCACTCACCCGCTTCCTCGACGCCGTCCATCCCGGCGTCGTCATCAACTGCGCGGGCGCCACCCGGGGCGGTGCCCGGGAACTCACCCGGCACAACACCGTCGCCGTCGCCACCGTCTGCGAGGCCCTGCGCCGCAGCGGCTGCGGGGCCCGGCTCGTGCAGATCGGGTGCAGTGCCGAGTACGGACCCAGCCAGCCCGGCTCCTCCACAGCGGAGGACGCGGTCCCGCGCCCCGGCGGCCCGTACGGCGTCAGCAAGCTCGCCGCCACGGAACTCGTCCTCGGCTCCGGCCTCGACGCCGTCGTCCTTCGCGTCTTCTCGCCCGCCGGGCCCGGCACCCCCGCCGGGTCGCCGCTGGGCCGCCTCGCCGAAGGCATGCGCCGCGCCATGCAGTCCGGGGACGGCGACCTCAAGCTCGGCGGACTGGGCGTCCAACGGGACTTCGTGGACGTCCGCGACGTCGCCCGTGCCGTGCACGCCGCCTCCCTCTCTGCCGCGCAGGGCGTCATCAACATCGGCTCGGGCCGGGCCGTCCGGCTCCGCGACGCCGCCGGGGTCCTCGCCCGCGTCGCGGGTTACACCGGCTCCCTGCACGAACTCGACGGACCGCCCGGCCCCGGCGGCCCCCTGCGCGCCACCATCGGCCACCCCCGTTCCGGCGAGCCCGACCACCACAACCTGCCCGTCGCCTACCCGTACCCGGACGGCTGCGGAAGCTGGCAGCAGGCCGACGTACGGACCGCGCGCGACCGGCTCGGCTGGCGGCCGCGCATCAATCTGGAGGAGTCGCTCGCCGACATCTGGATGGAGGCGGCGTGCCGCATCTGACCCGCACCCCGGTGACGGCCTCCCCGGCGAGCCCTGTCCACACGCCAACTCCCCTGGCGGACAAGGCAGTCGGACTCGGCGTCCCGGGGTGCGGGGCCCCCTTCCACGCACCCGGCGAGTGGGCCGCGCTCACCCGGCCGGGTGCCCCGGTGCACTGGGTGGCGCTCGACCTCGCCGACGGCCCCGGAGCGACTCCGGACGATCCCGGCCCCGGCGCGGCCGGGAGTCTGCGCGCGGCCGGCGTCCGTGTCCTCGGACGCCTGGACGCGGCGCGCGGTGCGGACGGCGACCTCGTCCTCCGGGCCCACCGGCAGCTCGACCGGTACGGGGTCGACGGCTTCCTCCTCGACCGCTGCCCGGCCGGGCGCGACGGCCTGCCCGGGATCCGCCGCGTCGTCACCACGCTGCGCGCGCTGCGGGACGACGCCCACATCGTCCTCGGGCACGGCACCCACCCGTGCCCCGGCTACGCGGAGAACTGCGACCAGATGGTCACCTTCGACGGGTCGTGGGCGGACTACCGGTGGTCCCAGGCCGCCGAGTGGACCGCCGACTACCCGCCCGAGCGGTTCTGCCACTGGGTGCACGGCATGCCGCGCGGCCATCTCGACGAGGGGCTGCGCATCGCGCGCTGGCAGGGGGCGTCGACGCTCTGGTTCACGGACCGGCGCGGGCATCCCGTGACCGGCGGCGTGTCCGCCCGCGGCGACGGCCGGTACGACGCCGACGGCGGTCCTCGGGCGGCCCTGCCCGGCCACTGGGACGACCTCGTCTCGCGGATCGGAACGGGTGTCTCGGAATGAAGAAGGGCGTGGCAGTGTTACAGGCAGAACAACTGTAGTGATTGACCGACCAACGGAGTCCCCGTGTCGCTGCCACCCCTGGTCGAGCCGGCTGCCGAGCTCACCGTAGACGAGGTCCGCAGGTACTCCCGCCACCTGATCATCCCCGACGTGGGCATGGACGGGCAGAAGCGGCTGAAGAACGCCAAGGTGCTCTGTGTGGGCGCCGGCGGCCTGGGCTCGCCGGCGCTGATGTACCTGGCCGCGGCGGGCGTCGGCACGCTCGGCATCGTGGAGTTCGACGAGGTCGACGAGTCGAACCTGCAACGCCAGATCATTCACAGCCAGGCCGACATCGGCCGGTCCAAGGCGGAGTCCGCGCGCGACAGCGTGCAGGGCATCAACCCGTACGTGAACGTGATCCTTCACGAGGAGCGGCTCGAGGCCGACAACGTGATGGACATCTTCAGCCAGTACGACCTGATCGTCGACGGCACGGACAACTTCGCGACCCGCTACCTGGTGAACGACGCCTGCGTGCTGCTGAACAAGCCGTACGTGTGGGGCTCGATCTACCGCTTCGACGGCCAGGCCTCGGTCTTCTGGTCCGAGCACGGCCCCTGCTACCGCTGCCTCTACCCGGAGCCCCCGCCCCCCGGCATGGTCCCCTCGTGCGCCGAGGGCGGCGTCCTGGGCGTGCTCTGCGCGTCCATCGGCTCGATCCAGGTCACCGAGGCGATCAAGGTCCTGACCGGCGTCGGCGAGCCCCTCGTCGGGCGTCTGATGATCTACGACGCGCTGGAGATGCAGTACCGCCAGGTCAAGGTCCGCAAGGACCCCGACTGCGCGGTCTGCGGCCCGAACGCGACCGTCACCGAACTCATCGACTACGAGGCCTTCTGCGGCGTCGTGTCCGAGGAGGCGCAGGAGGCGGCCGCCGGCTCGACGATCACTCCCAAGCAGCTCAAGGAGTGGATCGACGACGACGAGAACATCGAGATCATCGACGTCCGCGAGCCGAACGAGTACGAGATCGTCTCGATCCCGGGCGCCAAGCTGATCCCGAAGAACGAGTTCCTCATGGGCACCGCCCTCGGCTCGCTGCCGCAGGACAAGCGGATCGTCCTGCACTGCAAGACGGGTGTCCGCAGTGCCGAGGTCCTCGCGGTCCTGAAGTCGGCCGGCTTCGCCGACGCCGTGCACGTGGGCGGCGGCGTGATCGGCTGGGTCAACCAGATCGAGCCCGACAAGCCGGTCTACTGACAGACCGTCCGCTTCGCCTTCGGGCCGGCGGGGGTCCGTGACACCACGGGTGTCACGGACCCCCGCCGCCGTCATGAGCAGACCTTGCCGTCCTTCGGCACCGTGCCGTCCAGCAGGTAGGCGTCGACGGTGGAGTCGACGCAGTCGCTGCCGCTCCCGTACGAGCCGTGGCCCTCGCCCTTCCAGGTGAGCTCCACCCCCACGCCCCTGCCCAGCTCGGCGGCCATCTTCGCCGCCCCCTCGTAGGGTGTCGCCGGGTCCCCGGTGTTGCCGACCACCAGCACCGGAGCCGCGCCGGGCGCGCTCACCTCGGGGGTGTCGTACTCCCCGGCCACCGGCCAGTCGTGGCACCAGCCGGCCGTGTCCCAGCCCATGAAGTCGCCGAACACGGGGGATACCTTCTCGAACTCCGGCAGCAGCTTCTCCGCCTGCGCGGGCGTCGGCCGCTCCTTGTCGTCCAGGCACGATATGAGCCGTTGGGAGTGGGTGGTCGTGGCGTAGTGCCCCGACGCGTCACGCTCGTTGTAGCCGTCGGCGAGGGTGAGCAGCCCGGAGCCGTCCCCGCTCTCCGCCTTGTCCAGCGCGCTGGTCAGGCTCGGCCAGCTCGCCTGGCTGTACAGCGGCAGGACGATGCCGGTGACGGCGAGCGTCTGCGTCAGCTTCCGGCCGGACGAGGTCGCCAGCGGCTTCGCGTCCAGCCGCTCCAGGAGCGCGGCGATCTTCCGCGAACCCTGGTCGGGGTCCTGCCCGGTCGACTTGAGGTAGTCGTCCAGCGCGCGCTGGAAGCCGCGGGTCTGGTTCAGGGACTGGCCCACCGAGTCGGCGGACGGGTCGACGACCGCGTCGAGGATCATCCGCCCGACGTTCTTCGGGAACAGGTGCGCGTACACGCCGCCGAGTTCCGTGCCGTAGGAGATGCCGAAGTAGTGCATCTTCGTGTCGCCGAGGACCAGCCGCACGAGGTCCATGTCGCGCGCGGAGTCGGTCGTGGAGACGTGCGCCATGAGCGAACCGGCGGCCTTCTGACAGCCCTTGCCGAAGTCGGCCGCGTCCGCGAGGTAGGCCTTCTCCTCGGCCGGTGTGTCCGGCGTCGCGTCCACCGACTCGGCCGCCTGGATGGCCTTGTCACTGCGACAGCGCACCCCCTCGCTCCGGCCCACCCCGCGCGGGTCCCAGCTCACCAGGTCGTACCGCTTGTGCAGGGCGGCGACCGTGGGGGCGTAGGCCGGCATCGTGGAGACGCCGGAGCCCCCGGGGCCGCCGAAGTTGAACAGGAGCGAGCCGATGCGGTCGTTCCCCTCGGCCTTGGACCGGATCAGGGCGAGGTCGATCGTCCTGCCCGCGGGTTTGCTCCAGTCCAGCGGCGCCTTCAGCGTCGCGCACTGCCAACTGCGGTCGGGCGCGGGGGAGTCGGAGGTCCCCTTGCAGTGCCCCCAGTGCAGCTGCTGCCCGGTGAGCGAGGCGGGCAGGTCCGAGGACGTGCCCGACGCGGCCGGTGTGCTCGGCGCCGCGGTGTCGTCCCCGTCCCCGCCGCCCGACGATCCGCCCCCGCAGCCGGCCAGCAGCAGCATCGCGGCGACCGCCGCCGGCCAGCGCACGAAACGCGACATGATCCCCCCACTCGTCAGCGCCTCGTACGGAATCGGCGAAGCGCGGTCCCGCCATCGTAGGCGGATCAAGGCCGCCGCGTACCTCCCTGTGGATAACGTTCTGACCTGCTCTTTTACCGGTTTCGGGGAGAGTCAGGAGCAGACCGTGCCGGCGGCCGGGACCTTGCCGTTCAGCAGGTAGCCGTTCACCGCGCTCTGGACGCAGGCGTTCTTGCTGTCGTAGGCGCCGTGCCCCTGGCCCTTGTAGGTCAGCTCCACCCCGACGCCCTTGCCGAGCGCCTGCACCATCTTGCCCGCGCCCTCGTAGGGCGTCGCCGGATCGCCGGTGTTGCCCACGACCAGGATCGGGGCCGCGCCCGCCGCGCTGACGTCGGGGTGCTCGGCGGCTCCGGGCACCGCCCAGTCGGTGCAACTGACCATGGACCAGGCCAGGTAGTCGCCGAACAGCGGCGAGGCCTTCCGGAAGGCGGGCAGCTTCGCCTCCACGTCGTCCGCCGTGTAACGGGGCTTGTCGTCGGCGCAGTTGATGGACACGTTCGCCGCGGTGATGTTGCTGTACTCGCCGTTCTCGCCGCGTCCGTTCATCGAGTCCGACAGCAGCATCAGGATCTTGCCGTCCCCCTCGTAGGCCTGCTCCAGACCTTCCGTCAGGTACTCCCAGAAGTCCTTGGAGTACAGGGCCTGCGCGATCCCGTTGGTGGCCGCGGTCTGGGTGAGCACGCGGGGCGCGATGCCCGGCAGCGGCTTGCCGTCGAGGCTCTTGAGCAGTTTCGCGATGCGGTTCTTGACGTCGGCGGCGGTGTCGCCGACCGGGCAGTCCTCGACCTGGGAGGTGCAGTCCTCGGCGTAGTTGTCGAGGGCGAGCTGGAAGCCCTCGGCCTGTCCGAGGGTCGCCTGTTCCGAGTTCTGCGTCGGGTCGACGACCGCGTCGAAGACCGCGCGGCCCACCCTCTTGGGGAACAAGTGGGCGTACACGCCGCCGAGTTCGGTGCCGTACGAGATGCCGAAGTAGGAGAGCTTGTCGTCGCCGAGGACCTGGCGCATCAGGTCCATGTCCCGGGCCGCGTCGGTGGTGGCCACGTGCGGCAGCATCACCCCGGAGTTCTTCTCGCACGCCGCGTTGAAGCCGCGGGTGTTCTTGAGCAGGGTCGCCCGCTCGGCGTCGGTGTCGGGCGTCGCGTCCTGCTGGAAGTACGCGTCGAGCTGGGCGTCGTTCTCGCAGACCACGCCCGCGCTGCGGCCCACTCCGCGCGGGTCGAAGCTCACCAGGTCGTAACGGGTGCGCAGTTTTGCGTAGTCGGAACCGAAGGCGGGCAGCGTCGTGACGCCGGAACCGCCGGGGCCGCCGAAGTTGAACACGAGCGAGCCGATGCGCCGGTCGGCGCTGCCGCTCGCGCGTGCCCGGATCAGCGCGATGCCGATGGTGTCGCCCTTCGGGTCGTCCCAGTCCCGCGGCGCCCTCATGGTGGCGCACTGCCAGGTGCCGCCGTTCGGCAGCGGCGAGGGGGAGGTGCCGCCGCCCTCCGACGCGGACGGGGCGGGGCAGTCCTTCCAGCTCAGTTTCTGCGCCGCCGGGTCGGTGCTCCCGGTGTCGTCCCCGCAGCCGGCGAGTGCGCCGGTCAGCAGGACGGCGGTGGTGGTCAGGGCAGCGGCGCGCAGGAGGGAGGGGTTCGGCATGATCCCATCCTGGGGCCGCGTGCGGCGGCCCGCGCGGGTCGCGGTCCGTACGAGGTACGGGCGCCCGCGGGCACCCGTACCGCGCGGCGGCGCCGGGCGGGGCGCGTGCCTACAGGGAGCCCTTGCGGGAGAGGTGGTTGAAGGCGAGCCACCCGGGCAGCACCGGCAGCCACAGGGTGAGCAGCCGGAACAGCAGCACCGACGGCGCCGCGACCTCCTTCGGCAGCCCCACCGCGATGAGACCGACGGTGAGCGTCGCCTCGACCGCTCCGACGCCGCCGGGGGTCGGCGCGGCCGAGCCCAGCGCGTTGCCGGCGAGGAAGACGACGGCGACGCTGGCGATGCTCAGCGACGTGGTCTGGTCGCCGAACGCGCGGATGGAGGCGTCCAGGCACATCACGAAGCACGCGGTCAGCAGCAGCATTCCGCCGATGCCGGTGACGAGCTTCTGCGGGCGCTGGAGCACGTCGAGCATGCGCGGCACCACGCCGGCGAACAGCGACCGTACGCGCGTGAGGACGAACTTGCGCAGGAACGGCACCGAGGTCACCACGAGCACCAGCACGGCGACCGTCAGCAGGCCCGCGATCACCGTCCGGGACGGTGACAGGGACGGTGTCTTCTCGATGCCCGTCAGATATCCGAACGACAGCAGCATCAGGATGTGGCAGCCGAGCCCGAACAGCTGCGACGCGCCGACACTGGCCACCGCGAGTCCCGGCCGGACACCCGCCCGTTGCAGGAAGCGCGTGTTGAGGGCGACACCGCCGACCGCGGCGGGCGCCACGATCTTCACGAACGACCCGGCGACCTGCGCGCCCACCGCGCGCGGGAACGGCACCCGCTCGGGCACGAACCCGAGCAGCGCCATCGCGGCCGCGACGTAGCTCAGCGCCGAGAACGCCACCGCCGCCGCGACCCAGCCCCACTGCGCGTTGGCGACCAGCGGGCCGAACTCGATGTGCGTGAGCTGGGTGAGCAGGAAGTACGCGCCGATGGCACCCGCGATGAAACTGATCAGCGTGCGCGGACGCACGCGCTCCAGACGGGCCGGCTCGACCGGCGCCTGCGGACGGATCAGCAGCACCTGGTGCCGGATCTGGGTGAGCAGGTCCTCCTCGCGCGCCTCCTCCAGCGCGTCGTCGAGGGCCCGCTTCTCGGCCCGCTGTTCGGCCCGTACGGCCTTCTTGTCCGGCTGCGGCTCGTGCGGGTGCGCGTGCTCGGCCTTGGCGGCCCTGTCCTGCCGGGACGCCTCCAGCACCGCCTCGCGCTCCCGCTGCGCCCGTGCGCGCGCGAGCCTGCGCAGCGTCGCGCGCGTGGAGCGCGTCAGCGCGATCGGCTGGAGCATCGGCAGGCAGTTGGCGACGGCGTCCGGGCCGAGGACGCCGACGGCGGAGGCCACCGAGCGCTCGGCGCCGACGCGCAGGCCGAGGGTCGTCACGAGCTGCGCGACGTCCATGCGCAGCAGCAGGTCGCCCGCCGCGATCTCGCCGCCGCGCAGGTCCGTGAGGATCACCTTGCCGGAACGATCCACCAGAAGGGCGTCGCCCGCCAGCCTGCGATGCGCGATGCGCCGCGACTGGAGCGAGCGCACCTGGTGCCAGGTGTCGCGCAGCAGCTGGTCGGTGATCTCCTCGTCCGCGAGCGAGTCGAGGGTGCGTCCGCCGGTGTGCTCGTAGACCAGCATCACGGCGTCCGGGCCGAGCTCGGAGGTCGCGATGAGCTTGGGGGCGTTGGCGCCGGCCGCGATGGCGGCGTACGCGAGCAGCGCCTCCTGCTCCAGCGCCTGGCGCAGCGACTGGAGACTGCTGCGGGTGGAGAAGCGCAGCGTGAGGTTGCGCCAGGCCCGGTAGAAGAACCCCTGGGCCTGCTGTTCGCGGTCGACGACGGTGACGTCCAGGGGTGGGCCGTCCTCCAGGGTGACGAAGTACCGCCGGCCCCGGTCGCCCGTCTCCGAGGAGTCCGGCACCTCCTCGCGCGAGGCGCTGACGGGGTGGAAGCCCACGGTGCGCAGCCCCGTCATGAGCGTCCGCCCGGTGGGCCGCACGTTCGGCGAGCCGACCGCGTAGAGGGTGCCGTAGGCGACGGTCCAGCCGATCAGCACCGTCAGGATGATCGAGAACGGTGTCGTGTAGCCGGTGACCAGCATCGAGAAGGCGTCGAGCAGCAGCACGATCCACAGCACCGAACGCCAGCGCGGTCTGCGGGACATGCCGACGGCGGTCATGTACGCGATGACCGGGGCGAGGTACCCGTGCACCGGGTCGGTGAGCGCGTGGATGTCGCCGGGGGAGGGCTGGGTGAGGGCCTCCTGGATCGAGTGCGGTGCCCCCCTGGCGACCCACAGGTCGGTGGCGAGGGTCACCCCGTGCGCGAGGACCGCCGCGAGCACGCCGTCGGCGATGCGCAGCCCGTCGCGTTTGACCAGGCGCTCGATGGCGAAGGCGACCGGCACCAGGAGGATCGCGATGCTGGACGCGAGGCCGGCGATCTTGATCAGGAGGTCGGGCGCCTGTCCCGTGCCCTTGTTGATGTCCTGTTCGAGGCCCGAGGTGGTGCCGTGCGCGAACGCGGCGATCGCCAGCAGGACGGCCACGGCGAGCACTCCGACGAGCAGCCGCATGAGGTCGGAGGGCCGGTGCACGCGTGCGGGCAGCAGCGGTTCGTCGCCCTCGACCTCGTCGATGTGGGCCTCGTCCGCGGGCTCGGGTTCGGGCTCGGACCTCCGGCGGAAGAGCCCGGACAGCCCGGGAGCGGCCCTGCGGTCCCCGGAGGCCGGGGCGTCGGACGGCGCGGCCCCGCCTTCCGGGCCGTCCGTGTCGGGACGCGTGGAGCCCCCAGAGGTGCCCTCCGCGTCATCGGGGTGCACACCCTGCTTCTTCATCGTCTCTTCTTGATCTCGTATCACCGGTCACCGCCCGCACGATGGTGGCATGCCGTTCCGACACACGGGGGCATCAGGGTGCAAATGCGGGGGCGGACAGTCTGCCCGAAGGGCCGCTCCGGGGCGAGGCGTACGCAGGGTTGCGGGCCCGTCACATTGTCGGTGGGGTACGGCAGGATGGGGCCGATGAGCGAAGAGAGCCTGCCGTACGACGCCCGCCCGGAGTACGCCGACGCCCTGCCGGAGTACGCCGAGCGGGTTCTCGACGTCGCCGAGCGGATCCCGCCGGGCCGCGTCATGACGTACGGCGACGTGGCCGAGTGGCTGGAGGAGGGCGGCCCGCGCCAGGTCGGCCGCGTGCTGGCCCTCTACGGCAGCGCCGTCCCCTGGTGGCGTGTGGTGCGCGCGGACGGCACCCTCCTGCCGGGCCACGAACTCGACGCCCTCGGCCACTACCGCACCGAGGAGACCCCGCTGCGCGAGGCGGCCCGCGCCGCCCAGGGACACCTGCCGCGCCTGGACATGGGGCGGGCCCGCTGGGACGGCGTCGAACGAGGGGAAGGTCACGCCTGACGGCCCGCCCCGCCGTGCCGCACCGGGCGGTACCCGTCCCCCGTACGAGGGAGTGGGGGCACCCCCGGGACATGCCGTACGTTCGAGGGAAGAGGGGCACACGTGACGCACGGGCCGTGAGCGGCCCTCGCGTCGTGAGCGAACAAGGGGAAGCCCTGCTTCCGCAGTGCTCGTCGGCGTAGCGTCGCCCGCACGCGTCCCCCTCCACCCGTTCACCCCGCGGCCCCCGTCCGCGCCGAACGGCAGCCCGACCACCAGCAGACCCACCAGGACCGGCGAATCACGTGAGCTCCCCCTCCAGCAGGCACCTGCCGCACCTCCGGGTGCGGCAGGGGGACCGTGGTGCTTACCGGCTGGTCCGTACTCCGCCGGCCCGCACCGCCCCCCTCCCTCTGGACGCCGCGCAGCGTGCGGTGGTTGACCACACCGAGGGACCGCTGCTCGTCCTCGCCGGACCCGGTACCGGCAAGACGACGACCCTGGTCGAGTCGGTGGCCGCACGCGTCGCCCGCGGCCAGGATCCCGAACGCCTCCTGGTGCTCACGTTCAGCCGCAAGGCCGCCGTCGAACTGCGCGACCGCATGGCGCTGCGGGTCGGCGAGGCGCGCGCTCCCCGCGCGACCACTTTCCACTCCTTCTGCTACGCCCTGGTCCGTGCCCAGCAGGACGGCGACCGGTTCGCCGAGCCGCTGCGGCTGCTGTCCGGTCCCGAGCAGGACGTCACCGTCCGCGAACTGCTCGCCGGCCAGGTCGACCTGGAGGCGCTCGGCCTCGCGCACGTGCGCTGGCCCGACGAGCTGCGCGCGTGCCTGACCACCCGCGGCTTCGCCGACGAGGTCCGCGCGGTCCTCGCCCGCAGCCGCGAACTCGGTCTGGCGCCGGGGGCCCTGGACGCGTTCGCCCGCCGCATCGGCCGCCCCGACTGGCGGGCCGCCGCCGCGTTCCTCGCCGAGTACCTCGACGTCCTCGACCTCCAGGGCACGATCGACTACGCGGAACTCGTCCAGCGCGCGGTGCTCCTCGCCGGCCGTCCGGGGACCGCCGAGAAGCTGGCCGCGCAGTACGACGCCGTGTACGTCGACGAGTACCAGGACACCGATCCGGCCCAGGTGCGGCTGCTCGACGCCCTCGCCGGCGGAGGGCGCACCCTGGTGGCCTTCGGCGATCCGGACCAGTCGATCTACGCGTTCCGCGGCGCCGACGTCAACGGCATCCTGGACTTCCCCGACGCCTTCCCGCGCGTGGACGGCGGCCCCGCGCGCGTGGAGGTCCTCGGCACCTCCCGCCGCTCCGGCGCCGAACTGCTGGCTGCCACCCGGCTGCTGACCCGCCGCATGCCCCTGACCCGCCTGCCCGCGGACAAGGTGCGGGCCCACCGCGACCTGACCGCCGTCCGGGACGGCGGCCAGGTCGACGTCTTCACCTGCCCGACGTCGGGCGCGGAACTGGACAACATCGCGGACGTGCTGCGCAGGGCCCACCTGGAGGACGGCGTCCCGTGGAGCGAGATGGCGGTCCTGGTGCGCGCCGGCGCCCGCTCCATCCCGACGGTCCGCCGCGCCCTGACCTCCGCGGGCGTCCCCCTCGACATCGACGGCGACGACCTGCCCCTGCGCCACGAACCGGCGGTGGCACCGCTGCTGACGGCACTGAAGGCGGTGGCGCTGGCGGAGGCGGGGGAACCGGCGGAGTACGCGCGCACGGGGCTCGTGGCGTCCGAGGACGCCGAGGAGGCCGAAGAGGCGGAGAGCACCGAGGACACCCGGGCAGGCGCCTCCGCCGCGCCCACCCCGCCCGCCGCGCCCGTCGTCTCCTGGCTCGACACCGAGACCGCCCTCACGCTGCTCGTGTCCCCCCTGGGCGGCATGGACGCCGCCGACCTGCGCCGGCTCGGCCGCGCCCTGCGCGACGAGGAGCGTGCCGGGGGCAACGCGCTGCCGCCCCCCTCCGACGACCTGCTGGCGCGTGCGCTCGCCGAGCCCGAACGGCTCTCCGTACACGACCCCGCGTACGCGCGCGGGGCGCAGCGTCTCGGCGGGCTGCTCGCCCGCGCGCGCGAGCGCCTCGCGGGCGGCGGCACCACCGAGGAGGCGCTGTGGGACCTGTGGAACGGCACCCCCTGGCCCGCCCGGCTCCAGCGCTCCGCGCGGCGCGGCGGTGCCGCGGGGCGCAACGCGGACCGTGACCTCGACGCCGTGTGCGCCCTGTTCGCGACGGCCGCACGCGCGGAGGACCGCACCGGGGGACGCGGCGCCCTGAACTTCCTGGAGCAGATCGAGGCCGAGGACATCGCCGCCGACACCCTCACCCGCCGAGCGGTGCGCCCGGACGCCGTACGCCTGATGACCGCCCACCGCGCGAAGGGGCTCCAGTGGCGGCTCGTCGTCGTGGCCGGTGTGCAGGAAGGGCTCTGGCCCGACCTGCGGCGGCGCGGCTCGCTCCTGGAGGCCGACCGCATCGGGCGCGACGGACTCGCCGAACCCCTCACCCCGGGCGCGCTGCTGGCCGAGGAGCGGCGCCTCTTCTACGTCGCCGCCACGCGCGCGCGTGAGCGCCTCGTCGTCACCGCGGTGAAGGCGCCCGCCGAGGACGGCGACCAGCCCTCCCGGTTCCTCTCCGAACTCGGCGTCGAGCCGAGGGACGTCACCGGCCGCCCGCGCCGTCCGCTGTCGGTCGCCGCCCTCGTCGCCGAACTGCGCGCCACGACCGTCGACCCGCGTGTGTCCGACGGTCTGCGCGAGGCCGCCGCGCGCAGGCTGGCCCGGCTCGCCGCGCTGACCGACGACGACGGCCGCCCCCTCGTCCCCTCCGCGCACCCGTACCGCTGGTGGGGCATGTTCGACCCGACCGAGAGCAAGGTGCCGCTGCGCGACCGGGACCGTCCGGTGACGCTGTCCGGCAGCGCCCTCGACCAGCTCGCCAACACCTGCTCGTTGCAGTGGTTCCTGAGCCGCGAGGTGAAGGCCGACGCGCCGGCGACCGCCGCGCAGGGCTTCGGCAACGTGGTCCACGTGCTCGCCGACGAGGTCGCCTCCGGGCGCAGTCCCGCCGACCTCGCCGTCCTGATGGAACGTCTGGACTCCGTGTGGAACGCCCTCGCCTTCGACGCGCCCTGGAAGTCCGCGCAGGAGAAGGACAACGCGCGCGTCGCGCTCGAACGCTTCCTGAAGTGGCACGTCGAGTCCCAGGGCGCCGGCGCCGGACGCTCGGTCGTGACCGGGGAGCACGACTTCGACGTGACCCTGGAGGCCGGCGACTACGAGGTCCGGGTGCGCGGGTCCATGGACCGCGTCGAGCGGGACGGCGAGGGGCGCGCGTACGTCGTCGACTTCAAGACCGGCAAGCAGGCGCCCACCGCCGCCGAGGTGGAGCGTCACCCGCAGCTCGCCGTCTACCAGCTCGCGGTGCGCGCGGGAGCCGTCGACACGGCCTTCGACGGGGTGCGCCCGGAGCCGGGCGGCGCCGAACTGGTCCAGCTCCGGCAGGGCGCCGCCCGGCGGGACGGCGGGGAGACACTGCCCAAGGTGCAGGCCCAGCAGCCGCTGGAGGGCGAGTGGGCGGGCGAACTGCTGGCGACGGCCGCGGGCAAGGTGCTCGACGAACGGTTCACGCCGACCGCCGGCCAGCACTGCACGCACTGCGCGTTCCGGGCCTCGTGCAGTGCCCGTCCCGAGGGACGCCAGGTCGTCGACTGACGCGTGCTCCTGCGCCCCGGGATGGGTGGGACGGGCGCGTACCCGTGGGGCCCGAGTGACCGCGCACCGGCCGCGTGACGTATCGCACCACCCCTGTTGACCTGCGCCTCCTTCGTACCGGCGGCCAATCCGTCCTCCGCTGTCGGTCCCCGCCGCTAGCCTCTGTCAGGTGCCCGCCCGCATCACTGATCCCGAACAGCTCAAGGAGCTCCTCGGTATCCCGTTCACCCCCGAACAGCTGGCCTGTGTCACGGCGCCTCCCGCGCCCCAGGTGATCGTGGCGGGTGCCGGATCGGGCAAGACGACGGTGATGGCGGCACGCGTGGTGTGGCTGGTCGGCACCGGCCGGGTCGCCCCCGAACAGGTGCTCGGCCTCACCTTCACCAACAAGGCGGCCGGTGAACTGGCCGAACGCGTCCGCAAGGCACTGGTACGCGCGGGTGTCACCGACCCGGACACCATCGACCCGGACAACCCTCCCGGCGAGCCCGTCATCTCCACGTACCACTCCTTCGCGGGCCGCCTGCTGACCGACCACGGCCTGCGGATAGGACTCGAACCCACCGCCCGGCTGCTCGCCGACGCCACCCGCTACCAGCTCGCCGCGCGCGTCCTCGGCAAGGCCCCCGGCCCGTACCCCGCGCTCACCCGGTCCTTCCCGGACCTGGTCACCGACCTGCTCGCCCTCGACGCGGAACTCGCCGAGCACCTCGTGAGCCCCGACCGGCTGCGCGCGTACGACACGGCCCTGCTGCGCACCCTGGAGGGCGTCAAGCTCGGCAACGCCGACCTGCGCAAGGTCCCCGAGGCCGCCGCCGCCCGCCGCGAACTCACCGAGCTGGTCGGCCGTTACCGGGCCGTCAAGCGCGAACGCGACCTCCTCGACTTCGGCGACCAGATCGCCCTGTCGGCGACCCTCGCGCGTACCCGGCCCGAGGTCGGCGAGATCCTCCGCGACGAGTTCCGGGTGGTCCTGCTCGACGAGTACCAGGACACCTCGGTCGCCCAGCGCATCCTGCTCGCCGGCCTGTTCGGCGCCGGCACCGGGCATCCGGTGACCGCGGTCGGCGACCCCTGCCAGGCGATCTACGGCTGGCGCGGCGCCTCCGTCGCCAACCTCGACGACTTCCCCGAGCACTTCGCCCGTGCCGACGGACGGCCCGCCGTGCGCCAGTCGCTCAGCGAGAACCGCCGCAGCGGCGGCCGCCTCCTCGCCCTCGCCAACGGGCTCGCCGCACCGCTGCGCGCGATGCACGCGGGCGTGGAGGCGCTGCGCGCCGCGCCCGGCGCCGAGCGCGACGGCCTGGTGCGCTGCGCCCTGCTGCCCACCCACGCCGAGGAGATCGACTGGATCGCCGACGGCATCGCCCACCTCGTCCGCACCGGCACGCCGCCCGGCGAGGTCGCCGTGCTGTGCCGCACGGCCACCGACTTCGCGGAGATCCAGGGCGCGCTGGTCGCCCGGGACGTGCCCGTCGAGGTGGTCGGCCTCTCCGGGCTGCTGCACCTGCCCGAGGTCGCCGACCTCGTCGCCGTCTGCGAGGTGCTCCAGGACCCCGGCGCCAACGCCTCCCTGGTCCGCCTGCTCACCGGCCCGCGCTGGCGCATCGGCCCCCGCGACCTCGCCCTGCTCGGCCGGCGCGCCCGCCTGCTCGTCTCCACCGCGCGCGTGGCGGGCGACGACGACCCGGACCGGCGGCTCGCGGCGGCCGTCGAGGGCGTCGACCCGGCCGAGGTGGTGTCCCTCGCGGACGCCCTGGACACCTTCCTGGAGACGCCGCTGGACGGGCGCGGGGACGACGACGGTCTGCCGTTCTCCCCGGACGCGCGCGTACGCTTCGCCCGCCTCGCCACCGAACTGCGCGACCTGCGGCGGTCGTTGGCCGACCCGCTGATGGACGTCCTGCACCGCGTCCTCGCCGTCACCGGCCTGGAGGTGGAACTGTCGGCGTCCCCGCACGCCCTCGCCGCGCGCCGCCGCGAGACGCTCTCCAACTTCCTCGACGTCGCGGCCTCCTTCGCCGCGGGCGACGGCGAGGCGACGCTGCTCGCCTTCCTCGGCTTCCTGCGCACCGCCGCCCAGTACGAGAAGGGCCTCGACAACGCGCTGCCCGGCGGCGAGAACACCGTCAAGGTGCTCACCGCCCACCGCTCCAAGGGCCTGGAGTGGGACGTCGTCGCGGTGCCCGGCCTGGTCAACGGCACCTTTCCCAGCAGCCAGGGCCGCGAGAAGTGGACCTCGCAGGGCAAGGTCGTCCCGCACGCGCTGCGCGGCGACGCCGAGACGCTGCCGGACGTCGGGGCCTGGGACTCCCGCGGCATGAAGGCCTTCCACGAGGCCATGAAGGACCACCAGCACACCGAGGAACTCCGCCTCGGCTACGTCACCTTCACCCGCCCCCGCAGCCTGCTCCTCGGCTCGGGCCACTGGTGGGGACCCACCCAGAAGAAGCCGCGCGGCCCGTCCGACTTCCTGCGCGCCCTGTACGACCACTGCGCCGCCGGACACGGCGAGATCGAGGCGTGGGCGGACGAGCCCCCCGAGGACGCGGAGAACCCCGCGCTCGCCCTCCGGGACGCCGACCGGGCGTGGCCGCTGCCCCTCGACGAGGCGGCCATGGCGCTGCGCCGCACCGCCGCCCGCACGGTTCTGGAGCACCTGGACGCCCTCGCCGCCGACGGCACGGCCGCCCTCGTCACCGTCCACGACCGGGCGCCCGAGGACCCCGACTGGCCGCCGCCGCCCGAGGACGACGAGCCCGGACCCGGCCCGGCGCCCGACGACCCCGCCGACTGGGACGCGTACGCGCTCCAGCGCCCGGCCGTCCCGCACCAGGCGGCCCCGCCGCGCACCGCGTGCGCCGCGGCGCCGCCCGAGGATCCCCGCCCGCACCCCGGGGACGAGCTCCCGGACGCGTTCCCGGCGGCCGGGCTCAGCCCGGAGGAGGCCCGTACCGTCGCGTCCTGGGACCGCGACCTCGACGCCCTCACGAGTGAACTCCTGCTCGCCAGGGCCGCCGTCACGGACGTGCCCCTGCCCGCCTCGCTCACCGCCTCGCAGCTCGTGGACCTGGCCGCCGACCCGGACGCGTTCGCGGCGGAGTTGGCCCGGCCCATGCCGCGCCCGCCGCAGCCCGCCGCCCGCCGCGGCACCCGCTTCCACGCCTGGGTGGAGACCCGGTTCGAGGAACTGCGCCTGCCGCTGCTCGAACCCGACGAACTGCCGGGTGCCGACGCCGAGATCGACGACGAGCAGGACCTGGAGGACCTCAAGGACGCCTTCGACCGCACCCCGTACGCCCGCCGCACCCCCCACCGCGTCGAGGCGCCCTTCCAGATCGCCCTCGCCGGCCGCGTCGTGCGGGGCCGCATCGACGCCGTCTACAAGAACGACGGCGCCGAGGGCGGTGCGGACGGCACGGGGACGACGTACGAGATCGTCGACTGGAAGACCCACCGCGACCACACCGCCGATCCCCTCCAGCTCGCCGTCTACCGCGTCGCGTGGGCGGAGCAGCAGGGCGTGCCCCTGGAGTCCGTCGACGCCGCGTTCCTGTACGTCCGTACCGGCGAACTCGTACGCCCCGGGAACCTGCCCGACCGCGCGGCCCTGGAGCGCCTGCTGCGGCCCCGGCCGGCGGGTGGCGGGGAGGGTGCCGCCGGGGATGCGCCGGACGAGCTTGCCGACGCGGGCGGTTAGGCTCGTGAGCATGAGCCCCACCTCGGACAGCGCCGTCCGCGCGTACATCGAGCAGCACCGCGCCGCCTTCCTCGGCGAGCTCGCGGAGTGGCTGCGCATACCCTCCGTTTCGGCGCAGCCCGAGCACACCCCCGACGTCCGCCGCTCCGCCCGCTGGCTCGCCGCCGCACTGGGCGCCACAGGCTTCCCCACCTGCGAAGTCTGGGAGACGGCGGGTGCCCCGGCCGTCTTCGCCGAGTGGCCGAGCGGAGACCCCGGCGCCCCCACCGTCCTCGTCTACGGACACCACGACGTGCAGCCCGCCGCCCGCGAGGACGGCTGGGACAGCGACCCCTTCGAACCCGTCGTCCGCGGCGACCGCATGTACGCGCGCGGTGCCGCCGACGACAAGGGGCAGGTGTTCTTCCACACACTCGGCGTGCGCGCGCACCTCGCCGCCACCGGCCGCACGGCCCCCGCCGTCAACCTCAAACTGCTCGTCGAGGGCGAGGAGGAATCCGGCTCGCCGCACTTCCTCGACCTGATCCGCGCGCGGGCGGACCGGCTCGCCGCGGACGTCGTGATCGTCTCCGACACCGGCATGTGGTCCGAGGACACCCCGACCGTCTGCACCGGCATGCGCGGCCTCGCCGACTGCGAGATCCGGCTCCACGGACCCGACCAGGACATCCACTCCGGCTCCTTCGGCGGTGCCGTGCCCAACCCGGCCACCGCCGTCGCCCGCCTGGTCGCGGCCCTGCACGACGAGCACGGGCGGGTGGCCGTACCGGGCTTCTACGAGGGCGTCACCGAACTCACCGACCGCGAACGGGAGCTCTTCGCCGAGCTGCCCTTCGACGAGGAACAGTGGCTGCGGACCGCCAAGTCGCACGCGTCACACGGTGAGGCGGGACACACCACCCTGGAGCGCATCTGGGCCCGGCCGACCGCGGAGGTCAACGGCATCGGCGGCGGCTACCAGGGCCCCGGCAGCAAGACGATCGTCCCGTCCACGGCCATGGTGAAGCTCTCCTTCCGCCTCGTCGCCGGACAGGACCCCGACCACGTCGAGAAGGCCGTCCGCGCCTGGGCCGCCGAGCAGGTGCCCGCCGGTGTCCGCCACGAGATCACCTTCGGCGGCGCCACCCGCCCGTGCCTGACCCCGCTGGACCACCCGGCGCTCCAGTCCGTCGTCCGGGCCATGGGCCGCGCCTTCGGCAAACCCGTCCGGTACACCCGCGAGGGCGGCTCGGGACCGGCCGCCGACCTCCAGGAGGTGCTCGGGGCCCCCGTGCTCTTCCTGGGCATCTCCGTGCCGTCCGACGGCTGGCACGCGCCCAACGAGAAGGTCGAACTCGGCCTCCTCCTCAAGGGCGTGGAGACCATCGCCCACCTCTGGGGCGACCTCGCGGAGAACTGGCCCGATGCGTCCTGACGAACCGCGGGCGGCCGCCCCGCAGCACCGCGCGGGGCGGCGCGGAAGGGCCGCCCCGCCCACCGACCCGCACAACCACGCCCCGCCGGACCCGGTCGCCTCCCGCCGTACGTCCCGCAGGACCGCCCGCCGAAATCAACCGTTGCACCGGGGGAGTTGGAAGCACTCGTGACCACCTGGACCGACCACACCGCAGACCACCCCATCTCACTCACCGCGCCGAGCGGCGTCGACCGGGCCGCGCACCACCGGCTCGACGAGGCCTGGCTCGCCGCGGCGTGGAGCCACCCCTCGACCCGCTGTTTCGTGGTCTCCGGCGGTCAGGCCCTCATCGACGAGACGCCCGACGGGCGCACCGAACTCGTCATGACCCCCTCCTTCGAGGCCCCCCTCACCGAGGCGCACCGCTACTTCCTGGGCACCGACGAGGACGGCGTCAACTACTTCGCCCTCCAGAAGGACTCGCTGCCCGGCCGCATGGACCAGTCCGCACGCGCCGCCGGCCTGCGCGAGGCGGGGCTGCTCCTGTCGCCGCGCGACGCCGGCCTCCTGGTGCACGCCGTCGCCCTGGAGAACTGGCAGCGGCTGCACCGCTTCTGCTCCCGCTGCGGCGAACGCACCGTGATCGCCGCAGCCGGCCACATCCGCCGCTGCCCGGCCTGCGGTGCCGAGCACTACCCGCGTACCGACCCGGCGGTCATCATGGCCGTCACCGACGACGAGGACCGCATCCTGCTCGGCCGCCAGGTCCACTGGCCCGAGGGCCGCTTCTCGACCCTCGCCGGTTTCGTCGAGCCCGGCGAGTCCATCGAGGCGGCCGTGCGCCGCGAGGTCCTGGAGGAGGCCGGCATCGTCGTCGGCGACGTCGAGTACGTCGCCAGCCAGCCCTGGCCGTTCCCGTCCAGCCTGATGCTCGGCTTCATGGCCCGCGCCACCTCCACCGACATCACCGTCGACGGCGACGAGATCCACGAGGCCCGCTGGTTCTCCCGCGACGAACTGCACGCCGCGTTCGAGTCGGGCCAGGTCCTGCCCCCGTACGGCATCTCGATCGCCGCCCGCCTCATCGCCCTCTGGTACGGCAAGCCGCTGCCCACCCGCAGCGCCGCCTGACCGCGGAGCGGCGGCAGGAGCAGGACATGCGGAAGGGGCCGCACCCAGCCGGGTGCGGCCCCTTCCGCATGTCCTGCCGCGACGTACGCGCGTGCCGCGTGCGCGCCGCGAGGGACGCCGTTACGCGCCGATCTTCTGCTTGACCTGGGCCAGCGACGGGTTCGTCAGCGTGGAACCGTCGGGGAACAGCACGGTCGGCACGGTCTGGTTGCCGCCGTTCGCCTTCTCCACGAAGGCCGCCGACTCGGGGTCCTGCTCGATGTTGACCTCGGTGTACGCGATGCCCTCGCGGTCCATCTGGCCCTTGAGCCGACGGCAGTAGCCGCACCACGTGGTGCTGTACATCGTCACAGTGCCCGACATGTCTCGCGCTCCTCAAACGGCTCGGTAAAGCGGTTCGGCGAATGTGCCTCACGGCGGAAACGTCCGGAGGGGTGCCGTCATTCCCGCGCGGCCCCCGCGAACGCGTCCCGCGCGCGTGACTTCCGCCGCATCCACCGCGGCCCGCGGGAGCGCCGCCCGCCCGGTGCGCGGCGACACCCCGGCGCACCGGCACGCGGATCGCGCCGCGTTGGACCCGTCCTCACCTCCCGCATTAGTACGACTGCCGACGTCTCCCTGTGGACAACCTGCTCACCCGCCCCGTACGACCTGGCAGCATGGCGGGGTGACAGCAGCAACGCACTCCACCCTCTTCCCGCAGGTCCCGGATTCGGCCGACGCGGTGCTCGAAGGGCTCGATCCCGAGCAGCGCGAGGTCGCGACGGCCCTGCGCGGCCCGGTGTGCGTGCTCGCGGGCGCGGGGACGGGCAAGACCCGGGCGATCACCCACCGCATCGCCTACGGGGTGCGCTCCGGCATCCTCCAGCCGTCCACCGTGCTCGCCGTCACCTTCACCAACCGGGCCGCGGGCGAGATGCGCGGCCGGTTGCGCCAGCTCGGGGCCACCGGCGTGCAGGCCCGCACCTTCCACTCGGCGGCGCTGCGCCAGCTCCAGTACTTCTGGCCCAAGGCGGTCGGCGGCAGTCTGCCCCGGCTCGTCGACCGCAAGATCCAGATCGTCGCGGACGCCGCGGCGGCCTGCCGCATCCGCCTCGACCGCAACGAACTGCGGGACGCCACCGCGGAGATCGAGTGGTCCAAGGTCACCCAGACCGTGCCCGCCGACTACGCGCTCGCCGCCGCGAAGGCCGGCCGGGACACCCCGCGCGACCCGGCCGAGATCGCCCAGCTCTACGCCGCCTACGAGCAGTTGAAGCGGGAGCGCGGGGTCATCGACTTCGAGGACGTCCTGCTGCTCACCGTCGCCGTCCTCCAGGACCGGCACGACATCACGGAGCAGGTCCGCTCCCAGTACCAGCACTTCGTGGTGGACGAGTACCAGGACGTCAGCCCCCTCCAGCAGCGCCTGCTGGAACTGTGGCTGGGCGACCGGGACGACCTGTGCGTCGTGGGGGACGCGAGCCAGACGATCTACTCGTTCACGGGTGCGACGCCCGACCACCTCCTGGACTTCCGCACCCGGCACCCCGGCGCCACGGTCGTCAAGCTCGTCCGCGACTACCGCTCCACCCCCCAGGTGGTCCAGCTCGCCAACGGGCTGCTGGCCCAGGCCAGCGGGAGGGCTGCCGACCATCGCCTGGAGCTGGTCTCGCAGCGCGACACGGGCCCCGAGCCGGGCTACGCGGAGTACGCGGACGAACCCACGGAGGCCGAGGGCGCCGCCCGTCGCATCCGCGAACTCATGGCGCAGGGTGTGCCCGCCGGCGAGATCGCCGTGCTGTTCCGCACCAACTCCCAGTCCGAGACCTACGAGCAGGCGCTCGCCGACGCCGGGATCCCGTACCAACTCCGCGGCGCCGAGCGGTTCTTCGACCGGCCCGAGGTGCGCAAGGCCGGTGTCGCCCTGCGCGGCGCCGCCCGCTTCGGCGGCAACGACTCGCTCCTCGACGACGCCGTAGACCTGCCCTCGCAGGTGCGCGCGGTGCTGTCCGGCGAGGGCTGGACCACCGAGCCGCCGGCCGGGTCGGGCGCCGTGCGCGAGCGCTGGGAGTCGCTGGCCGCGCTGGTCAACCTCGCGCAGGACTTCGCCGCCGCCCGGCCCGCGGCCACCCTCGGCGATCTCGTCGCTGAGCTCGACGAGCGGGCCAACGCCCAGCACGCGCCGACCGTCCAGGGCGTCACCCTCGCCTCCCTGCACTCGGCGAAGGGCCTGGAGTGGGACGCCGTGTTCCTGGTCGGCGTCGCCGAGGGCATGATGCCGATCTCCTACGCGAAGACCGACGAGCAGGTCGAGGAGGAGCGCAGGCTGCTCTACGTGGGAGTGACCCGTGCGCGGGAGCGGCTGTTCGTCTCCTGGGCGCTGGCCCGCACACCGGGAGGCCGGGCGAACAGGAGACCCAGCCGGTTCCTCGACGGTCTGCGTCCCGGTTCGGGCGTCACCGCATCCCGCGCGGCGGCGGGCGGTGCGGGCGGCATCGAGCGCGGCTTCGGCGGCGCCTCCGCGGCCCGGTCCGTGCCCCGCCGCAGGGACCGCACGCCGGCCCGCTGCCGGGTCTGCGGGCGCACCCTCACCGACGCGGGCGAGATGAAGCTGATGCGCTGCGAGGACTGTCCGACGGACATGGACGAGGGCCTGTACGAGCGGCTGCGCGACTGGCGCGCGGTGCAGGCGGAGACCATCGGGCAGCCCGCGTACTGCGTCTTCACCGACAAGACCCTCATGGCCATCGCGGAGGCCGCGCCCGAGGAGGAGCGCGAACTGGTGCGCATCCCGGGGGTCGGCCTGCGCAAGCTGAACCGTTTCGGAGCCGATGTTCTGGCCATCTGCGCAGGTCGCGACGGTGCGGAGACAGAAGATCAGGACTGACGGAAACTCGTCGGGAAAATAGTTTGCGCATGCCCTGGGAATCCCCATAGGTTCTTGGAGCACGGGGAAAGCGGCCTTCTCGGAGGCCCTGATTCCGTGTTGTACTTGTACACCAGCGCCGGACCGGTTTCACCCGGTCCCCCTAGACGCCGAGAGGAGGCGATTGCAGTGATCAACATCATCAGCGGCTCGACCCTGAAAGTGACCGATCCCTCGGTCGTCTCTGTCTGCTCGCTCGGCGTCTCCCTGGTCGGCACCGGTCTGTCCGGCATTCGTGCCGTGCGTCCGGCGTCCGCCGTCTCCCTGTCGGGTCTTCCTGTCAGTGAGCGCAATGAGCGACCGATGAAGGCACGGGAAGCGGTAGCGGCACAGGCACAGGCCTATGCCTTTACGGCGACCGGTGCCGGATCCCTCAAGCAGACGACGCAGCACCACCACCTGATGTGGGCCTTCCGTGGGCCTGAACCCTGGAGTGATCCAGCCTGATCCTCGATCAGGCCGGCGCCTCAGGGCCGCGGAACCCCATCAGGGATCCGCGGCCCTTCTGTTTTCCCCGAACGGGGACGACGGAGCGAGGGGCCTCGGGGACAGACGACGATCCGGGCATCAAAGCAGCCCCCGGCCCGACCGGCCGGACCGACAGACGAGGAAGACGATCCGTGCAACTCGAAACGCACGCCACGTCCGCACCGCCTTCCGAAACGATCCCCCCGCCCGGCCTCACGGAGGACTCCACCTTGATCCCGCTCACCGCGCTCACCGCGCTCGACGACGCCATCGAGAACCTCGGCGTACCCGTTCCCTGTCGGGCCTACGACCCCGAGGTCTTCTTCGCCGAGTCGCCGGCCGACGTCGAGTACGCCAAGTCGCTCTGCCGCACCTGCCCGCTGGTCGAGGCCTGCCTCGCCGGGGCGAAGGAGCGGCGTGAGCCCTGGGGCGTCTGGGGTGGCGAACTGTTCGTCCAGGGTGTCGTCGTGGCCCGCAAGCGGCCGCGTGGCCGTCCGCGCAAGAACCCGGTCACGGCATGAACATCCTGGGAACCATCGACCGCCCCCACACGCACGATCCCGAGAAGCAGGCCCCGATGAAGCCGTCCACGAGCGAGCCCGTCGGCTCCGCGATCTACGAAGCCACCACCGGTGCGAACGACTCGCGCCAGAACAGGACCCGCGAGATGCAACTCATCCCAGAAGCCATGGCTCGTGCGCATATGCACGAGCGCATGCACGACGCCGACCGTGAGCGCCGGGCCGCGAGCCTGGTGTCCGCGCGGCGTCTGCAGCGCAAGGCCGAGCGCGCCTCGCTGCGCGCCCGTCGTGCGCTCGCCATCGCGGTCATGCAGTGACCGCGGACGGGCGACCGACGACAGGGCTCCCGTAGGGGCCCGCATCACCCGCGGGGCCGGTCCGTTCACGGGCCGGCCCCGCTCCGTGCGCGGTCTGCGCCACGGTGGCGACGGCGTTATCGTCGCCCCATGACGAGTCACTCCCAGGTCGGTGAACAGGCCGCCGGTACCGCCCCCGCCTCCGCGACCCGCGTGTGCGCCCGGTGCGGGGCGGTGGCATCCGGTGCCGCCGCCACCTGGACCTGCTCCGTGGAGCACGGGGTCCGCCGCTACTTCTGCGGCACCTGCGCCCGCGAGAACCTCCGGGCCATCGAGGGGCGCCTGGACTCCGACTCCTGGTGAGCCGCCCGTACGCCGCGCGCTACGGGGTGCCGTCCCGCGGCACGACCGCTTCGAGGACCTCGCCCTCCGCGGGCACCTCGCTTCCCTCGGGCGTCTCGCCCTCCGCGGGCGCTTCGCCCTCCGCGAGGACCTCTTCCGCCACGGGGGGCTCTTCCTCCCCGTGGACCTCGCCCTCCTCGGCGGCGAAGCCCGGGAGCCAGTCCTCCAGTTCCTCCCGCATCCGGACCGTCGCGCCGAGCTGGCACAGCACCCCGATCGTGCTCAGCGTGACCCGGTGGATCAGCAGGTACGACGGCGGCAGGTTGAGCTGCTTGCCCAACTGGTGCGCGGGAGACCGCGGATCGGCGATACGGGCCGCCTGACTGCGCATCCACGACCGGGTGAAGGTGAACTCGTCCGCCTGGGCCGGCTCGATGATCGGCAGGAGGTAGTCGAGGACGGCGTCCGGGTCCAGCTCTATCGTCTCCTTGACGAACCCTTCCGCGCGCAGCAGTTCGTAGACCCCCTCCGCGTCCCCGTCGATGGTCATCCGCAGTGCGTCGCCGATGAGGGGCGGCAGACCGCCGGGCAGCCGGTCGACCGTGCCGAAGTCCAGGACCCCCAGCCGCCACGCGCCCTCGGAGCCCCCGTCACCGTCGCCCTTGCCGGCGGGCAGCAGCCGGAAGTTTCCGGGGTGGGGGTCGGCGTGCAGCAGCCCGGTCCGGGCCGGGCCCGAGAAGAGGAACCGGGTCAGCAACTGCCCGGCGCGGTCGCGTTGTTCGGGGGTGCCGTCGGCGATCACCTCCGACAGCGGGATGCCGTCGATCCACTCCGTGACCAGAACCTGCTCGGACTGGTGGACCACGTCGGGCACCAGCACGTCGGGGTCGTCCGCGAAGTCCTCGGCGTGAACGCGCTGCGCCTCGGCCTCCAGGCCGTAGTCCAGCTCCTCCGAGACCCGGTCCCGCAACTCCGTGATCAGGGGCTTGATGTCCACCCCCGGGATCAGTGGCCCCAACAGCCGGGCGAAGCGGCTCAGTTGGCTCAGGTCCGAGAGCAGTGCGTCGCCCGCACCCGGGTACTGCACCTTGACCGCGACCGCCCGGCCGTCGTGCCACACCGCGCGGTGCACCTGGCCGATGGAGGCCGCCGCCGCGGGCTTCTCGTCGAACTCCAG
This sequence comes from Streptomyces sp. NPDC008150, assembly GCF_042956945.1. NCBI lineage: Bacteria > Bacillati > Actinomycetota > Actinomycetes > Kitasatosporales > Streptomycetaceae > Streptomyces > Streptomyces sp. NPDC008150. The sequence goes on along the minus strand of NZ_JBIBHJ010000014.1, from coordinate 225,839 downwards.
GAACAGGTCGCGCCAGCCCGTGCCGAGCCGTTCCTCCAGCACGGCGTGCACCGTGCGGGTGGGCATCGGCGGCGCCGCCTCCTGGAGCTTGGTCAGCGCCGCGCGGTAGGGGCCCGCGATCTCCTCCGGCAGGGCCGCCTCGAAGACGGACAGCGCCTGCCCGAACTTCATCGCCCCGCCCTTCAGTTCGCCGAGCGTCTTGAACAGCTGGTCGGCGGTGCGCTGTTGCAGCTCACGGCCGACGATCTCCGCCGACTCGCCGACGATCCGTTTGCCGAGGCCCCAGGTCGCCCGCCCGGCGAAGCCGAGTGGCAGCGCGGCCAGCTTGGCGGTGCGGGTGACCGCTTTGCGCGGAAGATCAGACATGCGCCCTCCAGGTCCCGGCAAGCCGCGTCGTGCGGGCCTCGCGGCCCGTCGGCGACGGCTGTTGCTCCGCCATTGTCTCGTGCGCTTCCCCGTCCGCGGCGGTGTGTCCGCCCTCACCTTTCCTACCCACCCGGGCGGCACCGCACGGGCAGGCGGGATGAGCCCGTACCGCCCGCGCGTGCCAGTGCAGGGCGGGCACCGCGACCTCCCAGCGCGCACCGGCACTGGACGGCGTGTCCCCGTCGAGGAAGGTGAGGGCGTGCGCGGCGGCCAGCCCCGCGACCGTCGTGGCGAGCGTCAGGTCGCACGGCCGTACGTGACCGGACCGCCCCGAACGCCACTGCGCGACCAGCCGGGGCCAGGTCGGATCGCGGTCGCCGCGCGTCGCGTCGAGACAGCCGGCGCAGCCCGTCGCGCCGGGGAGCACGAAGGGGCCGACGACGCCCGTGCCCTCCACCACCCCCGCGTACAGGTGCGGAACGCCGGACGCGACCAGGCCGGCCGCCGACGACGGGTCCGGCGCGTGCACGGCGACGTCGTCCCGCGGGGCGAGGACCACCAGCGAGAACCCCGGACTTCCCTCGTCCGACGGGGGCCGGCCGCCCGCCCGCCGCACGGGCCGGTCGGGAGCCGCGCACCGGACGACACGGCGCGCCGCGACGTCACGCCGCTCGCCGATCGCGTCGGCGGGCATGCCGCCCGGTGCGACGTCGCCCGGTTCGACCCGTCCCGTGTCGCGGACGTCGACCTCGCCGATCCCGGCACCCGACAGCAGCGCCGCCACGAGGGCGCCGACCCGCCCCGCGCCCCGCACCTGGACCCGGAGTCCCCGGCGGGCGGCCAGGCGGCCGACCGCCTCTCCCGGTTCGCGGGCGACGAGGCTGAGAGAGGCGAGGTCGGGGCGCAGCCGGTCCAGCACGTCCCCCTTCTGGCGCAGCGCCTCACCGGCGGTTCCGCCGCCGCGCGCGTCGTCGAGCAGCCCGGCCCTGCTCAGGCGGTCCACGAGGGCGTCGACGTGCCCCTCGGGAAGGTCCATCCGCCGGGCCTCCTCGCGCAGGAGGCCGAGCCCGCGAGTGCCGTTGAGCAGGTCCAGGAAGCTGCCCGTCGCCAGGTCCACCGGACCCAGCGTCATGGCGTGCGCCGGAGCCATCCCGAACTGCACGGTGTTGAGATCGCGCCAGCCGCGCCGGAGCGCGGTCTTCACCATCGGATGCATCACTGGCCCCCGTAGAGCGTCTAGAGCGAGAACGACAGAGCGACGTGCGGCAGGCCGTGGAGCCGCCGACGAGTGACAGCATGCGGGCGCCCCGGCCGGCCGTGCCGAAAGTTGTCCACAGGTGGGCGCATTGGTCATACAAATCAAACGCGCGGCCGAACGGATCGGCGCTGAACCGCCCCGGAGGCGGGACTTCCCCCCTGCGAAACGGGTAACGTCGGGGCGTGCCCGCCGACCCACTGCACCGTGCCGGAAAGCCAGAGCGCAGCACGACGAGCCCGCCGCCGAGCGGCCCGGGGGCGAGCGCGATCGAGGTACGCAGGAGCTCCCGCCGCCGGCGGACCGTCTCCGCGTACCGCGAGGGCGATCGCACCGTCGTGCTCATCCCCGCCCGCATGTCCGAGGCGGAGGAGCAACGCTGGGTGGGCGTCATGCTCGACAAGCTGGCCGCGCAGGAGAGCAAGCGGGTCCTCGGCGACACCGAACTCACCGAACGGGCCGCGCGGCTGTCCGAGCAGTACTTCGACGGACGGGCGCGCCCCGCCTCGGTCCGCTGGGTCACCAACCAGAACACGCGCTGGGGTTCGTGCACGCCCGCGGAAGGCAGCATCCGCCTGTCGCACCGCCTTCAGGGCATGCCCGAGTACGTGGTCGACTACGTGCTCGTCCACGAACTGGCCCACCTGCTCGTGCCCGGCCACGGCCCCCGCTTCTGGCGGCTGCTGGAGGCGTACCCGCGTACCGAACGGGCCCGCGGCTATCTGGAGGGCGTCGTCGCGGCCGACCGGCTGCCGCACCTGCCGGGCGCCCGCAGCGAGTGATCCCGCGGCCGAGCGGGACCGCCCGAGGCGGGTACCCGCGGGACGGCCGGGGCACGCGCGTACCGGCCCGTTGTCCGAAGCGGGCGGGTACCGCCGGGCGTGGGTTGTGTACCGGGTGTGTACCGGCATCTTCCGTTGCCGGGGTTTGCCGTTAGCCTGACGCGACGCACTCGCTTCGGGATGGGGGACGGTCGTTACGCATGGCCAGGGAATTCCAACGCGGCCACAAGGCCAGGATCAGTGACCTCACCGCGGGCACCGATCTGTACGTAGGCGTGCAGATCACGGGTCCCGGACTGACCTTCGACATCAGCTGCTTCGGGCTCGACGCCGACGAACGGCTCTCGGACGACCGGTACTTCGTCTTCTTCAACCAGCCCAAGTCGCCCGAGGAGTCGATCCAGCTCCTGGGCGCCCAGGCCGGCGACACCGAGTCGTTCCGCGTCACCCTCGACCGCATTCCGCCGCAGATCCACAAGCTGGCCTTCACGGCGACCCTCGACGGCGCGGGTTCGATGGCGCAGATCGCCCCGGGCTACCTGCGCATCGTGGCGGGCGGCGAGGAAGTGGCCCGGTACCCGTTCACGGGCGCCGAGTTCACGACCGAACGGGCGGTGATGCTCGGCGACTTCTACCTCAAGGACGTCTGGCGGTTCGCCGCCGTGGGCCAGGGTTTCGACGGCGGCCTCGACGCGCTGCTGAAGAACTTCGGCGGCGAGGTCCTGGAGGAGGAGGCGCTGGAGGCACCGCAGCAGCCGCAGACCGGCGGCGCGGCGCCCGGCTTCGCACCGCCGCCGCAGGCACCGGGCCAGGCACCCGCGCAGCCCGCACCCGCGTTCGGCGCGCCGCCGGCCCCGGCCCCCGCCCCGCAGGGTTTCGCCGCGCCGCACGCGCCGGCCCCCGCTCCCGCGCCCTCGGTGCACCACGCGCCGACCATAGTGGCGCCGTTGACACCGCCGGGCGGCACCGTCCCGCCGCCGCCCGCTCCGTACGGGCAGCCCGGCCCGCAGGCTCCGTCCCCGTACGGGCAGGCACCGGGCCAGACCGCACCGCTGCCGCCGGGCTACGGCCAGCCACCGCAGGGACCGCCTCAGCCGCCCGGGTACGGGCAGCCGCCGCAGTTCGGGCAGGTCCCCGGGCAGGGCACGCCGCCCGGCGCGGCGCCCCAGGGCATCCCGCAGGGCTCGCCGGAGAGCGCCGGGGTGGGCGCCGCGCTCCAGAAGTACCGCGAGACGCCCACCGGGCAGCGCTGGACGCTGCAGAACGGCAAGCTCGTCCGCGTCGACCTGGGCGTCGGCGGCCAGCCGGTGCTGGCGCGGCAGGGCAGCATGGTGCTCTACCAGGGCAAGGTCGACTTCGGCTACAAGGGCGCCGGCTTCGCGGGCCGCATCACGGGCAACGCCACCGGGCAGGAGATGCAGCTCATGCGCTGCACCGGCCAGGGCCAGGTGTTCCTCGCCGACGGCGCGTCCCACCTGCACCCCGTCGAACTCCAGGGCGACGCGATCTGCGTCTCCGCGGAGAACGTCCTCGCCTTCGACGAGAGCCTCCAGTACGAGGTCCGCCGCATCGAGGGCCACGGCATTCCGGGCGGCGCGCTGTTCACCATGCAGTTCCAGGGCACCGGCACCATCGTCGTCAAGACGCACGGCACGCCCGTGGTGCTGCCGGTCACCCCGACCACGTTCGCGGACTGCAACGCGGTGGTCGCGTGGTCCGCGGCCTCCCAGGTGATCGTCTCCAGCCAGGTGCGGATGCGGCGCAACGCCTATCCGGGCGACACGGGGGAGAGCGTCAACCTCCAGTTCCGGGGCGCCCCCGGCAACTTCATCGTCGTCCAGCCGTACGAGGTCTGAGGGAGCCCGTCATGAACCAGCCGCTCGCGGGCTACGCCCCCGCACCTGTCAGTGCCCGCATGGAGAACCACGGCAGCCACATGCTGAAGGTCGCCATGCAGACCGGGAACGACCTCCTCGCGCGCGTGGGCTCGATGGTCGCCTACGAGGGCTTCGTCCAGTACGAGCCCAACCCGCCCGCCGTGCGCCAGATCGCCCGCGACTGGGCGACCGGCGAGGGCGCGCCCCTGATGAAGTGCACGGGCGACGGCCTGCTGTACCTCGCCGACTACGGCGCCAACGTCGTCGTGATCAACCTCAACGGCGACGCGATCTCCGTGAACGCCACCAATCTGCTCGCCTTCGACGCGCAGCTCACCTGGGGCGTCGAACGGGTCAAGGGACTCGCCAAGTTCGCCGGCCAGGGGCTCTGGAACACCAAGATCTCCGGCCAGGGCTGGGTCGCGCTGACCTCCCGCGGCGAGCCCATCGTCGTCGACTGCGGCGGCGGCGAGGACGAGACGTACGTCGACCCGGACGCGCTCGTCGCCTGGTCGCCGCACCTGAAGGTCAAGGGCAAGCGCAGCTTCAAGGCGCAGTCGCTGATCGGCCGGGGCAGCGGCGAGGCGTTCCAGATGGCGTTCTCCGGGCAGGGCATCGTCGTCGTCCAGCCCAGCGAGGACAGCACCGACCGCCTCCGGTTCCGGGGCTGAGGGGAGACCGACACCATGCAGAGCCCGCTTTTCGCCTTCAACGACTCCCAGGCCCGGGACCGCTACACCCTCCAGAACAAGCAGATGCTGCGCGTCGTCCTGGAGGGCCACGACGACATCCTCGCCCGCAAGGGCACCATGGTCGCCTACCAGGGACTCGTCGAGTTCGACGCCGAGTACCAGAACCGCAACCAGCAGCGCTCGCGCGCGTACACGGGCGAGGGCCTCGACCTGATGCGCTGCCACGGGCAGGGCACGGTCTACCTCGCCAACCTCGCGCAGTACGTCCATGTCGTCGACGTGGAGCGCGACGGGCTGACGGTCGACAGCGGCTACGTGCTCGCGATGGACTCGTCGCTGCACCACGAGGTCATCGCCGTCGACAGCCAGTACGGGATCTCCGGCTCCGGGAAGTACCAGCTCAACATCACCGGGCAGGGCAAGGTCGCCCTGATGACCTCGGGGGCGCCGCTGATGCTCCAGGTCACGCCGGACAAGTACGTCAACTGCGACGCCGACGCGATCGTCGCCTGGTCGACCGGGCTGCGCGTGCAGATGCAGGCCCAGACGCACTCCTCGGGCGTGTGGCGGCGGCGCGGCAGCACCGGTGAGGGCTGGGAGCTCAGCTTCATGGGCAGCGGCTACGCGCTCGTGCAGCCCAGCGAGCTGCTGCCGCCGCAGAACGCGGTGATCGGCGGGGGTCTCGCCGCCCAGTTCGGCATGGGCCAGCAGGGCGCCCGCGGCCAGAACCAGGGCAACGTCTGGAGCTGATCCGCCGCTAAGTGTCCGGTGTGTGCCGCCCGCCCGTACGGGTGACGGACGCCGACGGGTGAGGGGCGGCCGGGAAATCCCGGCCGCCCCTCACCCGTCGGCGCGTACGCCCGACCGCTCAGCCCCGGAGACGCTCCAGGGTCGCCTCGAAGAGGTGCCGGACGGAACCGTCGGCCACCTCGGCGACCTCGTCGTACCGGAACCAGCGCAGGTCGAGCGACTCGTCGCTGATCTGCTGGACGGCCCCGGGGGGCGCCAGCACGGCGTACTGGACGTCGAGGTGCCAGTTGCAGGGCGCCGGGATCGGATGCCGGTCCAGGCGGACCGGACCGCCGGGCACCAGCGTCAGCCCGGCGATGCCCGACTCCTCGGTCGCCTCGCGGAGGGCGGCAGCGGCCACCGTCTCGTCCTGCGGTTCGCAGTGGCCGCCCATCTGGAGCCACATCCGCAGCTTGCGGTGCAGCGTGAGCAGCACGCGCCCCGCCTCCGGGTCGATCACCAGGCCGCTCGCCGTGAGGTGACCCGCCTCGCACGCCTTCCACATGCCGTCCGGACGGGCGGCCAGGTGGTCGAGATAGGCGTCGCGCAGTTCGTCCTGGCCGTGAACGTCCTTGAGCACCAGGATCGCGTCGTCGTGAAGGCTCACTTGGTGTCGTCGTCCTCGCTGTCGCCGTCCTCGCCCTTCGCGTCGCCCGGACCCTTCGCGTCGCCGTCCGCCGCGGTGCCGCCCCCGGGGGCGTCCTTGCGGAGGTCGGGGCCCGCTCCGGCCGCCTCGCCGAGCATCTTGTCCAGCTCGGAGAAGTCCAGGTGCTCGCGGTGCACGAAGCCGTCGGGGTCGTCCAGGTCGGACGCCGTCGGCAGCATGTCCGGGTGCGCCCACAGCGCGTCCCGGCCGTCGGTGCCGCGCGCGTCGGCCAGCGAGGCCCACAGCCGGGAGGCGTCCCGCAGCCGGCGCGGCCGCAGTTCGAGCCCGATCAGCGTGGCGAACGTCTGCTCGGCCGGTCCGCCGGAGGCCCGGCGGCGGCGCAGCGTCTCGCGCAGCGCGTCGGCGGACGACAGACGCGGCTTGGCCGCCGTGTGCACCACCGCGTCGACCCAGCCCTCGACGAGCGCGAGCGCCGTCTCCAGCCTGGCCAGCGCGGCCTTCTGCTGCGGGGTGTCCTCCGGCTGGAACATGCCCTGCTGGAGCGCGTCCTGGAGCTGCTCCGGGTTCTGCGGGTCGAACTGGCCGACCACGTCCTCCAGCTTCGCGGTGTCGACCGCGATCCCGCGCGCGTACCCCTCGACGGCGCCGAACAGGTGCGAGCGCAGCCACGGCACGTGCGCGAAGAGGCGCTGGTGGGCCGCCTCGCGCAGGGCGAGGTACAGCCGCACCTCGTCCTTCGGGACGCCCAGGTCCTTGCCGAACGCCTCGATGTTCAGCGGCAGCAGCGCGGCCTTGCCGGCCGGCCCGAGCGGGAGCCCGACGTCGGTGGAACCGACGACCTCGCCCGCGAGCACGCCCACGGCCTGCCCGATCTGCGTGCCGAACATGGCGCCGCCCATGGAGCGCATCATGCCGATCAGCGGGCCGGCCATGGCCTGCATCTCCTCCGGCAGGACGTCGCCCATGGCGGCACCGACGCGCTCGGCGACCGGGTCGACGAGTTCCTTCCAGGCCGGCAGCGTCGCCTCGACCCACTCCGCGCGGCTCCACGCCACGGCGGAACCGGCGCCCGAGGGCAGGGACGTCACGTCGTCGAGCCAGTGGTCCGCGAGGCGCACGGCCTCCTGGACCGCCGAGCGCTCGGCGGGACCGACGCTGGCGTCCTTGGTGCCGTCGGAGGTGCCCTGCGCGACCGTCTGGCGGGCGATCTGCTTGGCCATGTCCCAGTTCACCGGGCCGCCCTCGTACGAGAGCATCTGGCCGAGCTGCTGGAACGCGGCGCCCAGGTCGCCCGGGTTCAGCGAACCGAACATGGCTGCGAGGGGATTGTCCGCACCGGGTCCGCCGAAGCCTCCGGCCCCGGGCAGCTGCCCGAATCCGAACGGGTTGGCCGGTCCCTGACCACCACCGCTCTCCTGGTCCTTCTTCTTGCCCTCGTCGCCGTCCTCCGGCTCCTCCGGCGGAAGGCCGAATCCGAATGGGGTGTCACTCACGGGATTCCTCGGCTGGTAAGGCCACCGGTTCTCTCCGGCGGCGCGGTTGCCCGACGTCACCTCCCAGCGTAGACACCTGGGCGCGATCGGGCCTCGGTGCTTCGCCGACAGTCGGCCTGCGGCAGGATGGATGCCACCTGGTACGTACGCGTCACTCGCGCCCGTATGGAAGACAACCGCTGGAGACGCCCGGTGAGTTCCCCAGATCCGCAGGTTCGCGCAGCGCGAAACCACTCAACCCGACCATCGCCCGACCACACCCCGGAAACGTCCGCCCCGCGCACGGGGGGAGCGCGCACCGGACGCGGACCGGTCGTCGCCGTCACCGGCGCCGCGACGGGCGTGGGCGCCCTGCTCACCGAGCGGCTGGCCGCCTCGGACGAGATCAAGCAGGTCGTCGCCATCGACGAGCGGCGCGGGGAGTGCGCCGACGCGCAGTGGCACATCCTCGACGTCCGCGACCCGGCCGTCGCCGAGAAGCTGCGCGGCGCGGACGTGGTCGTGCACCTGGCGCTCGACCTGGACCTGGAGACCGACCCGGCGGCCCGCACCGCGTACAACGTGCGCGGCACCCAGACCGTGCTGACCGCCGCCGCCGCGGCCGGTGTGCACCGGGTGGTGCTGTGCACGTCCGCGATGGTCTACGGGGCGCTCGCCGACAACGAGCTGCCGCTGTCCGAGGACGCCGAGCTGCGCGCCACGGCGGAGGCCACCGGTGTCGGCGACCTCCTGGAGATCGAGCGGCTGGCCCGCCGGGCACCCCGCGCGCACCCCGGCCTCAACGTCACGGTGGTCCGCCCCGCGGTGCTGGTCGGCGGCACGGACACCGCGCTGACCCGCTACTTCGAGTCGCCGCGGCTGCTCGTGGTCGCCGGTTCCCGCCCGGCCTGGCAGTTCTGCCACGTCGAGGACCTGTGCGGCGCCCTGGAGTACGCGGTACTGGAGAAGGCCGAGGGGGAGCTCGCGGTCGGCTGCGAGGGCTGGCTGGAGCAGGAGGAGGTCGAGGAGCTCAGCGGCATCCGGCGCATGGAGCTGCCCTCGGCCGTCGCCCTCGGAGCCGCCGCCCGGCTGCACCGCATCGGCCTCACCCCCTCCCCGGCGGGCGACCTGGCGTACACGATGTACCCGTGGGTGGTGAGCGGGAGCCGGCTGCACGAGGCGGGCTGGCGGCCCCGCTGGACCAACGAGGAGGTGCTGGCCGAGCTGCTGGAGGAGGTCTCCGGCAGGCGCACGGTCGCCGGTCGGCGGCTCGGGCGCAAGGACGCCACGGCGGCCGGTGCCGCGGGCGCGACGGTCGCGCTGCTGGGCGCGGCGGCCGTGGTGCGCCGGGCCCGCAAGGCGCGGCGCAGGATCTGAGCGCCGTCCTCCGGGAAACGTCCTCCTGGAGCCCCGTCCGTAGAAGGCTCCAAAGGCGTACGCGTGCGTACCGGGTGAAAGTCGTATTCCGCGCGGTCCGGCCGGTGCGGCACGATGGAGGCATGTCTTCCCTCCAGGACCATCCCGACGCCCCGCCCGTGCCGGCCCCGGTCCGGCTGATCGCCGTCCGGGAGACGCCGCTCTCCCTGGACGAGGTCTTCCGCGCGCTCGGGGACGACGCGGCCGGCGGCCTGGCCCTGTTCGTGGGGACCGTGCGCAACCACGACGGCGGTGCCGGGGTCGACGCGTTGGGCTATTCGTGTCACCCGAGCGCCGAGGCGGAGATGCGGCGCGTCGCGGAGAAGATCGCCGCGGACCACCCGGTACGCGCGATGGCGGCCGTGCACCGTGTGGGCGAACTGGCCGTCGGTGACGTCGCGGTCGTCGTCGGAGTGTCGTGCGCGCACCGGGGCGACGCGTTCGAGGCGTGCCGGCGGCTGATCGACGACATCAAGCGCGAGGTGCCGATCTGGAAGCACCAGACGTTCTCCGACGGCACCGAGGAGTGGGTCGGCGCCTAGCCGCGTTCGGTTTTTCCCGTCTCATCGCACACGAGTTCCTCCGGTTGCGTAACCCCACCCCGGGCACGAGCGTTGTCAGTGCTGATAGTTAATCTGCTGATCAGTCAGCTGGGAACGCTTGTTGGGGTTGGGAGGTCGGCGTGGGGGCACTTGCCTGGTTGCTCATTCCGCTTGTGGCCGCGATCGGTGCCGGTCTGTGGGGAAGTTGGGCCGGGCGGACCCGCCGGGCCCGCAGCGACGGTCCGGAACTCGACGGGTACGCGCGCTTCCGCGAGGCGATGGAGAGGGAGAAGTCGTCCACCGGAAGCTGACGCGGGCACGCGTCCGCCCCTGTCGGCACATCGTCAGGGCCGCCCCGTACGGACGGCCCTGACGGCGCGCTGACAGGGGCGTCACGTACTGTCGTGGCATGCCACGCCGCACCGCGACGATGCTCGCCTCCACCCTGATGCTGATCGCGCTCCTGTGCGCGGGAGTCTTCATCACCGTGCCGTACTCGGAGATGTCACCGGGGCCGACGGTGAACACGCTCGGGGAGCACAACGGCGAGCCGGTGCTGCAGATCTCGGGCCGCAAGACGTACCCGGCCGACGGCAACCTCAACATGACGACCGTCCGGGTCACGAGCGCCGACTACAACATGAACCTCGTCGAGGCGGTCTACGGCTGGCTCGCCCACGACAACAAGGTCGTCCCGCACGACACGCTCTACCCGGAGGGCACCACCGAGGAGCAGTCCACCCAGGAGAACGCCGAGGAGTTCAGCCAGTCCCAGGAGAGCGCCAAGGTCGCCGCCCTGAAGGAGCTGAAGATCCCGGTGCAGTCCTGGGTGATCGTCTCGACGGTCGTCAAGGGGTCCCCGGCGGAGGGCAGGCTGCACGCCGGCGACGTGATCAAGGCGGTGGACGGGACGGCGATCAAGGCACCCGCCGACGTGGCCAAGGCCGTCACCAAGCACAAGGCCGGGCAGAAGGTCGTCTTCACCATCGTGCCGGCCAAGGACCAGGCCGCCGCCGAGAAGGACCACACGACGGCGACGACGACCAAGGACGTCACGATCACCACCGCGCAGTCCGACGACACGGGCGCCAAGCGGGCCATCGTCGGCATCTCCGCGGGAACCGACCACACGTTCCCGTTCACGATCGACATCAAGCTCGCCGACGTCGGCGGCCCCAGCGCCGGCCTCATGTTCGCGCTCGGCATCTACGACAAGCTCACCCCCGGCGACCTCACGGGCGGGGCGTTCGTCGCGGGCACCGGCACGATCGACGACGACGGCAAGGTCGGGCCCATCGGCGGCATCGAGATGAAGACCGTGGGCGCGCGCGACAAGGGCGCCAAGTACTTCCTGACGCCGGCGGACAACTGCGCGGCCGCCGCGAAGGACACCCCCGGCGGGCTCACCCTCGTCAAGGTGAAGACCATGGACGACGCGCTCGACGCCCTCAAGGACATCCGCACCGGCAAGACCGCGGACCTGCCGAGCTGCTCCAAGAGCTGACGGCCGGCCCACGGCGAAGGGCGCCCTCCCCGCGGGGAGGGCGCCCTTCGCCGTACGCCGGGGGCTTTCCGGGGGCTCAGTCCTCGAACGTGGCGGACAGCGCCTCCGCGAGGCCGGGCACCAGGCCCGCGCCGGTCAGCACCTCGGTGGCCGCGTCCTTCTCGCGCAGCCGCAGGGCCGACTCGCGGGAGCCGTCGCGCAGCACCGCGACCGTCATGCGGACCTCCTGGCGGTTGGGGTGCTCGGCCACCCATCGCGCCAGCTCGGCCTCGTCGAGGTCGTCGGGCACCTGGGCCTCGGCGGCCGGCGGCAGCACCAGCCGTTCCACGGTGAGCGCGCAGCCGACCACGGAATCGGGCCAGGCGATCGTGCCGAGGAACTCGTCGAGCGCCTTGCCGGCCGGGACCTCCTCCTGCTCGATGGGGGTGAGACCGGCGCTCTCGTCGTGCCCCAGACCGAGGCGGTCCGCGAGGGAGGGCTGTTCGGCCCGCAGCCGGGCGGTGTCTACGAGGGCGAAGAGGCGGGCGGGCTGGTCCCAGCCGAGGCCGGAGACGTACTCGTCGATCTCGAGTACGGCCCGGGTGAGGGGGCTCGCTGCCATGGGAGTGTTGGACATGGTCACAATCCTGCCTCGTTCCTCGCCCGAACCGGGAACCGCGTAAGCCGTGAGTAAGTTGCATAGGTGTGCGCCCGCAGTCACGGGGGCGCACGGACGGTCCACGAACACGGGGGCCTGACGGATCAACAGCGAACTTCGAGGTGCGCACCTTGGCTTTCCAGATGCCGGACCGCGGCGGGGGCCCGACGGGACCGCGGATCAGAGGCGGCCGCCCCTCCAGGCGTATCCGGACCCTGCTCATGACACTGGGCGTCCTGGCCGTTCTCTGCATGGCGTTCACCATGTTCGCGGGCTTCTGGACGAACTGGCTGTGGTACCGGTCGGTCGACTACTCGTCCGTCTTCACCACCACCCTGTGGACGAAGATCGGTCTGTTCTGCGTCTTCGGGCTGCTCATGGCGGCCTCGGTCGGGCTCAACATCTGGCTGGCGCACCGGCTGCGCCCGCCGCTGAGCGCGATGTCGATGGAGCAGCAGAACCTCGACCGGTACCGGATGGGGATCGCGCCCTACAAGAAGTGGCTGCTGCTCGGCATCACCGCGCTCGTCGGCCTGATCGCCGGCGCGTCCGCCTCCAGCCAGTGGCGCACCTGGCTGATGTGGGTCAACGGCGTCTCCTTCCACCAGAAGGACCCCCAGTTCCACCTGGACGTCTCCTTCTACGCGTTCGACCTGCCCTGGTACCGCTTCCTGCTGGGCTTCGGCTTCGCGACCGTGATCCTGTCGGTGATCGCCGCGGCGGTCACCCACTACCTCTACGGCGGGCTGCGCGTGACGAGCCCGGGGGCCCGCACCACGGCCGCCGCGACGGGGCATCTGTCGGTGCTCATCGGCATCTTCGTCGCGCTGAAGGCGGTCGCGTACTGGCTCGACCGGTACGGACTCGCGGTCAAGTCCAGTGACTTCAAGGCCACCGGCAACTGGACCGGCCTGCGGTACGTCGACGCCAACGCCTACCTGCCGGCGAAGACCATCCTGTTCTGCATCGCCGTCATCTGCGCCCTGCTGTTCTTCGCCACCCTCTGGCGGCGGACCTGGCAGCTGCCGGTGATCGGCCTGGGGCTGATGGTGCTCTCCGCCATCCTCATCGGCGGCCTTTACCCGGCGATCGTGCAGAAGTTCCAGGTGCAGCCCAACGAGCAGGCGAAGGAAGCGCCGTACGTCCAGCGCAACATCAAGGCCACGCGCGAGGCGTACGGGATCGACGACGCCAAGGTCAGCGAGTACGCGGGGACGAGCGACACCAAGGACAAGACGAAGCTGCGCAAGGACGTCGACAGCACGGCGAGCGTCCGCATCCTCGACCCCAACGTCGTCTCGCCCACGTTCCAGCAGCTCCAGCAGATGCGGAACTACTACGCGTTCCCGACCAACCTCGACGTCGACCGCTACGAGGTGGACGGCCAGGAGCAGGACACCGTCATCGGTCTGCGCGAGCTGAACCTGAACGGCATCCCGAAGAACAACTGGATCAACGACCACTTCCGGTACACGCACGGGTACGGCGTCGTGGCGGCCAAGGGCACCACGGCCGACTCCGAGGGCCGGCCGGTGTTCACCGAGTCGGACCTGCCCTCCACGGGCAGCCTGGGCACGTACCAACAGCGGATCTACTACGGCGAGAAGACCACCCAGTACTCGATCGTCGGCGGCCCCCAGAAGGAGGTCGACTACTCCGACGACGACGGTGAGAAGAACACGAGCTACACCGGCAACAGCGGCGTCAACCTCGACAACACGCTCAACCGGGCGGCGTACGCGGTGACACTGGGCGAGCCGCAGATCCTCTACTCCGGTGCCATCGGCAAGGGTTCGCGGATCCTGTACAACCGCACTCCCAAGGAGCGCGTCGAGGCGGTCGCCCCGTGGCTGACCATCGACGGCGACGCCTACCCGGCGGTGGTGGACGGCAGCATCCAGTGGGTCGTCGACGCCTACACGACGACCAACGGCTATCCGTACGCGTCCCGTACGACGCTCGGCGACACCACGGCCGACTCGCTGACCGCCACCAACAACCAGCGGGCGGTGGTGGCCCAGCAGAACCAGGTCAACTACATCCGCAACTCGGTGAAGGCGACGGTCGACGCGTACACCGGCAAGGTCAAGCTCTACCAGTGGGACACCGAGGACCCCGTCCTCAAGACGTGGATGAAGGCGTTCCCCGGCACGGTCCAGCCCAAGAGCGCGATCCCGTCCGCGCTACTCGACCATCTCCGGTACCCGCAGGACCTGTTCAAGGTCCAGCGCGAGCTGCTCACCCGCTACCACGTGACGAACCCGCAGACCTTCCTCAGCGGCAGCGAGGTGTGGCAGGTCCCCGACGACCCGACCAACGACTCGGGCAGCGCGGTGCCGCCGTACTACCTGAGCATGAAGATGCCGGACCAGACGGCGCGCACGTTCTCGCTGACGACGACGTTCACGCCGAACGGCAGGGACAACCTCAGCGCCTTCATGTCCGTTGACGCGCAAGCGGGTTCGAAGGACTACGGCAAGATCAGAATCCTGAAACTGCCGACGAACACCACCGTCAACGGGCCCAAACAGGTGCAGAGCCAGTTCAACTCCGAACAGGACATCGCCGAGACGATCAGCCTCCTCAACAGAGGCCATTCGAACGTCGAGTACGGCAACCTGCTCGCGGTGCCGCTGGACGGCGGACTGCTCTACGTCGAACCCGTCTACGTGCGCGGCGGCGGTCTCAAGTACCCGTTGCTGCGCAAGGTGTTGGTCACCTACGGAGGCAACACCGCCTTCGAGGACACCCTCGACGAGGCGCTCGACAAGGTCTTCTCCGGGGACGGTTCCTCGACGACGAAGCCACCGGACGAGAGCACCTCGCCGCCGACGACGTCGACCGACCCGACGGTCCAACAGGCCCTGAACGACGCCCAGAAGGCCTTCGACGCGGGCCAGACCGCGCTGAAGAAGGGCGACTGGCAGGCGTACGGCGAGGCCCAGAAGGACCTCCAGGACGCCCTGTCGAGAGCCGAGGAGGCGCAGTCGAAGGCCGACAAGGCCGACAAGGCCGGCGGCTCGGGCGGCAAGAACGGTGACGGGAAGGCGAGTTCGACCAGCAGTCCGAGCCCGTCGGCCGGCACCGGCGCGTCGGCCGCCGCGAGCCCGTCGAGCAGCCCGAGCGGCTAGGCCGCTCCGCGGCCCGTGACCGACCGGACGCCTCCCGCCCCGCGCGGGAGGCGTCCGCCGTTCCTCCCGGCCGGTCGGGAGGCCCCTCCGTACCGTGGTACGGTTTGAACACAACGGCGCGGGGTGGAGCAGCTCGGTAGCTCGCTGGGCTCATAACCCAGAGGTCGCAGGTTCAAATCCTGTCCCCGCTACTGATACGAAGGCCCGGATCCTTAAACGGATCCGGGCCTTCGTTTTGTGCGTTTGACGTGCGAACTCCTGTGCAGACGAAGGGATATGGCCGCGTCGCCGTGGAGGAAGCGAGAGCCCGTGTTTCACTTGTCGCCCTGTGGGCATGTCGACAAAACGCTGAAGTGACCTCACTGGCTGCGGTATACCGGGTGTATCCGGGTGTCGGGTGGTGCGACGATGGACGTTATGGGGGACAAGGTAACTCTGTTCGAGACAGGGCGAATTGTGCAGCCCTCCGGCCGCGACGAGGCCGGTGAGGCTGCCGAAGAGGCACGCCGTCGCCAGGCCGCCGAGGCGGGGGACGTCGAGGCCATGAGCGTGCTCGGCAGCCTCCTCCTGCGGCGCGGTGATCTCGACAGCGCCGAACCCCACCTGCGGGCAGCCACGGTCGCCGGCGACCGCGCCGCGGCCAACAACCTGGGCGTCCTGCTCCACCAGCGCGGCTACACCGAGGAGGCCGCCGGCTGGTGGCGGGTGGCCGCCGTCGCCGGTTCCGCCGCCGCCGCGCACGCCCTGGGCCGCCACCACCGCGACCACGGCGACGAGCCGGCCGCCGAGTACTGGCTGCGCCAGTCCGCCGAGCAGGGGCACATCCTCGGCGCCTACGCCCTGGCCGACCTCCTCGAACACCGTGGCGACCCCGGCGCCGAACGCTGGATGCGCTCCGCCGCCGAACGCGGGCACCGCGAGGCCGCGTACCGGCTCGCGCGCGCCCTCGACCGGCAGCACGCGCGCGACGCGGACGGCGCCGACGCGGGCGAGGGCGCCGAGCAGTGGTACCGGCAGGCCGCCGCCCGCGGCCACCGCCGGGCCGCGCTGCGCCTCGGCGCGATCCTGGAGGGCCGCGGCGACCTCAAGGAGGCCGGCCGCTGGTACCTGACGTCCGCCAAGGACGGCGAGGCGCGCGCCGCCTGCGCGCTCGGCTTCCTGCTGCGCGACGCGGGCGACACCGAGAGCGCCGCCGTGTGGTGGCTGCGCGCCGCCCAGGAGGGCGACGGCAACGCCGCCAACGCGCTGGGCGCCCTGCACGCGCAGCGGGGCGAGACGCAGACCGCCGAGCGCTGGTACCGGGCGGCCATGGACGCCGGCGACGTGAACGGCGCCTACAACCTCGCGTTGCTGTGCGCGGGGCAGGGGCAGCGCGCCCAGGCCGAGCAGTGGTACCGGCGTGCCGCGTACGCGGGGCACCGGGAGGCCGCGAACGCCCTCGCGATCCTGCTGCTGCGGGGCGGGGACGCGGCGGGCGCCGAACCGTGGTTCTCCAAGGCGGCCGAGGCGGGCAGCGTGGACGCCGCCTTCAACCTCGGCATTCTCTACGCGGGGCGCGGCGAGGACGCGAGCGCGCTGGGCTGGTACGAGCGGGCCGCCGCCGCCGGGCACACCGAGGCCGCCCTCCAGGTCGGCATCGCCCGGCTGCGGCAGGGCGACGAGCCGGAGGCGGAACGGCACCTGCGGTGCGCGGCCGGCGGCGGCAGTCCCGAGGCCGCCTACCGGCTGGCCGCGCTGCTCGACGCCCGCCGTCCGCCGCCGCCCGCGCACGAACTGGGTGAGCAGGTGCACGAGCGCACCGAGTGCGAGGAATGGTACGAGCGGGCTGCCTCGCAGGGGCACCGCAGGGCCATGGTCCGGGCCGGGATGCTCGCCGCGGCGCGCGGTGACATCGTCGAGGCGGCGCGCTGGTACCGCGAGGCGGCGGAGGCCGGGTCCCGCAACGGTGCGTTCAACCTCGGCCTGCTGCTGGCCAGGGAGGGCAGCGAGCCGGAGGCCGTCGTCTGGTGGAAGCGGGCCGCCGAGGCGGGGCACGGCCGTGCGGCGCTGCGGCTGGCCCTGGTCTGCGCGCGGCGCGGTGAGCTGACCGAGGGGCAGGACTGGGCGGAGCGGGCCGTGGAGCTGGGCCCCGCCGAGGTGTCCGAGCGGGCGGCCCGGCTGCGGGACGCGCTGCGCCAGGAGCTGTCCGCCTGAGACCGGTGGGCGGCCGATCGGTGCGGGCCTGCCCCGGGGCCGCGAATCGCGCAGGTAAGCGGCTGTGGGGCGGCAGCGGAAAGATGATTTGCCTCCGTCCGTGTGGGTGACGTAGTGTTCAACTCATCGACGCGGGGTGGAGCAGCTCGGTAGCTCGCTGGGCTCATAACCCAGAGGTCGCAGGTTCAAATCCTGTCCCCGCTACTTGAGGCCGAGGGCCGGAATCCGATCAGGATTCCGGCCCTCGGTGCGTTCACGGGGTGCGGTGGTGGTGCCGTACGCGAAAGGGCCCCGCTCCGGGTGACCGGAGCGGGGCCCTTGTGTACGGGCGGGGCTGTCGCTCAGGCGGTCGCGGCCTGGGCCGCGCAGTCCGGGCAGAGTCCGCGGTAGGTGACCTCGACGTCCGACACCGCGAAGCCGAAGCGCTCCGAGTCGGGGAGGTCCGCCAGCGGATTGCCGAGCGGGTGCACGTCGCGGATGGCGCCGCAGCGCGCGCAGACCAGGTGGTGGTGGGGCTCGTGGGCGTTCGGGTCGTAGCGCTTGGCGCGCTTGTCCGTGCTGACTTCGAGGACCTCGCCGAGGGTGACCAGCTCGCCGAGCGTGTTGTACACGGTGGCCCGGGAGATCTCGGGCAGCCGTACGACGGCCCTCGCGTGGACCTCGTCGGCCGTCAGGTGGACGTGTTCGCCGTCGAGCACCTCGGCGACGACACGGCGCTGTGCGGTCATGCGCCATCCGCGCCCGCGCAGCCGTTCCAGAAGGTCACTCATGCAGACCAGCGTAACAGCGGACCGCACCAGGTCCTGAACGAGTGTGAAACTGGAACTGAGCCGAAATTGGATGTTGTCCAACGAGGCGTCAGGTGACGGCGGCCGGGGGAGGGCCCGCCCCCGGCCGCCCGGAGGGACGGTCAGGCCGGTACCTGCGCCTCCGCGGGAGCCCAGCAGCGGATGATGTCGCGGACCGAGACGATGCCCGCGACGTCCCCCCGGTCCAGGACGACGAGGTGGCGGAAGCCGCCGCGGGCCATGGCCCGCGCGGCCTCGGTGAGGGTCCAGGACGGCGTGGCGAACACGACGTCGGTGGTGGTGTGGTCGTACGCCCGTTCGGCGTCGGGGCTCTGGCCCAGGCCGACGGAGTTGAGGACGTCGCGTTCGGTCAGGATGCCGATGCCGCCGGCCTCGGGGTCGAGGACCACGGCCGCGCCCACTCGGCGCGCGGACATCAGGGCTGCTGCTTGGCGGAGGGTGTGTGCGGGGCCGATGGTGAGGACCATCGCTGTCATGGCGTCGCGGACCAGCATGAGCCGGGTCCACCTCCTTCGTGACGTCGGGGCGGTGCGTGCCCGGCGCGGGGCGCGCGTGAACTCCTTCACATGTTCACAAGGGGGCTCGTCCTCAGGGTGGCAGGTAAAGGACGGGTCAACAAGGGGGCGTGCGCGGCCGGTTGGGGGCGCGCGGTGGTCATTCCGGATTCCGTGACACCGGTCGCCGCGCGAGGCGCGGACGCGCGGACGGGGCCGAACCGCCCGGTCGCACGGACGCCGTACGGGGGGGGCGCACCCCCGTACGGCGTCGGTCGCGGCACCGCCGGTGCCGCCCGGTACGGCTCAGTACCGCTGGTTCAGATACCCCAGCATCTCGTCGTGCAGGTGCCCGTTCGACGCCGCCGCGTTGCCGCTGTGCGGTCCCGGGCGGCCGTCCAGGCCGGTGAAGGTGCCGCCCGCCTCGGTGACGATGATCGCGTTCGCGGCCATGTCCCACAGCGACAGCTCGGGCTCGGCGCAGCAGTCGATCGAGCCCTCGGCGACCATCATGTACGGCCAGAAGTCGCCGTACGCGCGCGTGCGCCACACCTCGCGGGTCAGGTCGAGGAAGCCGTTCAGGCGGCCCTGCTCCTCCCAGCCGGTGAGCGACGAGTACGCGAACGAGGCGTCGGGCAGCCGGGAGACGTCGGAGACGCGCAGCCGGCTCGCGGACGACAGGCTGCGGCCGGAGAACGCGCCGTGCCCCTTCGCCGCCCACCAGCGGCGGCCCAGCGCGGGTGCGGAGACCAGGCCGACGACCGGCTGGTAGCCGCCCTCGCCCGCCTCCGTCAGGGAGATGAGCGTGGCCCAGACGGGGACCCCGCGGACGTAGTTCTTGGTGCCGTCGATCGGGTCGACGACCCAGCGGCGCGGGCCGGTGCCCTCGATGCCGTACTCCTCGCCGAGGACCGCGTCACGCGGGCGGGCGCGCTGGAGCTGACCGCGGATCAGCTCCTCGGCCGCCTTGTCCGCCTCGCTGACCGGCGTCATGTCCGGCTTGGTCTCGACCTTGAGGTCGAGGGCCTTGAACCGGGCCATCGTCGCATTGTCCGCGGCGTCGGCGAGGACGTGGGCGAGACGCAGGTCATCGTGATAGTCGGCCATGTGATGCACCGTATCTGTCCCCTGTCGGGCCGGGCCACAGGGGCCCGAGGGCCGGACACCGGCGCCGCGGGGCGGACCGTCCGGACCTCGTGCGGGGCAGTACGCATGTGTACGCGGGTGCACGCGAACCCTTGACAGTGCCGCCGGGCGCGTCAACTCTGTGCGGCACAGCCGCTCTCGTCCCGGGAGGCGCCGATGCCCGCAGCACGGGAATCCCTGCTCGACGCCGCCTGCGCCGCCCTGGTGCGCCGCCCCTGGGCGGCCGTGCGGATGGTGGACGTCGCGATGGACGCCGGGGTGTCCCGGCAGACCCTCTACAACGAGTTCGGCAGCAAGGACGGACTCGCCCGCGCCCTGGTCAGGCGGGAGGCGGACGGTTACCTGGCCGGGGTGGAACGGGCGCTGACGACCCCCGCCGACGCCCGCGAGCGGCTGACCGCGACCGCGGAGTGGACCGCCTCGGCCGCCCGGGACAGTGCCCTGGTCCGCGCCATGCTCACCGGCTGCTGGACGGAACGCCTGCCCGCGCCGACGCTCGCCGGGGTCGCCTCGGGGTCGGCGGTGCCCGCCCAGCGCCGGGCGGACGGACCGCTGCCGTCACCCGGCGACTTCGTCACCCTCGTCCGCGACCGCGCGCTCGCCGCCCTCTCGGCACCCGGCGGACCCGCCGCCCCCGAGACGTCGGAACTCGCCCGCTCCTGCGAACTCGCCGTACGCGTCGCCCTCTCCTGCGTCGCGGCCCCGCCCGCCGACGGCGGCGTGGCCGAACTCATGCACAGGGTGCTGCCGCGCCAACTCGGCTGACAGCGGGGCGAGTCGAGGGTGGCGGGCGCCGGGGTGCGCGGGGACTCAGTGCGCCGAGCCCGAGAGCTGGAGGCCGATCACGCCCGCGATCACCAGGCTGATCGAGACGATCTTCAGGCCGGACACCAGGTCCCCGAGGAAGATCATCCCGTAGATCGCCGTGCCCGCCGCGCCGATGCCCGTCCACACCGCGTACGCCGGACCCACGTCGAGCTTGCGCAGCGAGACGGTCAGCAGGCCGAAGCTGCCGAGCGCGAAGGCGGAGAAGGCCACGGTGGGCCAGAGCCGGGTGAAGCCGTGGGACAGCTTCAGACAGACCGCGAAACCGGTCTCCAGGAACCCGGCCACGATGACCAGCAGCCACGCCATGTGCTGTCCTCCCGCATCTCCACGTCCGTGACCGCTGTCGCCGGGCGGGGGCGCCGGTGCGCCCGGTGCCCGGCTGCCGCGCCGCCGGGTGCGGCGCACCCGGCGCCGTGGCCCGCTCCCGGTCGAACGTGTCGGTCGGGCGGGTATCGGCTCGGTGCGATTATGCCTTTACCTGGAGCCGACACGGACGAACACCCCCGGCGCTCCCGGGCCGGTCGCCGTCAGTCGCCCTCCGTGCGCTCCCGCGTGGCCAGCAGGCGCCGCAGCGAGTAGAGCCGCGCCGGATCGGCGTGGCCCTCCGCGACCCAGGCGTCCAGCGCGCACTCCGGCTCGTCGTGGCTGCACGCGCGGGGGCAGCCCTCCGTGCCCGGCTCCAGGTCGGGGAAGGCATGGATGACGCGGGACGGGTCGACGTGCGCCAGCCCGAAGGACCGCACGCCGGGAGTGTCGATGACCCAGCCGTCGGCGCCCTCCAGGGGCAGCGCGAGCGCGGAGGTCGTGGTGTGCCGGCCGCGGCCCGTCACCGCGTTGACGTGACCGGTGATCCGTCGGCGTTCCTCCGGTACGAGCGCGTTGACCAGCGTGGTCTTGCCCACCCCGGAGTGCCCGACGAACGCGGTCGCCTTGCCGGCGAGGTGCTCGCGCACCAGGTCGGCTGCCTCGCCCTTCGCGAGCTGGTCGCGGCTGGTGACGATGTGCGGGACGTCGAGCGCGCCGTACAGGTCCAGGAGCTCCTCGGCGGAGGCCAGGTCGGCCTTGGTGAGCACCAGCAGCGGGGTCAGACCGCCGTCGAAGGCGGCCACCAGGCAGCGGTCGATCAGGCGCGGCCGGGGCTCGGGGTCGGCGAGCGCGGTGACGATGGCGAGCTGGTCGGCGTTGGCGACGACCACGCGCTCGTACGGGTCGTCGTCGTCGGCGGTGCGGCGCAGCACCGACGTGCGCTCCCCGATGCGGACGATCCGCGCGAGGGTGTCCTTGCGGCCCGAGAGGTCCCCCACGAGGGCGACCCGGTCGCCCACCACGGCGGCCTTGCGGCCCAGCTCGCGGGCCTTCATGGCCAGCACCGGGGTGCCGTCGACGAGGCAGGTGAGGCGGCCCCGGTCGACAGTGAGGACCATGCCCTCGGCGGCGTCCTCGTGCTTGGGGCGGATGTGCGTGCGCGGCCGGTTGCCCTTGCGGTTCGGCCGGGAGCGGATGTCGTCCTCGTCGGTGTTCTTGCCGTAGCGGCGCATGGCGTGGTTCCTAGGCCCCGAGCATCCCGGTCCACAGCTCGGGGAAGTCCGGCAGGGTCTTCGCCGTGGTCGCCACGTTCTCGATCTGGACGCCCTCGACCGCGAGGCCGAGGATCGCGCCGGCGGTCGCCATGCGGTGGTCCTCGTAGGTGTGGAAGACGCCGCCGTGCAGCCGGCGCGGGCGGATGTGCAGGCCGTCGGCCGTCTCGGTGACGTCGCCGCCGAGTTCGTTGATCTCCTTGGTGAGCGCGGCCAGCCGGTCCGTCTCGTGCATCCGCAGGTGCGCGACACCGCGCAGGGTCGACGGGGAGTCCGCGAGGGCCGCGACGGCGGCGATGCCGGGGGTCAGCTCGCCGACCTCGCCGAGGTCGACGTCGATGCCGTGGATGGCACCCGAACCGGTGAACTGGAGCCCGTACTCGGTGAGTTCGCAGGAACCACCCATCTCGGTGAAGATCTCCCGCAGCCGGTCACCGGGCTGCGTGGTGCGGGCCGGCCAGGACGGCACGACGACCTTGCCGCCGGTCACCAGGGCCGCCGCCAGGAAGGGCTGGGCGTTCGACAGGTCGGGTTCGACGACCAGGTCGCGCCCGAGCAGCGCCCCCGCCGTGACCCGCCAGACGTTCGGCTCGCCGCCCGACTCGGGGGTGTCCACCTGGGCGCCGACCGCGCGCAGCATGTCGACCGTCATCCGGATGTGCGGCATGGAGGGGAGCGCGGTGCCGGTGTGCCGGACCTCGACGCCCTGGTTGAAGCGCGGGCCCGACAGCAGCAGCGCGGAGACGAACTGGGACGAGGAGGAGGCGTCGACCTCGACCGTCCCGCCGTCCAGGGCGCCGCCGCCGTGCACGGTGAGCGGCAGCGCGCCGCGTCCCTCGTCCTCGATCCGGGCGCCCAGCACCCGCAGGGCGTCGATCACGCCGTGCAGGGGGCGCTCGTGGGAGCGGGGGTCGCCGTCGAAGTGGACCGGGCCGTCGGCGAGGGCGGCGACCGGCGGCAGGAAACGCATGACCGTGCCCGCGTTGCCGACGTCGACGGTGGCCGGGCCGCGCAGGGCCGCGGGGATGACACGCCAGAACTCGCCGGAACCGTCGGGCCCGACGCCCTCCTCGATGCCGACGCCCATGGTGCGCAGCGCGTTCGCCATCAGCAGGGTGTCGCGCGAGCGCAGGGGGCGGCGCAGCCAGCCCGGCTCGGAGGCCAGCGCGGCGAGCACGAGAGCACGGTTGGTGACCGATTTGGACCCGGGCACGTGAACGGTCGCTTCGACTGCTCCGCTCGCGTGCGGCGCGGGCCAGAGGGCGGTGTGTGCTGGGTTAACGGTCATGTGCCCACTTTAGAGGCTCCCGGCGACCGGGGATCTTGATCAAAAGCAACGAAAGCGACCCGAAACCACGGCATGGGAAGTGCCTCGCATATATGCGCCTGTAGGCCGTCGACAGGTGCCCACAGGTGCGCACAGGCACTTACAGGTGGCCACAGGTACCGACAGATGCCGACAGTGTGTGACAGCCGCCCGTCCGTCCCGGCCTCACCCCTCCAGCAGCCAGCGCCCCCCGCCGATCAGCGCGCACAGCGACACCGCGTGGAACAGGAACAGCCACAGCCCCGCCGGGACGTGGGTGAGCCGGGAGAGCTGGTCCGCGTCCGAGTCGCCCGCGTTGCCCCGGGCCCGCTTGGCCTGGAGCTCGAAGGCCGGCCGGACACCGCCGACGAGCAGGAACCACACCGCCGTGTACGCGAACGCCGCCTGCACCTGGGGGCCCGCCAGCCACGACACCAGGACGAACGCGCCGCCGGTGACGACCACGGTCAGCACCCCGTACGCGTTGCGGATCATGACGAGCATCGCGAGCAGCAGCACGGTGGCCATCCACAGCAGCAGCGTGATGCGGCCGCCCGCGAGCAGGGCGGCACCGCCGAGGCCGATCAGCGGGGGAGCGGTGTACCCGGCGGCCGCGGTGAGGATCATGCCGATGCCGTGCGGCTTGCCGCGGCTCACGGTCAGGCCGCTGGTGTCGGAGTGCAGGCGGATGCCGGTGAGGGTGCGGCCGGTGAGCAGCGCGACGAGGCCGTGGCCGCCCTCGTGCGCGATGGTCACGGCGTTCCGCGAGACGCGCCACACGCTGTGCGGGATGACCGCGGCGAACGCCACGACGAGGGTCGCCACGACCACCCAGAGGTCGGGGTCGGACTGGGTGCCGACGACGCGGTCCCACAGGTCGGGCAGCGCGACGGCTGCGATGCTTTCCATGGTCCGGGGAGGCTCCCTCGAGGTGCGGTGTACGGACGGCGTCCGCGCCCGTCGCCGGCCCCCGATGTCCGGAGTCGGTGGCCGGACGGCCGGTCGGCCTGGCAGTGTGACACGTATGTGCGGACGGTATGCGGCGAGTCGTGGACCCGAGGATCTCGCAGGAATCTTTGAGATCGACAAGTGGGAGCCGGAGGAGACCCTGGCCCCCGACTACAACGTGGCCCCGACCAAGGAGGTCCACGTGATCCTGGACCGTCCTGTGAAGGACGCGGACGACCCGCGCCCGGTTCGCCAGCTGCGCAAGCTCCGCTGGGGACTGGTCCCGTCCTGGTCGAAGACGCCCGAGGGCGCGGCCCGCATGATCAACGCGCGCGCGGAGACCGTGCACGAGAAGCCGTCGTACCGCCGCGCCTTCGCCGCCCGCCGCTGCGTGATCCCCGCCGACGGCTACTACGAGTGGGTCACCGGCGCGCAGGAGCGCGACCTGGAGGTCGAGGGCAGGAAGAAGCGCCCCCGCAAGCAGCCCTACTTCGTGACCCCCGCCGACGGCTCGGTCTTCGCGATGGCCGGGCTCTACGAGTTCTGGCGGGACCGCACGCTGCCCGACGACCACCCGCGGGCGTGGTGGGTGACCTGCTCGGTGATCACCACGGAGGCCGAGACGACCCCGCTCGCCGTCGCGCCCGCCGAGGGACCGCACGCGCTGGCCGACATCCACCCCCGGATGCCGCTGATGCTCACCCCGGACCGCTGGGACGACTGGCTCGACCCCTCCCGCACCGACCCGGACGCCCTGCGCGAGCTGCTCGCGCCGCCGCCCGCCGGCCTGATGCGCGCGTACCCCGTGTCCACGGCGGTCAGCAACGTCCGCAACAACGGGCCGGAGCTGCTGAAGGAGCTGGAGGGGCCCGAGGAGGGCACACTCTTCTGACACCGGGGCGGAACGCGTCTCTCCGGTACGGCGGACCGCGTGCGGGCACCCACGCGCGCGCAGAGACGGAAGAAGAGCTGACGTGGCCGAGAACACCGGGGCCGGGAGTACGGCCGTCGAGCAGGTCGAGACCCCGGCCGGCACCGCCCGCGTCACCTGGCACCGCGCCCCGCGCCCCCGCCTCCTGCTCGCCCTCGGGCACGGCGCCGGCGGCGGCATCGACGCGCGGGACCTGGTCGCCCTCGCGGCGGCACTGCCCGCGCACGGCGTGAGCGTCGCCCTGGTCGAGCAGCCCTGGCGAGTGGCGGGGCGCAAGGTCGCCCCGGCCCCGCGCACCCTGGACACCGGCTGGCGGGGGCTGTGGCCGGCGCTGGCCGCCGAGGGCCCGCCGGTGGTCGCGGGCGGGCGCAGCGCCGGTGCCCGCGTCGCCTGCCGCACCGCGACGGAACTGGGCGCCGCCGCCGTGCTCGCGCTCAGCTTCCCGCTGCACCCGCCGGGCCGCCCCGAGAAGTCCCGCGCGGACGAACTCCTCGGGGCCGGGGTGCCCACCCTCGTCGTGCAGGGCGGCAACGACCCCTTCGGACGCCCGGCGGAGTTCCCGGAGGGTGAGCATCGTCTCGTCGAGGTGCCGGCGGCCGACCACGGGTTCGCCGTGCCGAAACGCTCGGCGACGACCCCCGGGCGGGTGCTGGAGATCATCACCGAGGCCGTTGTGACATGGACCGGTTCACTTCACTGAGCGCCCGGGAATGCCGCAACCCGCCCCCTGGTTGACCACTACAGAGCCGCCCGGTGTTGTCAACAGCGCACGGTGGCGGTTGGTAGCGACGTCGTACGAGAGGAAGTCCGCCGCATGGGTTCGACCATCTGCCCGACCCGCCGCAGCGCCCCTGACCTGGAGTGGTCGGTGCTGCACGCGGCGCGTACCGCCCCACTTCGGGCGGCGGGCGGACCGGATCGTCGTCTATCCTCCGACTCGGGTGGGACCGGTTTCGGTCCCGCGACGACGCTGGAGGAGGTGGGTCCGGTCACCGGTACCGACGCAGGGACCGAACACGGCCAGGCGGAGCAGCCCGAGGGCCGCGGAACGGACACGGAGTCGACCGCGGAGCGCAGTGCGCGCTTCGAGCGGGACGCCCTGGAGTTCCTCGACCAGATGTACTCGGCCGCGCTGCGCATGACCCGCAACCCGGCGGACGCGGAGGACCTGGTCCAGGAGACGTACGCGAAGGCCTACGCGTCCTTCCACCAGTTCCGCGAAGGCACCAACCTCAAGGCGTGGCTGTACCGGATCCTCACCAACACCTTCATCAACTCGTACCGCAAGAAGCAGCGCGAACCCCAGCGCAGCGCGGCCGAGGAGATCGAGGACTGGCAGCTGGCACGCGCCGAGTCGCACATGTCGACCGGTCTGCGCTCCGCCGAGTCCCAGGCGCTCGACCACCTGCCGGACTCCGACGTGAAGTCGGCCCTGCAGGCGATCCCCGAGGAATTCCGTATCGCCGTGTATCTCGCGGACGTAGAAGGCTTTGCGTACAAGGAGATCGCGGACATCATGGGGACACCCATCGGTACGGTCATGTCCCGGCTGCACCGGGGCCGCCGTCAACTGCGCGGCATGCTGGAGGACTACGCGCGCGAGCGTGGTCTCGTCCCGGCCGGCGCCGGAGAGTCGAACGAAGCGAAAGGCTCGGGCTCATGAGCTGCGGAGAGCCGCACGAGACGGATTGCAGCGAGATCCTCGATCATCTCTACGAGTTCCTGGACCACGAGATGCCGGACTCCGACTGCACCAAGTTCGAGCACCACTTCGAGGAATGCTCGCCGTGCCTGGAGAAGTACGGCCTGGAGCAGGCCGTGAAGAAGCTGGTCAAGCGGTGCTGCGGCCAGGACGACGTGCCGAGTGACCTGCGCGCCAAGGTCATGGGACGCCTCGACCTGATCCGGTCGGGCCAGGCCGTCCCCGACCACGACGTGGCGGCCACCCGCACGGAGTCCTGAGCGGGCGTCCCGCCCGGCGGGACAACAGGCGGCACACGGCGGCCTGTTCGGGGTGGACGCAACGCGTCTGTTCACTCGAAAGTGCTAATCCGCGGGCTCACGGGCCCGCGGATTTCTTTCTGCCCCGGCGACGGACCGCCCCGGTGCCGGGCGGGGCGGTCTGCTCCCGGGCCCGGCTGGGTAACCCATGGGTAATGAGCGGCCCTCCTGTCCTCCGTGGTTGGATGCGATGGAGAGGGTGTCCGGGGGCACAAGCCAGCCCACAGAACGGAACTGGCAGGCGGGAATCGTGAGGATCTTCGGCAAGGGACGGCACCGGCCCTCCGCCTCCTGGCGGCAGGCCACCGACCGCGCGTTCACCCTGATCGGCGACGGCCGGTACGAGGACGCGGGCGCGCTGCTGACGCGGGCGGCCGATCTGGAGCCCTGGCTGTCCGAGTCCTGGTTCAACCTCGCCCTGCTGCACAAGTTCCGCCACGACTGGGAGCAGGCGCGCGCCGCGGGCCTGCGGGCCGTCGCGCTGCTCGACCGGGAGACCGGCGCCCCCGACTGGTGGAACGTCGGCATCGCCGCCACCGCCCTCCAGGACTGGCCGCTGGCCCGCCGCGCCTGGCAGGCGTACGGGCTGCGGGTGCCCGGCGGCTCGGCCGTCGCCGAGGAGCCGCTCGGCATGGAGCTGGGCAGCGCGGCCGTGCGGCTGTCGCCCGAGGGCGAGGCGGAGGTCGTGTGGGGCCGCCGTCTGGACCCCGCCCGCGTGGAGGTGCTGTCGATCCCGCTGCCGTCCTCCGGGCGCCGCTGGGGCGAGGTCGTGCTGCACGACGGTGTGCCCAACGGCGAGCGGACCACCGCGGCCGGCGGTTCCTACCCGGTCTTCGACGAGATTGAGCTCTGGGCGCCCTCGCCGGTGCCCACCTGGGTCGTGCTCCTGGAGGCCGCCACCGAGGCCGACCGGGACGCCCTGGAGCGGCTCGCCGCCGACGCCGGGTTCGCCGCCGAGGACTGGTCGTCGTCGGTGCGGCTGCTGTGCCGGATGTGTTCGGAGTCCCGCATGCCCTCCGACGAGGGCGACGGCACGACCCTCGACCCGCACGACCACAGCGAGCCGGGCCACCCCGGGCCGCTTGGCCACCGCACCGAGGGGCAGCTCTGGGCCCCCGAGCGCGAGTGCGGCATCGCGGCGCCCGCGGCCCTGGTGCGGGGCCTGCTCGACGGATGGGTCGCCGACAGCCCCGACTCCCGGGACTGGCGGGACCTGGAAGAGGTCTGCTGAGCGACGGGCGCTCCGCCGTTCCCCGTACCCTGTACCAGCATCACACCCAGGTTTTACGAGGAAGGCGTACGTCGGTCATGGCGCAGCAGGACACCGATCAGCAGCACGCGGGCGTGCTCCCCGTCGACGACGACGGATTCGTCGTCGACACCGAGGACTGCGACGAGCGCGAGGCCGCCTGGCGGGAGCGCGGTACGTCGCGGCCGATCACGGTCGTCGGCAACCCGGTGCTGCACCGGGAGTGCCGGGACGTCACCGAGTTCGGCGCCGAACTCGACCAGCTGATCGCGGACATGTTCGCCAGCCAGCGCACCGCCGAGGGCGTGGGCCTGGCCGCGAACCAGATCGGCGTCGACCTCAAGGTGTTCGTCTACGACTGCCAGGACGACGACGGCGCCCGCCACGTGGGCGTCGTGTGCAACCCGAAGGTCGTCGACCTGCCGGCCGAGTCGCGCCGCCTCGACGACAGCAACGAGGGCTGCCTGTCCGTGCCGACCGCGTACGCCGCGCTGGCCCGCCCCGACTACGCCGAGGTGACCGGGCAGGACGAGAAGGGCAACCCGCTCAAGGTGCGCGGCACCGGGTACTTCTCCCGCTGCCTCCAGCACGAGACGGACCACCTCTACGGGCGCCTCTACATCGACCGGCTGTCCAAGCGCGAACGCAAGGACGCCCTGCGGCAGATGGCCGAGAACGAGCCCCGCTACCCCGTGGTGGCCAACGACTAGGCACGGCAGGAGCGGACCTCCCGACCTCCGACACGGCGCCCCGCCGGGACAACTCCCGGCGGGGCGCCGTGCGTTCTGTCAGTGGCATATCCAGTCGTTCTCGCACTCGGGATGATCCATAACCAGTCACACAAGGGGGGAATCTCGGCACTATGGGGTAGTGAAGGGAGCAAATCCGTTCCCAGAACGGTCAGTTGTGGTGCTGAATGGGAAGTGCGGGGATACGCGACGGCGCACGCCCGGCACCGCGGGAGGGGTTGTGCGCACACCGGCGGCGAGAGGGGTTTGTCCGTGCCAGCTTTCCCACACAGCACCACGACGGCATCGTCAGTGATCGCAGTTCCACCGTCGCTCTCCCTACCGAGGATCGAGGAGGAGTTTCCCCGGCGGCTGCACCCCTATTGGCCCCGGCTCCAGGAGAACACCCGGGCCTGGCTGCTGGAAAAGCGGCTCATGCCGGCGGAGAAGGTGCGCGAGCACGCCGACGCGCTCTGCTACACGGACCTCATGGCGGGCTACTACATCGGCGCCCCCGACGAGGTGCTCCAGGCGATAGCGGACTACAGCGCGTGGTTCTTCGTCTGGGACGACCGCCACGACCGCGACATCGTGCACGGCCGGCCGCTCGCCTGGCGCCGGCTGCGCGACCTGCTCCACGAGGCACTCGACTCCCCCCGGGAACACCTGTACCACCCGGATCCGCTGGTGGCGGGGTTCGCGGACAGTGTGCTGCGGCTCTACTCGTTCCTCCCGGACACCTGGAACGCGCGCTTCGCGCGGCACTTCCACGAGGTGATCGGTGCGTACGACCGGGAGTTCCACAACAGGAGCGCCGCCGTTGTCCCGACGGTGTCCGAATACCTCGAACTGCGCCGCCTCACCTTCGCCCACTGGATATGGACGGACCTCCTCGAACCGAGTGCGGGACGTGAACTCCCGGACGCGGTGCGGAAACACCCGGCATTCCGCAGGGCGGCCCTGCTGAGTCAGGAATTCGCCGCCTGGTACAACGACCTCTGCTCGCTTCCGAAGGAAATAGCGGGCGACGAGGTGCACAATCTCGGAATCAGTCTCATTCAACACGAGCGCCTGACGCTCGAAGAGGCCGTGGGAGAACTCGGACGACGCGTCGAGGACTGCGTCAGCGAATTCATCGAAGCCGAACGTGAGGCGCTCCGCCTCGCCGACGACCTCACCGACGGAACACCGGACGGAAATGAACTCGGTGCCGCCGTGAGGGCCTGTGTGGGCAATATGCGGAACTGGTTCAGTTCCGTCTACTGGTTCCACCACGAGTCCGGCCGCTACATGGTCGACGACTGGGACGACCGGTCCACACCCCCGTACGTCAACAACGAACCGGTAGGTGAGAAATGACCGTCGACTCGGTGGAACCCGGCACCGCGGTGGCACCCGGGCCGGCCGAGCCGCCCGTCGCGGGCGGTGGTGTGCCCGGTCTCGGCCACGGCTGGAAACTCGTGCGCGACCCGCTGGGCTTCCTGGCCCGGCTGCGCGACCACGGCGACATCGTGCGGCTCAAACTCGGCCCCAAGACGGTGTACGCCGTCACCGCGCCCGACCTCGCCGGGGCCCTCGCGCTCAACCCCGCCTTCGAGATCGGCGGCCCGCTGTGGGAGTCCCTGGAGGGGCTGCTCGGCGAGCACGGCGTGGCCACCGCCAACGGCCCCGTCCACCGGCGCCAGCGCCGCACCATCCAGCCCGCGTTCAGGCTCGACGCCATCCCCGCCTACGCCCCCGTCATGGAGGAGGAGGCGCACGCGCTGATCGGGCGCTGGGCGTCCGGGGCGGTCATCGACGCGACGTCCGAGGCATTCCGCCTCGCGGTCCGCGTCTCGGCACGCTGCCTGCTGCGCGGCCGGTTCATGGACGAG
Source organism: Streptomyces sp. NPDC008150 (assembly GCF_042956945.1). Classification (NCBI taxonomy): domain Bacteria; kingdom Bacillati; phylum Actinomycetota; class Actinomycetes; order Kitasatosporales; family Streptomycetaceae; genus Streptomyces; species Streptomyces sp. NPDC008150. The sequence goes on along the minus strand of NZ_JBIBHJ010000014.1, from coordinate 194,685 downwards.
GGCGCCGAACGCCTCAGCACCGCGCTCGCGACCGTCTTCCGCGGCATGTACCGCCGCATGGTGGTGCCCGCGGGACCGCTGTACCGGCTGCCCACCCCGGGCAATCGGGAATTCAACCGGGCACTGGCCGATTTGCATCTCCTGGTGGACGAGATCGTGGCCGAACGTCGTGCATCCGGAGAGCGCCCCGAGGATTTGCTGACGACATTGCTGGAGGCGAAGGACGAGAATGGCGCCCCCATCACCGAGCAGGAGATCCACGACCAGGTCGTCGCGATACTGACCCCGGGCAGCGAGACGATCGCGTCCACCGTCATGTGGCTGCTCCAGGTTCTCGCGGAACACCCGGAACACTGCGACAGGATCCGGGCGGAGACCGAGTCCGTCACCGGCGGCGCTCCGGTCGGATTCAAGGACGTGCGTCGGCTCACCCACACGAACAATGTCGTCCTGGAGGCAATGCGTTTGCGTCCCGCCGTCTGGATATTGACCCGGCGTGCGGTGGCCGACGCCGAACTCGGTGGCTATCGCATTCCGGCCGGGGCCGACATCGTCTACAGCCCGTACGCCATCCAGCGGGACGCGCGTTCCTACGCGCACAACCTGGAGTTCGACCCCGACCGGTGGCTTCCGGAACGGGCGAAGGACGTACCGAAATTCGCCATGAGCCCGTTCAGCGTGGGCAATCGGAAGTGCCCGAGCGACCACTTCTCGATGGCACTGCTGTCCCTCGTGACGGCGGCCGTGGCGAGCGCGTACCGCTTCGAGCAGGTGCCCGGTTCCGACGACAGGCCGCACGTCGGCATCACGCTGCGTCCGCACCGGCTGCTGGTCCGGCCCGTCCCTCGGTGACGGACGCCCCGTACCGGCGCACGGTCAGGCGGCCACCGGGCCCCTGAACGTGCGCCGGTAGGCGTTCGGCGTGGTGCCCAGGGTGCGCACGAAGTGGTGGCGCAGGGCCGCCGCCGTGCCGAACCCGGAGCGCCCGGCGACCGCGTCGACGGTTTCGTCGGTCGCCTCCAGCAAGTGCTGGGCCAGCAGCACCCGTTGGCGCAGGATCCAGCGGTAGGGCGTGGTGCCCGTCTCCTGCTGGAAGCGGCGGGCGAAGGTGCGCGGGGACATGTGGGCGCGGGCCGCGAGCTGCTCGACGGTGACGTCCCGGTCGAGGTGGCGCTCCATCCACACCAGCACCTCGCCGACCGTGTCGCACGTCGAGCGCGGCAGCGGGCGTTCGATGAACTGCGCCTGGCCGCCGTCCCGGTGGGGCGGCACGATCATGCGCCGGGCGATCTTGTTGGCCACCTCCGGCCCCTGTTCCTTGCGCACCAGGTGCAGACAGGCGTCGATGCCCGCCGCGGTGCCCGCCGAGGTGATCACCGGGTCCTCGTCGACGTACAGGACGTCGGGTTCGACGACCGCCCGCGGGTGCAGGAGGCTCAGTTCGCGCGCGTGCCGCCAGTGCACCGCGCAGCGCCGGCCGTCGAGCAGTCCGGCCGCGCCGAGCACGAACACCCCGGAGCAGACGCTCAGTACGCGCGTACCGCGGTCCGCGGCCCGGCGCAGGCCGGTCAGCAGCTCCGGCGGATAGCTGCGGGTCGCGAACTCCGAGCCCGCCGGCACGGCTATCAGGTCGGCGTCCTCCAGCAGTTCGAGCCCGTGCGGGGTGGAGATGGTGAACCCGCCCTGGGCACGCAGGGTCGGGCCCTCGGCGGACACCACCGTGAAGTCGTAGGCGGGCAGGCCCTCGTCGGTGCGGTCGATGCCGAACACCTCGCAGACCACGCCGAGTTCGAAGGCGTGCACGCCGTCCAGGAGGACCGTCACCACTTTTTTCAGCATGCCAGCAGTGTGCACCCGCACTGGCAGGAAATCGAGGGTGTGCGGCAGTACTGCCACTGCCGGTAAGGCGCGTCGGGCAGGACAGTGGTGTCCATGAACACGACACACACGCAAGCAGTCGTCGAAGGACTCCTCGGCACGGCCGCGGTTCTCGGGATCCTGGCCCTCGTGATCCTCCCGTCCCTGATCGGCATCGCGCACGAGCGGCGCGTGGACCGTCAGATCCGGGAGGCGCGGGCGGCCCGGCAGGCGGACGCCGGCCAGGACCCCGACAGCACCGGACGGGAACGGACTCAGAAGTCCTCGTCCAGGTCCACGGTCCCCTCGACCGCGACCTGGTACGCCGAGGGGCGGCGCTCGAAGAAGTTGGTCAGCTCCTGAACCCCCTGGAGCTCCATGAAGGAGAAGGGGTTCTCCGCCCCGTAGACCGGCTCGAAGCCCAGGCGCGCCAGCCGCTGGTCGGCGACGCACTCCAGGTACTGCCGCATCGAACCGGTGTTCATGCCGGGGAGGCCGTCCCCGCACAGGTCGCGCGCGAACTGCAGCTCGGCCTCGACGGCCTCCTCCAGCATGGCGGTGACCTGCCGGCGCAGTTCGTCGTCGAACAGCTCCGGCTCCTCCTTGCGGACCGTGTCCACCACGTCGAACGCGAACGACATGTGCATCGTCTCGTCGCGGAAGACCCAGTTGGTGCCGGTCGCCAGCCCGTGCAGCAGGCCGCGGCTGCGGAACCAGTAGACGTAGGCGAACGCTCCGTAGAAGAACAGGCCCTCGATGCAGGCCGCGAAGCAGATCAGGTTCAGCAGGAAGCGGCGCCGGTCGGCGGCCGACTCCAGCCGGTCCATCTCCTCCACCGAGTCCATCCAGCGGAAGCAGAACTCCGCCTTCTCCCGGATCGACGGGATGCTCTCCACGGCGTCGAACGCCGCCGCCCGGTCCTCGGGATCGGGCAGGTAGGTGTCCAGCAGCGTCAGATAGAACTGGACGTGCACGGCCTCCTCGAAGAGCTGCCGCGACAGGTACAGCCGCGCCTCGGGGGAGTTGATGTGCTTGTAGAGCGTCAGCACCAGGTTGTTCGCGACGATGGAGTCGCCCGTCGCGAAGAACGCGATGAGCCGTCCGATCAGGTGCTGCTCGTCGGCCGTCAGCTTCGCGAGGTCGGCGACATCGGAGTGGAGGTCCACCTCCTCCACGGTCCAGGTGTTCTTGATCGCGTCCCGGTAGCGCTCGTAGAAGTCGGGGTAGCGCATCGGCCGCAGCGTCAGCTCGAAGCCGGGGTCGAGCAGGCGGGCCTGCGAGCGGTCCCTGCGCGAGGCGGGCACGGCGGAGGCGGCCGGGACGGTCGTCGGGTCGGTGGTGGTCACTGGCAGGCCTCGCAGGTCTCGGGGTTTTCGAGGGAACAGGCGACGGCGTCCGCGGGAGCCGTCTGCTGGGCGGGAACCGCGGCACGGGCCTCGGTCCGGCCGGCCGCGCGGGCGATCCGGGTCGCCGGACGCGAGCGCAGGTAGTACGTCGTCTTCAGCCCCTGCTTCCAGGCGTACGCGTACATCGAGGAGAGCTTGCCGATCGTCGGCGTCTCCAGGAACAGGTTGAGGGACTGCGCCTGGTCCAGGTACGGCGTACGGGCCGCGGCCAGGTCGATCAGCGCGCGCTGCGGGATCTCCCACGCGGTGCGGTACAGGCCGCGCACCTCCTCGGGGATCCAACCGAAGCCCTGCACCGAGCCGTTGGCCTCGCGCAGCGCCTCGCGGGTACGGGCGTCCCAGACGCCCAGCGCCTTCAGGTCCCGCACCAGGTACGAGTTGACCTGGAGGAACTCCCCGGACAGCGTCTCGCGCTTGAACAGGTTGGAGACCTGCGGCTCGATGCACTCGTACGCACCCGCGATCGACGCGATGGTCGCGGTCGGCGCGATCGCCAGCAGCAGCGCGTTGCGCAGCCCGGTCACCGCGATCCGCTCCCGCAGGGCCGCCCAGCGCTCGGGCCACACCGGCTCGACGCCGTAGTGGTCGGGGTGCAGCACACCGCGCGCGGTACGGGTCGACTCCCAGGCGGGCAGCGGTCCGTGGCGCTCGGCGAGGTCGGCGGACGCCTCGTACGCGGCGAGCATCACGCGCTCCGCGAGCCGCGTCGACAGCGCCTTCGCGGCCGGCGAGTCGAAGGGCATCCGCAGCTGGAAGAACACGTCCTGGAGGCCCATGACACCCAGACCGACCGGCCGCCAGCGGGAGTTGGAGCGCCCGGCCTGCTCGGTCGGGTAGAAGTTCACGTCGACCACGCGGTCCAGGAAGGTCACGGCGGTACGGACCGTGCTGTCCAGCCGCTCCCAGTCGATGCCGTCGGCGTCGGCGCCGTCGCCCCCGACGAACGTGCCCAGGTTGACCGACCCGAGGTTGCAGACGGCGGTCTCGCCGTCGTCCGTGACCTCCAGGATCTCGGTGCACAGGTTCGAGGAGTGGACGACGCTGCCCGGCTCCGCGGTCTGGTTGGCGGTGCGGTTCGCGGCGTCCTTGAAGGTCATCCAGCCGTTGCCGGTCTGCGCGAGGGTGCGCATCATGCGCCCGTACAGCTCGCGTGCCGGCAGGGTGCGCCGGGCGAGCCCCGCCGCCTCGGCGGCCCGGTAGGCGGTGTCGAACGCGTCGCCCCACAGGTCGGTCAGCTCGGGCACGTCGGACGGGGAGAACAGCGACCACTCGGCGTCGGCGTCCACGCGGCGCATGAACTCGTCCGGGATCCAGTGCGCCAGGTTCAGGTTGTGCGTACGGCGGGCGTCCTCACCGGTGTTGTCGCGCAGTTCGAGGAACTCCTCGACGTCCAGGTGCCACGTCTCCAGGTAGACCGCGGCCGCGCCCTTGCGCCGGCCGCCCTGGTTCACGGCGGCGACCGAGGCGTCCAGCGTCTTCAGGAACGGGACGATGCCGTTGGAGTGCCCGTTGGTGCCGCGGATCAGCGAGCCGCGCGCCCGCACCCGGGAGAACGCGAGGCCGATGCCGCCCGCGTGCTTCGACAGGCGGGCGACCTGGTGGTAGCGCTCGTAGAGGGAGTCCAGCTCGTCGGCGGGGGAGTCGAGGAGGTAGCACGAGGACATCTGGGGGTGCCGCGTACCGGAGTTGAAGAGGGTGGGGGAGGAGGGCAGGTACTCCAGGCGGCTCATCAGCCGGTACAGCGAGGCGACTTCGTCGACGGCGGCGGTGCTCTCGTCGGCCGCCAGACCGCAGGCGACCCGCAGCAGGAAGTGCTGCGGCGTCTCGATCACCTTGCGGGTGAGGGGGTGCCGCAGCAGGTAGCGGCTGTGCAGCGTGCGCAGCCCGAAGTAGCCGAACCGGTCGTCGGCCGCCGGGTCCACCAGCGCGTCGAGCCGCGCGCCGTGCAGCCGTACGAACGCGGCGGTCCGTTCGGCGAGCAGTTCCTCGCGGTCGCCCACCGCGACGGACCGGGTGAAGGAGGTGACGCCCTGCGAGGCGGCCTCGGCGGCGATCGTGATGGTCAGCAGCCGGGCGGCGAGCCGCGCGTAGGCGGGGTCCTCGGAGATCAGGCCGGCGGCGGCCTCGGTGGCGAGCTCCCGCAGCTCCGCCTCGTCGGCGCGGGCGGACCGGCCGCGCAGCGCGGCGGCGGCGACCCGGCCGGGGTCGGCGTCGGGGAGGTCGGCGGTCAGGTCGGCCAGGGTGCGCAGCAGAGCGGCACCGGGTCCGTCCTCGTCCACCTGGGTCGCGGTCGCCGGACCGGCTGGCGCGATGGTCACGTGGGATCTCCCTCGCTCGGCACGGGGCCCGGCGGGGAGAAGGCAGTTCACGAGCGCGCGGCGGCGTCGCGTCCACCGGCCCATTCCGCGAGGCCCGGACGTCAGGCGCCCTGGCCGGACGGCCGGGGCGCGCTGCCGGCAGGTAGTCGGACTGACCTCGGGGAGCGCGGGCCCGTGAAACAGCGTGCGGGCATACGTGTACGAGGTACACCGTTGCGGGACAGTTCCGGATTCACACCGGATTCCCCTGCGACGACAGCGAGCACGAGCATACATCTTGTGCCGGGGCAGGCCGCCACCACCAGATGTTGTGTCGTCCGCCCTCGATCCAGGGCGGCGCCGGAAGCCTGTGCGCCCGGTACCGCCGGGCGTCAGAGGTCCAGTTCGTACGCCAGCAGCACCAGGTCCGGCAGGTCGGGCCGCGGGCGCCAGTCGCGGTGCGGGGCGCGCCGGAAGCCGAGCCGCTCGTAGATCCGGTGGGCGGTCCGCATCCCGTCCTGGGTCGACAGCACGACGCGCCGGCTGCCCCCGGCGCGCGCCCGCTCCAGGCAGGCGCGCACGAGCGCCTCGCCCACGCCGCGGCGGCGGGCGTCCCGCGCCACGGCGAGCATGCGGATCTCCGCCTCGCCGGGACCGGCCAGGTCGGCGAGCGGGCCGGGGCCGCCGACGTAGGTGACGCCCCCGAGCAGGACCGCCCCCCGCGGCTCGGCGGCGACGAGCACCTCGGCCCGCGCCGCGCGTCCGGCCACGTCCCTGAGGACGCGCAGATACGGGTCGTCCTCGGCGAAGTCGAGCAGCCCGTCCCCGAGGTAGGCCTGCGCGGTGATCTCGCCGAGGACCGTGTGCTCGCCGGGTACGACCGGCCGGATGACGATGTCCATGGTCGACGAGTGTGCCTCCCGGTACGGCGACGGGCCACCGGGTATCGACCGGTGGCCCGTCGCCGTACGAACTCGCCTGTCTAGTGCGCCGGTTCGGCGGTGGCGGGCGGGAGTTCCGGCTCGACGCCCGGGTCGCCCACGTCGGCCGTGTAGTCGTCGGCGCGGGTCTCGTCGACGCCGGCCGGTGCCTTGAACGCGTTGAACACGAAGGTGAGCACCACGGTCACGACCACGTTCGCCACGAACGCGGTCAGCCCGATGTAGCCGATCTCGCCGATCCCCGGGATCTCCTTCGACGACCCGCCGAAGTGGTCCTGGGTCGGCGAGGCCACCCCGTACGCGGCGAGCGTGCCGTAGACCATGCCGACCGCCCAGCCCGCCAGCAGCGCCCAGCGGTGGAACCATCGGGTGAACAGGCCGCCGACCAGTGCCGGGAAGGTCTGGAGGATCCAGATGCCGCCGAGCAGCTGGAAGTTGATGGCGACCGTCTTGTCCATGGTGAGGACGAAGATCAGGGCGCCGACCTTCACGACCAGCGAGGCGAGCTTGGAGACGCGGGTCTCCTGCTGCGGCGTCGCGTCGGGCTTGATGAAGTCCTTGTAGATGTTGCGGGTGAACAGGTTGGCCGCCGCGATCGACATGATGGCCGCCGGGACCAGCGCGCCGATGGCGATCGCCGCGAAGGCGACACCGGCGAACCAGTCGGGGAACATGTTCTCGAAGAGCTGCGGGATCGCCAACTGGCCGTTGGCCACGGTGATTCCGTCCGCGATCGCCATGAAACCGAGCAGCGCGAGCAGGCCCAGCATCAGCGAGTACAGCGGCAGGATCGTGGTGTTGCGCCGGATCACCTCGCGGCTGCGCGAGGACAGCGTCGCCGTGATCGAGTGCGGATACATGAACAGCGCGAGCGCCGAGCCCAGCGCGAGCGTCGCGTACGTCCACTGCCCTCCCGCCGCCGGCACCACCCCGCCGGCACCGACCTTCGCGAACTTGTCGCCGGCCTTGGCGAAGATGTCGTCGAACCCGCCGAGCTTGATGGGGATGTAGATGATGGCGACGGCGATGACGATGTAGATCAACGCGTCCTTCACGAACGCGATGAGCGCGGGCGCGCGCAGACCGGACGAGTAGGTGTACGCGGCGAGCACGCCGAAGGCGATCAGCAGCGGCAGGTCCTTCAGGAACCAGTTCGTGCCGTCGCCCCCGCCGACGCCCATGACGTCCAGCACGGCCTGGATGCCCACGAGTTGGAGCGCGATGTAGGGCATCGTGGCGAGGATGCCGGTGAGCGCCACGGCGAGCGAGAGGCCCTTCGAGCCGAAGCGTCCGCGCACGAAGTCCGACGTGGTCACGTAACCGTGCCGGTGCGAGACGGACCACAGGCGGGGCAGGAACGTGAAGACCAGCGGGTAGACCAGGATCGTGTAGGGCACCGCGAAGAAGCCCGCCGCGCCGGCCGCGTAGACGGCCGCCGGAACGGCCACGAAGGTGTAGGCGGTGTAGAGGTCGCCGCCGAGCAGGAACCAGGTGACCCAGGTGCCGAACGACCGTCCGCCCAGGCCCCATTCGTCGAGGCTGTGCTCGTTCTCGGCCTTGCGCCAGCGTGCGGCGAGGAAGCCCATCACGGTGACGAGCACGAAGAAGAAGATGCAGACGCCGAGCGCGACGCCGTTGACGCCGTCCTTCATCGCGACGCACCCCCGTCCCGGTTCGCCCGGGAGCGCTGGTCGAGCGTCCACAGCCGGTAGGCGGTCACCGTCAGCACCGTGGAGATCAGCACCCACATCATCTGGTACCAGTAGAAGAACGGGATGCCGATGAACGTCGGGTCGGTCTTCGCGTACGAGCCGACCCACAGCATCGCCACGAACGGTGCGGCGAGGCACAGGGCGATGGCGACCCGCAGGGGCGTCACCACCGGCCGGCTCGGTTGTGGGGCATCTGACATGGGCGGCTCCATCCCCTCGCTGTTCAGCTTCGCTGCTGTTCACCCGGGTAACGCGCAGGCAATCTAGGTCACCCGGTCGCGGGAAAGGAACCCCTCGTCCGGATGACGGATCGCGGAAGCGAACGAAAGCGGCCCGTAAGGGAATTCGGCGGGCGAGGACGTTGCGGGGGCCTGCGGCGGCTTGTCCGCAGCCCGGCGGGTTCGCCCGGAAAAACGCGAACCCGGCCCGGTCCGGGCCGAGTTGGCCGGAGCCGGGCCGGGCCCGGGGCGAAGAGGGGGGCGGCCGCCGCGTCAACACCCGCCGTACTGAGGCGATGTGCCGGAGAGCGGGGGTGCGGGCGCGGGTGCCGCGGGGTCAGTCGAGCGGACGCTTCAGACGGGCGACGAACTTGTACCGGTCGCCGCGGTACACCGAGCGCACCCACTCCACCGGCTTGCCGTCCTTGTCCTGCGAGTGGCGGGACAGCATCAGCATCGGCAGGCCGACGTCGGTGCCGAGCAGCCCGGCCTCGCGCGGGGTGGCCAGCGACGTCTCGATGGTCTCCTCGGCCTGGGCCAGGTGCACGTCGTACACCTCGGCGAGCGCCGTGTAGAGGGAGGTGTACTTGACCAGCGAGCGCCGCAGCGCGGGGAAGCGCTTCGCGGACAGGTGGGTGGTCTCTATGGCCATCGGCTCCGCGTTGGCCATGCGCAGGCGCTCGATGCGCAGGATCCGGCCACCGGTGGTGATGTCGAGGAGGTCGGCGAGCCGGTCGTCGGCCGTGATGTAGCCGATGTCCAGGAGCTGCGAGGTGGGTTCGAGACCCTGCGCCCTCATGTCCTCGGTGTAGGAGGTGAGTTGGAGCGCCTGGGACACCTTCGGCTTGGCGACGAACGTGCCCTTGCCCTGGATGCGTTCGAGCCGGCCCTCGACGACGAGTTCCTGGAGGGCCTGGCGGACGGTGGTGCGCGAGGTGTCGAACTCGGCGGCCAGCGTGCGTTCGGGCGGCACCGGCGTGCCCGGCGGCAGCGTCTGCGTCATGTCCAGCAGATGCTTTTTCAGGTGGTAGTACTTGGGCACGCGCGCGGTACGGACGGTCGCCCCACCCTCGTTCTCCGCACTGCTGACGTCGGTGCTCATGTTCTGCCTTCCCGGCTCCGGTGCCGAAGCGGCCGACTCGTCGTCTGCCACGGCTCACATCGTGGCACGGCTTCGCACGCGGGTGCCCTCTCCCGCACGCTCCGTGATCCCCTCTGTATACCGCCGGGGCCCCGGATGGTCTAGTCCAGCCCCGAGGTCGGCGGCCGGTGGTACGGGCGAACAGCCGTGCCCCGAGAGCCGTTTCCACCCCGCGCGGAATGAAAGGTCCCTTCATATCGCGGTCCAATAACGGACGGTTGGAGGGGCCCTGAACACCCTTGACAGTCCTATTGGTCTAAGCCAAGCTCCCGGTACTGGTCTACACCATTGGTCCAGGTCCCGGTCCCACAGGCAGACCCAGGTCACCGGCGGGGACAAGGGGGGTTTGTGGCATCCCTGAGGAGGATGGCGTGAAGCGCAAGCTGATAGCCGCGATCGGTATCGCGGGCATGATGGTCTCCATCGCGGCGTGCGGGGACAGTGACAAGGACAGCGGGGGCTCCAACAAGAGCGCTGACGTCAAGGAACTGACGGTCTGGCTCACGGTGGACGCACAGAACAACTGGCCGGACCTGGTCAAGGCGGCCGACGCCGCGATCGTCAAGAAGCACCCCGGCATCAAGATCAACCACGAGTACTACGGCTGGCCGGACAAGAACGCCAAGCTGGACGCGGTCCTCGCCACGGACAAGGCCCCCGACGTCGTCGAGATGGGCAACACCGAGATGCTGAGCTACGAGGTCAAGGGCGCCTTCGCGCCCGTCGACGCCTCGAAGTTCACCAACTCCGGCACCTGGCTCGACGGCCTCAAGCAGTCGGTGACCTACCAGGGCAAGACGTACGGCGTGCCCTACTACGCCGGTGGCCGTGTCGCCAACTGGCGCAAGGACATCGCCGCGGACGCCGGCATCAAGAAGACGCCGACCACGTACGCCGAGCTCACCTCCGACCTGGACAAGATCCAGAAGAAGGAGGGCGACAAGTTCAGCGCCTGGTACCAGCCCACCCGCGACTGGTACGCCGCGATGTCCTACGTCTACGACGCCGGCGGCGCCATCGCCACCGAGTCGGGCGGCCAGTGGAAGGGCAGCCTCTCCTCGCCCGAGTCCATCAAGGGCCTCACCGAGTTCAAGAACGTCATCGACAAGTACATGCACGGTGACAAGACCAAGGACGAGTCCGACCGTTACATCGTCTACGGCCAGGGCAAGTCCGGCATGATCTTCGGTGCGGCCTGGGAGGGCGCGACCGCCGCCGACCCGAAGAACGACAAGACCGGCAAGCTCAAGGACAACCTCGAGAACTTCGTGATGCCCGGCCCGTCGGGCAAGAACATGCCCGTCTTCCTGGGCGGTTCGGACCTCGCCATCCCGGTGAAGTCCGACGCGCAGGCCGTCGCCGCCGAGTGGATCAACGCCTTCACCGGTCCGTCCGGCCAGAAGGGCCTGATGGCCAAGGGCAACCTGCCGAACAACACGACCGACCTCGCCACGCTGAAGAGCGACCCGGCGACGGCCGTTCCCGCCACCGCGGCGGAGTCGAGCTGGTTCGTCCCGATGGCGCCGGGCTGGGGCCAGGTCGAGAAGGCCCAGGTGCTGCAGACGATGCTCCAGGCCATCGGCACCGGCAAGAAGTCGGTCGCGGACGCCGCCAAGGACGCGGACGCAGCGATCGACAAGGTCATCAACACCAAGTGACCTGAGTGCGGGGCCCCGTCACACCTCCGGGGGGACACGGAGGACGGGGCCCCGCGTCTCGTACGACTTGTGCGGGGGCCCGCCCTCGTACGCCGAGGGACCGCCAAGGAGCGCGCGATGAACGCCGCAGACACGACCACCCCCGCCAAGGTGCCGCCACCGCGGCAGGCACCGCCGCCCGCCCCCGAGAAGCCGCGCAGACAGAGCACGTCGCGCAACGGCGGGGCCGCCGTGCCCTGGGCACTGCTCGCGCCCTGTCTGCTGATCCTGGCGCTCGTCATGGGCTATCCGCTCGTGCGTCTGGTCACCCTGTCCTTCCAGCAGTTCGGCCAGTCCCAGCTCTGGGGCTTCCAGCCCGCCGACTGGGTCGGGTTCGACAACTTCACCAAGGTGCTCGACGACGGCGAGTTCTGGGCCGTCGTCCTGCGCACGATCATCTTCGCGGCCGGCTCGGTGATCTTCACCATGGTCATCGGCATGCTGATCGCCCTCCTGCTCCAGCGCGTCTCCGGCTGGGTCAAGACCCTCGTCAACGTCGCGCTCGTGGCGAGCTGGGGCATGCCGATCGTCGTCGCCACCACCGTCTTCAAGTGGCTCTTCGACGCCGACTACGGCGTCCTCAACGCCATGCTGAGCAAGCTGCCCGGCGTCGACCTCATCGGCCACAACTGGTTCGCCAGCGGTCCGCAGGGCCTCGCCGTGATCATGCTGCTCGTGGTGTGGGGCGCGATCCCGTTCGTCGTCATCACGCTCAGCGCCGGTCTCACCCAGGTCCCCAAGGAGATGGAAGAGGCCGCCCGGCTGGACGGCGCGGGCGCCTGGGGCGTCTTCCGGTACGTCACCGTGCCGATCCTCAAGCCGATCATCGTGATGCTCACGACGCTGTCGGTCATCTGGGACATGGGCGTCTTCCCGCAGGTGTTCGTCATGCGCAACGGCCACCCCGAGGCCGAGTTCCAGCTCCTGACCACCTACTCCTACGACCGCGCCTTCGTGGTCAACGACTATGCGCAGGGATCGGCCATCGCCCTGCTCACCGTGGCGCTCCTGCTCGGCGTGGTCGCCGTGTACATGCGTCAGATGCTGAAGATCGGAGAGGTCGAATGAGCACCGTCGCGACGACCGGACGACGGCGCGGGTCCCGGTTCGGCTGGAACCTGCTCGGCGTCCTCGTCTTCCTCAGCGTGGGCTTCCCGGTCTACTGGATGCTCAACACGGCCATCAAGCCCGCCAAGGACGCCATCGACCCGGACCCGAGTCTCTTCCCGACCGGGTTCACTCTCGACAACTTCAAGCGCGCCCTCGACATCGCCGACTTCTGGGGCCCGGTGGGCCGCAGCCTGATCGTGTCGCTCTCGGTCGTCGTCATCGGCATCATCGTCGGCATGCTGGCGGCGCTCGCCATCTCCCGCTTCGCCTTCCGGGGCCGGAAGATCGTGATCGTCGGCATCCTCGCGGTGCAGATGATCCCGCTGGTCGCCATGATCATCCCGGTCTTCCTGCTCCTCAACGACCTGGACCAGTACGACAAGCTCTCCGGTCTGGTCATCACCTACCTCACCTTCATCCTCCCGTTCACGGTGTGGACCCTGCGCGGCTTCATCGTCAACATCCCGCGCGAGCTGGAGGAGGCCGCGATGGTCGACGGCTGCTCGCGCACCGGCGCCTTCGTCCGCGTCGTCTTCCCCCTGCTGGCCCCCGGCCTGGTCGCCACCTCGGTCTACGCCTTCATCCAGGCCTGGAACGAGTACCTCTACGCCCTGATGCTGCTCAGCCAGAAGAACCAGACCGCGACCGTCTGGCTCGGCAACTTCACCACCAAGCACGGCACCGAGTACGCCCCGATGATGGCCGGCGCCACCATGATGGCCGTGCCGATCGTCGTGCTGTTCCTCCTCGTCCAGCGGAAGATGGCCGCGGGCCTGACCGCGGGCGCCGTGAAGGGATGACCCCACCCGATGACGACATTCGCCAGCGGCACCGACACCCTCACGCGCGACGCGCTGACGGTGCTCCAGCCCGGCTTCACCGGCACCACGGCCCCCGACTGGCTGCTGCGCCGCCTCGGTGAGGGACTGGCCTCCGTGGGCCTGTTCGGCCGCAACATCGCCACCGCCGAACAACTCGCGTCCCTCACCGCCCAGTTGCGCGCCGAACGTGACGACATCCTGGTCGCGATCGACGAGGAGGGCGGCGACGTCACCCGCCTCGAAGTGCGCACCGGCTCCTCCTTCCCGGGCAACCACGCGCTCGGCGCGGTCGACGACGTCGACCTCACCCGGCAGGTCGCCCGTGAACTCGGCCGCCGCCTGGCCGCCTGCGGCGTCAACCTCAACTGGGCGCCCTCCGCGGACGTCAACTCCAACCCCTCCAACCCGGTCATCGGCGTGCGCTCCTTCGGCGCCGACACCGGCCTCGTCGCCCGGCACACCGCCGCGTACGTCACCGGACTCCAGTCCGTCGGCGTCGCCGCCTGCACCAAGCACTTCCCCGGGCACGGCGACACCGCCGTCGACTCCCACCACGCGCTGCCCCGCATCGACGCGGACCTGCCGGTCCTGGAGGAACGCGAACTCGCGCCGTTCCGCGCCGCCATCGCCGCCGGCTCCCGCGCGGTGATGAGCGCCCACATCCTGGTGCCGTCCCTCGACCCGGACCATCCGGCCACCCTCTCCGCGCGCATCCTCACCGGACTGCTGCGCGGCGAACTCGGCTACGACGGCCTGATCGTCACCGACGGCATGGAGATGCAGGCCATCGCCGGCACCTACGGCATCGAGCGCGGCAGCGTCCTCGCCATCGCCGCCGGCGCCGACGCGATCTGCGTGGGCGGCGGGCTCGCCGACGACGAGACCGTACGGCGCCTGCGCGACGCCCTGGTCACGGCCGTCCGCAGCGGCGACCTCCCCGAGGAACGCCTGGCCGACGCGGCGCAACGCGTCCGCGCCCTCGCGAAGTGGGCGGCGAACGCGGCCACCGCGGCGGCGGCCGACGGGCCCGACGCGCCGTCCGACGGCGGTGTCCGCACCGACGTCGGTCTCGTCGCCGCCCGCAGGGCGCTGACCGTCACCGGCGCGGCGGACTTCGTCCCGCTCACCGAACCGCCCTACGTCGCCGCCTTCACCCCGACCGCGAACATCGCGGTCGGCGACGAGACCCCCTGGGGCGTGGCCGCCGAGCTGCTGCGCCTCCTCCCCGGCACCACGACCGGCAGCCTCACGGGCGACGACGCCGGCCGCACCGCCCTGGCGGAGTCCGCCGGACGCCGCGTCGTCGCCGTGGTCCGCGACGAGCACCGCCACCCCTGGATGGCGAACGCCCTCGACACCCTGCTCGCCGCCCGCCCCGACACGATCGTCGTCGAGATGGGCATCCCTCAGGCAACCCCCCGCGGCGCCCTGCACATCGCCACCCACGGCGCGGCCCGCGTCTGCGGCCTCGCGGCGGCGGAGGTCATCGCGGGCGCCTGACCCCGCCCACCCCACCTCGGCCGAACCGGCGCCGGTCACCCCCTACGGGGCGACCGGCGCTTCGGGCTGCGCGCCGAGGGGGTGGCGGAGACCGGGTACGGCGGCCGCCGGGGGTGCGCCAGGCGGGGGGGCAACGCGGTTGTTTTGACAGGGGGTTGTGGGTGAGGCCTGGCGTGCGCCGTGTCCGTCGTCGGCTGCCTGTGGCTCGGCTTCCGCCAAGTGCCGACGGCCCGTCACGACCTGCGGCTCCGGCGCCTGTGCGTCGGCCCGCGGTCTGGGCGGCGATCGGCGTCCGCGACTTCGCGGGCCCCTGTCCCCGCTCGCTCCACCTTGGTGGAACCGGCGCCGGTCACCTCCTACGGGGCGGCTGTTTGAGCGTGCCGAGTGGTCGGCGCCCGGGTCGCCATCGGGGCGGAACGGAGCGCCGGGGGTGCGAGCCAGGCCGGGTTGCGGGGGTCAACGCGGTGATGTTGTAGGGGAGTTGCGGGCGAGGCCGCGTGGGTGGCCGGGCGGGCGCCGTACGCCGTGTCCGTCGTCACCCCGTTGGCTGCCCGTGGCTCGTGCGGACGGCCCGCGAGGGCCCACAGCTCTTGTACATGCGCGCCGGCCCATGGTCCCGGGGGAGCGGGGTCTGCGGCTTCGCGGTGGCGGCGGTCGTTGAGGTGCCTGGCTCGGCCCGCCTCGCCTCGCCTCGGCCGGACCGGCGCCGGTCACCCGCTACGGAGCGGCTGTCGAGCGTGAGGAGCGGTCGGCACCCGCCGGGGGAGTGCCGCGATCACCACCGGGGCGGAGTGGAGGGTCGGGGGCGTGCGGGACAGCCGCGGACTCTCGCCTGTGGGCGGGCGCTCAGCCTTCGTCTTCAGCCTGCGACCACGCTTTCAGATCCGTGTTGCTACGACTGCGCTTCTCCTGCCAGCGGGCGAATCCGCCGGCGATGTCGTCGAGCGAGTGGACCCACTCACCCTCGCCCGTGCTGCCGTGCCAGACGACACCCGGTCGACGAGGATCCCGGCACAGGTCGAAGCCATGCAGATGCTGCAGGGCCCAGAAGACCAACGGCGGGACACGGATCGCTGCCGCGTCTTCGACCCACGAGGCTGCCCATGAATGGACCGCCTCGCGGGTCACGTCGCCCGCGAGAAGCGCCTGCCACTGAGCGGCCACTTCCTCGCTGCTGGGCGCGGGCGTCGGCGCTTTGAGATCGCTCACGCGTCCACAATTGCAGCCGCATGAGCCAGGAGACAGAGCTAATCCACTCCTTGATCGGCCGGACAGCTCCTCATCCGGAGCGAAGCCCGACTCAACCCGCGCGCCATCCCTGACGTCCCGTCAGATCCCCTGCCATTCCGGCTTGCTGGCGTAGGTGTGCCGGAAGTAGTCCGCGAGCTTCAGCTTCGAGGCGGCGGCCTCGTCCACGACGACCGTCGCGTGCCGGTGCAGTTGCAGTGCGGAGGCCGGGCAGACCGCGGCGACGGGCCCCTCGACCGTCGCGGCGACCGCGTCCGCCTTGCCCTCCCCGGTGGCGAGCAGCACCAGGTGCCGCGCCTCCAGGATCGTGCCGATGCCCTGCGTCATCACGTGGTGGGGCACCTGCTTGATGTCGCCGTCGAAGAAGCGCGCGTTGTCGACGCGGGTCTGCTCGGTCAGCGTCTTGATCCGCGTGCGCGACGCGAGGGACGAGCACGGTTCGTTGAAGCCGATGTGGCCGTCGGTGCCGATCCCGAGCAACTGGAGGTCCACTCCGCCGGCCGCGGCGAGCGCACGGTCGTACGCCTCGCAGGCCGCCAGGATGTCGTCCGCGGTCCCGTCGGGGCCCATGAACGCGTCCATGCCGATCCCCAGCGGCTCCAGCACCTCGCGGGCCAGCACCGAGCGATAGGACTCCGGGTGGTCGGCCGGAAGGCCCACGTATTCGTCGAGTTGGGCGATCCGTGCCCGGGAGGTGTCCACGGCGCCGGACCGCACCTTCGCCGCCAGCGCCTGGTAGATGGGCAGCGGGGTCGAGCCCGTGGCCACGCCGAGTACGGCGTCCGCCTTGCGTCGGAGCAACTGGGCCATGGCCTCGGCGATCAGCTCGCCGCCTGCCGTGGCGTCCGGAACGATGACAACTTCCACGCTGGCCTGCCGATCTGGAAGGAGGGCTTCACCACACCCGAGAGAAACACAGGTGGTTTAGACCAATCTAGCAGAGGCGTACCCGCGAGGTGCCCCGAGCGACCACTGTGCAGATCCCTCCCGGATTCGGGCGGGTGACGCGCCGTGACCAACCCCGTGCGGCGCGCCGGGTGCCACCCGGTGACGCCCCGTCCGATGCCCCTGCCCGCCCTCGTCGCGGCTGCCGCAGCCGCAGCCGCCGAGGCCGCCCCCGAACCTGCCGCCTGAGCCTGTGCCTCCCCGAACCCGCCGCCGGCCTGCCGTAACGCTCATGACGCCCCCTCCGCATTTACCTATCGATCGCTACAGAAAAGACCGTACCGCCCCCCTCGATCCTTTCTCTAGTGTTCGCTATAAAATCCACTCCATGGTGAAACCGCCGCAGCCGAACCCGCAGGTCGAGCCCGTGCAGGTCAACCCGCCGCAAGGGGCGAGGCGGCGCGGGCGACCCCGTTCCTTCGACCGCGAGACCGCGCTGGAGAAGGCGGTCCTCGCCTTCTGGGCGCACGGCTACGAAGGCACCTCCGTCTCCGACCTGACCCGCGCCATGGGCATCGGCGCCCCGAGCCTCTACGCGGCGTTCGGCGACAAGCAGGCCCTGTTCGCCGAGGTCGTCCACGCCTACGGCGAGCGCTACGCGACCTTCGGCGACCGAGCCATCGCGGAGGAGCCCACCGCCCGTGCCGCCGTCGCCCGCACCCTGCGCGAGGCGGCGGCCGCGTACACGACGGCCGGCCGTCCGGCGGGGTGCCTGATCGCGCACGCGGCCGCGAACTGCACGACACCCGCCGTGGAGGAGTCGCTGCGCACGCGGCGCGGGCAGGCGGTCGCCGCGTTCGAGCGCCGCATCCTGGACGCCGTCCGCGCCGGGGAGCTGCCGCCGGGCACCGACGCCGCGGCGCTCGCCCGGTTCACCGGGGCCGTGATCCAGGGCATGTCCCAGCAGGCGCGCGACGGCGCGAGCCGCGAGGAACTGGAGGCGGTCGGCGAAATTGCCCTGTCGGTCTGGCCCCAAGGGTGAGCCCCGCGGGCTAGGCTGCGGGGTGGATGCTGGGACGTCCGAGCAACTGGCGGATCCGCCCGGCGCGAGCGGTGCACAGCTGTGAAGAAAGAACAACGAACCTTCCGCGACGCATGGACACCCGAAGTGGTCTAGTCCACAATGCGAGGACGGGCCGTGACCGCGACGCGGTGACGGGTCGCACGCGTCCGGACCGCGCGTCCGCGCGACAAGTGAACGCACCAGCTCCGTCCTCCCCGCACAGGAGGTCGGTACCGAGGAACCGAGGCTCTCTGCCCTGACTGCCCCGGCTCCTCGTCCTTCGGCCGGACGGGACCGCACACCCCGCCGCCGATATTGCTCCGGGCTGCGGTGCCGGGAGGGCTGAGGGTCCCTCCCAGGCGCCGCGGCCCGCGGGTGTTTCCGGGGCCGCGACCGACTCGTTTCGAGTCCGGCCCCCGACCCGGGTTACGCTCGCCGGGTGCCCTCCATGAACGAACTCGTGCGCCAGCACACGGCCCTCGACGACTCCGACCTCGAATGGCTGCATCTGCTGGTCTCGGAGTGGCAGCTGCTCTCCGACCTGTCCTTCGCCGACCTGGTCCTGTGGGTCCCGACGAGTGACGGCACGCGCTACGTGTCCGTCGCCCAGATGCGCCCCAACACCGGCCCCACCTCGTACCAGGACGACATGGTCGGCCACCTGGTGCCGCGCGGCCGCCGCCCCATGCTGGACGCGGCGCTCGACGAGGGCCGGATCGTGCGCGAGGGCGACCCGGAGTGGCGCGAGGAGGTGCCCGTCCGCGTCGAGTCCATCCCCGTGCGCCGCGAGGGGCGGGTGCTCGGCGTGATCGCGCGCAACACCAACCTGCTCACCGTGCGCACCCCGAGCCGCCTCGAACTGACCTACCTGCAGAGCGCGTCCGACCTGGCGCAGATGATCGCGGCCGGCTCGTTCCCGTTCCCCGACCAGCAGGTCGACATGGACGCCTCGCCCCGCGTGGGCGACGGACTGCTGCGGCTGGACGCTGAGGGCACCGTCCAGTACGCGTCGCCGAACGCCCTTTCCGCGTACCACCGGCTGGGCCTGGCCACCGACCTCGTCGGTCAGCACCTGGGCCAGACGACCGCCGAACTCGCCCCGTCCCGCGGGCCGGTGGACGAGGCGCTGGCCAAGGTGGCGAGCGGCTGGGCGCCCCGTGAGTTCGAGATCGAGTCGGACGACGGCGTGATCCAGGTCCGGGCGATCCCGCTCAAGCCCAAGGGAACACGCGTCGGTTCGCTGGTCCTGCTCCGGGACGTCACCGAACTGCGGCGCCGCGAACGGGAACTGATTACCAAGGACGCGACCATCCGGGAGATCCACCACCGGGTGAAGAACAACCTCCAGACCGTGGCGGCCCTGTTGCGGCTCCAGGCCCGGCGCATCGAGTCCGAGCGCGGCCGGGAGGCCCTGGAGGAGGCGGTGCGCCGGGTCGGCTCGATCGCCATCGTGCACGAGACGCTGTCCCAGAACCTGGACGAGCGCGTGGAGTTCGACGACATCGCCGACCGGGTGCTCTCGATGGTCGCCGAGATCTCGCCGGGCAAGGTGACCGCCCGCCGCACCGGACGCTTCGGCATCCTCGACGCGGAGGTCGCGACGCCCCTGTCGATGGTCCTCACGGAAATCATCCAGAACGCGCTCGAACACGGCTTCCGCGACGGCGACACCGGCACGGTCGAGGTCAACGCGGTTCGCGGCGGCACCAGTCAGGAGGGCCGGCTCCTCGTCAGCGTCCAGGACGACGGCGTCGGTCTGCCCGAGGGATTCGACCCGCACCGCTCCGGGAACCTCGGTCTCCAGATCGTACGGACGCTGGTGGAAGGCGAGTTGGGCGGCACGTTCGACATGGTCGCCGCCCCCGAACGCGGTACGCAGGTGGTCCTCGACATCCCGGTGCGCACGCAGAAGTAACGCGGCGGAACGGCGCGGTCCCGCGCGGAGGCGCAACGGGGCAGCGGTGCGGGGGAGTTGGCCCCTGCGGAGGGCAAGCAGAAGGCCCCGGACCTTTTACGGTCCGGGGCCTTCTCTCGATCAGGTGTCCCTCACGGAAGACCGATCAACAGCTCTCAATGCGGCTGGGGTACTGCGCGCTGCGACTCGGGGGCGGGAGATGCGTACTCGCTGCACGCGCCGCCAAGCTCAGGCTGTTACGGGGTGGGGTGTCAGGCGGAGGCCTGACGAGCCCGGTTGCGGGCGGCGCGGCGCTTCATTGCGCGGCGCTCGTCCTCGCTGAGACCACCCCAGACGCCGGAGTCCTGGCCGGACTCGAGCGCCCACTGCAGGCACTGCTCCATTACCGGGCAGCGACGGCAGACGGCCTTGGCTTCCTCGATCTGCAGCAGCGCAGGACCGGTGTTGCCGATGGGGAAGAAGAGCTCAGGGTCTTCCTCGCGGCAAACGGCGTTGTGACGCCAGTCCATGGCTGCTACCTCTCCTTGGTATTACATGCAAGTTGCTTGTGAATGTGAACGCTTTCACGAATCCCTCAACAAGTGAAGGGGCGAACGTCCGGTTGCCCGGCGTCGTCCTGTGTTGTGGAGAGGGGTTCTGGAGATCTTGGGGGCCGGTGTTGCGGGGCCGTCCCGATCGCCACGTAGAGACTCGCAAACCTCGGCGACGGATACAACCCCTTCCGGAAAGTTTTTTTTGATTCCTCGGTGTCGGCTAGGTCACAGCCGTACTTCCAGGGGGTGGACCCTGGTCTAAACGTTCGAGTGAAAGGACTTTGGGCCCTTCCGCTCACACAATCACACGCAGTGCACGGCGTACGCCTGTGAACGTCACGCTCGTCCGGAGCCCCAGGTGGTCGCCGTCCATCTGAAGGGGGAGCGGCACCTTCGAATGCAAGGTGAACTCGGTCAGGTCGTGCAGGCCGAGGGCATGCCTGCCATGGGGTCCGCGCTCGGGGGACGAAGTGAGCAACTGGGTCGCATACCGGGCAACCGCGGCGGTGGACATGCGGCTGAGACCGAGTACGTCGAGGCCCGTGTCGAACGAGGCCTTAGGCGCCGCGTACACCGGGCGATTGGCCAGATAGGTCCACGGAGCGGTGTTACAGACTATGGACAGCACCAAATCCGTCACCGGGTCGGCGCCCGGCCGCTCCAGGGTGATGGTGCCGTGCCGGCGGTGCGGTTCCTGGAGGAATTGGCGCAGCACCTGCCGAAGGTAGAGAGCGTGTGTGGATTTCTTTCCCCGCTCCCGCTGTTGTTCGACCCGGCCGATGACTCCGGCGTCGAATCCGAGGCCCGCGCAGAACGTGAACCACCGTCCGGGAACCGACTCGTCCTCCGTGCCGGGCGTCCCGGAGGCCATGCCCAGGCCGACCGTGCGTTCACGGCTCTCGCGGAGGGCGTCGAGCAGGACGCCCGTGGACTCCACCGCGTCGTTGGGCAGCCCCAGGGCGCGGGCGAAGACGTTCGTCGAGCCGCCGGGGACCACGGCGAGCCGTGGGACGCCGTCCGGGTCGGGGCCGCGGTGCAGCAGGCCGTTGACGACCTCGTTGACCGTGCCGTCGCCGCCGAGGGCCACCACGAGGTCGATGTCGTCGCTGTCCGCCGCCTGCCGGCCGAGGTCCCGCGCGTGCCCCCGGTACTGGGTGGTCACCGCTTCGAGTTTCATCTCGCTCGCGAGCGCGTGGATCAGCACGTCGCGCGTACGTGCGCTGGTGGTGGTTGCCGCCGGGTTGACCACGAGTAGTGCACGCATGGCTTGCAGCGTACCTACTGATCGGTACTCGTCCCAGACGAAGCCGGGGAAAGGGCGGTCCCGCGGACGTGAGCCTGGACACGGGCCCCCGGAGGTGTGCGGGCTACCCTGCTGGGGTGAGCAGCGAGCAGAACCCCACCACGAACACCGCGGACGACACCGGGGCAGGGACCGCCGGACCCCGTCCGGGCCGGGTCACCGCAGCCGCGGCACTCGCCGCCCTCGAAGGAGTCGCCCTCGTGGTGGCGGGCGTCTGGCTGCTGGTCCTCGGTCTCACGAGCGACCCCTCCGACCGCAAGCAGGCCGTTACGGGCGGCATCACGCTGGCCGTCCTCGCCCTGCTGCCGCTGCTGGCAGCCCGCGGCCTGTACGGACTCCGCGGCTGGAGCCGCGGGCCCGCCGTCATCACGCAGATCATGGCGCTGCCGGTGGCCTACAACCTGCTCCAGGCCGACAGCGTGGCCATCCCGGCCGGCATCGCGATCGGTGTCGTGGCCGTGGCCTCCCTGGTGCTGCTGGTGCATCCGGCAACGACCAGGGCCCTCGGCATCCGCGGTCCGGGCCGGGCGGACGAGCCCGGCGCCTGACCTCCTCGGCGGCCTTCTTTCGGCCCTCCGGCGGGACTACTCCTCGACGAGGAGCCGTTCCCGGAGCTGCGCCAGCGTCCGCGCGAGCAGCCGCGACACGTGCATCTGGGAGATCCCGACCTCCTGCGCGATCTGCGACTGGGTCATGTTGCCGAAGAAGCGCAGCAGCAGGATCCGCTTCTCGCGCGGCGGGAGGTCCTCCAGAAGCGGCTTCAGCGACTCCCGGTACTCCACGCCCTCCAGCGCCTCGTCCTCCGCGCCGAGGGTGTCGGCGACCGCGGGGGACTCGTCGTCGGTGTCGGGGACGTCCAGCGAGAGCGTCGAGTACGCGTTGGCGGACTCCAGCCCCTCCAGGACCTCCTCCTCCGAGATGCCCAGCTTCTCGGCCAGCTCGTGGACGGTGGGGGACCGGCCGTTCTGCTGCGAGAGCTCAGCCGTGGCCGTCGTGAGGGACAGCCGCAGTTCCTGGAGGCGGCGCGGGACGCGCACGGCCCAGCCCTTGTCCCGGAAGTGCCGCTTGATCTCGCCGACGACCGTCGGGGTCGCGTACGTGGAGAACTCCACGCCGCGGTCCGGGTCGAAGCGGTCCACCGACTTGATCAGGCCGATCGTCGCGACCTGGGTCAGGTCGTCCAGCGGCTCACCGCGGTTGCGGAACCGCCGGGCGAGGTGCTCGACCAGCGGCAGGTGCATGCGGACCAGCCGGTTGCGCAGCTCCGCGTACTCCGGGCTGCCGTCCTTCAGGGTGCGCAGCTCGATGAACAGCGCGCGTGCGCCGCTCCGGTCCTGCGCGGTGTGCGCGCCGCCCGTACCGCTCCGCTCCCGTGCCGCGGGAGCGCCGTCCGGCTCCTGCTGCGCCGTGTGCTGCGCCGCCTGCGGCACGCTCTGCTGGGGGTCCCGCTGGTGCTCGCTCATCGTCCCGCCCGTCGCCCTTCCCTGAGCACTCGCCGGCGTCCGGACCGGACGAACCTCGATCCAGTCCCGGTCGGGCGCGCTCCGCACGGCGCTGTCCCGTTCCCGCTGCCCGTCGTCCAGGAAGGCGACGGCCGAAGTGGCGCCCTCCGGGTGCGGCCTGGCCTGATCGGGGATTCCGTCGATGCCGTCCGCCGTGCGACGGGATCCGCCGGGGCCGCTCGTGCCCCCGGCCGGCACTTCCCGCGCGCCGCGCTCTTCGTCCCGCACCGGTCCGCCCCCGTCCCTCACGCCGGCCCGGGTCCCGCGCCGCGCTGTTTGTAGAGGCTGATCGACACGGTGCGGTCGTCGTCCACGGCGGAGGAGACCTTGCCCGCGAGTGCCGACAGCACCGTCCAGGCGAAGGTGTCGCGCGAGGGGGCGTGACCGTCCGTGGTCGGTGCCGAGACGGTGACCTCCAACGAGTCGTCCACGAGCCGGAACACACAACTGAGCACCGAGCCGGGCACTGCCTGCTGGAGGAGGATCGCGCACGCCTCGTCGACGGCGATGCGCAGGTCCTCGATCTCGTCCAGGGTGAAGTCCAAGCGGGCCGCGAGCCCGGCCGTGGCCGTGCGCAGCACCGACAGGTAGGCACCCGCAGCCGGCAGCCGGACTTCCACGAAGTCCTGGGTCACGGGCTCGCCTGCGATCTGGGACACCCTCACCTCCAAGGTGGTACAAGCTTTTCGGGGCCCGGGGGTCGCCCCCGGGCGGCACGACACGGACTCGCGCCTCTGCGGTGACGCTATCGCGCTCCCCGCTTCTGTGTCTCCGGCACCCCAACCCCGCGCTGTCACTCATAGTAAACACGTCAATACGCACAGTGGCTAGGGTTCGGCGGCCCCAATTGGAAAGCGGGCGCGTCGGGTTGACGTACCCAGGCGCCGTACCGCCGAACCGTGCGGGGCCGGTCAGACGAGAACGTGGTCCACGAAGCACCAGCGCCAGTCCTCGCCGGGCTCGAAGGTCCGCATCACGGGATGGCCGGTGTCCTTGTAGTGCTTCGTGGCGTGCTGCCCGGGGGAGGAGTCGCAGCAGCCGACGTGGCCGCAGGCCAGGCACAGCCGCAGTTGAACGGGGTGCGTGCCGTCGGCCAGACACTCCAGGCAGGTGTCGCTCTGGGGTTCCGGGTCCGGGTGCGGCAGCGCGTCGGCGTGCGTGCACTGTTTCATGATTGCCAGATTACGACGGATGTGCGGGTGGCCGCGCGAAAAATGAGGGCGGGCGAGGACGATGGACGTGTTGCCGCTGCTGTTGCTGGTGGCGGGCAGTGCCGCTGTGGCCGGGGCGGCCCGGCGGACCCCGGTCCCGGCTCCGCTGCTGCTGGTCGCGGTGGGGCTCGTGGTGGCGTACGTGCCCGGGGTGCCGGACTACACCCTCGACCCGCACATCGTGCTGCCCCTGGTGCTGCCCCCGCTGCTGTACACCTCGGCGATCGACAGCTCCTACCTGGACCTCCGGGCGCAGTTGAGGCCCGTGGCGCTGCTCTCCGTCGGGTACGTGCTCTTCGCGACCGTCGCGGTGGGCTACGTCGCGTACCTGATCGTGCCGGGCATGTCGCTGACCGCCGCCCTGGTGCTCGGCGCGGTGGTCGCGCCGCCGGACGCCGTGGCCGCGACCGCGGTGGCCCGCCGGGTCGGACTGCCCTCGCGGCTCACCACCATCCTCCAGGGCGAGTCCCTGGTGAACGACGCGACGGCGATCACCGCCTACCGCGTCGCCCTGGCCGCGGCGGTGGGAGAGGGCGCCACCTGGGCGGGCGGCATCTGGGAGTTCCTGCTCGCGGCCGTCGGGGGCATCGGCATCGGCCTGGTCCTCATGGTGCCGCTGCACTGGCTGCGCACGCACCTCAAGGAGGCGCTGCTCCAGAACACGCTCTCCCTGCTGATCCCGTTCGTCGCCTACGGGGTCGCCGAACAGGTGCACGCCTCCGGTGTCCTCGCCGTCGTCGTCGTGGCGCTGTACCTCGGACACCGCGCGTGGGAGGTCGACTTCGCCACCCGCCTCCAGGAGGGCGCGGTGTGGAAGATGGTCGCCTTCCTGCTGGAGTCCGCCGTGTTCGCGCTGATCGGCCTCCAACTGCCCATCGTTCTCAAGGGACTCGGCGAGTACAAGGGCCTCACCGCCGCCTGGTACGCCCTCGCCGTGTTCCTCGTGGTCGTCGCCGCGCGGTTCGTGTGGGTCTACCCGGCGACGTTCCTGCCGCGGCTGCTGTCGGCGCGCATCAGGAGCCGTGAGAGCAACCCGACCTGGAAGGGCGCCTTCGTCATCGGCTGGGCGGGCATGCGCGGCGTGGTCTCGCTGGCCATCGCCTTCTCGATCCCGGTCACCATGCACGACGGCAGCGACTTCGGTGAGCGCAACCTGCTGCTGTTCCTCACGTTCACGACCGTCATCGGCACCCTGGTCGTCCAGGGCGTCACCCTGCCCACCCTGATCCGCCTGCTGAAGCTGCCGGGACGCGACGCGCAGGCCGAGACGCTCGCGGAGGCCAACGCCCAGGCGCAGGCGTCCAGAGCGGCCGACAAACTCCTGACGGACCTCCTGGAGGACGAGCGCAACGCCCTGCCCGAGCCCCTCGCCGACCGCCTGCGCACCGTCCTGGAGCGCCGCCGCAACGCGGTCTGGGAGCGGCTCGGCCAGGTCAACCCCGTCACCGGGGAGTCCCACGACGACACCTACCGCCGGCTGTCCCGCGAGATGATCGGCGCCGAACGCGCGGTGTTCGTCCGGCTGCGCGACGGCCGCTACATCGACGACGAGATGCTGCGCGCCCTGCTGCGCCGCCTCGACCTGGAGGAGGCGGCGGTCTACCGCGAGGCGGCCTGAGCGGGGACTCCCGCGCGCGTGCGCACCGTCGCCCACGCGCGCGTGCGGGAGTTCCCGCGGAGCGCCCCCGCGTACGTCAGGGGAACGGGCGCCCGGTGACCACCGCGGCCACCGTGCTGCCCGCCGGGAAGGCGCCCTCGTCCAGCAGGGCGACAAGTCCCCATAGCAACTTGGCGACATAGAGGCGTTCGACCGGCAGGCCGTGCCGGTCCTCGAAGTCGCGGGCGAACGCGTCGAGAACGGGCGGTACGCGCGCGTAGCCGCCGTGGTGGAAGCGGTCCTCGACCCGCCAGCGGCCCCGCGGTCCGCCGAACGCCGCGCGCTGCAACTCCCGGACGTCGGCGGTCAGGAAGCCGCCCCCGAGCACCGCGACGCCCAGCGCGCGCTGGGCCGGGGCGAGCCCCGCGGCCAGGCCCGCCAGGGTGCCCCCGGTGCCGCAGGCGACGGCGGCCACGTCGGCGGCGCCGCGCAGTTCCCCGCCGAGCGCCCGCGCGCCGCGCACGGCGGCCGGGTTGCTGCCGCCCTCGGGCACCACGTACGCGTGCTCGACGTCCGCCGCGCGCAACAGGTCCGCGAGCACCGCCGGTTCGGCCTTGCGCCGGTACGTCGCGCGGTCCACGAAGCGCAGGCGCATCCCGTCGGCCACGCACCGCGCCAGCGACGGGTTGAGCGGCCGGCGGGCCAGTTCCTGGCCGCGCACCACGCCCACGGTGGCCAGCCCCAGGAGCCGGCCCGCCGCCGCGGTGGCCCGCAGGTGGTTGGAGTACGCGCCGCCGAAGGTGACGACGGTGCGGCCCCCGGCCGCCGCGAGGTTGGGCGCCAGCTTGCGCCACTTGTTGCCGACCAGCTCGGGATGGATCAGGTCGTCCCGCTTCAGCAGCAGCCGCACGCCCCGGCGGGCGAAACGGACGTCGTGGGCCTCCCGCAGCGGGGAGGGCAGCCGGGGGCGCAGCGTGTCCGGCAGGGAGGCGTCGGGGCTGGTCACGCCCCCATTGTCGCGTGCGGTCGCGAGGCGAGGCGAGCCCGGCGGGGCCCGCGCCGGACCGTGCCGCGCGGGGCCTCGACGTCCGTTCGCCGGGCAGCACTTCGGATCATGGGACAGAAATGACATACGTGCCCCGGTCCACCGTGATCCAACCCCCCTCTTTCGTGTAATAGCACCAGCACTCTCCGTGATGGAAGGGTTGGTCCCGCAGATGGATGCCCGGTGCGGAACCGCGTCGGGCAGGAGCGGGAGGGCAATTCTCTATGTCGGTAGGCGAAGAGGTCCGCACGGAGCAGGGCAAGCCGCAGCAGAGCCTCGGCACCGCAGCCGCGCGGAACCTGGCCACGACCACCAAGTCCGCACCCCAGATGCAGGAGATCAGCTCGCGCTGGCTGCTGCGGATGCTGCCGTGGGTGAACGTGCAGGGTGGTACGTACCGGGTCAACCGCCGGTTGACATACGCGGTGGGTGACGGCCGGGTCACGTTCGTGAAGACCGGTGACCGGGTCGAGGTCATCCCCGCGGAGCTGGGCGAACTGCCCGCGCTCCGCACGTACGAGGACGAGGACGTGCTCTCCGAACTGGCCTCCCGCTGCGAGCAGCGGGAGTTCGCGCCGGGCGAGGTGATCAGTTCCTTCGGCGGCCGGGCGGAGGAGGTCTACCTGCTGGCGCACGGCAGGGTCGAGAAGGTCGGCACCGGTCCGTACGGCGACGACGCGGTCCTCGGCGTCCTGGCCGACGGCGCGTACTTCGGTGAGCACGCGCTGATCGATCCGGACGCGATCTGGGAGTACACGGCCCGTGCGGTCACGGCGTGCACGGTCCTCGTGCTGACCCGCTCGCACGTCGACCAGGTCGCCGAGCGCTCCGAGTCCCTGGGCGCGCACCTGGAGGAACTGCGGGCGGAACCCGACCGGCGCACCAACAAGTACGGCGAGCGGGAGATCGACCTGGCGGCGGGCCACTCCGGCGAGCCGGACATCCCGCACACGTTCGTCGACTACGAGGGCCGGCCCCGCGAGTACGAACTGAGCGTCGCGCAGACCGTCCTGCGCATCCACACGCGCGTGGCGGACCTGTACAACCAGCCGATGAACCAGACCGAGCAGCAACTGCGGCTCACCGTCGAGGCGTTGAAGGAGCGCCAGGAGCACGAGCTGATCAACAACCGGGAGTTCGGCCTGCTCAACAACTGCGAGTACGACCAGCGGCTCCAGCCGCACGACGGCGTCCCCTCCCCGGACGACATGGACGAACTGCTCAGCAGGCGCCGCGGCACCAAGCTCCTGCTGGCCCACCCGCGGGCGATCTCCGCCTTCGGCCGCGAACTGAACAAGCGCGGCCTCGTCCCGGAGACCATCGACGTGGGCGGCAACCGCATCCCCACCTGGCGCGGCGTGCCGATCTACCCGTGCAACAAGATCCCGGTGACCGAGGCGCGCACCACCTCGATCCTCGCCCTGCGTACCGGCGAGGACGACCAGGGTGTCATCGGCCTGCGCCAGGCCGGCATCCCCGACGAGATCGAGCCGAGCATCTCCGTCCGCTTCATGGGAATCAACGAGCAGGCGATCATCAACTACCTGGTCACCGCCTACTACTCGGCGGCCGTCCTGGTGCCGGACGCCCTCGGTGTCCTGGAGAACGTCGAGATCGGCCGCTGGCGTTGACACCCGCCCCCCGCACCCGGTGCCCCCGCTCCTCCTGGCGGGGGCACCGCGGGGGCACCACCCCGGCGGCAGCGTCTGCGCCACCGTCCACGCAGTGTCCGAGAGGGACGCCATGGCCGAGTACCTGACGGAGACCAAGGAACGCCCCGACGGGACACCACGCCCGCAGCGGCCGGACCGTACGACCGCGGGGCTGCCGCACCCCGCGGGCACACCCGACCGCATCAGGCGGTCCGAACAGACCGAGGGCGGGCCCACCGTGTCCGACGGGTCCGAGGCGGCGGCGATCCTGGAGCGCTGCCGTGCCCTCGTCGACCCCGCGCTGAAGGCGGCCGTCGAGTCGCTGCCCGGCTCCATGCGCCGCGTCGCGCGCTACCACTTCGGGTGGGAACACGCGGACGGCCGACCGGCGGCGGCCAACGCGGGCAAGGCGCTGCGCCCCGCTCTCGTCCTCACCGCCGCAGCCGCCCTCGGGGGCACCCGGGCGCAGGAGGCCGCCGTCCGGGCGGCGGCCGCCGTGGAACTCGTCCACAACTTCACGCTGCTGCACGACGACGTGATGGACCGGGACGCCACCCGCAGGCACCGGCCCACCGCCTGGGCGGTGTTCGGGGACGCCGACGCGATCCTGGCGGGCGACGCCCTCCAGGCACTGGCGCTCGGACTGCTCGCGGAGGACCCGCACCCGGCGTCCGCCGCGGCCGTGGCCCGACTGACCGCCTGCGTGGTCGAGTTGTGCGAGGGACAGCAGATCGACACGGCCATGGAGAAGCGCGCTCCCACCGAGGTCACCCTCGACGAGGTGCTGCTCATGGCGGAGGCCAAGACGGGCGCGCTGCTCGGCGCCGCCTGCGCGATCGGCGGCCTCTACGCGGGTGCCGATCCCCAACAGGTGGACGCCCTCGACGCGTTCGGCCGCGAGGGCGGGCTCGCCTTCCAGCTCATCGACGACATCATCGGTACCTGGGGGGACCCGAGCCACACCGGCAAACCGGCCGGCGCGGACCTGGCGGCCCGCAAGAAGTCCCTTCCGGTGGTCGCGGCCCTCACCGCGGGCAACCCCGCGGCGGCCGAACTCGCGGCCCTGTACGCGCGTCCGTACGACGAGGCGGACCTGGAACGCACGGTCCTGGCCGTAGAGAGCGCGGGAGGCCGTGACTGGGCGCAGGCCGAGGCGGCCGACCGGATGGGCAGGGCGGTACAGGAACTGGCCCGCGCGGTACCGGAGCCGGAGGCGGCGGGCGGCCTGCTGGCACTCGCCGAATTCGTGACCCGGCGCAGCAACTGAGCCATGGGGCGGGGCCGTTGTGCCAGCACGGCCCCGCCCGCACCGGGTGGCGCCGGGCGTGAACCGGGGCAACGCGCACGGGGTCAACAGCGAGGCTTTGCCTCGGGTTCTCACCGAGTTGGCCCGCGCTTGCTTCCATCGAGGGATGGATCACATCACGTTCCTCGTGGCGGTCGTGATCGTCACAGCACTGGCCTTCGACTTCACCAACGGCTTCCACGACACCGCGAACGCGATGGCCACGTCCATCGCCACGGGAGCCCTCACCCCCAAGGTCGCCGTCCTCGTGAGCGGCGTCCTGAACATCGTCGGAGCGTTCCTGTCCACGGAGGTGGCCCGGACGATCTCCGGCGGCATCGTCGAGGACTCCCTGGTCACCCCGTGGATGATCTTCGCCGGACTGGTCGGCGCCATCCTCTGGAACCTGCTGACATGGCTGGCCGGGCTGCCCTCCAGTTCGTCCCACGCCCTGTTCGGCGGTCTCATCGGGGCGGTGTGGGTCGGAGCGGGCGCGCACGGCGTGCACGGAGACAAGGTCGTCGAGAAGATCCTGATCCCCGCGGTGGCCTCGCCGGTCGTCGCGGGAGCGGCGGCCCTGATGGCGACCTACCTCGCGTACCGCGTCACGGCCCGGGTCCGGAAGGGGTCGGTGACCAAGGGCTTCCGCCTCGGCCAGATCGCCTCCGCGTCCCTGGTCTCGCTGGCCCACGGCACGAACGACGCCCAGAAGACCATGGGTGTCATCACGCTGACCCTGATCTCCGCGGGTGCCCTCGGCGACGGCGCGGGCCCGCCGGTGTGGGTGATCGCGTCGGCCGGCCTGGCCATCGGCCTCGGCACCTACATCGGCGGCTGGCGGATCATCCGCACGATGGGCAAGGGCCTCACGGAGATCCAGTCGCCCCAGGGCTTCGCCGCGGAGACCGCGTCGACTGCGGTCATCCTGACCTCGGCCCACCTGGGCTTCGCGCTGTCCACCACGCAGGTCGCCTCGGGCAGCATCCTCGGCGCGGGCCTCGGCAGGCGGCTGGCGGAGGTGCGGTGGGGTGTCGCGGGACGGATGCTCGTCGCCTGGCTGATCACGCTGCCCTCCGCAGCCCTGGTGGGCGGTCTGGCCGCCGCCGTGGTCAAGCACGGGGGCAACGCGGGCACCGTGGTGATCGCGCTGCTCGCCGCCGCGGTGGCCGCCGTGATCGTGGTGCTCTCGCGCCGCGACCCGGTGCACGCGCACAACGTCAACGACCGTCACGAGGTCACCGTCCGCGGCTCCGCGCCGGCCCCCGCCGGCACCGGCGCCTGAACCCCGAGGAGCTGAATTCCGATGGACATCGACTGGACCGCACTCGGCCAGGTCGCCGGTGTGAGCGTCGGGGTGACCGTCGCCGTGGTGGTCGTCTTCGCCCTCGGGGTGCTCGGCCTCGGACGGCACGAGGACGCCCGCGAGCAGCACGGCACCGCCCACGCCCTCGGCGTCGCCCAGGCCGGGATCTGCTTCCTGGCCTGCGCGGCGGTGGTGGTGTACGGGATCTACCTCATCGTTCCGCAGTTCCACTGAGGGACGGGTCGCCCGCGCCCGCACGCTCCGGACGGGGCGCGGGCGACCTCATCGCGACGGTGTGGGCCTCGAACCCCAGGGAGTGCCAGAAGGCGGCGCCCCGGTGGTTGCCGACGAGCACGTCGAGCATGATCACGCGTCCCGGCCAGTACGCGTCCCGGAGGGCGGCGATCGCCCGGCGCCCCACACCGCGCCGGCGGAACTCGCGGGCGACGAAGAACTGGCGCAGGTGGATGCCGCCGCCCTCGGCCGGCCGCCAGAGGGCGTAGCAGGCCGGAGCGCCGTCCAGGATGCCCAGCGCGGCCGTGTACTCGCCTGCGAGCCAGCCCTGCATCCGGTCGGCCAACTCCCGTCCCCGCATCGGGTTCTCGTGGCCCTGATCCACGATCAGCTGCTCGTTGAGGGCGGCCAGTACGGGAACGTCCTCCGGGCCTGCCAGGCGAAGGTGCACCGCGTCCCCCTGCGATCGGTCGGCATCGAAGAGGCGGGACCGGCCGGACCGGCGGGCGCCGGGGAGAAAACGATCACAGCGGGCCGGCCCCGCCTCCGTACATGTTGATGCAGTGGTGCCGTAGTTGCAAGTAGCTCGCATTAAAGGCGGGGGGTGTGTCCCGGGCACAAAAAACCGCACCCGCTCCGCCGGAGGCGCCGTGCTCGGCGCCAGTGGCGGAACGGGTGCGGGGTGACCTGGGGTCAGGCCTTCTTGGTCTCCCAGAAGATCTTGTCGATCTGGGCGATGTAGTCCAGCGCCTTCTGGCCGGTGGCCGGGTCGGTCGACGCCTTGGCGGCCGAGAGGGCCTTCAGGGTGTCGTTGACCAGCTGGTGCAGCTCCGGGTACTTCTCGAAGTGCGGCGGCTTGAAGTAGTCGCTCCACAGGACGGAGACGTGGTGCTTGGCGAGCTCGGCTCGCTGCTCCTTGATGACGGTGGCACGCGCCAGGAAGTGCGGGTCGTCGTTGCCGGCCATCTTTTCCTGGACGGCCTTGACCGACTCCGCCTCGATGCGGGCCTGGGCAGGGTCGTACACACCGCAGGGCAGGTCGCAGTGGGCGCTGACCTTGACCTTGGGGGCAAACAGGCGGGAAAGCATGGAGCGTTCCTTCCTCGTGATCGTCTTCTCAGGTGGGACATTACTCCCTGCAAGGCGTGATTTCCCGGGTGCCCCCATGGGCTTAGGACAAAAGTCCGGGGTCAGACTGAGACTGGTGGAGGACGAACCGGGGAGGAGCCGGGTGATGCCGGAGGTGTCGCAGGAGACCGAGCGCAGGACGTGGGTGGTCCCCCTCGGGCTCGCCGAGGTCAACGGGGCCTCGATGGTGCCCACGTTCCAGCACGGGGACCAACTGGTGGTGCAGTGGGGGGCGCGGGTCCGTCCCGGGGACGTGATCGTGCTGCGCCATCCCTTCCAGCAGGACCTGCTGGTGGTCAAGCGCGCGGTCGAGCGGCGCGGGGACGGCTGGTGGGTGCTCGGGGACAACGCGTTCGCGGGCGGCGACAGCACCGACTACGGGATCGTCCCCGAGGAACTGGTGCTGGGCCGGGCCCGGTTCAGGTTCCGGCCCCCGGGGTCGGGTCAGCGCTCGCCGCTGGCGCTCGCCCGCTGGGCCGTGTCGGCGGCCAGGCCGGTGCTGGGGGACCGGTCGGCCTCCAGGCGTTTGCGGGCCCGGTAGGCGGCCACGTTGGCGCGGGTCGCGCAGCGGTCCGAGCAGTAGCGCCGGGACCTGTTGGTCGAGGTGTCGAGGTAGGCGTTGCGGCAGGGCGCCGCCTCGCACAGGCCGAGCCGGTCCACGCCGTGCGAGGTGAGGTGGAAGGCCAGGCCCATCGCCGCGATGGCCGCGTAGCCGGCGGTGGCGTTGGACGGATGGTCCGCCAGATGCATGTGCCACAGCGGACGGCCGTCGTCGTCGCGGTGGTCGTGGCCGGAGATTTGCGGGCTCACCGGGAACTCCAGGAGCAGTGAGTTCAGCAGGTCCACCGCGAGCGTCTCGTCGCCGCCGTCGGCCGCCTCGAACACCGCGCGGAGCCGGCCGCGCACCGAGCGGAAGCGCGTGACGTCGGCCTCGGTGGCGCGCCGGGCGGCGGACTGGTTGCCGGCGAACAGGTCGCGGACGGCCTCGACCGAGGTCAGCGAGTCCTTGCCGCGAGCCGGTTCCTCGCTGTTGACGAGCCGTACGGCGTAATCCGAGTAATAGGCCAGTTCCACTTGTAGTCCTTACGGAGGCGCTCTATGGTCGTGGATGCGGTCGCGTAACGGCTGATCGTGCTTCCAGGGTATTACGTCGAAGGCGTCGCGCACGGATCCCGCACACGGTTCCCGCGTGCGCGCGACGGCCCGGCGTACCGGATCGAGCGGAGGGTGGCGATGACGGAGACCGGCACGGGGGCGGACGCCGCGGCGGCGGGTACGGACTGGGCGGCCTGGCAGCGGAGCTGGGACCGCCAGCAGGAGTGGTACATGCCGGACCGCGAGGACCGGTTCCGGATCATGCTCGACATGGTCGAGGCGCTGACCGGCCCCGCGCCGCGCGTGCTCGACCTCGCGTGCGGCACGGGCACCATCACCGCCCGGCTGCTCGACCGGTTCCCCGGGGCGACCAGCACGGGCGTGGACCTCGACCCCGCGCTCCTGGCCATCGCGGAGGGCACCTTCGCCGGGGACGACCGGGTCTCGTTCGTCAGGGCCGACCTCACCGATCCCGACTGGCGCGCGCGGCTGCCGTACGACGCGTACGACGCGGTGCTGACGGCGACGGCACTGCACTGGCTGCACAGCGGTCCCCTCGCGGAACTCTACGGCCGGATCGCCGAACTCGTGCGCGACGGCGGGGTGTTCATGAACGCCGACCACATGATCGACGACTCCACGCCGCGCATCAACGCCGCCGAGCGCGCGCAGCGGCACGCCCGCATGGAGGACGCCCGTACGGCCGGCGCCCTCGACTGGGCCGAGTGGTGGCGGCTGGCCGCCGCGGACCCGGTGCTCGCCGGGCCGACCGCCAGGCGCTTCGAGATCTACGGCGAGCACGCCGAGGGCGACACCCCGTCGGCCGCCTGGCACGCGCGCGTACTGCGCGAGCGCGGCTTCGGCGAGGCCCGCCCGGTGTGGTGCTCCCCGGCGGACACCCTCGTCCTCGCGGTGAAGTGAACGGCGTTCGCAAAACCGGGAGTTGACGCGCGGCGGGGCGGTACGGCAGTGCCGTACCGCCCCGGGTCGCGCGCCCCGCGGGGCGGCTTCTTTCAGAGCACCTTCGACAGGAACGAGCGGGTGCGTTCGTGCTGCGGGTCCGTCAGGACGTCGCGCGGGTTGCCGGACTCGACCACCACACCGCCGTCCATGAAGACCAGGCTGTCGCCCACCTCGCGCGCGAAGCCCATCTCGTGCGTGACGACGATCATCGTCATGCCGGACTCGGCGAGGTCGCGCATGACGTCCAGGACGTCACCCACCAGCTCCGGGTCCAGGGCCGACGTCGGCTCGTCGAACAGCATCAGCTTCGGGTCCATCGCCAGCGCCCGCGCGATGGCCACCCGCTGCTGCTGGCCGCCGGAGAGCTGGGACGGGTAGCTGGCCGCCTTGTCGGCGAGACCCACCCGCTCCAGGAGCTGCGTCGCGCGCTCCCGGGCCGCCTGCTTGCCGACGCCCTTGACCTGGACGGGCGCCTCCATGACGTTCTCGACGGCCGTCATGTGCGGGAACAGGTTGAAGCGCTGGAAGACCATGCCGATGTCCCGGCGCTTCAGCGCGACCTCGCGGTCCCGCAACTCGTAGAGTTTCCCGCCCTGTTCGCGGTACCCGACCAGCTCACCGTCGACGTACAGCCGTCCGGCGTTGATCTGTTCCAGGTGGTTGATGCAGCGCAGGAACGTCGACTTGCCGGAGCCGGACGGGCCGATGAGGCAGAACACCTCGCCCGACTTCACCTCCAGGTCGATGCCGCGGAGCACCTGGAGCTGGCCGAAGTACTTGTGGACGCCCTCGGCGCGCACCATCGGGACGGCATCCCGCGGCGGGACCGCGTCCGCCGCATCCGTCGCCCTGCCGGTCATGCCGCCACCTTCCTGCTGGAGAAGGACGTCAGGTGCGCCCTGACCTTCTGCCACGGTGTCGACGGCAGTTGACGGCTGGAACCGCGCGCGTAGTACCGCTCGACGTAGAACTGGCCCACGCTCAGGACCGACGTCATGACCAGGTACCAGGCCGCCGCGAGGAAGTACATCTCCACGGGGGCGCCGGAGTTCTGGCCGATGTCCTGGGCGTAGCGGAAGAGTTCGGGGTACTGGACGGCCGCCACGAGGGAGGTCGTCTTCAGCATGTTGATGACCTCGTTGCCGGTGGGCGGCACGATCACCCGCATCGCCTGCGGCACGACGATCCTGCGCAGCGTCCGGCCGTGGCTCATGCCGAGCGCGTGCGCCGCCTCCGTCTGCCCCTCGTCGACGGCGAGCAGGCCGGCCCGGCAGATCTCCGCCATGTACGCGGCCTCGTTGAGGCCGAGACCCAGGAGCGCCGTCAGCAGCGGCGTCATGAAGTCCGACCAGTAGTCCTTGTAGATCGGACCGAGGTTGATGTACTCGAAGACCAGGCCCAGGTTGAACCAGAGGAACAGCTGGACCAGCACCGGGGTGCCGCGGAAGAACCAGATGTAGAACCAGGAGATGGACGACGTCACCGGGTTCTTCGACAGGCGCATCACCGCGAGGACGATGCCGCCGACGATGCCGATGAGCATCGAGAGCACCGTCAGCAGCAGCGTCTTGCCGACACCGGTGAGGATGCGGTGGTCGAAGAAGTAGTCGGGCACCGCATGCCAGTTGATCTTTCCCTGGCTGAACGCGTAGACGATCGCGACGAGGATCGCTATCGCGACGAGGGCGGACACGTATCGCCCGTAGTGCCGGACAGGGATCGCCCTGACGGCCTGCGGGCCGGCCGGGGAGGTGTGGTCCCCGGCCGTCTGCTGTATGTCTGTCACAGGTACTGCCTCTCAGCGGTCGCGCGGTCCGCGCGTCACTTGCCGCCGTTGATCGCGGACGCGGTGACGGCGCCGTCCTCGGCACCCCACTTGTTGAGGATCTTGGCGTACTCGCCGCTCTTGATGACCGCGTCCATCGCGGCCTGGAGCGCGTCACGGAGCTGGGTGTCGTCCTTGGCGACCGCGATGCCGTACGGGGCCGCCTCGACCTGGTCGCCGACCAGCTGGAAGTCCTTGCCACCGCCGGACGTCTTCACCGCGTACGCGGCGACCGGGAAGTCCGAGGAGGCCGCGTCGGCACCGCCGGAACGCAGCCGGGTCTGGGCCTGCTGGTCGTCGTCGAAGGCCTCGATGGTGATCTTCTTGCCACCCGTACACTTCTTCGTCTCCGCCTTGGCGAGGTCCTCGGAGACCGTGCCGCGCTCGACGGCGATCTTCTTGCCGCACAGGTCGGACCACGCGGCGATCGACTCGGTGTCGCCCTTGCGCGTGTAGATCGAGACACCGGCGGTCAGGTAGTCGACGAAGTCGACGCCCTCACCGACCTTCTTGCCGGTGTCCGGGTCCACGCCGTCCTGGCGGTTCTTGTTGTCCGTCATCGCGGACATGGCGATGTCGTAGCGGTTGGAACGCAGACCCGTCAGCAGCGCGTCGAACGTGCCGTTCTCGAACTGGAACTTCACGCCGAGCTGCTTGCCCATCGCCGCGGCGAGGTCGGGGTCGAGACCGGCGACCTTGCCCGAGTCGTCCTTGAACTCGACGGGCGCGTACGCGATGTCCGAACCGACCTTGACGACGCCCTTGTCGCGTATCGCCTGGGGCAGCTTCGACGCGAGCGGGGCGGTGCTCGCCGAGCTCTTGGAGCCGCCGTCGCTGTCGTTGTCCTTGGTCTGGTCACCGCAGGCGGTGAGCAGCAGGGCGCCCGCGACCGCGACCGCACCGACCGCAGCGAGCCGGGTGTGTGCGGCGGTCGAACGAGGGGTGAAACGTGCGGTCATGGTGGGTTCCTCCGGCGTATGGGTGGAGATGCCGACGGGTCGTCGAGCACACACACCTTCGGGTGTCGCGACCTCGTGTGATGACGGCATCTTGCCATTCGGGATCGGGCATTCAGGTGATGCGCCATGTCAAAATCGGATAACGGGTGAACACCGAAAGCGCACGAAGCCGGTCCATCGCGACCGGATCTTCCGCCGGAGTTCACTTGCTCCGCCGGAGATTCTTCGGCTTGTCGCACGATGCGTTCCGTGCGGACATAGCTTGCGTGATTGCAGCCCCGACTGTCCGGTTTCGTCCGTGACTTGTCCGCATAATCGGGCGGGAGTCGAGGCTCCGTCATGTGACCTTCGCAGTATGGACTCGTCGCAGGCCGCGTTCGTCCGGTAAGAAGGTTCTTTACACCCCTCATCCGGGGCTTCAGGGCGCGTGTGCGGCGCGCCCGTCGCGTATGTGCCCGTACGCATCACCTGACCTGGGCCGTGCGCGGTGCCCGCCCACCCCTCACCAGGAGTGGCCACCCTCAACCAAGCAGACCTAAGGGGTAAGACAAAGTGGCAGCGGAGATCGTCAATCCTCGCAGCGACAGCAGTGCCGGTCCGGACGCGGGGGCCGAGCCCCTCGACGCCTTCGATCCGGTCTTCGCACTGCACCGCGGCGGCAAGATGGCCGTGCAGGCCACCGTTCCCGTCCGCGACAGGGAAGACCTGTCCCTCGCCTACACGCCCGGCGTCGCCCGCGTGTGCACGGCCATCGCGGAACAGCCCGAGCTGGTCGACGAGTACACCTGGAAGTCGTCCGTCGTCGCCGTCGTCACCGACGGCACGGCCGTGCTCGGCCTCGGCGACATCGGCCCCCGGGCGTCCCTCCCCGTGATGGAGGGCAAGGCCATCCTCTTCAAGCAGTTCGGCGGGGTCGACGCGGTGCCGATCGCGCTCGACTGCACCGACGTCGACGACATCGTCGAGACCGTCGTCCGGCTCGCCCCGTCCTTCGGCGGCATCAACCTGGAGGACATCTCGGCGCCGCGCTGCTTCGAGATCGAGCGCCGGCTCCAGGAACGCCTGGACATCCCGGTCTTCCACGACGACCAGCACGGCACGGCGGTCGTCACGCTCGCGGCGCTGCGCAACTCCGCGCGGCTGACCGGGCGGGCCGTCGGCGACCTGCGCGCCGTCATCTCCGGCGCGGGCGCGGCCGGGGTCGCCATCGCGAAGATGCTGGTCGAGGCCGGCATCGGGGACGTCGCGGTCACCGACCGCAAGGGCGTCGTCTCCGCCGACCGCGAGGACCTCACGCAGGTCAAGCGCGACCTGGCCGGCTTCACCAACAAGGCGGGCATCAGCGGTTCGCTGGAGGACGCGCTGGCAGGCGCGGACGTCTTCATCGGCGTCTCCGGCGGCACGGTGCCCGAGGCCGCGGTCGCCTCGATGGCCGAGGGCGCGTTCGTCTTCGCCATGGCCAACCCCACCCCCGAGGTGCACCCGGACGTCGCGCACAAGTACGCGGCGGTCGTCGCGACCGGGCGCTCCGACTTCCCCAACCAGATCAACAACGTGCTCGCGTTCCCCGGCATCTTCGCGGGGGCGCTCCAGGTGCGGGCGTCGCGCATCACCGAGGGCATGAAGCTCGCGGCCGCGGAGGCGCTGGCGGCCGTGGTCGGCGACGACCTGTCCGCCGACAACGTCATCCCGTCCCCCTTCGACGAGCGCGTGGCCCCCGCGGTCACGGCCGCGGTCGCTGCGGCGGCGCGCGCGGAGGGCGTGGCACGCCGGTAGGTAGGGCGCCCGTCGCCCGTCGCCCGCCGCCGAGTCGGTGACGGGCGTTCGGTGACGGCGGTACGTGGAGCGAACAGGGCCTCGCCTTCGCGCGGGGCCCTTTCCGCCGCCGGGCGTCAGCCGTCCCTCTCGGGCGGGACGAGGGTGCCCGGGTGGTGGGGCGCCCGCCGGTCGGTGCCCTCGTCCGGCTTCCGCCGGGTCGAACCGCGGTGTGCCCGCCGGTCGCGCGGGGTGGCCTCGTACGGGACGGGCACGAGGTGCGGCGCGAGCGCGGTCCCGGACGGCCCGCCGGGCTCGCGACGCGGGCGGTCCGCGAACGCGCCCGGTTTCGAGGGGAGTTCGGCGAACGTCGCCCGCCGGTCCCGGCGGCGCCCGGAGGCTCCGGCCGCCACGAAGCCCGGATCCGGAAGGCTTTCCGCTACTTCTGCGGACCCCCGCACCCGAGGCGTCATCGGGCTGGTTGACCCGTGACTGCCGTGACTGCCGTGACTGCCGTGACTGCCGTGACTGCCGTGACTGCCGTGACTGCCGTGACTGCCGTGGTCGCCGTGACCGCACCGTCTTGCCGTCCCGTGTCCCCGTTCGTGGGTCATCCTGTGCGGCTCGGGGAGCGGTTCGGGGAGCGGTTCCGCGACCGGATCGCGGCGCGGCGGCGAGCCGTCGCCGTGGACCGCGTTCGGCTTCGGGTTCGCGGCAGGGCCGTGCCGGGGCCGGGTGCCGGGCTGCCGCGTGTGGCAAGAGGGTGTGTGTCACAGGGCGCGCTGGTTCCGTGTGCCGGGCGCGGAGCCTATCGTCGCAGGCATGTTCGCTGCCTACGCCGCCCGAATCGACCCCGACCAGCCTCTCTCCGGACTTGAGTTGGGGGAGCGCCCGGCGCCCGAGCCGCGTGCCGGCTGGAGCACCGTAGACGTCAGGGCCGCCTCCCTCAACCATCACGACCTCTGGTCGCTGCGGGGCGTCGGTCTGCCCGAGGAGCGGCTGCCGATGATCCTCGGCTGCGACGCCGCCGGTGTCGACCAGGACGGCAACGAGGTCGTCCTGCACTCGGTCGTCGGCCAGACCGGCCACGGTGTCGGCCCAGGGGAGAAGCGCTCCATCCTGACCGAGCGCTACCCCGGCACCTTCGCCGAGCAGGTCGCCGTGCCGACCTGGAACATCCTGCCCAAGCCCCGGGAGCTCTCCTTCGAGGAGGCCGCCTGCCTGCCCACCGCCTGGCTGACCGCCTACCGGATGCTGTTCACCAACGCCAACGTCCGGCCCGGCGACTCGGTACTCGTCCAGGGGGCCGGCGGCGGTGTCGCCACCGCCGCGATCGTCCTCGCCAAGGCCGCCGGTCTGCGCGTCTTCGCGACCAGCCGGGACGAGGCCAAGCGCAGGCGCGCGGTCGAACTCGGCGCCGTCGACGCGCTGGAGCCCGGCGCCCGGCTGCCGCAGCGGGTGGACGCCGTCATCGAGACCGTCGGCGCGGCCACCTGGTCCCACTCCGTCAAGTCGCTGCGGCCGGGCGGCACCCTCGTCATCTCCGGTGCCACCAGCGGAGACCGGCCCTCGCACGCCGAACTGACCCGCGTCTTCTTCCTGGAGCTCAGGATCGTCGGCTCGACGATGGGCACCAAGGACGAGCTGGAGGACCTCCTCTCCTTCTGCGCCGCCACGGGTGTGCGGCCGGTCGTCGACGAGGTGCTGCCGCTCGACCGGGCCCGCGAGGGCTTCGAACGCCTGGAGGCGGGCGACCACTTCGGGAAGATCGTGCTCACGACCGGCTGACCCGGAGACCGGGGAACCCTCGTTCGAGAGCGGGCGGGGCGGCGGGGCGGTGGGGTGAGCAGGGCGGGTCCGGATCTACGGGCCCGCCCTTTCGCTTCCCACCCCCCAGGAAGTCAACTTTGGTTGACTCCGCTCAGCGGTCAATGTAGGTTGACTTCGGGGGCGGGGCGTCGGCTCTGCCCACGGTGCCTACCAGGGAGGTCGCGATGTTCGAACGGTTCACCAAGGACGCCCGTGACGTCGTCGACGGTGCGGTGAAGCACGCCGAGCGGACGGGGTCCGAACGGGTCGAGGAGGTGCACGTACTGCTCTCCGTGCTCGACCGGAAGGGCAGCCGCGGCTCGTTCGCGCTGAGTGCCCTCGGGCTGCCGCCCGACTCCGGCCGTCGCGACGACCTCGTCCGCGCACTGCCCGGCGGTACGGGAACCGGCGCCGGTGCCGCCGTGCCGGGAGGCCGGCGGCGGGCGGGGCGCCGGCCGTTCGGCAAGGACACCAAGTCCCTGCTCGCCGACTCCCTGCGGATCGCGGTGGGCCACCACGACCGGCACATCGGCGACGAGCACCTGCTGCTCGCCCTCACCGGCCGGCACGGCGCGCTCGCCGGTGTCCTCGCCGGCCACGGCGTCACCCACGACTCCGTGAACCGGGTCCTGTACGGGGGCGACGGCCCGGCGGCGGGCGGCGCCGCGGGCGGACCGGGCAAGTAGGGCCGCCACCGAACGGGCGGCGCCGGAAAGGCAGTTGCCCGACGAGGCGACGAGGCGACGAGGTGACGAGGTGAGGGGGCCGGAGGCGCGGATGCGGTCCACTCGGGACCGCACCGCGTGCTTCCGCTCCCGGCGCCTCAGACCTTCGGCGCGCGCAGGGCCGCACCGATACGGGCCGCCGCCGTCGACAAGTGGCTCCGCGTGTCGCGCAGTTGCTCGGCGGTGACGCCGTGGTCCCGGGCGGCGTCGCGGATGTCGTCCCGGAACCGGTCCAGCAACCGGTCCAGGTCGCGCGACGGATCGCCGGTGGGAGCCTCGTGGGCCCACGTCGGCTCGTACTCCGCCGGGAAGTCCTCCGGCGTCTGGGAGTACTCCGGCTGCGGGCCCGGTGCCCCGGCTTCCGGCGGTCCGCCGGCGGGTGCCGATGCCGAGCCCTGGCGGCCGAAGCCCAGGTCCTTGCCGAACTCCTTGCCGAAGTCCTTCCCGAACTCGCCGAATTCCTTGGCCAGTTCGGTCAGGCCCTCGCGGACCCCGGTCGGCCAGTCGCCGCGCGCGAAGTGGTTCTGCACCTGGTCCTGGACCCGGTGAGCTATGCGCTGGATCTCCTCCTGCGCCTGCGCGCGCGCCCGTTCCTGGGCGTCACGTGCCTGGCGGCGCGCCCGCACCGCCTCCTCGCGGGCCCGCCGGCTCTCGTCCTTCGCGCGCCGGGCCTGCTCCTTCCACTCCTGCTTCGCCTTGCGCATCTCCTCCTTGGCGACGCGCCACGACTCCTTCTCGGCGGAGTCGCCGTGCTCCTCGGTCGGGCCGCCCTCCGGGGCGCCGAAGCCACCGCCCGCACGGGAGCCGCGGCGGGCCTCGGACGCGGCCGCCCGGACCTCGCGGCGCAGGTCGCCCGCGGCCCCGCGGACGTCCGCCTGGATCTCCGCGGCGAGTTCCGCGACCGACTCGCGGATCTCCAGTTCCAGATCGGCGAGTTCACCGCTGCGGTCGGCCAGTTCGGCGCGGCCCGCGTCCGTGATGGAGTAGACCTTGCGGCCGCCCTCGGTGGTGTGCCGGACCAGGCCCTCGGTCTCCAACTTGGCCAGCCTCGGG
Organism: Streptomyces sp. NPDC008150; assembly: GCF_042956945.1. Lineage (NCBI taxonomy): Bacteria > Bacillati > Actinomycetota > Actinomycetes > Kitasatosporales > Streptomycetaceae > Streptomyces > Streptomyces sp. NPDC008150. The sequence goes on along the minus strand of NZ_JBIBHJ010000014.1, from coordinate 151,897 downwards.
TACACGGTGCCGGCCGACGGCGCGTAGAGCCCCTGGAAGCGCTCCTCCAGCAGCCGGATGACCTCGTAGCCGTGGCGGGGAGCCTCGTCCAGCAGCTTCAGCAGGTAGAGACGCAGGCGTCCGTGGGCGAAGACGGGAGACATGTCAGAGCACCTTCTTGTCGGTCGTGCCGTCGGCCGGAGGGTCGCTCGGGGCGTCACCGGGGCCGGAAGCGGAATTGTCCCCCGAAACGTCCTCCGCCTCGTCCTGCGGTTCGGCCTCCGGACGCACGGCCTCGGACCACGCGTCCTTCGACGGGGGCTCCGGAGCCGGTGCCGGTGCCGGAGCCGGGACCGGGGCAGGCGGGAGGGCGGGCTCGGCCGCCGGGACCGCCGGCTCGTGCGGGCCCTCGGTGTCGTCCTTCGCCGGGCGGCGCAGCAGGGCGATCGAACCGGAGACGGTCGTCGCGCGTACCTTCCCGGCGCCCTTGCCGAGGCGGCCGGTGATCTTGTGGGCGCCCCACTGGCCGTTCACCCGCAGGTCGTTGAAGTCGTTGGCGATGGTGCCGCTCGCCGTGTTCGCCTCGATGTCGGTGTCCACGGGCTGCGGCAGGCGGATGGCGATCTCGCCGGAGACGCTGACGAGGCCGACGTCCGTGGGCCCCTCCGGGTCGAGGTCGACGATCATCGAGCCGCTGACCGAGTCGGCGCGCACCGAGGAACCGGAGCCGTCGACCACGGTGAGGTCGCCGGAGACCGAGTGGAACTTGAGGTCCCCTGCGAGCGACTGCGCCTCCAGGTTGCCGGAGACCGTCTGCGTGCGGACGGGACCGGACAGGCCGACGAGGGTGGTGTCGCCGGACATGCCCCTGACCTCGGTGGGGCCGTCGATCCCGGAGACGAACGCCTCGGCGCCGATCACGCCCACCTGGACGCGGGTGCCGGCGGGGACGGCCAGCGAGACCACGGCACTGCGCTGACGGCCCTTGCGGTCGAGCCACTTGAGGAAGCCGCGCCAGGAGTCCATGTCCTCGTACCCCACAGTGAGGGTGCCGCCCTCCAGACCGACCTGTAGCGGGGGGCCCTCGATCGAGGTGACTTCCAGGCGGGCGGAACTCTCGTCGGTGCCCACCACGTTGACGGTTCCGTCGACGATGCGGACCTGAAGCGTGTCGACGGGCTCTTCGAAACTGAGTTTCCGGGGTTCCCCGACGGACCACTCGGACATGGCACAGACCTCCTGGGCTGACCGGACCGCAGGGGACCGGATGCGATGCGAAGACGAGTGTGGGTGTGGGCGCGGCACGGCCTCGACGCCGGGCGTCGCGCCATATCGCGTCTCACGAGAAACACGATATATCGCGCACACGGAAAGTCAAGACACCCATTTCGGCGACTCGGCGACCGTTGACTCGGCGGCCTCGAACGGCCGGTCCGGGCGGATTGTCCTAGCGTGTGACCATGTCGACGGAAGAGTCCCGGACCGGTGGTGGCGGCGGAGGCGGCGGCGCCGACGGCCGCACCGGCGCCCTGCTGCTGTGCCGGGCGGAGCAGGGCACCGTCGCCCCCGCGGCCCGGCTGCTGCGGTCCCGCATGGTTCTCGCCGGGGCGGGGGACGGCTGGAGCGTGCTCGTCCCCGAGGGGCGGCCCTGGTCGCGGGACGGTGAACCCGTCGAACGCGTCCTCGTCGGCTGGGCCTCGGCTCTCGGCGTGGGAGCCCCCTGGCCGGTGCTGGCCCTGTGGTGGGACGCGGACCGGGCGGGCTGCGCGCTCGCGTCGGGGTTCCGCCGGCCCGTCGGGTACGTGTGGCTCGCCGACGGCACGCCGGCCGGCGAGGAGGACGCCATGGAGGCGTTCGCGGCGCGGCTCGGGCTGGACCCCGTCCTCGACATGCAGTCCCTGGACCGGCTCACCCGGCGCGATCCGGCGGCCGACGCGCGCGCCCGCCTCCTCGGCGTGCTCGCGGTGCTCACGCGCGCGGGCGCGGACGTGCCGCCGGGCCTCGCTCCCGGTACGGGTGCGCGCGTCCTGTGCGACACCGCCCTCGCCCTGCCGGGTGCCGAGCGGATCGAGTGGCCCGGCTGGCGCGAGGCGGTGCGGCCGCCCGCGTCGGCGGACAGCAGCAGGCTGGGGCCGTGGATGCCGTGGGCGGGAGGTCCGCGCGCGCGGACGCTCGCCCTCGCCCAGGTCGCGGCGGGCGTCCCGCTCGCGGGCTGGGGGATGCGGCGGCGCGGCGGCGGCTGGGCCGCGGCCGGCGCGCTGCTGGTGGCGCACGGCGCGCTGGGCCTCGCGTACGACTACGCGCGCACGCGCACCTGACGCGTGCAGCGCGCCGCGCCGAGTGCACCGGTGCCGAGTGCGCCGGTGCCGAGTGCTACTCGTCGTCCTCGTCGTCCAGCCGGGCCAGCCAGGTCGCCAGCCGCTCCACCGGGACCTCGAAGTCCGGGTTCAGGTCGACGAACGTCCGCAGCTGCTCGGCGAGCCACTCGAAGGTGACCTCCTGCTCGCCCCGGCGCTTCTCCAGCTCCTCGATGCCGCGGTCGGTGAAGTACATGGGTGGCGCTCCGTTGGTTCGATGGGGACTGTGGCCCGGACAGGGACGGGAAAAAGCATAGGCGGGAAGGCCGAGGGGCCCGGTCCCGGGAAGCCGCAGCTCCCGGGACCGGGCCCCTCGCACAGCACCCGGCGGACCGGGCACCCGGGCACTTACGCCTCGAACACCTCGCGCACGAGCTGCTCCTGCTCCGCCTGGTGCCGCTTCGCGGAACCGACGGCCGGGGAGGAGCTGTGCGGACGCGAGATGCGACGCAGGCGCTCGCCGTGCGGCACGTCCGCGCCGACCGCGAGGTCGAGGTGGTCGATCAGGTTCAGCGCGATGAACGGCCACGCGCCCTGGTTCGCCGGCTCCTCCTGCGCCCACAGGTACTTCTCGGCGTTCGGGTACTTGGCGATCTCCGCCTGGAGCTCGGCACCCGGCAGCGGGTACAGGCGCTCGACGCGGATGATCGCGGTGTCGCCGGTGCCGCGCTTCTTCTGCTCGGCCTCCAGGTCGTAGTACAGCTTGCCGGAGCAGAACACGACCTTGCGGACCGCGCTCGCCTCGACCGAGTCGTCGCCGATGACCGGGCGGAAGCCGCCCGACGTGAACTCCTCCGTCTTCGACGCGGCGGCCTTGAGGCGCAGCATCGACTTCGGGGTGAAGACCACCAGCGGCTTGTGGTGCGGGTTGTGCACCTGCCACCGCAGGAGGTGGAAGTAGTTCGACGGCAGGGTCGGCATCGCGACCGTCATGTTGTTCTGCGCGCACAGCGTGAGGAAGCGCTCGATGCGGGCCGAGGAGTGGTCCGGCCCCTGTCCCTCGTAGCCGTGCGGCAGCAGCAGCGTGACGCCGGAGGTCTGGCCCCACTTCTGCTCGGCGGCCGAGATGTACTCGTCGATCACGGACTGGGCGCCGTTGGCGAAGTCGCCGAACTGGGCCTCCCACATGACCAGCGACTCGGGCCGGGCCAGCGAGTAGCCGTACTCGAAGCCCATGACCGCGTACTCGGAGAGCAGCGAGTCGTAGACGTTGTAGCGGGCCTGGTCCTCGGACAGGTACAGCAGCGGCGTGAAGTCCTCGCCGGTGGCCCGGTCGATCAGCACCGCGTGGCGCTGGCCGAACGTGCCGCGGCGCGAGTCCTGGCCGGACAGCCGCACCGGGGTGCCCTCCAGCAGGAGCGAGCCGATGGCGAGGGTCTCGCCCATGCCCCAGTCGATCGTGCCGTCCTCGACCATGGCCGCGCGGCGCTGGAGCTGCGGCAGCAGACGCGGGTGCACGGTGACCCGGTCGGGGATGTTGACCTGGGACTCGGCGATGCGCTTGACGACCTCGGCGGAGACCGACGTGTCGACCGCGACCGGGAACTCGGGCCGCGAGTCGGGCGACTGCGGGGCGGAGGGCTGCGCCGTGGCCTCGCGGACCTCGGTGAAGACCTTCTCCAGCTGGCCCTGGTAGTCCTGGAGGGCCTGCTCGGCCTCTTCCAGCGTGATGTCGCCGCGACCGATGAGGGACTCGGTGTAGAGCTTGCGCACCGAGCGCTTCTTGTCGATCAGGTCGTACATCAGCGGCTGCGTGAACGCCGGGTTGTCCGACTCGTTGTGACCGCGGCGGCGGTAGCAGATGAGGTCGATGACGACGTCCTTGTTGAACGCCTGGCGGAACTCGAAGGCCAGCCGGGCGACGCGGACGACGGCCTCGGGGTCGTCACCGTTCACGTGGAAGATCGGCGCCTCGATCATGCGGGCCACGTCGGTGGCGTACATGGAGGAGCGCGACGACTCCGGGGCGGCGGTGAAGCCGACCTGGTTGTTGATGACGACGTGCACGGTGCCGCCGGTGCGGTAGCCGCGCAGCTGCGACATGTTCAGGGTCTCGGCCACCACGCCCTGGCCCGCGAAGGCCGCGTCGCCGTGGATCGCGACCGGCAGGACCGTGAAGTCCGTGCCGCCCTTGTTGATGATGTCCTGGCGGGCGCGGACGATGCCCTCGATGATCGGGTCGACCGTCTCCAGGTGGGACGGGTTCGCCGCGAGGGTGACCTTGATCTGCTCGCCGTCCAGGCCGGTGAACGTGCCGGTGGCGCCCAGGTGGTACTTCACGTCGCCGGAGCCGTGCATCGACTTCGGGTCGAGGTTGCCCTCGAACTCGCGGAAGATCTGCGCGTACGACTTGCCGCAGATGTTGGCGAGGACGTTCAGCCGGCCGCGGTGGGCCATGCCGATGACGACCTCGTCGAGCCGGGACTCGGCGGCCGAGTCGAGGACCGCGTCGAGCAGCGGGATGACGGACTCGCCGCCCTCCAGGGAGAACCGCTTCTGGCCGACGTACTTGGTCTGAAGGAAGGTCTCGAAGGCCTCCGCCGCGTTCAGGCGGCGCAGGATGCGCAGCTGCTCCTCGCGCTCCGGCTTGGAGTGCGCGCGCTCGACCCGCTCCTGGATCCACTTGCGCTGCTTGGGGTCCTGGATGTGCATGTACTCGATGCCGGTGGTGCGGCAGTACGAGTCGCGCAGCACGCCGAGGATGTCGCGCAGCTTCATCATCGTCTTGTTGGCGAAGCCGCCGACGGCGAACTCGCGCTCCAGGTCCCACAGGGTGAGGCCGTGCTCGATGATGTCGAGGTCGGGGTGCTTGCGCTGGCGGTACTCCAGCGGGTCGGTGTCGGCCATGACGTGGCCGCGGACCCGGTAGGAGTGGATCAGCTCGAAGACGCGCGCGGCCTTGGTGACGTCGTCGTCGTGCGAGGCGTCGATGTCCTTGAGCCAGCGGACCGGCTCGTAGGGGATGCGCAGCGCCTCGAAGATCTCGTCGTAGAAGCCGTTCTCGCCGAGCAGCAGGTTCGCGACGATGCGCAGGAACTCGCCGGAGGCGGCGCCCTGGATGACGCGGTGGTCGTAGGTCGACGTGAGCGTCATGACCTTCGAGATGCCCAGCTTGTTCAGGGTGTCCTGCGAGGTGCCCTGGAACTCGGCGGGGTAGTCCATCGAGCCGACGCCCATGATGACCGACTGGCCGGGCATCAGGCGCGGCACGGAGTGCACGGTGCCGAGGCCGCCCGGGTTGGTCAGGGAGACCGTGACGCCGGAGAAGTCGTCCATCGTCAGCTTGCCGTCGCGGGCGCGGCGGACGATGTCCTCGTAGGCCTGCCAGAACTCGAAGAAGTTCAGCGTCTCGGCCTTCTTGATGCCGGCCACCACGAGCTGGCGGTCGCCGTTCGGCTTCACCAGGTCGATGGCCAGGCCGAAGGTGACGTGCTCCGGCTTGACCAGGGTGGGCTTGCCGTCCTTCTCGGCGAAGTGCCAGTTCATGGACGGCATGGCCTTGATGGCCTGCACCATCGCGTACCCGATGAGGTGCGTGAAGGAGATCTTCCCGCCGCGGGCGCGCTTGAGGTGGTTGTTGATGACGATGCGGTTGTCGAACAGCAGCTTCACCGGGACCGCGCGGACCGAAGTGGCCGTCGGCACCTCCAGCGAGGCGTTCATGTTCTTCGCCACGGCGGCGGCGGGACCGCGCAGGGTCACGAAGTCCGGGCCCGCGGGCGCCTCGGCGGCGGGCGCGGCCTTCGGCTGCGCGGGCTGCGCCGCCTGGGCGGCCGGCTTCGCGGCCGGAGCGGCGGCGGGCCGGGCGGGCGCCGGGGCGGGAGCGGCCTTGGCGGCCGGCTGCGCCGGGGCGGCGGCCTGCTGCGGAGCCGCGGGCGCCTGGGCGGGCGTCTGGGCCGGCGCCGCCTGGGCGGGCGCGGCCGCCTGGCCGGCCGCTGCGGCGGTGGCCGCGGTCCCCGCCGCAGCCGGCGCGGCGGCGGCCGCTCCCGGCTTGTAGTCGGCGAAGAAGTCCCACCAGGCGCGGTCTACCGAATTCGGGTCCTGGAGGTACTGCTGATAGATCTCGTCGACGAGCCACTCGTTCGCACCGAACGCGGCAGCGGGATTCTTCTTCCCGGCTTGGTCGTCGGTCGAGATGCTCGAGTTACTGGGGGACTGTGGCGACACGGCGGTAACCGCCCTCTTCCGCTTCTCACAAGGTGATGGACAGCGGGAATAAAGGCTACGCCTCCCGGACCGCGATGGTCAGGTCGGGCAGGTGCAACGTCGCCTAAGTCACATCGCGAAGAGCGTTTCGGGGCTGGAATTGGCGGGAAACAAGCGTGGTTCGACTGCGGAACGGGGGCCGCGCGGACGATCTCCCCACCACCTCTGCGGCGGGCCGCGGCACGCACTGTCGTCCCAGCACAGACAGGGTGCGGGGGACGTTCCGGTCACACGTGTCCGCCCAGGGGGACAACTGTGGATCTTGGCGTTCCGCTCCGCACTTTACGTCAACTTGAGGCGCGCGAGGCCCCCGGGAGAGTGACGATAATCCTGCATCCTCGGTCCGATTCGGCCACACCGATCCGGCCGCCGTGCAGATCCACCGCCCACCGGGCGATCGCGAGCCCGAGGCCCGTGCCGCCGTCACTGCCGGGGCCGTGCGGGGCGGCCACGCTGCCGCGGTTGAAGCGGTCGAAGACGCGCCGCCACTCGGAGCGCGGGATGCCCGGCCCCTCGTCGAGGATCTCCAGTTCCAGCGACTCCGGCTGCGGGCCGCCGCGCGCCTTCACGGTGACCCGGCCGTGCGGGGGGCTGTGCTTGACCGCGTTGTCGATGAGGTTGGCGACGACCTGGTGGATGCGCTCCGGGTCCGCGTGCGCGGTCAGCTCCGGCGGCGTCACGTCGAGGTGCAGATGGACGTCGGTGCGGGTGTGGCTGCCGGAGCCGGAGGCGATGCCGGCGCGGGCCGAGGCGACCATGTTGGCCTCCTTCAGCACGCCCGACAGGTACGGCCACACCTCGAAGCGGCGCATCCGCAGCGGGACGACGCCGTTGTCGAGGCGGGACAGGTCCAGCAGCGTCTCGACGAGGCGGCCGAGCCGCTCCGTCTGCTTCAGGGCCGTCCGCATGGTCTCCGGGTCGGCGGCGGAGACACCGTCGACCACGTTCTCCAGCACCGCGCGCAGCCCGGCGATGGGGGTGCGCAGCTCGTGGGAGACGTTCGCGACGAGCTCCTTGCGCTGGCGGTCCTGCGCCTCCAGGTCGTCCGCCATGCGGTTGATGGTCTGCGCCAGGTCGCCCAGCTCGTCCCACCGGTTCTCGCGCACCCGCCGGGTGTAGTCGCCGTGCGAGATCGAGCGGGCCACCGTGTTCATCTCGTCCAGCGGCGCGGTCAGCGAGTGCGCCACGAACTGGGTGATCAGCAGCGTGGCGATCATGGAGAAGACCGTGATGAAGCGCAGCTCCGTCTCGGTGCGCACCGCGATCATCAGCAGACCGGTGGTGATGAGCACCGAGATGACGACCAGCGCCTGGAGCTTGGTCTTGATCGAGAACGGGCGAACGCCACCCCAGGGTCTGCCCGGGTTCCTCCGTGCGGCCGGCCCGTCGCTCATGGGGTCGGCGTTTCCAGGGCGTAACCCACACCGTGCACGGTGCGGATGCGTTCCGCGCCGATCTTCCGGCGCAGCGCCTTGATGTGGCTGTCGACGGTCCGGGTGCCGGAGGCGTCCGCCCAGTCCCACACCTCCGCGAGCAGCTGCTCGCGGGAGAGGACCGCGCGGGGCGTGTTCGCCAGGCACACCAGGAGGTCGAACTCCGTGGGCGTCAGGTGCACGTCCTCGCTGCGCACCCGGACGCGGCGCTGCGCGTGGTCGATCTCCAGCTCGCCGAGGCGCAGGATGCCGGAGCGCGGCGTCGTGGCGGCCAGTGCGGCCCGCTCGACGCGGCGCAGCAACACGTGCACGCGGGCGGCCAGTTCGCGCATCGAGAACGGCTTCGTCATGTAGTCGTCGGCACCGACGCCGAGGCCCACCAGCATGTCCGTCTCGTCGTCCCGCGCGGTGAGCATCATCACCGGCACCGGGCGCTGGGCCTGCACGCGGCGGCAGACCTCCAGCCCGTCGAAGCCGGGCAGCATGATGTCGAGGATGAGCAGGTCGGGCTGCCAGGCCTCCGCTGTGTCGACCGCCGCCGGACCGTCGCCCGCCGTTTGCACGAGGAATCCCTCGGCGCGCAGGCGGGTCGCGATGGCGTCCACGATCGTCGGGTCGTCCTCGACCACCAGGACGCGGCGTTGTGCGCCGGTGGTGGCCGTCGTGCCGTTGTGGGAGGTCTGTGTCTGCTCCATCGCCCGCCCCTGCTGTGTGCTTTCCGGAACCCGTGGGGTGATCCCTTTGACTGCAATTGACGCTTGAATGATCGGCGCCAGGTGAGCAGCGTACGGGGAGTAACACCCTCACGGCTATCCAGGTCGTACGCCGAGATGCACGACGTCCGGTACGCCCCGGGCAACACGGATCTCTTCGGTACGCACGTGTTGGAACCCGGCATTCCGCAAGGTTCCTTCAAATTCCGGCGAGGGTTGCGCGGACCACACCGCGAGGACCCCTCCGGGCGTCAACGCCCCGGCGCAGAGGGTCAGTCCGGCGGGGGAGTAGAGGCCCTCGTTGTCCTCGGTCACGGTCCAGCCGGGGCCGTTGTCGATGTCCAGGCACAGCGCGTCGTACGTGGTGGATCTCTCACCCAGATGTGCGAGGAGGTCCGCCTCGGCGATCTCGGTGCGGGGATCGGCGAGCGCGCCCGCGGAGAGTTCGCGCAGCGGGCCGTCCCGGTGCCAGTCCACGACCGCGTGTTCGCGCTCGACCACCGTGATCCGGCCCCAGCGCGGGTCCGCCGCGGCGTGGGCGAGCGAGAACCCGACGCCGAGGCCGCCGATCAGCAGGTGCGGCGCGGGACGCGCGTCGAGGGCGTCGCGGGCGGCGTCCACCAGGAGGCGTTCCGAGCGGCCGTCCGAAGTGTCCATCAGGAAGCACCCGTTGGCGATGATCTGCAACAGCGCGCCGTGGCGCCGCAGCACGACCTCGCCGTACGGACCCTGCCGACGGTCCAGCACAACCGGGGTGTCGTACGAGGCGGTCATCCGTCCATCCTGCCAAAGGGGGCCGCGGGCCGGGTGGTTGTTTTCCCGCCGCGGGCTTCTGCCGCGCCGGTACGGCGGGGCGTGCGCGGCGCCCCGGTGGTCCAGGAGGGTGCCGGGTGCGGCGGTGCGGTGGCCGCCAGGTGCAACTCCCGTTGCGCGATGCCGTGTTGATCCGGCCACCGGCCCGAATGGCGGGTGGCGGGACGCCGTGACCGCGGGGCGCCCGCCCGAAGGGGGCGCCGCCGCGCGCCCTGCGGGGCCCGGCCGCCGCCTCCCCGGGATGACTTCGGCGCCCGGCGTGGTTGTCGTCCCAGGCAGGGCGCCGGCAGCGCGGCACCGTCCCGGACGGCACCGCGCGACGGCGCTCGTACCGTCGCCGACCTGCCCTTTCCGGGTGGCCTCACGGTGATCGCTCACAGCGAACGCCCGGTGGGGAACATTCGGCCCTCCCCGAGCATTGAGTCGGCATAGCTCAACTTGACTGCCAAAGGGGAGATCATGGCATCGACGTCCACACCGCTCACCCTGCCCGTGCTGCCGCTCGACGACGAGGTCGTGCTGCCCGGAATGGTGGTCCCGCTGGACCTGAGTGATTCCGAGGTACGGGCCGCGGTGGAGGCCGCACAGGCCGCCGCCCGTTCCGAGCCCGGCAAGCCACGCGTCCTGCTGGTGCCACGCATCGACGGGAGCCACGCGGGCACCGGCGTGCTCGGCACCGTCGAGCAGGTCGGCCGCCTCGCCGACGGCGACCCCGGCGCGCTGATCCGCGCGCGCGGCCGCGTCCGCGTCGGCGCCGGTACGAGCGGGCCGGGTGCCGCGCTGTGGGTGGAGGGCACCCTCGTGGAGGAGACCCTGCCCGACCCGCTGCCCGGCTCGGTGACCGAACTGGTGAAGGAGTACAAGGCCCTCGCCACCGCCTGGCTGCGCAAGCGCGGCGCCTGGCAGGTGGTCGACCGTGTGCAGGCCATCGACGACGTCTCCACGCTCGCCGACAACTCGGGCTACTCGCCCTTCCTCACCACCGAACAGAAGATCGAGCTGCTGGAGACCACCGACCCGGTGGCCCGGCTGAAGCTCGCCACCCAGCAGCTGCGCGACCACCTCGCCGAGCAGGACGTGGCCGAGACGATCGCCAAGGACGTCCAGGAGGGCGTCGACAAGCAGCAGCGCGAGTTCCTGCTGCGCCGCCAGCTCGAAGCCGTCCGCAAGGAGCTGCGCGACCTCAACGGCGAGCAGGAGGGCGACGAGTCCGACGACTACCGCGCCCGCGTGGAGTCCGCCGACCTGCCCGAGAAGGTCCGCGAGGCGGCCCTCAAGGAGGTCGAGAAGCTGGAGCGGTCCAGCGACCAGTCCCCCGAGGGCTCCTGGATCCGCACCTGGCTCGACACCGTGCTCGAACTCCCGTGGAACGAGCGCACCGAGGACGCGTACGACATCCAGGGCGCCAAGCAGGTCCTGGACGCCGAGCACGCCGGACTCCAGGACGTGAAGGAGCGGATCACCGAGTACCTGGCGGTGCGCAAGCGCCGCAGCGACCGCGGTCTCGGCGTCGTCGGCGGACGCCGCGGCGGCGCGGTGCTGGCCCTCGTCGGACCTCCCGGCGTCGGCAAGACCTCGCTCGGCGAGTCCGTCGCCCACGCCATGGGCCGCAAGTTCGTCCGTGTCGCCCTCGGCGGCGTGCGCGACGAGGCGGAGATCCGCGGGCACCGGCGCACCTACGTCGGCGCGCTGCCCGGCCGCATCGTCCGCGCGATCAAGGAGGCCGGTTCGATGAACCCGGTCGTCCTGCTCGACGAGATCGACAAGGTCGGCTCCGACTACCGCGGCGACCCGGCCGCGGCCCTGCTCGAAGTCCTCGACCCGGCGCAGAACCACACCTTCCGCGACCACTACCTGGAGGTCGAACTCGACCTGTCCGACGTCGTGTTCCTCGCGACGGCGAACGTCCTGGAGGCCATCCCGGAGGCGCTGCTCGACCGTATGGAGCTGGTCCGTCTGGACGGCTACACCGAGGACGAGAAGGTCGTCATCGCCCGCGACCACCTGCTTCCGCGCCAGCTGGAGCGGGCGGGTCTGAAGGCGGACGAGGTCACCATCGACGACGGGGCGCTGCGCAAGCTGGCCGGCGAGTACACGCGCGAGGCCGGCGTGCGCACCCTGGAGCGGTCGGTCGCCCGGCTGCTGCGCAAGATCGCGGCGCAGCACGAACTGGGCGAGCGGGAACTGCCGTTCACCGTCACCGACGGCGACCTGCGGGACCTGATCGGCCGGCCGCACCACGTGCCCGAGTCCGCGCAGGACCCCTCCGAGCGCCGCACGTCGGTGCCCGGCGTGGCCACCGGTCTCGCGGTCACGGGCGCCGGCGGCGACGTCCTCTACGTCGAGGCGTCGCTGGCCGACCCGGAGACGGGTGCGGCGGGTCTGACCCTCACCGGCCAGCTCGGCGACGTGATGAAGGAGTCGGCGCAGATCGCGCTGAGCTTCCTGCGCTCGCACGGCGCCGAACTGGAGCTCCCGGTGGGCGACCTGAAGGACCGGGGCGTGCACATCCACTTCCCGGCGGGCGCGGTCCCCAAGGACGGCCCGAGCGCCGGCGTCACCATGACGACCGCGCTGGCGTCGCTGCTCTCCGGCCGGCTCGTCCGCACGGACGTGGCCATGACCGGCGAGGTGTCGCTGACCGGCCGGGTGCTGCCGATCGGCGGGGTGAAGCAGAAGCTGCTCGCCGCGCACCAGGCGGGCATCACCACGGTGATCGTCCCCAAGCGCAACGAGCCCGACCTGGACGACGTCCCCGCGGAGGTGCTGGACAAGCTCGACGTCCACGCCGTGACGGACGTCCGGCAGGTGCTGGAACTGGCGCTCGCGCCCGCCACGAACGGCGCGAGCACCGAGGTGCCGGTGGCCGCGTGACGCGGCCGCCCGTGGGACGCCGGTGGCGGCGTGACGGACGCGACCGGTGAGAAGGCGGCCCCCGCCGCGGAGTTGAAGGCTCCGCGGCGGGGGCCGCGCCGTGTCCGGGATGGGTGTCAGCCGTTGGCGAGCGCGACGACGCGGTCCAGCGCGCCGTTGAACTTGTCGTGGTCGCCGACCGTGGCGCCCGTCGAGGTGTACTGCCACATCGTCTGGACGGACCAGCCGGCCGGCAGGGTGCCCGGGGCGGAGGCGTACCGGGCGATCCACAGCGGGTTGGTGCCGGCGAAACCGGCGTAGTTCCCGGTGCACTGCGTCCACCAGCTGGTGGCGGTGTAGATCACCGCGTCCCGGCCGGTGAGCGCCTTGTACTGGTTCAGGAAGGAGCTGATCCAGCTGACCATCCCGCTCGCGGACAGGCCGTAGCAGGACGCGCCGTACGGGTTCCACTCGATGTCGAGCACCCCGGGCAGCGTCCGGCCGTCCTTGGACCAGCCGCCGCCGTGCGCGACGAAATAACTGGCCTGCGTTGCGCCGGTCGAGGTGTCCGGGGTGGCGAAGTGGTAGGCGCCGCGGATCATCCCGGTGTTGTAGGCGCCGCTGTACTGCGAGGAGAAGTAGGGGTTCGTGTAGGTCGTGCCCTCGGTGGCCTTGGTGTAGGCCCACTTGGTGCCGGCGCTCCAGAGGGTGGGCCAGGCGACGGAGCTCTGGTAGCTCGCGACGTCCACCCCCTCCGTCTGGGTGGCGTCCTGGCCGACGGGCGCGCCGCTGCGGCCGTCGTGCGCCGAGACGCCGATGCCCATGTAGGCGGAGCCCCGGGCCGGTACGTCGGCCGTGCCGCGCGCCGGGCCGTCGGCGCCCGTGGGGGTGAGGGCGGCGGAGGGGAGGACGGTGAGTAGGGAGAAGGCGGTGAGCAGGATTCCCGCGACGGTGAGGCGTCGGATTCGGGCCGGTCCGGATCTGTGCACGGGCATATCGTGCCTCCGAAGACTCGGTGGTGCTCGGTGGAGATCGGTGGGGGGACGTGCCCGGCGGGCCGGCCGCGGAGCCGCGCGACGGGCGCGGCGATCCCCGGCCCCGCCCTTGGCGTCGTTGTCATGGGCACGGCATTTCGGTCGAGCGGCGTCGACGCTACGCACGTAGACCCCGGGTCGGAAGGGGGTCCGGGGTCTGCCGTTGGTCTACTCCTGCGAAATACTGACCGAGCTGCGTCTATCGAGGTGCGTGGCGGAAACTTTCAGCACAGCGAAACCGAGGCAGGGGCCGACGTGCACGAAGACGCAGACGGCGCGGAGCGGGACGGTGCGGCGCGGGGCGGGCCGGATCAGGAGTTCCTCTCGCTGGAACGCGAACTGACGCTGTTCCTGCGCCGCGCCCGCGCCAGCCAGGGCGAGATGGCCCGCGAGGTCCACCCGGACCTGGAGTCGGCGGCGTACGGCCTGCTGGTCCGCCTCGACGAGTGCGGCGGCGTACGCGCGACCGACCTCGCCGCGTACGTCGGCGTCGGCCGCGCCACCATGTCCCGCCAGCTCCGCGCCCTGGAGGACCTGGGCCTGGTCGCCCGCGAGCCCGACCCGGCGGACGGCCGCGCCTGGCTGGTCCGCCTCACCGACGAGGGCCGGCGCAGGGTCGGCAGCGTCCGCGACGCCCGCCGCGCCCGCTACGTCAGCATGCTCTCCCACTGGGACCGCCCGGAGGTCGCCGAACTGGCGCGTCTGCTGGGGCAGTTGAACCAGGGGATGGAGAAGTAGGCCGCGGTCCGGTCCGCGGCTTCCGCTCGTACCCCGGGGCGTCCCGACCGGGGACCGCCCCCCGCCCCCCTCACAGTTCCGCCAGTACCACCGTCGCGTCGTCGTGTGTCTTGCTGCGGCGCAGGTACGTGCGGCGGGTCGCGTCGGCGCGCTCCAGGTGGCGGACGCGGTCCACCAGGGCCTGCGGGCCCTCCTCGCGGACCACCGAGAAGCAGTCCGCCCAGTCGCCCGCCCCGAACTTGTCCACCCACCGGGTCGCGCCGTCCGTCAGCGCCGCCAGGGCCCGCACCCGGGAGCGCGGCAGCGTGCCGGTGACCGCGCGGGCCGCCACGGACGGGTCCGCCGCCGCGGTGAAGAAGCCGCCCTCCTTGTTGCGGACCGTCGCGTCCGCCACCCTGTCGCTCACCAGCGAGCCGCGCGGCACGCGTGCGAGGCGGTCGTCGAGGAGCGCCGTCACCTTGCCGTCGGGCGCCTCGACCAGCAGCACCGAGTCGGACAGCACGAGATACGCGACCTGCTGGGGCGTCCAGCGCGCCAGCACGACCGTCGCCTGCGGCGTGCGCGGGTGAGAAAGGTCACAAATGTGGGCGTGCGCATCCGCCGTCCGCCCGATGGCCTCGCTCAGCACGGCGGCCAGCGGCGCATCCGGGAGGGAAACGGTCAGTTCGGTCAGCGCGCCGCCCAGCCGGGCCGTGAACCAGGGCACCGAGTGCCGGCAGCCCGTGCCGTCCCGGGGCGGTGTCACACCGTCCAGGAGCACGAGGGCGCCACCCTGGCCGGACGCGGGGAGCGCGAGACTCGCGAAGTCCTCGTTCGGGCGGGTGGGTTCACCGGGTTCCGACACAAGTTCTGTACGCATCCGGCCAGTCTGCACGAGCCTTTCACGAGCCGCGTCAAAGCCCGCCGCCGGCCCGCGCATTGACGCAGTTTCGCAGGTCAGCGGACGGATATGCGGTGGAATGATTCGGTCCGGGAAAGCGTGGCGGCGAATCTTGCCAAAGCATGACCACGACGTCCAACCGGCATGCCGCGACACGTCCCGGGCAGGCGCCGGAGGAACTTGCCCGCCAACTCCCGGACGGGGTTCACTCCTTCGGGTGGCGGGCCGGATGATGCGCGACCACTGCCCACCGGCACTGGAAGGGTCGGAAACCCGTACCGGGTGCGCACACCCGCTGACGCAACGTCACCCGATCCCTCGGGTACACGAACACAGGAATGCGAGCACCGGTGCAGAAGACGCGGCTTCGGCGCACAGGCAAGCGCACGGCGGCCTCCCCCGGAGGACCCGGAAGCGGGCCCGGCACCCCGCCCGGCACGCCCGGCGCCTCCCCCGAAGGGCCCCCTGTCGGCAAGGGGCGCCCCAAGCACGTGCGCAACCGGCTCTTCGTGGCCGTCGCCGTGGTGGCCGCCGCGGTCGCCGGAGCGGGCGCCCCGTCGGTCCTCGCCGCCTCGGACCAACTCAGCGACTCCCAGCACCTCGTGACGCTCGGTCAGCAGACCGAGGACGCCCTGACGCTGTCCCACTCGCTCGCCGACGAACGCGACGAGGTCACCTCGTACATCGCCGCCGGACGCCCCAAGTCCCAGGCGCCGTCGGAGCAGCGCAGCGCGCGCGTCGACCGGCAGGTCGAGGAGATGCGGGCCGACACGGACACCTCCGCCGGGGTCCGCGCCGACCTGACGCAGATCGCCTCCGTCCGGCGTGCCGCCCTCACGGGCAAGAGCACCGCGCTGGAGGCGCACGACGCCTACTCGGCGATCATCACCGAACTGCACAAGGTGGCCGAGGACCTCGCCGAGCGGACCCCGCCCCGCGCGGGCTCCGGCGCGCACGCCCTCGCCGAGCTGGACAGCGCGGTGCAGCAGGCCGCCGCCGCCCGGGGCCTGCTGCTCGCCGCGCTCAGCGTCCCGCACGCCACGCAGAGCGTGATGGACCCGATGACCGGCATCTGGTCCACCGAGCCCGCCTCCACGGCCGCCCAGACCAAGCAGCGCGACGCGCTCAGCGCCGCCGCCCAGCAGGCCCGGCTGCGCTCCGACGCCGCCCTGGCCGACTTCCGCGACACGGCGCCCGAAGCGGCCCGCGACGACTACGACTCCACGGTCACCGGGTCCGACGCGGACGCCGCCGACAAGTACCTCGCCGCCCTCACCGACGAGCCCAAGCTGTCCGAGGACGACCTCGCCACCAGCCTCAAGAAGGCGAGCGCCGCGCTGACCGGGCGCGTGGACCTGATGAGCGGCGTCGAGTCCTCCCTCTACCACCACCGCACCGCGGACCTCGCGAAGCTGCGCGACGACGACGTCACCGCGCTGGAGATCCGCATCGCGGTCCTCGGCGCCCTCGTGCTCGTCGCCGTCGGCATCGCCACCGGCCTCGCCCGCAGCCTCACCCGGCCGCTCGCCGTCGTGCGCATCGGTTCCGCACGGCTGGCCGGGGCCGAGGACGCCGCGGCCGAGGAGCCGATCCGGTTCACCGGCCGCAACGACGAGTTCGCCCAGGTCGTCCGCTCGGTCAACGCACTGCACGCGCACGCCGTCGCGCTCCAGGAACGCGTCACCACCCTGGAGGGCGACCGCAAGCACCTGGTCGGGCAGCGCCAGAGCATGGCCGACGCCCGCGAGGGACTGCGCGCCGAACTCAGCTCCTCCGCGCAGGAGTTGGCACGGCTGCGAAGCAGCATCGGCTCCACCTTCGTCAACCTCGCGCTGCGCACCCTGGGCCTGGTCGAACGGCAGCTCGCCGTGATCGAGTCCATGGAGGAGCGCGAGCAGGACCCGGACCGGCTGGCCACCCTCTTCAAGCTCGACCACTTCGCCACCGTCATGCGCCGTCACAGCGAGAACCTGCTCGTCCTCGCCGGCACCGAGCACGGCCACCAGCACGCGGGCGCCGTCCCGCTCGTCGACGTCGTACGCGCGGCCGTCAGCGAGATCGAGCGGTACGAGCGGGTACGCATCGCCGCGCTGCCGCCGCACGCCCACATCGCCGGGTTCGCCGCCGACGACCTCAGCCACCTGCTGGCCGAACTCATGGAGAACGCGACGGCGTTCTCGCCCCCCGACCTCCCGGTCGAGGTCTCCGGCTGGCTGCTCCAGAACGGCGAGGTGATGCTCTCCGTCCAGGACGAGGGCATCGGCACGACCCCCGAGCGGATGGACCGGCTCAACACCCGCCTCGCCGAGTTCGAGCCGGACGCCGGGTACGAGAAGGAGGACGAGGACGGCCTCGGCCTCGGCCTGTACGTGGTCGCCCGACTCGCCCACCGGCACGGTGCGCGCGTGCAGTTGCGCGAGCAGCGGCAGGGCGGGGTGGCCGCGGTCGTCGTCCTGCCGACGTCCCTGCTCGCCGCCGCGCCCGCGTCCGCGGTCCCCGGCACCGAGCACCTCGCGGGCGGTCCGCCGACCGCCCTGCCGGGCGCGGACGCCGAGGCCAACTCCAATGTGCTGAGCGGCCGTTCGGGCAAGGGTGATCCGCTGGTCGCCCTCGCGGAGCAGGCCGTACGCCGGTCCGGCGCCGACGGCGCGACCGGTCCCGACGGCGCGACCGGTCCCGACGGCGCGACCGGTCCCGATGGCGACGCCCCCGCGGGCACCGCGGCGCCGGACGCGACCTCCGGTCCGGCCGACTCCCGTACGGACAAGGCGACTTCGGAAGCCGCCGCGCCGGACAAGGCGGCTTCGGCAGCCGCCGCGCCGGAGCGGCCCGCCGAGACCACGATGGAACTCCTGCTCCCGGGCCCGACGCCCGAGGACAGCGCCGGGGCGCCGACCGCGCCCCGGCCCGCGGCGGACCCGTCCGGACGGCCCCCCGCCCCCGGTCCCGCCGCACCCGCCGCCGACCCCTACGCCATCGGTCCCGACGCGCACGAGCGGGTTCCCGACCCGCGCGGGCCCGTCGCCGACGAGCCGCGGGAGCAGATCACCGGAAAGGGCCTGCCCAAGCGCACCCCGAAGATCACCGCGCCCACCGAGGCACCGCGCCCGCGCACCGGGTCCGTCGACGCCGCCGCCCTGCGGCGCCGGCTGGGCGGCTTCCGGAGCGGTGCGGAGGCCGGCCGCCGCGAGGTGGAGGCCGAGATCGCCGACCGCACCGCGCCGGAAGCCGGTCCCGCCGGGCCGGCCGCCGACGCCGGCGCGGACGCCGGTGCGCGGGCCGAGGCCCGGGTGCCGCGCGCACGAACAGCACAAGCCGATGAAGCCACGGGGGGCACAGTCGAGGAGGCAAGCAGTTGACCGCGCCCAGTACCTTCGGTCTGAGCAGGGAAGCCCGCAATCTGCACTGGCTGCTGACCAACCTGGTCGAGGAGGTGCCCGGCATCCACGCGGTCGCCGTGGTCTCCTCCGACGGCCTCCTGCTCCTGTCCTCCGACGCCGGCCACCACGCCGACGCGCGGGAGACGAGCACGGAGCGCCCCCGCGGCCCGCGCGGCTCCGCCGCCGACCTCGCCACCCTCGTCTCCGGGATCGGCAGCCTCACCGTCGGCGCCGCGAAGCTGATGGAGTTCGGCGGGGTCAGGCACACCATGGTCGCCATGGAGGAGGGCAGCCTCTTCGTCATGTCGATCAGTGACGGCTCCCTGCTCGGCGTGCACGGAACGGCGGACTGCGACATGAGCGTCGTCGCGTACCACATGTCGCTCTTCGTGGGCCGCGCCGGCCACGTCCTGACCCCCGAACTCCGCAGCGAACTGCGGCAGTCGCTGGAGTCCGACGCGGCGGAGGCCACCCGATGAGCGCCGGCGGCGAGGCCAGGCAGCAGCTCCCGGTCCGCGGCGGCGAACGCCGGGCCGCCCGGGTGCGCCCCTACTCGCTCACCGGCGGCCGGACGCGCTTCGGCCACGTGCTGCTGGTGGAGACGTTCGTCGCCGCCCTCGAAGCACCCGAGGAGCGGAAGGAACTCCCCAACGGCTCGCTCACCACGCGGGTCATGCCGGAGATGCGGGCCATCGTCGAACTGTGCCGCCGCATGCGCACGGTGGCCGAGATCGCCGCGCTGCTGAGGATGCCGCTCGGCGTGGTCCGGGTCCTCCTCAGCGACCTCGCGGACCAGGGAAAGATCCGTGTGTACGGAACCGGTACGGGGCATGGCACGGGCCGCCCCGAACGCGCACTGCTGGAAAGGGTGCTGAGTGGACTCCGCCGTCTCTGACGCCGCCGCCTACGGCGTCTCCCCGCTCCTCGACGAGGAGGAGCACCTGCGGCCCTGGCAGACGGACCGCACCCGCGCGCCGATCGCCACGAAGATCGTCGTGGCGGGCGGCTTCGGCGTCGGCAAGACGACGCTGGTCACCACGGCCTCCGAGATCACGCCTCTGGAGACCGAGGCGATGATGACGCAGGCCAGCGAGGGCACCGACGACCTCACGTCGACGCCGGACAAGACGACCACCACGGTCGCCATGGACTTCGGGCGCATCACGCTCGACGACGACCTGGTGCTGTACCTGTTCGGCACACCGGGCCAGCAGCGGTTCTGGTTCATGTGGGACGACCTGACCCGGGGCGCGATAGGCGCCGTCGTGCTGGCCGACACCCGCCGGCTGAAGGACTGCTTCCCGGCGCTCGACTACTTCGAGAGCTGCGGCCTGCCGTACGTGGTGGCGGTCAACCACTTCGACGGCAGCGAGAAGTTCGACGAGGAGGACGTGCGGGACGCGCTGACGGTCTCCCCGCACATACCTGTAATGATCATGGACGCGCGCCGGAAGATCTCGGTGGTCGAGACCCTCCTGGCCCTCGTCGGCCACGCGCTCGACGTCACACCCGAGTAGGAGAGCAGCCCCCGCATGCGGAAGATACTCGTCGTCGGAGCCGGCCAGTCCGGACTCCAGCTCGCGCTAGGCCTCCAGTCGAACGGCTACGAGGTCACCCTCATGTCCAACCGCACGGCGGACGAGATCCGTTCGGGCCGGGTCATGTCGACGCAGTGCATGTTCCACACCGCCCTCCAGCACGAGCGCGACCTCCAGCTCAACTTCTGGGAGTCGCAGGCCCCGCGCATCGAGGGCCTCGGCGTCTCCGTCGCCGCCCCGGGCTCCTTCGACCCGGGCCCCTCGCAGCGCGCCATCGACTGGGTGGGCCGGCTCGACGGGTACGCGCAGTCCGTGGACCAGCGCGTGAAGATGGCCGGCTGGATGGAGACGTTCGCCCAGCGCGGCGGACAGCTCGTCATCCACGGCGCCGCCGTCTCCGACCTGGACTACTTCTCCCGCACCTACGACCTGGTGCTGGTCTCGGCCGGCAAGGGCGAACTCGTCTCCATGTTCGGCCGCGACGCCGCGCGCTCCCCGTACAGCGAGCCGCAGCGCGCGCTCGCCGTCTCCTACGTGCACGGCCTGGGCCCGCGCCCCGAGCACCCCGACTTCGACGCGGTGCGCTGCAACCTGGTCCCCGGCGTCGGCGAGCTGTTCGTCATGCCGACGCTGACCACCTCGGGCCGCGCCGACATCCTGTTCTGGGAGGGCGTGCCCGGCGGCCCGCTGGACGCCTTCCAGGGCGTCAAGGACCCGGCGCGGCACCTGGCGCTCACGCTGGAGCTGATGGAGAAGTTCGTGCCGTGGGAGTACGCGCGGGCCACGAAGGTGGAGCTGACCGACGCCGGCGGCACCCTCGCCGGGCGGTACGCGCCCACCGTGCGCAACCCCGTCGGCAGGCTGCCCGGCGGCGGCCTGGTCCTCGGTGTCGCCGACGTCGTCGTCGCCAACGACCCGATCACCGGCCAGGGTTCGAACTCCGCGTCCAAGTGCGCGGCGGCCTATCTCGCCTCCATCGTCGAGCGGGGCGAGCAGCCCTTCGACGAGGAGTGGATGCGGGGCACCTTCGAGCGCTACTGGAACACCGCGCAGCACGTCACCAAGTGGACCAACGCGATGCTGGGCCCGCCGCCGGAGCACGTGCTGAACCTGATCGGCGCGGCCGGCCAACTCCAGCCCGTCGCCGACCGGTTCGCCAACGGCTTCGACAACCCCGCCGACTTCGAGAACTTCTTCTTCGAGCCGGAGAAGGCCGAGGCCTACCTCGCGGAGGTCGCGGGCGCGGCCGGCGCGGCCTGAGCCGCACCGGACCACCCGCTCACAGGCTGGTCGGCGGGGGGCCGGACGGGGACGCGTAGCCCTCGTCCGGCCCCTGTGCCGCTTCCGGCGGCAACCGGGGCGGCGAGTACCGCGCCAGCGGTTCCCCGCCGGGGTCCGGGCGCACCGCGCCCAGCACCGGGTTCGCCGCGATCGGCGACACCTTCACCCTCGCCCCGGGCCGCGGCGCCTGCACCACCTTGCCGTCGCCCAGGTAGAGGGCGACGTGCGTGGCGTCCGGGAAGTACACCACCAGGTCGCCGGGGCGCAGTTCGTCCAGCGGGACGTGCGGCAGCCGGGCCCACTGCTCCTGGCTGGTGCGGGGGATCGGCGTGCCCGCCCTGTCCCACGCCTGCGAGGTCAGCCCCGAGCAGTCGTAGGCGGCGGGCCCCGCGGCGCCCCACTCGTACGGCTTGCCGAGCTGGCGCACCGCGTAGCGCACCGCGCGGTCGCCCTCCCCGGTGGGCGTCCGGGCATCGCCGAGGGCACCGGAGTCCTCGAACTCCCGTTGCGCGCCCGCCGTTCGGTCCTCCTCCAGGGCGGCGAGCGCGGCGAGCCGGTCGGCGCTCAGCGAGGCGAGCAGTTCCTCGACCTCGGCCAGCCGGCCCTCGACGTCGTCGCGTTCCTTCTTCTGCCGCGCGGAGAGCGCGAGTTGGGCGTTCAGGGCCTTGCGGGCGGCGCGGGCGAGCCCGTCCGCCCGGTGCTCGCTGCCGGTGAGCCGGTCCACCGTCCCGGCGGCGTCGCGCGCCAGCCGTCCGATCACGTGCCCCTGGTCGAGCGCGTGCTGCGGGTCACGGGCCAGCAGCAGCCGTACGTAGGGGGAGAGGCCGGAGCTGCTCTGGTACTGGCGGCGGGCCAGCCGCCCGGCGTCGCCCCTGCTGGCGTGCAGGTCCAGCCGGGCGCGGGCCAGTCCGGCGTTCAGCCGGGCGGTCTCGGCGCGCCCCTCCCTGAGCTTCTCCGCCGTGGCGTTGAACGTCTCCGTGGACCGTTCGGCCTCCCGGTACAGCTTCTGAAGGTCCGTCAGCAAAGCTGCCACGGAACGGTCCTGGGCGGCGGGCGGTTCGGGCGCCGCCGTCGCGGGGGCCGGGACCAGCAGCACCTGGGCCGCGACCGCGGCCGTGCAGACCAGACGCAACAGGGTTCCTGACACGTCATCACCTCCGGTGCGCGACGGTCCCTCCGCCACGCACCGCGAGCATCGGGCGCCGGGCCGCACTCCGCGCGCGGGAGGTGCGCGGCCGGCCCAGCGGCGTCACTCGTCGGTGGCATCCGCCGGACGGTCCGGCGCGGCGGCTTCCCCCGCGTCCGCGGTGCCGCGCGGCTTGGACCAGGGCCAGCGGGGGCCGGAGCGGCCGGTGCCCGGGGCGGGGTCGTGGACGTACTTCCAGCCCTGCGGGATGCCGAGCCGCGCGCTGTGGCCGCGCGGCTCCCGGCGGTAGACGAGCACGTGGGCCGGACCGCCCGGCCCGTCGGGCACCGGCACGCGGTAGGTCTTGGGCGGCTGCCCGGTCGGGCCCAGCAGCACGGGCAGCACCCGGCCGTCCAGCGGGCCGCCCTCGAACACGGTGTCTTCGCTCTTCACGGGACCAGTGTCGGGCATCGCGGGCGGCGGGCCGGTCGCGGGGCGCGGGGGCGCCTCGGCCCGGCCGCCGCCCGGGGGAGGGGGCGCCGTCAGCCGTCGGCCGCGAGGGGGCCGTCCGCCGCCAGCGCGTCCGCGACCACCGCCGCCGTTTGCGGGTCACGGCCCGCGGTGACCGTGATCACCGCCACGAACTGCTCCACCAGCCAGTCCCGCAGCTCCCCGACGTCGGGTTCCTTGCCCTCGTCGAGCCAGATCAGGGAGGCCGCCTCCACCGCCGTGATCCACACCCGGACGGTCATCCGCAGCCGGGGCCCCGGGTCGGCGGCCCCCAGGTGGCGCAGCACGTGGTCGGCGGCGGCCCTGCGCACCCCGTCCACGATGGCGCCGGTGCGGGACGTCTCCACCACGCTGCCGCCCTGGAGCAGCGCGCTGAACCCGGCGTCGTGCTCGTCGACGAACGCGAGGTAGCGGTCCAGGGCGCGGCCGAGGCGGGCGAGGAGCGGGCCCTGGCGCGGCTCGTCGAAGCACTCGCGCAGCGCGTCGGCGGCGGTGCGCAGCGCGGCCTCGTACAACTGCTGCTTGCCGCCGGGGAAGTAGCGGTAGACCAGCGGCCGCGAGACGCCCGCGGCCTCCGCCACGTCGTCGAGGGAGACCTCGTCGGGCGCGCGGTGCGCGAAGAGGCCCAGGGCTGCTTCGAGGAGCTGTGCGCGCCGCTCCTCGACACTGAGCCGCCGGTACGCGCGGACGGGGGCCTGCGGGGTCATGCCCGGAGCGTAACCCGGCACGGGCCGGGCGGGACCGGGCGGCGGTCTCCCGGCGCCCGCGGGACCGGCCGCGAACGGTCCCCGGCCGGGCGCCCGGCCCGGTGCCCCGGTCCCGGTCAGGCCAGCAGCCCGGACGACTTCCACAGCCGCCGGCCGACCCCGCGCAGCACGCCGATGTCGTCCAGGAAGTCCGTCAGCTTCTTCGAGCCGGTCTGCATGACCTCGCGGCGGTGGCCGCTGGCCCGCACCTGCGCCAGCGCCTCGCGCTTGTCGAGGCCGACGTTGGTGTAGACGTCCGGGTTGATGAAGGCCTCGGAGAAGACACGGGCGAACTCGCCGGAGGTGACCCGGGTGAACTCCTGCGACCAGCGCGGCGCCGTCATCATCTGGCGCCGCAACTCCTCGCGCGCGTAACGGACATGGCGGGCCTCCTCGACGACGTGGATGCGCGTCACGCCGCGGATCAGTGTCTGCACCCGCTCGTCCGGGAACGTCAACCGCTGCATCCAGTCGAGGACTTCCTCGCCGAGCAGCGTCGCGGTGAACGAACCGGGCGTCGTCGAGATCGTCTTGAAGAGCCGGCCCAGGTTCTGGTGCATCCGGCTCACCGGGTACCAGGGCGTGTCACCGCGGGAGATGACCCGGGCGAACATCTTCGAGTGCCGGCACTCGTCCTCGATCTCGGTGAGCGCGTACCGCACGTGCGCGCTCGTGACAGCCTTGTCGTAGATGTGCCGCACCAGGAGCTGCATCAGGATCAGTTCGAACCAGATGCCCAGGGAGGCGAGGGCCGCGGCCTCGTGCTGGGAGAGCGCGATGCGCTGCTCCTCGCTCATCCGCTTCCACATCGGGGTGCCGTAGAGCGAGACCAGCTCCGGCGGCCAGAACCACTTGCCCTCCTCGAAGGGCGCCTCCCAGTCCAGTTCCTTGTCCGGGTCGAAGGAGTGCTTGGCCGACGAGTCGAGCAGCCGCTCGGCCACCTGCTCGCGGTCCTTGAGCAGTCCGAGCGCGTCGCGCAGACCGTCGAGCGCGTCGGATTCCGTCAGGGTCGTCATGGCTGTTCCACCTCGTCGTACGGGACGGCAACGGGGACGCGGAAGTACCCGGCGAGCGGCGACCCGAAGGAGCACCGGCCGAGTTACCAGCGGTCACCCCTTATGAGACTGCCTGTCAGCAAGACCGTCAATCCCTCCCGCACGACTTGTTGGCACCGCCTCCGGCCGAGGGGGGTGCGGCCCGGCCGGACCGCACCCCCTTCCCCGGGCGGCCCCGGCGAGGTCAGGCCGGGCACCCCAGGCCCTCGGCGGCCGCCGGAAGCGCCGACTCCGTCGCGGGCCCGGGAATCCCCGGCAGCGCCGGCCCCGCCGGGAACGACGCGCGCAGCGTGAACGCGTACGGCGTCGGCCCGTGCGCGCGCAGGTGCAGCAGCCGCTCCTCCGCCTCGGCGACGCTCGGGCGGTGCCCCGCGGGCACCCACCACAGGGCGACCACGACCTCCCGCAACGGCTCGAAGAACTCCCGGCGGCGCGCCAGCAACTCCCGGTGCCGGCCCTGGTACATGTACGCGGTCAACGCGTTCGCGTCCCGCCACACCGACATGTTGATCAGCATCGACGCGTCACCGAGGACCCGGATGTCCGTCGCGTTGCCCGTGTCGCCCACCAGCCGCCACACGAACCCGTCGGCCGCGTCCGCGTCCGCGTTCACGACGTCGAGGTTGTCGACGAAGTCCTTCAGCCGGGCCGAGTCCAGGGGCGCGGCGGTGCGCCCGATGTTGACCTCTGCCAGTTCGTATCCGTTCGAGGAGTCAGTCATGGTTCGCGAACGTAGCGGGCGCGGGCCGCGCGGGAGCGCCGTTTCACCCACTGGACGTCCGCCGCCCCGGCCCTGCTCAGTCCCGCCCGCCGCCGAGCACCGTCGTCATGACCGCCCGCGCGATCGGCGCCGCCACCCCGCCGCCGGTGATGTCCCCGCGGTTCGCGGACGCGTCCTCGACCACCACCGCCACCGCGACCTTCGGCTCGAAGTCGTGCTCGCCCTGCGCCCAGGACACGAACCACGCGTACGGCGTCCCCGTGTTCCCGATGCCGTGCTGGGCCGTGCCGGTCTTGCCGCCCACGGTCGCGCCGGGGATCGCGGCGTTCTTGCCGGTGCCCTCGGTGACCACGTCGGTCATCAGTTCCTTCATGCGCATCGCGGTCGCCGGGTTCATCGCGCGCCGCGTCTCGCGCGGGCCGCCCGAGGAGACCGTGTCGCCGTCCGAGGTGGTCGTCCGCTCCACGAGGTAGGGCGGCCGCACCTGCCCGCCGTTCGCCACCGCCGCCGCGACCTCGGCCATCTGGAGCGGGGTCGCCCGCGTGTTGTACTGCCCGATCGACGACAGCGCGAGCTGCGCCCGGTCCACGTTCGTGTCGAAGGTGCTCGTCGCCACCGGGTACGGGATGCGCAGCCCGGCGTCGTTGAAGCCGAACCCGTCGGCCGTCGCGCCCATGTCCGCCTTGCCGACGTCCGCGCCGAGCTTCGCGAACACCGTGTTGCACGACCACGCGAAGGCGTACCGGAGCGAGGCGTTCTCGCACCCCTCCACCTCGTTGCTCAGCGTCGTCGTGGTGCCCGGCAGGGTGTACGGGTCGGGGGAGACGGTCGGCTCGTCCACGTCCCGCACGACCCCGGCGTCCAGCGCCGCCGCCGCGGTGACCACCTTGAACGTCGAGCCCGGGGGATACGTCTGGCGGGCCGCCCGGTTCAGCATCGGCTGGTCCGGGTCGGCGTTCAGCGCCTTCCACGCCCGGGTCGCCGCCGCCCCGTTGCCGGCCAGCGACTGCGGGTCGTACGACGGGGTGGACACCAGCGCCAGGATCTTCCCCGTCGACGGCTCGATCGCCGCCACCGCGCCCTTGCGCCCGCCCAGCCCCCGGAACGCGGCCCGCTGCGCGTCCGCGTCGAGGGTCGTCACCACGTGGCCGCCCGCGCTGCGCGCCCGGGTCAGGTCGTTGCCGAGCGGGAACAGCGAGAGCGCGGGGTCGGTGCCCGACAGCACGCCGTCCTCGCTGTTCTCCAGCAGCGCCGTGCCGTACCCCTGCGAGGCGAAGCCGGTCACCGGCGCGTACAACGGCCCCTCCCGGTACGTCCGTTCGTACCGCAACTGCTCGCCGCTGTCCCGCGACCCGGTGACCGCGCGCCCGCCGACCAGGATGTCGCCGCGCACCTGGCCGTAACGGGCGATCGTGGCACGGCGGTTGGCCGGACTGTCGTCGTAACGGCCCGCCTGCACGACCTGGATGCGCGCCGCGTTCACGAGCAGCGCCACCAGCAGCAGCCCGCAGAACACGGCGGTGTGGCGGATGTAGCGCGTCACCGGGCGCCCTCCTCGGCGGGTGCGGTGCCGGGGTCGTCGCCCGTACGGTCCGGGCGGGTGGGCGCCCTGTGACCGGCTACGGGATACCTGCGCACCTGCGCGCGGTAGGCGGCGCGGGCGGCGGCCTGCCTGCCGGAGGCGGCCGCCTCCGCGTCCGGCGCCCGCGCACGGTCACCGGCCGCCCTGCCCGGGTCCGGGTCGGGGTCCGGTTCCGCGTCCTGCCGTCGGGCCCGGTCGCTCAGGCGGATCAGCAGGGCCACGATCGCCCAGTTGGTCACCACCGACGAGCCGCCCTGCGCGAGGAACGGCATCGCCATGCCGGTCAGCGGGATCAGCCCGGTGACACCGCCCGCGATCACGAACACCTGGAGGGCGACGATCGAGGCGAGCCCCACCGCCAGCAGCCTCCCGAACGGGTCGCGCAGCGCCAGGCCCGCCCGGAAGCCGCGCTCCACCAGCAGCCCGTACAGCAGGAACACCGCGGAGAGCCCGGCGAGCCCCAGTTCCTCGCCCGCCGTCGCGAGGATGAAGTCCGACTTCGCCGCGAAGCCGATCAGCACCGAATGCCCGAGCCCGAGACCGGTCCCCAGGACGCCGCCGGCCGCGAACGCGAAGAGTGACTGGGCGAGTTGGTTGGCCCCGAGGCCCGCGTCGATCGACGCGAAGGGGTGCAGCCAGTCCTCCACCCGGGTGTGCACGTGCGGTTCGAGCCGGCCCACGGCCACCGCGCCGAGTCCCGCGAGCAGCAGCCCCAGGGCGATCCAGCCGGTGAGCCCCGTGGCCGCGTAGAGCAGCACGACGAACAGCCCGAAGAACAACAGCGAGGTCCCCAGGTCCCGTTCGAGCACCAGCACACCGACACTCAGCAGCCACACCGCGAGGACCGGCCCCAGCACCCGCCCCGTGGGCAGTTGCACCCCCCACACGCGGCGGCCCGGGTGCGACAGCGCCCGGTGGTTGGTGGCGAGGTACGCCGCGAAGAACACCGCGAGCAGCACCTTCGCGAACTCGCCCGGCTGGATGGAGAATCCGGCGATCCTGATCCAGATGCGGGCGCCGTTCACCGCCGGGAACAGGATCGGCAGCGTCAGCAGCGCGAGAGCCGCGGCCACGCACACGTAGGCGTAGCGCTGGAGCACCCGGTGGTCGCGCAGCGCCAGCACCACCACGATGAAGAGGGTCACCCCCAGCGTGGACCAGACGAGTTGGGCGGGCGCGGCCGGGTCTCCCGGTGTCTCCAGGTCGAGCCGGTAGATCAGCACCAGCCCAAGTCCGTTGAGCAGCACGCCGATCGGCAGCAGCAGCGGGTCCGCACACGGGGCGCGCAGCCGCACCGCGAGATGTGCCAGCAGGGCGAGCACGCCGAGCCCGGCGCCGTAACCTGCGGCGCCGGGCGGGACGTTGCCGTTCTTCGCGAGGCCGACGTCGCAGTAGCCGAAGACGGACAGCAGCACCGCGAGCGCGAGCAGCGCGAGTTCGGTGCCGCGGCGTCCGGGCGGGCGGACGGCGGGGGTGGGCGCCTCCGCCGTCCGCGGGGCGGTCCCGGCGGTGTTCATGTCCGGGACCCGCCCGCCCGTGCCGCCGCACCGGCGGCGCCGGCGCTCAGCACCATCGAGGCGCGGGCCCGATGTTGTCGATGTAGTACGCCGCGCCCCACGCCCAGGTGCCGTCCGTGAGCAGGTACCAGAGCCGGTTGCCCTGCACGTTGTCGCCGGACGTCTTGCAGTAGATCGAGACGATCTCACCCTGGCGTGCGACACGGATGATCCGGGCGCCGCGGTTCGGCGCGCTGCGCAGGGTCAGCCCGCCGTTGGCGGTGATCCGGCCCTTGTAGCGGCGCGGGTTGTCCCGGCCGTGGTCGCCGCGGTCGCCACCCACCTGCTGCCCGTCGTCGTAGCGGCCGTGGCCGCTGTCGGAGCCGCCCCAGCCGTCGTCGGCGACGGCGGGCGTCACGGCGGCGCCGGCCGCGAGGGCGCCTGCGGCGGTCACTATGGCCAGACGGGTGAGAGCGGAACGCAGGGAGGAGGAACGCAGGGACATGGGGGACACCTCCGTGTCGCGGTCGGAGCCCTGGAACGGGACTCCCGAAAGGGGGTGAAGCGGACTCACCGCCACATTAGGAGTGTCCGGGGGCCGACGCCCGGCAGGCTGCGCCATCGGGGAGACCGGGTCGCGGCGAGGGACCCGCGGGGGCGCCTGAGACGCCTGAGACGCCGTCAACCGGGTCCCGGCGGCACAGCGTGCGCTCCGGGCGTCCCCGCGCCCGTCCGCCCGCCAGTCCGTCCGCTCGCCCGTCCGCCGCGGCCTACTCGGCCAGGTCCTCCAGCAGCCGCGCCGTGGACAGCCCCACCCGCAGGTACTCGACGAACCGCTCGTTGTGCAGCGCCCACGGCGAGCGCCGCGCCCGTACGATCCGGATCGCGTCGTCCGCCGAGTGCCCCTGCCCCACCAGCACCTGCGCGACCACGAGCCCCGAGCGGTTGTAGCCGTGGTAGCACCGCACGAGCACCTTGCGGCCCTCGTCCACCGCGTCGCCGGCCGCCCGCGCCAGCCGGATGACGCCCGCGAGCTGCGTACCGTCGAGGGGCCCGTCCGGAATCGGCCACACCTGGTGCTCCACGCCCGGGTCGGGCCCGTGCCCCGGCAGCCGCAGCAGCGTATGCACCAGGTCGAACTCGCCGTGCACCACGGCGAACCTCAACTGCCCCGCCCCGGAACGGAATTCGTGGCCGCCCATCCACAGGCCCGGCACGATCTCGCTCCACGGACGCTCCGGAGCCGGAACGTCGGGACGTCTCTCACTGGTCCGCACCCGTGCCTCCCCCAACCCGCCGGCACCCAACTCCCCTCAAAGGTAACCGGGTTATTGCCCCGCGAGCACCTGCCTGGTCCCATGGTCGAGGGGTGAGGTGCATGAGCGGACTGCGCGTCGTACCGACCAGGCGTCACGGACAGGAGCGGCTGTACGTCTGTCTCGCCGACGGACGCAACGTGGCCTGGTACGACAGGGAGGCGGGCCGGGTCAACCTGCTGAGCGAGGACCACAGGCAGGGCGTGCTCGACGCCCTCCGCCCCTTCCTGACCGGCGGCCCGGTCTCCGTCGGCCCGCCCCCGGTGCCGACCCCGGCCGAGCTGGCGCAGCTCAGCCTGCACCCGGACGACGACCTGGCGCCCAACCGCCCCGGCGAGGCGCTGCTGACGGCCCTGGACCGCGACGGCACGCCCACGTCGCGGCTGCGCCCGGACCCGCGCCGCCGGGCACTGGCGGCGGAACAGTGCGTGGGCGACGCCCTGGACCGCCTCGAAGGCGCCGGCTGGCACGTCGTGCACTCCGTGCCGCTGCCCGGCGGAGACCGCCTGCACCACCTGCTGATCGGCCCCGGCGGCCTGTTCGCCGTGCACGCCCTGTACGCCCGCAAGCAGCGGGTGCACGTCGCCGACCCGATGGTCGCCCTCGGCCACCGCGAACCCCACCCGCTGCTGCGCCGCGTACGCTCCGACGCCGACCGCGCCTCGTACGCGCTGACGGCGGAGGTCCACCCGGTACTGGCGCTGGCGTCCCCGGCCCGTCTCTCGGTGGCGGCACCACTGCGGGAGGTGCGCGTGGTGACCGACGCGGACCTGTCGGGCCTGTCCCGCCTGGGCGGCGTCCTGAAACCGGCGGACGCGCAGTCGCTGTACGCACTGGCCCGGGACCGGCACACGTGGGGGCGGGTGTAGAGCGGGGCGGGGCCCGGTGGCTGGGGGTGCCTGCGGGGCGGGGCGGTGGTTGAGCGGGACGGTGCCTGTGGGGCGGGGTGGCCCGGGGCCGGGGGTGCTTCGTGGCGGCGGTGCCCGATGGGTCGGGGTGCCCCTGCGGGGCTGGGCGGGGCGAGACGGCCTGGAGGCGGGGGGCTTGAGGGCCGGTGCCCCCAGGCCCCGCGGTCCCTGCGGGGCGGGGCGGCTGGGAGACCGGGGTGTTCGCGGGGCGGCTGGGAGACCGGGGGTGTCCGCAAGGCGGGTCCGGCGGCCGGGAGGCATGGGTGCCCGCAGGGCAGGCCGGGGCGTGCTCGTGCCCGGAGGACGGGGGCTTGCCGACGCCGCCCGGGGCGGCGGCCCTTGGCTCAGTCGGGCAGTTCCCCGCGCGCCGAGGCGTCGAGGAGCGGCGCGAGCAGGTCCCCGTCCCGCTCCACGCGCCCCGCGACCGCGTCCGCGCGCAGGACCAGGTCCTCGGGACGGCCGCACGCCTCGACCTCGTCCCAGGTCACGGGCGCCGACACGGTCGGTTCGGTACGGGCGCGCAGCGTGTAGGGCGCGGCGGTGGTCTTGCGGGCGGCGTTCTGGCTCCAGTCGACGAACACCTTCCCGGGCCGCAGGCTCCGGGTCATCAGATGCAGTGCCAGCCCCGGCAACGCCTGCTCCGCCTCCACCGCGAGCTGCTTCGCGTACTCCGTGGTCCGCGCGGCCGATGTCGGGCGCACCGCCGCCAGCAGGTGCAGCCCCTTCGACCCGGACGTCTTCGCGTACGCCGCGATCCCGTCCGCCGCGAGCCGTTCCCGCAGCCACAGGGCGACCTCGCAGCACTCCACGACGCTCGCGGGGGCGCCGGGGTCGAGGTCGAACACGATGCGGTCGGCCTGCCCGGGGTCCTGGACCACCCACTGGGGAGTGTGGAACTCGGTCACCAGGTTCGCCGCCCACATCAGCGTCGGCAGGTCCTGCACGAGCACCATCCGCGCGGGTCCCTCGTTGCGCGGCACCTCGGCGGTGGTGACCCAGTCGGGCGTACCCGGGGGCACGTTCTTGGCGAAGAAGACCTGTCCGTCGGGCCCGTCGGGGTAGCGCAGGAAGGAGAGCGGCCGGTCGTGCAGGTGCGGCAGCAGCACCTCCGCGACGCTCGCGTAGTAGTGCAGCGCCTCACCCTTCGTGAACCCGGTCGCGGGATGCAGCACCTTGTCCAGGTTGCTGAGCGTGATCCTCCGCCCAGCCACTTCAGCGATCGGCGTCATACGATGACAATCGCACACAAACCTGGCGAATCCGGATCCGGAAAGGAGCGGCCCGTGCGCTCCATTTGGAACGGCGCGATCGCGTTCGGCCTGGTCAGCATCCCGGTCAAGCTGATGAACGCCACCGAGAACCACACGATCTCGTTCCGCCAGATCCACACGGAGGACGGCGGCCGCATCCGCTACCGCAAGGTCTGCGAACTCGACGACCAGGAGGTCGACAGCGCGGAGATCGGCAAGGCCTACGAGGACGCCGACGGCACGATGATCCCGATCACCGACGAGGACCTGGCCCACCTGCCGCCCCCCACCGCCAAGACGATCGACATCGTGGCCTTCGTACCGTCCGACAGCGTCGACCCCCTCCAGATGGAAACGGCGTACTACCTCTCCGCGAACGGCGCCCCGGCGACGAAGCCGTACACGTTGCTGCGCGAGGCGCTGAAGCGCACGGAGAAGGTCGCCATCGCCCGCTTCGCCCTGCGCGGCCGCGAGCGCCTCGGCATGCTGCGCGTGACGGACGACGTCATCGCCCTGCACGGCCTGCTCTGGCCGGACGAGATCCGCACCCCCGAGGACGTCGCCCCCGGCACCGCGGACGTCAAGGTCCGCGACAAGGAACTCGACCTGGCGGACGCCCTGATGGACACCCTCGGCGAGGTCGACCTGGCGGACCTGCACGACGAGTACCGGGAGGCCCTGGAGGAGGTCGTGGCGGCCAAGGCGTCGGGCGAGGCGGTACCCCACGCGGACTCCCCGAAGGAGGACGGCAAGGTACTGGACCTGATGGCCGCCCTGGAGAACAGCGTGAAGGCGGCGCGGAAGTCGCGGGGCGGGGACGGGGGTTCGGCGGAAGTGCGGCACATCAACGCGGGGGCGAAGAAGAAGCCGGCCAAGAAGGCCGCAGTCGAGCCGCGCAAATCATCGAAACGGACAACTGGCAGCAAGAGTGCGACAAAAAAGAGCACGAGTAAGAAAGCCACGAAGAAATCCGCAACAAAAACATCGGCGAGCGGGAGTTCGAATTCGGGCAACAAGACGGCCTAGAGGGAGGTCCGAGAAACTCGATCGAAAGTAGAACGGAAGCAGAGCCGATGATCTCTTCCGCAACTGCCGAAAACCCTGCGCGATTTGACACGGCTCGGCTAGCGTCTTAACCAACATCGGCCATGTCGGGGGGCGGCGAACGTGACATTGGATCGGCTAGCCGTACAAGTCGTAGTCAGGGAGGGTGTTTTGTGGGTGGGCGGCGAAGCCTATCCATTGCGCAACATCTCCCACGTCGGGCAACGCACGCTGGAGGTCAACCAGGGTGCGGTATGGAAGAAATTCATCGTGCGCAGTATCGTCTGGCTCCTCTTCGGCGGCATCTTCGCAAGTGTCGCCGGTAAGGGGGGAGTTCTGGTTCTCATCGCGGTGGAGGCCCTGTTCGTCTGGCGGCTCGTCGCAGCCCTGAGCAGGCCGCCGTTGTACGGCCTCGTGCTCAATACGGCCGGCACGCAACGCCACGCGGTGTGGTCCACGTCGCTGCGCGAGATCCAGGACCTGGTTTTCGAGATCACCAGGGCGATCGGTCACCCGGAAACCGCGAACGTGATCTACAACCTCACTCATGCAGTGAACGGCGACATCATCAACCAGTACGGCGCCGGCAGTATCGGCAAGGCCCAGCACGGCGGCTCGGGAAACATCGTGGCGTCATGAACGGGGACTCCTTCCACCAGCACGGTGCCGGCAGTATCGGCAAGGCGGAACACAGCGGCTCCGGCGATATCGTGGCGGCGGCGAACTACACCGCAGGCCCGGAATCCGCGGAAGCCGCCCTGAAGAACCTGCTCCTGGAGCTACAGAAACTGCGCCAACACCTGGACGCGCAGGATCAGTTCCGCGTGGATGCGGCCGCCGGGGAAATCACTGCGAACCCGCGAGGCGAGCGTCTGAAAGAACTGCTCCGAACGATCTCAGGGATTGCGGTCCTGGTCGGCGATGTGGGAGCCCCGGTGATCAACGCCGTCAAGGCGGTCCTCGGGACGGTGTAGTCACCGAAAGGATGGGGAGCCCCGGGCCCTGTGGGTCCCGGGGCTCCGCACTGCGACCTTGGAGGTCGTACAAGAGCAGTCGGGCCTTCGGGGTCCGAGGCGAAACTCGGCGCTGTCGCGTGACTCAACGCCGGCGTCGACCCCACGGAGGTGGCCGAGCGTCGGCAACAGCGTTGAGGGCCTACTGAACCGCTACGAGAAGTGGACCTTGGCAGGCAGCAGGACGAGGCAGTGTCGTCAGCCCCACCGGGACGCGATGGCTTCGGCGACGCTGAAGACGGCATCGCACTCGGCGCACAGCGCGTCACCGAAGACGTAGGTCAACTTGCGCGCGATGTCCGGCTGGCTGTCGGCGAGTGCGCGGGAGTGGAGCCTTTGGGCCAGCCCTGCCAAAGCCGCGGGTGCCTGCGGTCGCAGCGGCACCTGCCTCGCCGTGGTGGAGGCCTTCATGTACATGCTGTCGGTCGTCGAGAAGAAGCCGTACTCGCCGAAAGCTATGAAGTTCTCCGCGCTGCACGAGGGGCAGGGGACCTCGTACTCCTCGTCGTTCAGCCCGCCGAGCTGCTCGCCCCAGATCTCGACGCCCTCGAAACTCAGCAGTGCGCCCAGCAGGTCGACGTAGTTCGTGGGGTCGTCGGCAAGTCCCGGGTCCCGCAGGGCTTCCTCGGTGAGTTGCGCCAGGTCGGACATCTGGGAGGCGTAGGCGACTTGGGGATCCTCGTGGCCGTGGGGCCGATCTGTACTGGCCACGATGGAGCCGGCCAGACTGAGGGGCGCCCTCCGGTCCGCCGCTGACCACCGACGCGCCATGCCCGTCAGGGCGGGCAGGGCCGCGTAGCTCGCCGGATAGACGGTGCCCTGATGACACAGCCGGGACCAGAGGTCGTCCCAGCCGGGGTCCTCCGCGTCCGACCCCACCGCGTCAAGCAGGCCGGAGATGTCTTCTGCCGTTCCGTAGGCGTGGTGGAGCCGAGACCAGTCCGTCATGCCGCCGATCTACTGAGATTGAACTCGTGATGTCGTGTTGGTTCAGTCGGTTCTGATGGCGAGGCCGGTCTCGGTGAGGCAGCCGTCGATGAGGTGGCTGCGGTACTGGATGTGTCGCAGGCCGCGGCGGACGGTCTGGATGAGATGGTCCGGGGTGTGGAAGGCGACGTTGGAGAGCCAGCCGCGTCGCAGGAGCGACCAGATTCCTTCGACGGGGTTGAGGTCGGGTGCGTAGGGCGGCAGGTAGTAAATGGTCAGCCAGTCGCGGTTCTCGGCGAACTCGCGCAGGCCGGCGGCCTTGTGGACGTTGAGGTTGTCCCTGACCAGGACGATGGGGCCGCCGAGCTGCTGGTGGGCGGCGGTCAGCAGGTCGCGGTAGTCGCGCCAGGAGAAGCTCTTGCGTCCGTCGCGCCGGCCGTCGTCTGGTCGGGGCCGGTAGATCAGCCGTGATCTGTGGCCGGGTTTGTAGCAGGTCAGGGCGGCGATGGAAACGCGTCTGCGGGACCGGCCGCGAACGCGGACCACCGGGGTCCGGCCGCGTTGCGACCAGGTCTTCACCTGCGGCGGCGTCATGGAGAAGCCGGCCTCGTCCTCGAAGACGAGCCAGGCTCCACGGGCCGCTGCGAGCCTTCCGCGCACGGCCACACCACCTTCACCCATCCCGTGACGGCATCGTCGTCACGCTCGAGAGCACGGCGGGCCGGGACCTGGCAGGACCAGCCGTTGCGGACCAGGAGCTTGCGTACGCCCTGGATCGTGTAGGTCAGGTGGAAGCGCCGACCGATCAGCGTCTTGATACGGGCCAAAGTCCAGCGCTGGTCCTCCCAGCCGTGCGCGGCCGGCCCCTTGGCCAACTCCGCCTCCAGGGAGGCGAACTGGGCATCACTCAGCCTGGGCAGCGACGCCGGTCCCTGCGAACGCAGAGCCCGCGGGCCGCCTTCCTCCCAGGCCAGCCGCCACCGCTGCACGGAGCGGACGCTGACCCGCAGATCCCTGGCAATCGCCGAACTCGCCTCACCACCCGCGAACCGCTCGGCTGCCCGGACCCGTAACTCCTCGCGGAAACGCTGCCGTTCGGCAGTCAGCCCGCCACCCTGTGGATACCGCATACAACGGTCATACCGCACCAGCCAGACTCTCAACAGCCCCTACGACACTACGAGTTCAATCTCAGTAAGCAGCCGAGCACGGCACGACACCGGGGAGGTCGCCTCGTTGTTGGTCTCTGAAACCCGACAGCGGCACGCGCCAATGGACCGCCTGCACATACGCGAAGACCCCGTCCTCAGCGAAACCGCTGATGGCGGGGTCTTGGGCACACTTGCACAGTGTGCCCACGGCAGGATTCGAACCTGCGCACTCGGCTCCGGAGGCCCTGTGGGAGTCTGCTATGGCAGCAGGTCAGTGCCTTGCGGCGTACGGATAGGCCGAGCTCGGTCCACAGATGGTCCACGGTTCCGCAAGTGTCTATCTGACAGTGCGCCGTGTAGACATCGATGAAGGTTCTAAGCCCGGGGTGACCAGTCAAGAGAGCGCGGTACTGAGGGAAGCGCGTCGGCGGATCAAGCTGCTGGAGCAGGAGAACGAGATTCTGCGCCGGGCGGCGGCCTATTTGTCGCAGGAGCATCTGTTGGGCCTCCAAGAAGGCAACCCCGTACTATCAACCCTGTGCGGGGGCTTGTCGTGTGCGATGGACCGGACGTGCGCTAGAGCGTCCACCGAATCGGGTTGCTCGCCCGCTTGGTTGGAGTGGGCCCCTGAGACAGCCGCACACCGAGCAGTGTCCGTAACGGGGGAAGCAGGGCTGGAACCATCCATGGCGTACGACATCGCGGCCCCTGAACCTGCGGGCATGGTGGCTTCGCTCAGCTCACTTGGGTACTCACTGCCAGCCGCCATCGCGGACCTCGTGGACAACAGCATCTCGGTGGAAGCTCGCAACATCAACGTCGAGTTCACCTGGGCAGGACAGGACTCGTGGATTGCAGTCGTCGACGACGGCTGGGGCATGTCCGCCGAGGAACTCGTCACGGCCATGACTGTGGCGGCTCGAGGGCCCGCCACGTCGCGCTCCTCCACCGACCTGGGTCGCTTCGGTATCGGCCTGAAGTCCGCCTCGTTCTCACAGGCGAGACAGCTCACCGTGTCCACCGCCACCGCCGGGGAGTGGCACACCCGTACGTGGGACCTCGACATCGTCGAGCAGTTCGGTCAATGGCGGCTGCTCCACGGGGCCGACGACGCCACCACAGCCGTGCTCGACAAAGTCCGAGGTACCACCGGCCGTGGCACCGTCGTGCTCTGGCGACGACTCAACGGGTACCACGACGGCGCTGTCAGCGAGGGCGACGAGCACACCCAGAAGCAGTTCTACGCCGAGGCCAGCCGCACGGAGTCCCACCTCGGCATGGTCTTCGCTCGTTTCCTCACCGGAAGTCGGTGTCGGAACCTCCGAGTCTCCGGAACCCCGGTCGAACCCTGGGATCCGTTCATGGGTAACCACCCCTCGGTGCAGCGACTCCCTACCGAGGAACTGCCGCTCGGCGGTGGATCTGTACGGGTCGAGGCGTTCATCCTTCCCAGCGCCCACCGGCTTACCCCGGAAGAGTACGCCAGAGCCGCGGGACCGCAGGGCTGGCTCGACCAGCAGGGGTTCTACGTCTACCGCCGGAACCGTCTGATCCAGGCAGGCGACTGGCTGGGGCAACGTGGGATACGCCGCGAGGAGAAGTACAACCTGGCCCGTATCGCCGTCGACATCCCGGCAGAGACGGACACCGAGTGGGGCGTCGACGTGAAGAAGTCGAGCGTTGTTCCGCCCGTTGGCCTCCGTCCGCACCTGAACCGCATCGCGCGACAGGCACGGACAAGAGCCGCAGACGTGCTGAGGCACCGAGGACAGGTCGCTGCACGTATACACGGTGATCCTCTGTCGTACGCGTGGACCGTGCGTCGGCCGGACGGCAAGGTCACCTGCAGGATCAACCGCAGCCACCCACTGGTTCAGGCTGCTCTGAGGCCCGGCGGCAACAACACGGCCGACGTGCGCGCGTTGATCCGCCTCTTGGAGGAGACGGTGCCGGTCGCCGCCCTCCGCGTGATGCACGAGACAGACACCAGCGACGACCCGGAGCCGTTCGGTGGACCAGGGCCCGCCGACGACGCTGCTCTTGAAGTCGCACAGCGCATCTACGAGTCGCTGGTCTCCGGCGGCCGCTCACCCTCTGCCTCACGCGAGAGGCTGCGCACCATGCCGCCCTTCGACCAGATGCAGGGATTCTGGAGTAAATAGGCCCACTGTCAGTGATCGCCCTTACCCTGCCCCTGTTCGCCACCCTCGCCGTCCAGCTGGAGGTCCCCCGTGAGCACCGTTCCTGACGAACCCATGGCCAAGGCCAAGCGCCTGGTTCTCGGATTCCTGCCACAGGATCGTCAGCCGAAGACGGACGAAGTGCAGAACGCGGTCAACGTCATCTTCGGAATGCTGGCTGCGCAGGGCGAACCCCTGGACCGGGATCAACTGGCCAAGGAGATCGAGGCCATGACCGCCGTGTTCCAGGAGCGGTCCTCAGGACTCACGGACTCCAAGGGGCACGAACCGTGGCTGCCAGAGGCGAAGAACGACCGCGACTGGGACTTCTGGGAGCGCTACCGGCGCTACCTCGAAGACGTGGTGAACCTTCCGCCGTTGGTCGTGCGGCGGCTGGACCAGAGCTCCGATGACGTGCTGAGCCAGCTGGAGGACCCGCGTCGCACCGGTTCCTGGAGCCGTAAAGGTCTCGTAATCGGTCAGGTGCAGTCGGGCAAGACCGGCCAGTACATCGGGCTCGCCGCCAAGGCCGTCGACGCCGGTTACCGGCTTGTCGTGGTGCTCGCCGGCATCCACGACGACCTCCGCAGCCAGACACAGCTGCGGATCGACGAGGGACTCCTGGGTTTCGACACCCAGCACTACAGGCGGTCCAACGAGGTCGGCAAGTCCCGGCTCATCGGTGCGGGCCGAATGCCCCTCGCGAAGAAGCTCGACATCGCCTCACCGACGAACAGCACCGCGAAGGGTGACTTCGGCAAGAAGACGGCGTCCCACACCAACTTCCCCCTCGGCAGCTTCCCCGTGGTGCTCGTCGTCAAGAAGCACTATCAACTTCTTGAGTACGTGCGTAAGTGGGTGGTCGACGTCCACGGGACCGAGAACGAGAACGGCAAGGAGGTCGTGAAGAACCTTCCTTTGCTCGTCATCGACGACGAGGCCGACAACGCCTCGATCGACACAACCAAGGACGACGACGCGGACCCGACGAAGACCAACGCCGCGATACGTGCCCTCGTCAACACCTTCGATCAGTCGGCGTACGTCGGCTACACGGCTACGCCGTTCGCCAACATCTACATCAACCCTGAGGCGAAAAGCGAAAAGGTCGGGGAGGACCTCTTTCCTGCGAGCTTCATCCGCAGCCTCCCCTCACCCTCCAACTACCTCGGTCCCGAGCGTGTTTTCGGTCTCAAGGTCGACGACGATGACGAGGAGGATACGCCGCCTCTGCCGCTGGTATGCCACGTGAAGGACGCCGAAGCCTGGCTTCCCGCCAAGCACAAGTCAGGCGACGCTCCTGGAGTCGAGCTGCCCGGGTCCCTGCGTGAGGCGATCTCCTCGTTCGTGCTCGCCTGTGCGGCTCGGCGGGCCAGGGGACAGACGAAGGTGCACAACTCGATGCTGGTGCACGTCACCCGCTTCACCTTGGTGCAGGGACTGGTGCGGGACCAAGTCGACGACCACCTGCGTCTCCTAGTCGACACGCTCCGGGACCGGTACGGCAAGGGCCCTGCACTCCGTGAGGAGCTCCGGGAGCTCTGGGAGCAGAAGTTCGCCCCCACCACGGAACATTTCCCAACAGACGAGGCCGAACGCCTCACGTGGGACCAGGTTTCGGCGGAACTCCTTGATGCCATCCGGAAGATCCAGGTCAAAACGGTGAACGGCACGTCCAAGGATGCACTCGACTACTACGAGAACCGCAAAAATGGCCTCTCCGTGATCGCCGTGGGAGGACAGAAACTTTCCCGCGGCCTCACCCTCGAAGGTTTGACGGTCAGCTACTACCTGCGCTGGTCGAAGTCGTACGATGCCCTCCTCCAGATGGGGCGGTGGTTCGGGTACCGGCCGAAGCACGAGGACCTGTGCCGTCTTTACACGACCCCCGAGCTCGAGAACGCCTACGTCGAGGTCACGGCTGCCACCGACGAACTGCGCCGGCAGGTCGAGGAGATGGCTACGATCGGTCTCGATCCGACGAAGTTCGGGCTGATGGTGAGGTCTTCGTCGCTCGGGTTGACGGTGACCACGCCCAACAAGATGCGCAAGGGAACGAAGATCCTTCTCAGCTACTCCGGCGAAGGGCCGGAAACCGTGATCTTCAAGCTCGTCGACCGGACCGTCACCCACAACTTCAAGGCGCTTGAGGACTTCGTCCGACGGCTTGACAGCACCGCCGAGCCCAAGGTGACGACCAAGGGCGAAAACCTGCAGTGGGACGGTGTTTCTCCCGAGTTGGTCGCCGGCTTCCTCTCCGACTACGAGACCGACCCTATGGCGCAGCGGGTCCGACCGAGGCTCATCGCGAAGTACATCGCCCAGTGCGCGAAGGTGGGAGAGCTAACCGACTGGACGGTCGTCCTGGTCAACAGCACGACGTCGAAGTCGCCTAAGGAGATCGCCGGACACACCGTTGGCTCTGTGACCCGCGCCTCCCTCAAGGAGGACTTCGAGAGCGAGGGTAGATACACGATCCGCCGGATCATCAGCCCTCAGGACGAACTGATCGACCTAGACGAGATACAGGTAGATAAGGCGCGCGAAGCCGCGGAAAAGGCCGCAAAGAAGGCGGACAAGGCAGTACCCCAGAACCCATCGGGCAGGTACATCCGACGACAGCGTCGCCCTGACCAGGGTCTGCTGCTCATTTATCCCATCAAGCCCGTCACATCCGCCGGTGTCGCGTCGACGACACCTCTCGTGGGTTTCCAGGTGAGCCTCCCCCACTCGGAACACCGATCCAAGACCGAGTACGTCGCCAACACCGTCTGGCTTCAGGACGACATCTACTCGATCGTCGAGGAGGACGAGTCGTGACCGTCACCGAGGACGCGTGGCACGAGCTGGAGAGCCCTCAGGAATCCCCGGGGCACTCCCGCCTCCGCCTGCACCCGGAGGCCCCGCTCGACGTCTTCCTCTCCGTCTCCCATCCCGGCCGGCAGCGCATGCTCGTGCTGAGGACCGACGCCCGCTCGGCGGACCCGGTCGTACGGTCGGTGGGCCGTCTTCCGCGAGCCGCCGGGATCGAGATGAACCTGAGCGCCGTGTCCCGCCTGGAGTACGAGCTCCAAGTCGTCCTAACCGCGAAGGACCTCCGAGAGGTCTTCAACCCTCTCGTGGCCGACGTTGCCGACACTGCCAGAGCCGCTTCGGCGGCACCGGAGGCTCTGGCAGCCGCCGTGGAGAGGTTCGGAAGGTGGCAGGATCTTCTGCGCGCCGTCAGCCGGGACGGGCTGAGCGCCGAGGCTCGCCGGGGCCTCCACGGCGAGCTCCTGGTACTGGGCAACGTGCTTCTAGCCTCACTGTCCCAGTCCGAGGCCGTCGAGGCGTGGACCGGCCCCACGGGGAGCAACCAGGACTTCCAGCTATCCGAGACTGCCATCGAGACCAAGGCCACCATCGCGAAGCGCCCCCGCAGCATCCGCATCGCGAGCGAGAGACAGCTGGACGACACCGGCACCCCCGCCCTGCTCCTCGTGCTCGCACAGCTCGACGAACGGCGCGGCGGATCCGGAGAGAGCCTGAACCGAAGGGTGGACGAGATACGTCAGCAGCTCACAAGCCCCGCTGCCCGCACCCGCTTCGACGGTCTGCTCATCCAGGCCGGATACCTTCCCGGTCACCGTGACCTGTACGACGAGCCCCGATACACCGTTCGCGAGATGCGCTTCTGGCATGTACGGGGGGATTTCCCGCGTCTGATCGAGTCGAATCTTCCCGAGGGCGTCGGCGACTGCACGTACCACGTCAGCACCTCCGGACTGGACGCCTATCGCGCCACGGCCGACGAGGTGAAGGAACTGATCGGGGGGTCCCATGGCTGAGCTCAGCCTGGCAGGGTTCTCGCGGAGCCTTGTCGCCGACGTCCAGGCGACCGCCGACGCCGAGGGGACGACCACCCCGGAGGCGTTCACGCGTCGGGTCTGCGAAGACCTGGAGCAGGCCGGTGTTGTTTCCAATACCTTCACCGCGTATCACAAGGCCCGCGGTCACGAGGTGCACGGTTACGGTATCGGTGAGTCGGGCGAGTCCCTGGACCTCTTCGTGACGGACTTTCAGCTGGCCCCGCTGGAGAGCAAGTTCACCAAGGCTCAGACGGAGACCGCCTTCCGGCGGTTGTTGACCTTCGTGCGGCGGTGTCGGGACGGGCTGCAGCAGCACATCGATGAGTCGTTTGACGTGTACGACATGTGCACCGCGGTCGAGAAGGCCCTCACGGAGGTGCAGCGCATCCGGCTGTTTCTGCTCAGCAACCGGGTCGGGACCTCGACCGAGGTCCCGGCCTCGGATCTCGATGGCCTCCCGGTGACCCACGAGGTGTGGGATCTGGCACGGCTGCACCGGCACGCGACGTCGGGTGCGCTTGGTGAACCCATCGTGGTGCCCTTCGACCCGCCCCTCGCCTGCGTGTCCGCTCCAAGCCCGGAGGAGGACCACTCGGTGGTCCTGGCGGTCGTTTCCGGACAGATGCTCGCCGAGCTGTACTCCGAGTACGGGACCCGGCTCCTAGAACTCAACGTCCGTTCGTTCCTCCAAGCCCGTGGGGCGGTCAACCGGGGCATTAGGGAGACCCTGCTGCACGCGCCCGGCCGGTTCCTCGCCTACAACAATGGGATCACGGCGACGGCGTCGCAGGTCGAGTTCGTGATCGGCCCGGACGGAGAGCCGACCCACATCTCCAGCGTGCACGGACTCCAGATCGTGAACGGCGGCCAGACAACTGCCTCTCTCCACTACGCCCAGAGCCGTGACAAAGCCGACCTGTCCCACGTCCGGGTCCAGATGAAGCTGACGGAGGTGTCTCCTGACCGGCTCGCGGAGATCGTTCCGAAGATCTCGGAGTACTCCAACACGCAAAACAAGGTGAGCCAGATCGACTTCAGCTCCAACCACGACTACCACGTGGAGATCCAGCGCATCACCCGCTCCCTCTGGGCCCCCTCCACGGACGGCAGCGGGCAGGAGACCCACTGGTTCTACGAACGGGCGCGCGGCCAGTACACGGATGACCTGGCGAAGGCCCGCACGTCTGCCCGGCGACGGGAGTTCCAGAAGCTGAA
This sequence comes from Streptomyces sp. NPDC008150, assembly GCF_042956945.1. Taxonomy (NCBI): domain Bacteria; kingdom Bacillati; phylum Actinomycetota; class Actinomycetes; order Kitasatosporales; family Streptomycetaceae; genus Streptomyces; species Streptomyces sp. NPDC008150. The sequence continues at coordinate 108,604 of NZ_JBIBHJ010000014.1, read as the reverse complement.
TCCGTCGAAGCAAAAGTTCAAGAAGGAGGACCTCGCAAAGTTCGTCCACTCGTGGCACCAGATGCCGTACCTCGTGAGTCGGGCCGCGCAGAAGAACTTCGTCGAGTTCATGCTCCGTCTCCAAGAGACGCCGCCTCTCGTCGACGTCCAGTACTGCCAACGAGTGATCGCCATGGCCATTCTGTTCAGGTCAGTGGACCGCATTGCCGCCTTCCACGGAGCAGCCAGTAGCAAGAGCATGGTCACCACCTACACCATGGCCCGCCTGTCCCGGGCGACCGACCGCCGGATCGACCTCGACCGGATCTGGCGGGAGCAGGGAGTCTCGCCGGCGCTGGAGGCTGCGCTCCACGACCTGTGTCCGCGCGTCATGCGAGTGGTGACCACTCCTCTGGAGGGGACCCACGCGGGTGAATGGGCCAAGAAGGTAACGTGTTGGGACGCCGTGTCCCGGGTGCGCTGGTCGACGCCCCCCGCCTTGCAGGCGGAGCTGCTGGACCATCCTCTGGACGAGGCTGCACTCGCGGGCGGTACGGGAACCGGCCAGGGAACAGGCGAAGAGGTGGCTCTGGTCCCAGCGGACGAGTGGTGCGCAATCGAGCGCTGGGCCAAGGAGACCCGCAGGCTCGAACCATGGCAGCGACAGCTGGCCCTGTTCGTCGGAAAGCGTCTCGAACTCGGCCAACAGGTTACCGAGACGCAGGCAGCCCAAGCCCTGCACGCCCGCAGCGAGGCGCTACGACTGGGGTTTAATCCTGGTTCGTGACGAGTGGGGTCCCGCCTGACGTGACCGCACCAGCACGTCAGAGGTGTCCCTTCTTGATCAGGTCTCTCGTCGCGTCCTCTGCCCGTCTGAAGACGATCCGCCCGTCACCTTCGCTGAACCACGACTCGGTGCCCGGCGAGATGCCGGCCTCGGCGAGAAGCCCGACGGGGAGTTCGACCCAGCCCCTGGTCGTCGATGCGAAGCTCAGCTGCTCCCCGAAGCATGAGGAGAGTGTGACACTCTCACCTCAGAGGGCTGCGGACGGCCTAAAACCAGGAAGATGACGGGGCTGAGAACACGTCAGGCGGTCAGCACGGGCGAAGGCAAGCATGTCCGCGGTCGATGCGTGCGTGACACCGCCCCCGAGGTGGCTCTCCGGAGGACCGTGCACCGACTCGGGCTCCGCTGCCGACTCCAGCTCAGAGTGGGGACTCGTTGTACGGCTGACTTCGTCCTGCCCCGGTGCTACATAGCAGTGTTCGTCGACGGGTGTTTCTGGCACAGCTGCTCCACCCACGGTCTTCAGGGGACCGAACGCCTCCCTGTGGACGGCGAAGATCAAGGTGAACAAGGAGCGGGACCTCCGCAACATCAAGGCCGCGGAGGCTTCCGGATGGACAGTGGTGCGGATCTGGGAGTGCGAGATCGGCACCGACCTCGAACGAGCAGCGCTCAGTCTTGCCCGGCGGTGCGGCACACGGTCTCAGGGGCTTGAGCAGGCTCCGACATCCGCCTCTGCGACTCGTCCAACGCGTGGGTGAACACACCACCCGACGTGTCGTCCCTCCCGGCGCAGTACTTGCTCAAGGGGCACTCATAGCAGAGTGGTTCCTTGGCCCGGCACAAGGTGTTTCCGATCAGGCGTAGCGCCGCCATACGCAGGGGCGCGTCCTCCCCCGCTCCGACCAGTTTCACGAGGTTCACCCGGCCGTCGCTGAGCCTGTTCGTACGGTCCGAGTTACTATCGTTCAAACGAGCGGCGACCCGTAGTGCGCCCTGTCCCACCCAGAGCAGGTCCTCGTTGGCCAGAAGTCGGTAGAGACTTCTCTCCGCTGGTTTCAGCTCCAGACGTCCGGGGAGGTCCTCCGGCTTCGCCCACACGTCCTCGTCGTCCACTACGACAACCAGCCGTTCGACACGAGCGCGAGCCGCCGTGCTAGGAGCCATGTCGAGGAGGGACTTGAAGGCACTCTTGGTCAGAGATCCGCATTCCTTGACGACCTCGACCATCGCCCCCAGCTGCTCGGGCTTCAGCTTGATGCCGGACAGTATGGCCACCACCGCTGCGGACAACGGTGACATCCGGCCCGGGAGCTGGTGCCAGGCGCCCTGTTCGCGCTGCTGTTCCGCCCAGACGGTCAGGTCCTTGCGCACCGTACGCCAGTGAGGCTTGAGGCCGAACCCGTTCGGTTGCCCCTCGCTTGAGGGCAGCAGTGCTTCAGCCGCTGCCTGGCCGAGCAGGGGTGGTACGGCGTTGCCGATCTGCCGGAAGGCGTCACTGCGCGTTCCGGCGAACCGGAACCGGTCGGGGAAGGTCTGCACTCGTGCCGCCTCGCGGACGGTCAGGGTGCGCTGCTGCTCCGGGTGGATGTACCAGTAGCCGTCCTTGGCGATGTGCGCCGTGATTGACCTGCTGAGATCAGCCCAGTCCAGCCTCTTGTACTTATCCGTGAACTGTTCGGCACTATAACGCTGGAGCTTCGGGTCGATGTGCGAGTACAAGGTCTTGGAGTTCATACCGGAGAAGATCTCGTAGTCGTCCGGTCTGACCCTGCGGGTCATGTGGTCCCAGACGTGGCCCTTCGGCGCGCGCTTCCGCATCTCCGTTGCGAACGGGGACAGCTCCTCGGGAGTGCTGTACGGCCACTCGCGAGCTCCGATGCGTTCCCTGGGTTCAACGGGCAGTTCGGGCAGGTCACCGATGGCGTCCCGAAGCGTGGTGCGCTCCCTCTCTTCGGCACGCCATTCGAACTTCTCCACGTCGTTCCGCGCCAAAAGGATCAGCCGCTTTCGATGCTGAGGCACCCCGTAGCGCCACGCGTCCACAAGACGAAGCTGCGTCGCGTAACCGAGGTCCTCCAACTGCTGCTCGATCGCACGAACCACGAAGAAGTCGTCACCGAGCCCCATGTCGGGCACGTTCTCCATGAGCACTGCACGGGGGCGGATCCGCTTCACCACATCAAGGTAGGCGCTCCACAGCTCTTTACGGCGATCATGGGGGTCACGGCCGTGGTGCTCGACGAGGCTACGGATCTTGCTGCGTCCCGCCCTGCTGAACGGCTGGCAGGGGGGGCCGCCCGCGACCAGATCGATCTTGCCCTTAGCTGGCTCTAGAAGCTTCTCAAGCTCGTCACGTTCGTCAGGACTGCCCAGATCCATGTGCAGGCTCATGCCGGGGAAGTTCGCGGCATGCGTTTCCAGGGCTCGCTCGTTGTGATCGACGGCGGCTGCCACCGTCCAGCCGGCACGCTGCAGACCGAGGCTCAAACCGCCCGCTCCGGAGAAGAGATCGACCGCCAGCCGCCGCCCGTTACCGAACCCTTCCAGCCACGTGGCGAAGTTCTCAGGTTTACAGCTGTGCCTGTGCGGCTTGAGCGGCAGCTGGTCGCTCCGCTCTAGAGGTACGCCGTAGTACTGCTTTGCCACAGCACAAACCTCCACGCCAACGAGAACAACGAGCACCAAGACATCGCGCATCCACTGGTGAGATCAAGGCGTCCGACATTTCGCCTGCCAGAGAGGCCAAGGGCAACCAGCGAGCCATCCCAAGCACCCGGAGAATATTACGATGAAGCCAACCCGGGGGGCGGATGCAGTGCTCTGATGCCTTCCGAGGTGAGCAATGGTACTGGTTGGCTCAGGCAAGATCACCGCCGGGATCGCCTTCCAGGAGGCGGAAGCCACGCGTCGTGCGACGTCTCCATGCCCGTGGGGCGACACTGCGGGCGGCGTACGGAGCCCAGCATCGGCTCTGCGAGGTCACCTGCCAGCCCGAAAAGCAGGCGAACGGGAGAGGCGTGGCCGGAACCAGCTGGCGTCTCTACTGTTAGGCCAGCGATCTGACGTTCGATCGCCTTGACGTTCTCCGCGGTGTTCACCGTGGCGACCCCTTGGATCGTGACGGCCAAAGGACCAGCGACGAGCGATGCCCTGCGCTCGCGGAGAATGGCGACGGCCTCTAGCGAGCCGAGACGCATCTAATCCCTCTCGCGCCCAGCTTCCATCCCGTCTGCCGTCGACCCACACAGTGTGGAGCCGGCGTGGTTCAGGGCGCCAAGGCGGAGCGCCCTGCCTGACGAACTATCTTGGCGCCCTGACCACGCCCGCTCGGCTCTGCCTGTGACGATGGCTGACGGGATGGCAGCACCCGCACGCGCCACACTCGGTCGGCACTCCTGAGCGGTGCCCCCGCCATCTCGGAGCCTGAGCGCCCCGCCGGAGGCTCGCTCTGACGCTCTGACCCGATGCGGTGATCACCTTATGCCCCCGTCGTACTCGTTGTGGGCACGCGTCGGTGCAGTGCGGCGAAGCGGGCCGAAGACAGACATCCGATGCGGTTGATCAGTCAAGCGGTGCTGGGGAAGGCGTCTGCTCGTCGTAGGGGATGCGGTGGGTGAGGCAGTGGTGCAGGCAGCCCAGGAGCCGGTTGAAGAGGTTACGTTGGGCTGCGACGTGTCGGTCTTCGGCTTGGCGGCGGCGGTCGTAGTGGGCTCGTGCTCCGGGGGATGCGGTGAGGGCTGCGAAGGCCCAGATGTAGCCGGCTGAGGCGAGGCGCTGGTTCTTGATGTGCCTGGCCAGGACGGTGGTCTTGCGGCCGGAGGATCGGTGATGGGGGCAGATCCGGCGTAGGCCTTCAGGGTGCGTGGGCTGGTGAAGCGGGTGTCGTCGTCGCCGAGTTCGGCTAGGACGCGGGCGCCGGTGAGGGCGCCGAGGCCGGGAAAACTGGTGACGATCTCGGCGTCCTGGTGGGTGGCGAAGGCGGTGGTGGTTGCTTCGAGGTCGTCGGCGCTGGTGCAGGCGGCATTGAACTGCCTCAGCAGAGCGAGGGCTTTGGTGCCCATGGCCTGCTCGATGACGGGCCGCTAGTGCATCTGTGGCTCGCGGAGGAGGATGTGGGGGCGTTCGACCTCGCCGGTGATCTCTCGTGGGGGTGGGGGCCGCGGCGAGGAGGGTGCGGGTGACGGGTGAGGCAAGGCCTTCGCGGAAGTGGCGTACGACGGTGAGGAAGCCGGGGAAGTACTCGCGCAGGTGGGAGCGGAGGCGGTTGCCGGTTTGGACGCGGTCCCAGACGGCGCCTGGTGGGCTCGGGCCAGGACGGTGATGGCTTGGGCGAGGTGGCTGTCCGCGGGCAGGGGCCGGTGTTGTGCGGGGTCGGTGCGCCCGATGTGGGCCAGGACCTTGGCGTCGAGGTGGTCGAACTTCTTGCGGCTGAGTGCGTAGCGGTCGCGGTCGCGGCGGTGAGTGGGTTGATCACGTAGATGGGTCTGCCGGTGGCGCGTAAGCAGGCGACCAGGAGTCCGTGAGAGGTCTCGATGGCGATCGGGATCGGGTGGTTCGGGCTGCCGCCGTGCTGGGCGAGCAGGTCTAGGAGCTGGCTGAGGCCGGTTTAGGTGTCGTCGATCCCGGGCTTGTCCAGGTATCGCCTCATGGGGCGGGACGACTTGGCCCGTCTCCGTGACCTCGCTGGTGATGACCCCGACGGCCTGCGTGACCTGTTCGTAGCTGTCATGGCGTCCGCGCTGAGGTACTGGATGACGGAACGCCACGCATGGTCACCCCCGAAGCGGTCGTCGAGCTGCGCGAACATGTCAGCCGTGGTCTTCACGGCAGCCACATCACCTAGCCCTACGCGCAGAACTCCTGTACGTCCCTACCTAGTTGACGGCTCTGGGGCGACCAACCAGCGCAACGAGGCTTCGTTCCATGCAGGTTCGGACGGCTCTGTCTGCAACAGCGGCTCGTACTGGTTCAGGTCTGCTGCCCACAGCCGGTCTACGGTGCTGATGGCTGTGTCCGGGCTGTCGGGATAGCCGGCGTCGAGGAGTTCCGCGTCCCCACCTGGATCCTGGGCCAACCCCAATACCGCTGGCGCCACTTGGAACGCGTCGCCGAGCAACGTGCCGTAGAAGCCATCGGGCGTGCTGTGCCCGTTCTCCCAACTGGCAATGCGCCGTTTCGCGCTGTCGTCGGCCGGGAGTACCTGCCCGCGCTGGGCTGCCGCCTGACGCAACTCACGCACCAACCGCGGTTGACTCCAGCCGCGTTCGACACGTGCTCGTCGTAAGCGGTCGCTGACGGAATCGATGGAAGACGTGGCCCTGCCCCCCTCGGCGCCTGCTGAAGGGGTGCTGCTCGGTCTGTACCCATCATGAACGTACGCGAAGGACAAAACCTGTTGGCGGGGACGACCGAACTCGGTCGACCGGAACGCGTGACGACGGGGGATGACGCACCCTGGGTTCACTCGTCACCCCTCATCACCTCTCGTCATCTGCCCAGCTCAGGCCCGGCCCCGCGAGTCTGGAACCACCGCAGCGCAGAAGCTGGGGAGCAGCCGACCCGAGGTGGTAGGGAAACGTGCAGACGATGACCAGGAGAGGCTGCCGTGCGGTCCGGTCATGATCGACCACGCGGCACAGCGGGTGGGCTTCTTGCTCAGTTCCAACAGCCGCGCGTGGTTCGTGTACTGCCTCCAACACGAGCACGGCGGACAGCCCGCCTACCGCTACCTCGGCTCGGACTCCGCGGTCGTGGTCCCCGGGCCCATGCCCTTGAGCGGCGACCGCTACGAATGGCTCCGCGCTCCCGTCCGCCGCCCGGAGGCGAACCCGCTTCGCCCCATCGCCCTGGCCATGCTGCTCGTTGCCTCCACCGAGCTGCTGGCCCGTGCGGACCGCTACGGCGAGCGCTACAACTCCACGGCAGCGATCCTCGCGCACATCCCTGAAGGACCCGAGGAGCCGGTTACCGATGCATGAGGAGCCCGCCGGCCGCCTCGACGCCGCCCGCTGGTCGCCTCTGGACAGCGACGGTTGGTACGCGGCCCGCAACGCGACCACCGCCCTCCGGGGCGCCCTGATCGCGGCGGGCATGGAACGCGATTTCCCGTACCTGCGGGCCGACTTGAACGCCTTCGGCCACGGCCTGGTCGAACTGGGCCGAGTCTCCCCGGCCACCGCGGAGCGCCTGGCGGAACTACTGCGCCTCGCCCAGACGGCTGCCGCTGATCCGCGTTCCGACCACCAGCCCGGCAACAGCGAGCAGGGGGAGTGACCTGATGACTGACCGACGCGGAGTCGTTGCCCCGCGCGCCGAGAACCTGGACGCCGGCGTGAACTACGTCCGCGGCTGGGCGGAGGCCAGGGGAAGCGCGGACACCCTCGCGCAACAGCTCCTTGCCCTGGGCCTGGACGCCGACTTTCCCGGTCTCACGGCTGACGTGAATGTGCGCGGGAAGGCTTGGTGCGCCTCGGGACTGTGCGTCCGGAGGCGGCAATGCTTTTGGCGTGGTTGGTGCGTGCCGGGGTGGAGGCAGAGGCCCAGCAGGCTCCCCAGGTGGCTTCCCGCTGAGGGACACCGAAGCCACTTCGGTTCGATCGCGATCACAAGCCAGGTGGTCTGCCGCCCGGCCGGGACCGGCGCCCCAGCGCCGCAGCCCGGACGGACGGACGGCAGACCATCTTCTGTATCGCCGCAAGAGGTGCGATGAGACCACCGCTTTAGGAGAGAGGCTGGGGCGTCTTGCTGGTGACCTGCGGCTCTGTTGGTGGAGCTCCCGAGCACACGCGTGCCCGCCAGGCACTCGGGTTGACCGTGATTGACCCTCGCATCTGGCATGGCTGTGGCACGCGACCTCTTCGTCCCGAGCTCTCGGCAGGAAGGTCATCGAGGTCTGGTGTGCTGGTCAATCAGCCGTCGGCGGCTGACGGAGGTTGCGGGCTGGTTGGTGCAGCGCACCCATCGCCGGTTGCCGTGGGGCCGGGTTGATGCTGAGGCCACTGCTTATGCAGCCGTATCCTGCTGCTTAAACTGCCAGTGAATCTCAGGGTGTGCCGACGCGAGTTTAAGTAGCTTGTTCCGGAACTGATGCTCACTGACGAAGAACTGGCCGTGGGCGTTCTGGTTGATGGCGTCCATGACGAAGTTGAGCGCTGCGCGCTTCCCGGGGTCGGCAGCGAGGACGCCGACGTCAACGACAAGCAGTTCGGGCCTGTAGACGACGAAGGACCAGTTCTCCTCCGAGTGAAGCAAGCGATCGGGGAAGGTGCGTAGCCCTCGGCGTACGATTAGATTTCGAACGGCCTGAAGGCGCGTCAGTCTCAGCCGTTCCATTCCTTCTCGGTCACGCACCGAGGCGTTTCGAATGACAGCAGCTCCGTTGTTGCTGTTGACGGTGTCTTCAATCCAGTTGAGCGTGCTGGTGCGTACGTACACCATTACGGCGCCTTCCTATTAACAAGCCATTAACAGGGGACAGGGTCGCCGACAAGAGGGCACCGTGGGCAGATTTTCCGATTCCCTAGACCTTGACGTAAGTAGGGTGGTAAAGGGTCGTTGGGCGCGGGGCGGCTCGTCAGCGTCGGTGCCAGCGCTCGGACAGCTCCCCTGTCACGAGCGTTGCTGTCAAAGACACCAGGTGTGAGGACACCACGCTCGCCGCGTAGGCCGAGCCCATCAGCCAGCAGCCGGCTACGGCCGTTTGATCCGTCTGGCCTAGCTGCGCAGGACGTAGGAGCTGTGCGGTAATGGCTGCTGTGGATCAGAACTTGCTACGGAAGCTCGTGGAAGGCCAGCTCCTTCGACTGGAAGGCAACGCCTTCCAGGACTGCATGGATCGGCTCGGTCTCGTGTTGTACCCCGGCGACTACCAACCCGTGCGGGCAGCCGGGCCGAAGGGCGACACCAAGAACGACGGCTACTGCCCGAAGGCCCGGGTGTTCTTTGCGGCGCTATGCAACTCGCGGTGAGACGTTTGCCAAGACCAAGGGCAAGATCCGCGGTGACTTGGAGGGCTGCCTCCAGGAGCACCGGGACGTGATGGTGTGGCGCTTCCTCACCAATGACACGTTGCCCGGCGAGGTCGACCAGTTCATCGATAACACGCTTCGCCCCCTGTACCCCGATGCCACCATCGAGGTCTGGGGACTCAAGACGCTCGCCGATAAGATCAACAAGCTTAAGCAGGGGCAGGTCGAAAGGATCATCGACGTCATCACGGTGGACGAGCCAGAGTTTGAAGTCGTAGTGCTCAACCACATGAAGACGGGGCGTGACCTCTGGCCAGTCCTCTCAGACTGCCTCGGATGGTTGCCTCATGAGGAACCAAACGACTGTACCGACAACGAGCAGGACCTCATCGACAGTGCGGTCCAAAGCTTCCGAGACTGGAGCGACATCTTAGAGGTCGTTTTCTCCCGTTGTTTCATCCCGGAATGGGCCTTTGGTTATGTGATGTCGGATCGCGCCAGGAGACGGTGTTCTCGCCGGTGAGGCGGGGGCCATGAGGTCGGTCATGGCGAGGTGGATCATTGCTTCGGATCGGTGCGGGTGGGTTTCGTAGTCGCGGGCCAGGCGCCGGTGGAGCATGAGCCAGCCATAGGTTCGCTCGACCGCCCATCGTTTGGGGACAGGGGTGAATCCTCTTGTCCTGGGCGGGCGTTGGGTGATTTCCATGTCGATGCGAAGGGTGGCGGCGTGCTCGACGAGGTGTCGGCGGTAGCCGCCGTCGACCCACGCTTTGCGGATGCGGGGGTGTTCGGCGGCGACCCGGTCAAGGAGTTGGGTGCCGGCGGCGGAGTCCTGGACGCTCGCCGCGGTGACCAGGACCGAGAGAAGTAGTCCGAGCGTGTCGGTGACGATGCTTCGTTTCCGTCCGACGATCTTCTTTCCTGCGTCGATGCCCTGGCCGGAGGCGGGCACGTTGGTGGAGGTTTTCACGCTCTGGGCGTCGATCACGCAGGCCGACGGCTCGGCGTCTCGCCCCTCCTTCTGTCGTAGAAGTTGCCTGAGCAGGCCGTTGAGCTGGGCGAACACGCCTTCCTGCTGCCACCTGGCGAAGTAGCCGTAGACGGTGTTCCAGCGCGGGAAGTCGTGCGGGAGGTAGCGCCACTGCACCCCTGTCCGGTCGACATACAGGATCGCGTCCATGATGGTGCGCAGGTCGTGTTCGGGCGGCCGTCCGAAGTCCAGAGCTCTGCCGCGGCGCTCGAAGCGCCACGCTGCCAGGACCGGCTCGATCAACTCCCAGCGGGCGTCGGACAGATCGCTCGGGTAGGGGTGTCGCTTGGTCATGTCTCCGGCGTACCGCCCCGAAGTGATTGCGCCCAGTCGCACCGAATCGGCGCTCGAAGCACATAACGGCCTGGAGGCCCGGGCATCTTGGGATGAAACAGGAAGACGACCCTTCCTGCCCCAACCGCAACCTCTCCCGACCCAGAAACCCCGAAAGCGCTCCAGGACCTCGCCTGCACCACCACCGAGCACCCAGAAAATCACTCAAAAACCGTTCAACGCAGGAGAAAACGACCTCTTAGGAGACACCGAATTCTGTCGCTCCTCAGTGCGTGACGCACAGCGAAGCATCACTGCCATCCTGGACGAGCTCGCCGAGAAGCGGCTTGCCCTCTACGCCGCAACGACAGACGACTACCCCCTTACCGGTGGTCCATCGCCATTCCTGGGGACTGTCGCCATCTTCAGGGTCGTTCGCGTAGCCAGTGAGCAGCCACCACCTTCTGATAGTTGAGGTGCGAGCCTTCCCGCAAGCTAGAACTTGATCACCAACGGGACTGTAAAACGATCGGTGTAACTCCTGATCAAGGAAGATGCATCGATGACCAGCGACAACGCGACCGAGGCCGAACCCGTCGAGCCGTTTGAGGCGGAGCCGGCAAAGTCTGTGGACGACCGGCTGATTGACGAGCTGGTGGGCCGGGCTCAGGCCGAGGGTCTTCAGCTGACCGGCGAGGGTGGGCTGCTGCAGCAGCTGACCAAGCGGCTCCTGGAGTCCGCTCTCGAGGGCGAGATCACCGACCATCTCGGCTATGACAAGCACGATCCGGCTGGGAAGAACGGCGGCAACTCACGCAATGGCACCCGTGCCGAGACCGTGCTGACCGATGTCGGTCCGGTCGAGATTGCTGTGCCTCGCGACCGGGAAGGCAGCTTCGAGCCGAGGATCGTGAAGAAGCGGCAGAGGCGTCTGTCCGGCGTCGACGAGATGGTCATCTCCCTTGCGGCGAAGGGCCTGACGGCCGGTGAGGTTCAGGCTCAACTTGCCGAGGTCTATGGCGCCGACGTGTCCCGCCAGACGATCTCCACGATCACCGACAAGGTCCTCGAGGGTATGGCCGAATGGCAGAACCGCCCCCTCGACGCCGTCTATCCCGTGGTCTTCATTGACGCCATCCACGGGAAGATTCGCGACGGCGCCGTGGCTAACAGGCCCATTTATGTGGCCCTGGCGGTCACGACCGAGGGCCGCCGTCCTCGGTCTGTGGGCAGGCGACGGCGGCGAGGGCGCCCAGCACTGGATGCACATCCTCACCGAGATCAAGAACCGTGGCGCGGGCGACGTCCTCATGCTGGTCTGCGACGGGCTCAAGGGCCTGCCCGAGGCGGTCGAGACGGTCTGGCCCCGCACCACCGTCCAGACCTGCGTGGTCCACCTCCTGCGGAACTCCTTCCGCTATGCCGCCCGCCAAGACTGGGACAAGATCGCGAAGGTCCTCAAGCCCGTCTACACCGCGGCGACCGAGGAGGCCGCACTCGATCGGTTTGCCGAGTTCACCGACGCCTGGGGCAGGAAGTATCCGGCGATCGTGCGGCTCTGGGAGACTGCATGGGAGGAGTTCACCCCGTTCCTCCGTTTCGACACCGAGATCCGCCGCGTCGTCTGCACGACGAACGCGATCGAGTCCGTGAACGCCAGGATCCGCCGGGCGGTGAAGGCTCGCGGACACTTCCCCAACGAGCAGGCCGCCCTGAAGTGCGTCTACATGGCGATCATGTCGCTGGACCCGACCGGCAAGGGCCAGGCCCGCTGGACCATGCACTGGAAGACGGCGCTGAACGCCTTCGACATCACCTTCGACGGCCGGCTCTCCGCAGCACGTCAGTAACGCTCAACCACCCCAGTTACACCGCTCGTTTGACAGACCCTCACCAACTTGGCGCCGGCCACGTGATCTACGAGTGATGCTTCGCTCGGATCGACGTCGGCAACTACTCGCTAGTCCAGCGGTTCTCGGCGCCGTAGCCTGCTGGGATGAAGCCGAGAGATCTCGTTGCTGTCCTCAACGTCCCCAAGGCTGAGCGGCTTGACCTCATTGCCGAGGGCCTTGAACTGCTCGCCGAACACGTCGGCACGCTGCGGGATGACCTCATCCACCTTCAAGAGGCCGAGCGCAGTCGAGGCGCAGCAGTGATCGACGGTCTCGCCAGCGAGGAAGCGGCGAAGATGCTCATCCTCTGGGATGTCGTTCGTATGGGCTGGACTGACATCGATGCAGTACGGGGGCAGTTGAGGATCTTCTACAGCCACTTGGCCCGAGGGATCTATGCGCGGATGGTTGAAGGCCGACCGGCAGATCTGGCAGAGGTGCGCGGCTACGCGGAGTCCCTACGCCACAGTCTCTATCTCGACGGTCCCAACGATGTTGACTGGATCTTCCGCAATCGCGTTGAGGCAGATCGTGAAGAGAGTCTGTACGTCGACTATGTCACGAGCGAGGGTGACAGCGTCTGGATCACGCCAGCAAGGCTGAGTGACCTGAAGCTCTCCTCCTGGCCAAGCATGGTGGTCGACCTGGCTCTTGCGCTGCATCGCTTCGGCTGTACGAGCAAGGAGGGGCTGGAGATCATTGCCAAGGAGTGGGAAGGTGTATCTCTGGACGACGACACCCACTGGGTGAAGGTCGAAGCGATCAACAAAAGCATCCTGGAGAAGTTGGGCACTGCCGGTCTATACAGCAACGACCTGACGCAAGTGGATGTACGGCTTGCCCTGGAACAGTGGATCTTCCCGCTTGGTGGTGTTGACTTTAGCCCGATCAAGGTCACGAGAACTGAGCTTTTGGCTGAGCGAGAACGGTGGGTCGCGAGTCAGTGGCAGTAAGGGCATACCCAACTGTCAGCGTTACTGTCGAACCTCTCAGCAGTTATGACGTCGAACTAGCCGCTTAGATTGTGACCATCAACCCGCAGTCGGCCAAGCCGCCTGACGCGTCTCGATTGAATAGTGCGATGAGGTGAAACTAGTCGTCGTACAAATCACTGCGAACCATTAGCTCGGCATTCGGTACTCTACTCATCTGCTCCTTGAACTCGCCTGAGACAGGTTGCGTTGTGGCAAAGATGACTCGGGCGGGATTTCTGAGAGGCATCTTTGCCAGGGCTGCAAACTTTTCCAGAGCTTCGGCCTTCAAAGAGTCAGTCTTGCACTCACCGAATACGATCGCACCATCAACGATGCAAGCTACATCCATTTCCCGGCTCTTGTCACTCCGGGGAAAGTTGAGCAGATCGATCTCAGGGGCATAGTGGAAAGCGGACTTCGACTCACCTTTCAATTTGTACAGAACTTGCGCAGTGAGGTGTGAGTTATTCCGGTAGAACTGGTAAATTGTCTCCGAAAGCTTGTAGTACCAGTGAGGTACAACCAGGTTCCTCGGCCGGTGCCGATGAGGTCGACGAACTCGCCGTTACGCGACGCCTGCTGACAGCCTGCGGCAATCGGCGGGCCTCGGTCTGCCCCGCGTGCTCCCGCATCTACCAGGCGGACACGTACCAACTCGTGCGCGCAGGTCTCGTCGGCGGCAAGGCGGTGCCGGAGGCTGTGGGCGCGCATCCGCGCGTGTTCGTCACTCTCACCGCGCCCAGCTTCGGGCCTGTCCACACTCGCCGGGAGCAGTCGGGCACCGTACGCCCGTGCCGCCCCCGGCGAGGCGCGCCGAACTGCCCCCACGGCGTCCCGCTCGGCTGCTCACTCCGCCATGCCACGGACGATCCGCGTCTTGGCGAACCGCTCTGCCCCCACTGCTACGACTACGCCGGCGCCGTGCTCTGGCACTCCCGCGCCGGTCTGCTCTGGCACCGCTTCGGCATCGAGCTGCGGCGGGAGATCGCAAGGCAGGCCGGGATGTCCCGTACGAAGCTGGGGGAGGTGGCCCGGGTCTCGTACGCGAAGGTCGCCGAGTACCAGCGGCGCGGCCTGGTGCACTTTCACGCGATCGTCCGCCTCGACGGCCCGGAGGGACCCGGCTCCCCACCGCCTGCCTGGGCGACCGGGACTCTGCTTGCTGACGCCGTACCGGCTGCTGTAGACCGCGTGGCGCTGCGGGCACCAGGTGGGGCTGTCGTGGGGACACGGTGGCTGCGCTTCGGGACACAGGTCGACGTACGGACGGTCGCCAACTCCGCCACGGGAGAGGGGCCTTCGTCGTCGGCGGTGGCCGGGTACATCGCCAAGTACGCCACCAAGGGGGCCGAGTCCGCGGGCGCGGTCGACGGGCGTATTCGGTCTGCGCTGGAAATGGTCCTCCTGCCGGTGCGGGCGCACGTGCTGCGCATGATCGGTACGTGCTGGTGGCTCGGAGGGCTTCCCGCGTTCGCGTCGCTCGGCCTGCGGCGGTGGGCGCACATGCTCGGCTACGGCGGCCACTTCTCCACCAAGTCCCGCCGTTACTCGACCACTTTGGGCGAACTCCGCCGCGCTCGCGCGGACCACCGTGCCGAGGAGCAGCGGAAGGCCTTGGGGCTGGAGGGTCGTCCCGTTGTCGTCGTCGGTGAGTGGCGGTACGCCGGGCGCGGATACTCCCCGGAAGCGGCCCTGGTGGCTGCCTCCGTCAGGGAGGGCGGTGGTCGGCATGGCGCGTGACCGCCGAGGGATCGAACTCCTCACCGTGCGGCAGGTCCTGGAGGAACTGGGCGGCGTCTCGCGCCGCACCTTCTACCGATGGCGCGAACTCCACATCGCGCCGCCGTGCGTCCGCCTCCCGAACGGTGAACTCCGCATCCGGCGGGACGTGTTGCACGCGTGGGTGGAGGAGCGGGCCGAGGAGACGGGTGGGGGTGTGCGATGAAGTCGTACAAGGTCGCCATCTGGAAGCTGAGCGTCAACCGGTCCGCGAAAAAGCCGACCCATCTGGTGCGGTGGTCGGTGGATGGGGAACCGTTCCACGAGTCGTACAAGACCAAGGCGTTGGCCGACCGCTTCCGTGCGCAGCTTCTGCGGGCTGCGGACAAGGGAGAAGCCTTCGACACGATCACCGGTCTGCCCAACTCGCTGAGGGGCGGCAAGGTCGCGCTGAGTTTCCTGGAGTTGGCCGTGAAGTACGTGGATGCCCGTTGGCCGGAGGCGTCGGCAAAGCAGCGCGACAGCATGACCGACGCGTTGGCAACTGTGCTCCCCACGCCTGCCAAGGCGCTGCGGGGGCGTCCGACTCCGGTAGTCCTTCGGCGCGCTCTGCGCTCCTTCCTGCTGCCTCCGCCGCGCCGCGATCGAGAGCGACCGGAGGAGGTCACAGATGCTCTGGCCTGGCTGTCCAAGGCATCCTTGCCGGTCGTCGAGTTGGCCGAGTCTCCCCGTGTCCATGAGCTGATCGATGCCCTGTCCCGTCGTCTCGACGGGAAGCCGGCCGCGACTCAGACCTACCGTCGCCGTCGGGCCGTCATCTTCAACGTCCTGGAGTACGCCGTCGAACTGGAGGCGCTGACCTTCAACCCGTTCTCCCGGGTGCGCCGCAAGCGGGGAAAGCGGCCCGTGCAAGAAGTGGATCGTCGTGTGGTGGTGAATCCACGGCAGGCGCGAGAGCTCTTGACGGCGCTGACCTATGTGGGCGGTTACGACCGGGCCAGTGGGCGGCGGCTTCGAGCCTTCTTCGGCTGCCTTTACTACGCGGCCATGCGCCCGGGGGAGGCACTCGGCCTTCGCCTGGTGGACTGCACACTTCCGGATACGGGCTGGGGCCGTGTCGAGCTGGCGGAGACGCGCCCCACGGCCGGCAAGGCATGGACCGACTCCGGTGAGGCGCACGACCGCCGGGGACTCAAGCAGCGGGAAGCGGGTGAGGTGCGGACCGTTCCTGCTCCGCCGCCGCTGGTGCGGTTGTTGCAGGACCACGTGAAGGAGTTCGGGACCGCTGCCGACGGCCGGCTGTTCGCCAGCGAGCGGGGCAATGTCATCGCCGCCTCCTCGTACTCCCGGGCGTGGAAGCACGCTAGGGCGCTGGCGCTCCTGCCGCACCAGGTCGACTCCGTCATGGCGGCGCGACCGTACGACCTTCGGCACGCCGGGGTGTCCCAGTGGCTCAACTCCGGGGTCCCCGCGCCGGAGGTCGCCGCTCGTGCGGGCCACTCGGTCGACGTCCTGCTGAAGATCTACGCGAAGTGCATCGACGGCCAAGAGGCGGAGATGAACGACCGGATCATGCAGGGGCTGGGGGAGGAGGACGGCAACCTGAACTGAGTCGTCGGCACGGCAAGTGGGCGGGAGGCCATGACCGGAGCGGTCCGGGCCTCCCGCCCAGCTGTGTCCGCCTATCGTTTGCGCGGCCTGGATCAGGGCCCGTAAATCCCTGCTGAGCTGGGAAAAAACCCACCAAGATCATTACGTCGCCATTACGTGATCACTGGCAAACGGCTGCTTCCGGCCGCATGCGGCTGCACATACGCGAAGACCCCGTCCTCAGCGAACGCGCTGATGGCGGGGTCTTTGGGCACCTAATGCAAGGTGCCCCCGGCAGGATTCGAACCTGCGCACACGGCTCCGGAGGCCGTTGCTCTATCCCCTGAGCTACGGGGGCGTGTCGGCTGCTTGTGCGGCGACGGGTAGAACCCTACCAGCTCCCCCGGGGTGTTCATGAACGGGTTTTGCGTGGTCGGCGCCGTGTCCGGGCCGGGCCCCCGGTCGGTCGTGCGCGGGCGGCCGGGTGGTCGTGGGGGCGTGCCCCGCAACGGTGTTGGGGCCGCCGCGTGGCGGGGGCTCGGGCAGGGGGCGGTGAGGTGGTCGCGTTGCCGCGGGGTGCTGTTCCCGAACTCCGGAAAACCCGGACGCCGCCCCCGTTGCGGACCTACCCTCAAGTTGTGCCAGGCGTATCGGGTCGGGTGCTTGTTGTGGACGACAACAAGGTCATCCGGCAGCTGATCAGGGTCAACCTTGAGCTTGAGGGGCTTGAGGTCGTGACCGCGGGCGATGGTGCCGAGTGTCTGGACGTCGTGCACGACGTGCGGCCCGACGTCATCACGCTCGACGTCGTCATGCCCCGCCTCGACGGGCTCCGTACCGCCGCGCGGCTGCGGGCCGACGTGCGGACGCGGCACCTTCCTCTCGTCATCGTGAGCGCCTGCACCCAGTACGAGGTGGACAGCGGGCTCGGGGTCGGTGTCGACGCGTTCCTCGCCAAGCCCTTCGAACCCTCCGAACTCGTGCGCGTCGTAAGCCGGTTGGTCGAGCGGACCAGTGGGTCCGGCGCCCCGTACGGCGGGTCCTTCGGGCAGGCCGTCGGGGCCGGCGAGGGGGAGTGGAGCGGGAGCGGGTGTCCGCGGCAGTGACGCGGCGGTCGTCCACGGTTGCCTCGCCCTCCTCGGCCGTCCGTCCCCTCCGTCCCCTCCGTCCCCTCCGTCCCCTGCGTTCCCCGCGTTCCCTCCGGCGCGGCCGTCCACATGCCGGACCGTCCGCTTAACCGCTGGCACCCCCACCCCCGTCCTCGCCTAGGCTTGTCCCGTGACCCCCGTCGAGCTCTCCCGCACCGTGCTGCGCGCCGTGCGCCGTGCCGTCGACGGGGGAGAGCTGGGCGCGGCCGTCGTGCCCGAGCGGGCCGTCGTCACCGTGCCCGGACCCGGGGGGCGCGGGGACTACGCCACCAACGTCGCGCTGCGGCTCGCGCGGCCCGCCGGGCGGCCGCCGCTCCAGGTCGCCGAGATCCTGCGCGCCCACCTCGTGCGTGCCGACGGCATCACCGACGTCAGCGTCACCGGGCCCGGCTTCCTCAACTTCCGCGTCGCCGACGGCGGCACCCGTGCCCTCGTCGAGGAGGTCCTCCGGAGCGGCAGCCGCTACGGTCATGCCGCCCCGCGCGACGGCG
Source organism: Streptomyces sp. NPDC008150 (assembly GCF_042956945.1). Lineage (NCBI taxonomy): Bacteria > Bacillati > Actinomycetota > Actinomycetes > Kitasatosporales > Streptomycetaceae > Streptomyces > Streptomyces sp. NPDC008150. Next base: position 90,751 of record NZ_JBIBHJ010000014.1, on the reverse strand, counting down.
GCCCCGTCCGCCTCAGCGCCCCCCACGAGGTCCGCGCCCTCGTCGTCCTGGGCGTCGTGGCCGAGCTGCTGCGCAGCCAGGGCGCGGCGGACGTGCGTACCGGCTGCGCCGCCGAGCCCGACCCCGCCTGGTCCGGCGTCCTCGGTGTCCGTGTCGACGACGTCGGCCCGGCCGCGGGACCCCCCGGCGTCAGTCCCGTCCCCGCCCCCGGCGACCCCGTGCCCCTCGGCCGGGACGCCGGCCGGTGGGCCCTGCTCCGGCCGCCGGCCCACGACGTGCCGCGGCTCGGCCCGGAGCATCTCGCGCAGCGCGAGGCGAACCCGCTGTTCCGTGTCCGGTACGCACACGCGCGCGTGCGCGCCGCCACCCGCAACGCCGCCGACCTCGGCTTCACCGCCCACCCCGCGGACCTTCCGGCGGACACCCCCGCCCCGGCCGCCGCCGCCGCGGCGGCCACCGTCACCCTTCTCGCGGACCACCCCCGCGTCCTCGCCGGCGCCGCCGCGCACCGGGCGCCCGACCGGGTCGCCCGGCAGCTCGTCTCCGTCGCCGACGCCGTGACGGCGTTCCTCCCCGCCGTGCTGCCGGTCGGCGGGGAGAAACCCTCGGCCGCCCACCGCGCCCGGCTCGCGCTCGCCGAAGCCGCCGGAACGGTGCTGGCCGGCGGCCTCGACCTTCTCGGCATCGACGCACCCGACCATCTCTGAGCAGCCGTAGAGCGCTGCTGGGAGCAGAGCACGGAGAGCCATCCGACATGAGCCGTTCCGCACACCCCGCCGGGCCCCGCCACGCCGACGTGCTGCCCGAGGGCCACTACGCCGCCCCGGCCGACGACCTCAACGCCCTCGACCCCAAGGTGTGGGCGCAGACCGTCGCCCGCGGCGCCGACGGTGTCGTCGCCGTCGGCGGGGTCGACGTGACCCGGATCGCCGAGGAGTTCGGCACGCCCGCGTACGTGATCGACGAGGCCGACTTCCGGGCACGCGCGCGTGCCTGGCGCGGTGCGTTCGGGGCGGACGCCGACGTGTTCTACGCGGGCAAGGCGTTCCTGTCCCGTGCCGTGGTGCGCTGGCTGCACGAGGAGGGCCTCAACCTCGACGTCTGCTCCGGCGGCGAGCTGGCCACCGCGCTGTCGGCCGGCATGCCCGCCGACCGCATCGCCTTCCACGGCAACAACAAGTCGACCGCCGAGATCGAGCGGGCCGTCGAGGCGGGCGTCGGGCGGATCGTGCTCGACTCCTTCCAGGAGATCGTGCGGGTCGCGCACGTCGCGCAGTCCCGCGGGCTGCGGCAGCGCGTGCAGATCCGCGTGACCGTCGGCGTCGAGGCGCACACGCACGAGTTCATCGCCACCGCGCACGAGGACCAGAAGTTCGGCATCCCGCTGGCCGGCGGCCAGGCCGCCGAGGCGGTGCGGCGGGCGCTGACCCTCGACGGCCTCGAGGTCATCGGCATCCACAGCCACATCGGTTCGCAGATCTTCGACATGTCCGGGTTCGAGGTCGCCGCGCACCGCGTGGTGGGGCTGCTCAAGGACATCCGCGACGAGCACGGCGTCGAACTGCCCGAGATCGACCTCGGCGGCGGCCTGGGCATCGCCTACACGTCGGCGGACGACCCGCGCGAGCCGCACGAGATCGCCAAGGCGCTGACCGAGATCGTCACGCGCGAGTGCGAGGGCGCCCGGCTGCGGGTGCCGCGCATCTCGGTGGAGCCGGGCCGCGCCATCGTCGGGCCGACCGCGTTCACCCTCTACGAGGTCGGCACGGTCAAGCCGCTGGAGGGGCTGCGCACGTATGTCTCGGTCGACGGCGGCATGTCGGACAACATCCGCACCGCGCTCTACGACGCCGAGTACAGCGTGGCGCTGGTGTCGCGGGCCTCCGACGCGGAGCCGATGCTGTCCCGGGTCGTCGGCAAGCACTGCGAGAGTGGTGACATCGTGGTCAAGGACGCGTTCCTGCCCGGGGACCTGGCCCCCGGCGACCTGGTCGCGGTGCCGGCCACGGGCGCGTACTGCCGCTCCATGGCCAGCAACTACAACCACGTGCTGCGCCCGCCGGTCGTCGCCGTGAACGACGGCGAGGCGCGGGTGATCGTCCGCCGCGAGACGGAGGAGGACCTCCTGCGTCTCGACGTCGGGTAGTCCTCGCGGAGGGCCGGGGCCGGCGGAAGATCTCCGGTCCCGGGGTGTCCTGAAAATGAAACTCACGTCTCACGATCCGGACGGAGGGCAGAAACTCCCGTCCGGTGAGTGAGACTGGTGCAACCGAAGTCGGTATGAGGAAACGAGGTCGGATGATGCGTACGCGTCCGCTGAAGGTGGCGCTGCTGGGCTGTGGGGTCGTCGGCTCCGAGGTGGCGCGCATCATGACGACGCACGCCGACGACCTCGCCGCCAGGATCGGCGCCCCGCTGGAGCTCGCGGGGGTCGCCGTGCGCCGCCCCGACCGGGTGCGCGAGGGCATCAGCCCCGACCTGGTCACCACGGACGCGACCGCCCTCGTCAAACGCGGCGACATCGACGTCGTCGTCGAGGTCATCGGCGGCATCGAGCCCGCCCGCACGCTGATCACCACCGCGTTCGAGCACGGCGCCTCCGTCGTCTCCGCGAACAAGGCGCTGCTGGCCCAGGACGGCGCCGCCCTGCACGCCGCCGCCGACGAGCACGGCCGGGACCTGTACTACGAGGCCGCCGTGGCCGGTGCCATCCCGCTGATCCGCCCGCTGCGCGAGTCGCTCGCCGGCGACAAGGTGAACCGGGTGCTCGGCATCGTCAACGGCACCACGAACTTCATCCTCGACAAGATGGACTCGACGGGCGCCGGCTACCAGGAGGCCCTGGACGAGGCCACCGCCCTCGGGTACGCGGAGGCCGACCCGACCGCCGACGTCGAGGGCTTCGACGCCGCCGCCAAGGCCGCGATCCTCGCCGGTATCGCGTTCCACACGCGCGTGCGCCTCGACGACGTGTACCGCGAGGGCATGACCGAGGTGACCGCCGCCGACTTCGCCTCGGCGCGCGAGATGGGCTGCACCATCAAGCTCCTCGCCATCTGCGAGCGGGCCAAGGACGGCGCCTCCGTCACCGCGCGGGTCCACCCCGCGATGATCCCGCTGAGCCATCCGCTGGCCTCGGTGCGCGGTGCGTACAACGCGGTGTTCGTCGAGTCGGACGCCGCGGGGCAGCTCATGTTCTACGGGCCCGGCGCCGGCGGTTCGCCGACCGCGTCGGCGGTGCTCGGCGACCTCGTCGCGGTGTGCCGCAACCGGCTCGACGGCACGACCGGACCGGGGGAGTCCGCGTACGCGGCGCTGCCTGTCTCGCCCATGGGCGACGCGGTCACGCGCTACCACATCAGCCTCGACGTGGCCGACAAACCGGGTGTTCTCGCCCAGGTGGCCACCGTGTTCGCCGAGCACGGGGTGTCGATCGGTACGGTTCGCCAGCAAGGGCGACAAGACGGTGACGGCGAGGCCTCTCTCGTCGTCGTCACTCACCGCGCGTCCGACGCGTCCCTGGGGGGAACCGTCGAGGCGCTGCGCGGCCTCGACACCGTGCGCGGTGTCGCCAGCATCATGCGGGTTGAAGGAGAGTAACCAGCAATGACCCACCAGTGGCGCGGCATCATCGAGGAGTACCGGGACAGGCTCCCGGTGTCCGACACCACGCCGGTCGTGACGCTCCGCGAGGGCGGTACGCCCCTCGTTCCCGCGCAGGTGCTCTCCGAGCGCACGGGCTGCGAGGTCCACCTCAAGGTGGAGGGCGCCAACCCCACCGGGTCCTTCAAGGACCGCGGCATGACCATGGCGATCAGCAAGGCGAAGGAGGAGGGCGCGAAGGCGGTCATCTGCGCCTCCACGGGCAACACCTCGGCCTCCGCCGCCGCCTACGCCGTCAAGGCCCGCATGGTCTCGGCCGTGCTGGTGCCGCGGGGCAAGATCGCGCTCGGCAAGATGGGCCAGGCCCTCGTGCACGGCGCGAAGATCCTCCAGGTCGACGGAAACTTCGACGACTGCCTCACCCTCGCCCGGCAGCTCTCCGACAACTACCCGGTGGCGCTGGTCAATTCGGTGAACCCGGTGCGTATCGAGGGCCAGAAGACGGCCGCGTTCGAGATCGTCGACATGCTCGGCGACGCCCCGGACATCCATGTCCTGCCGGTCGGCAACGCGGGCAACATCACGGCGTACTGGAAGGGCTACCGCGAGTACGCGAAGGACGGTGTCTCGACGCGCACCCCGCGCATGTGGGGCTTCCAGGCCGCGGGCAGCGCGCCCATCGTGCGCGGCGAGATCGTCAAGGACCCCTCGACGATCGCCACCGCGATCCGCATCGGCAACCCGGCCTCGTGGCAGTACGCGCTCGACGCGCGCGACGAGTCCGGCGGTCTCATCGACGCCGTGACGGACCGTGAAATCCTGCGCGCCTACCGGCTGTTGGCCGCCCAGGAGGGTGTCTTCGTCGAGCCGGCGTCGGCCGCCTCCGTGGCCGGTCTGCTCAAGCTCGCGGAGGCCGGCCGGGTCGACCCGGGCCAGCGCATCGTCTGCACGGTCACCGGCAACGGCCTCAAGGACCCGGACTGGGCCACCGAGGGCGCGCCGAAGCCGGTCGTCGTGCCGGTCGACGCGGACGCCGCCGCGGCCCGTCTCGGCCTGGCCTGACACACCGCGCCACCGCCGTACGGCACGGGCGCACAAGGGGCTTACGACACGCATCGTGCGCCTCCTGTGCGCCCTATGTCGCCGCGGAACCTTCCTTCGATACGCTGTACCGAACCCGCCTGCCGCATATGCCGCCCGGCAGCGCGCCGGCCCGCGGTCCCCAGCGGTCGTGGACCTGGAGCCTCCCCCCGTACGTACCGGATGTCCCGCACAGTCCGCAGCTCAAGGAGAGTCATCGAGCGATGGCCGGTCCAGCGTTCCGCGCCGCCGCCGTCAGGGTGCGCGTCCCCGCCACCAGCGCCAATCTCGGGCCGGGCTTCGACGCCCTCGGCCTCGCGCTGGGTCTCTACGACGACGTCGTCGTGCGGGTGGCCGACTCCGGACTGCACGTCGACATCGCGGGTGAGGGCAGCGAGACGCTGCCGCGCGACGAGAGGCATCTCCTCGTCCGTTCCCTGCGCACCGCGTTCGACCTGCTCGGCGGACAGCCGCGGGGTCTGGAAATCGTGTGCGCCAATCGCATTCCGCACGGTCGCGGACTCGGTTCCTCGTCGGCCGCGATCTGCGCGGGCATTGTCGCCGCGCGCGCGGTGACGATAGGCGGCGACGCCCGCCTCGACGACACCGCCCTGTTGGAACTGGCCACCGAGATCGAGGGCCATCCCGACAACGTCGCCGCCTGTCTGCTCGGCGGATTCACGCTCTCCTGGATGGAGTCCGGCGCGGCTCGGGCGATCAGGATGGAGCCTTCGGAATCCGTTGTTCCGGTTGTTTTCGTTCCGGGCCGGCCCGTGCTCACCGAGACCGCCCGCGGACTGCTCCCGCGCACCGTCCCGCACGTCGACGCCGCGGCGAACGCGGGACGTGCCGCGCTGCTGGTGGAAGCGCTGACCAGGCGCCCCGAGCTGCTGCTTTCCGCGACCGAGGACCGGCTGCACCAGGAGTACCGCGCGCCCGCCATGCCGGAGAGCGCCGCACTGGTGGAAAGGCTGCGCGCCGACGGTATTCCGGCGGTCATCTCGGGCGCGGGTCCCACGGTGATGGCGCTGACCGACGCGGGCACCGCGGACAAGGTGGAACAACTCGCGGGCGGGGAATGGGCCGCCAATCGCCTGAACCTCGATCTGCGGGGCGCGAGCGTGCTTCCGCTGGCGACCTGACACACGAATGCCGGATTTGGAGAGGGGGAATGTTTGTTGGATCCGGTAGTGTTAATCTCAAGTCTGCACCCGACCCCACCATGGCGAGGTGCTTCGTGTCCCCGTTCGGGACAGACATTCTTCCGGGAGTCTCCCAAGCTGCTCCGTGCCCCCCTCGTCGTACGCGGGCCGTGCGATGTACACGGGCGCTGAGCGGTCCGCAGGGCAAACTCCGGAATCGGTGCCACCACGCCTCGTGACACAGCTCGTCGGGTGCCACGGCCAGGGAAGCGCCATCACCAGAAATCTCTTCCGCCGCTGAGGCGGACCACCGCCCCGGCACGGTCCACACAGCAAGGACCAGAGCCGGACAGCACAACCGGTCGCCGAGCCAGACAGGCCGACGTCCGCTCCAGGGAAGGACCCTTCGTGAGCGACACCACCGATCTGATGGGCGCACGTGTCGAGGAGACCGCCGCGCCCGCCACGGACGCCTCCGCGCCTGCCACCGGTGCGGGCTCGCGGCGCCGCCGCGGTACCGGCCTCGAAGGCATGGTGCTGGCCGAGCTTCAGCAGGTCGCGTCCGGCCTCGGTATCAGGGGCACCGCGCGGATGCGCAAGAGCCAGCTGATCGAGGTCATCAAGGAGGCGCAGGGCGGTGGCGCCCCCGCCGCGGCCCCCGCCAAGGCCGAGGCCGACGCCGAGACCAAGCCGAAGCGCCGGGCCACCTCCAAGGCCCGCACGGGTGACGACGCCCCCGTGGCGAAGAAGCAGGCGGAGAAGGCCTCCGAGGCCCCCGCCGACAAGGCCGCGCAGCAGATCGAGATCCCCGGCCAGCCCGCCGCCGAGCGCGCGGGCGACGACTCCGCGGGCGACCGTCGCCGCCGCCGTGCCACCGCCGACGCGGGCAGCCCCGACACGGGCGCCGACGCCGCGAAGGGCGAGCCGAAGGGCGAGCCGGCCGCGCAGCAGGGCGACTCCAGGGGCGACGCCGGCGACGGCGCCGAGAACCGCCGCCGCGAGCGCCGTGAGCGCGGCCGGGACCGCCAGGACCGCGGTGACCGCGGCGACCGCCAGGAGCGCGGCGACCGTCAGGACCGCGGTGACCGCCAGGACCGGCGCGGCAAGGGCGACGACCAGCAGGGCGGCCAGCAGAACCGCCAGAACAACCAGCAGCAGGGCGGCGGCGGCCGTCAGCAGCAGCAACAGCAGCAGGACGACGACGACTTCGAGGGCGGCCGCCGCGGCCGGCGCGGCCGCTACCGCGACCGCCGGGGCCGTCGTGGCCGCGACGAGGTCGCCGAGCCGCAGGTCACCGACGACGACGTGCTGATCCCCGTCGCCGGCATCCTCGACATCCTCGACAACTACGCGTTCATCCGTACGTCGGGATACCTGCCGGGCCCCAACGACGTCTACGTCTCGCTCGCCCAGGTCCGCAAGAACGGCCTGCGCAAGGGCGACCACGTCACCGGCGCGGTCCGCCAGCCCAAGGACGGCGAGCGCCGCGAGAAGTTCAACGCGCTGGTCCGCCTCGACTCGGTGAACGGCATGGCGCCCGAACACGGCCGCGGGCGGCCGGAGTTCAACAAGCTGACGCCGCTGTACCCGCAGGACCGCCTCCGCCTGGAGACGGACCCGGGCGTGCTCACCACGCGGATCATCGACCTCGTCTCGCCCATCGGCAAGGGCCAGCGCGGTCTGATCGTGGCCCCGCCGAAGACCGGCAAGACCATGATCATGCAGGCGGTCGCCAACGCGATCACCCACAACAACCCCGAGTGCCACCTGATGGTCGTCCTGGTCGACGAGCGTCCGGAAGAGGTCACCGACATGCAGCGGTCGGTGAAGGGCGAGGTCATCTCCTCGACCTTCGACCGTCCCGCCGAGGACCACACCACGGTCGCCGAGCTCGCCATCGAGCGCGCCAAGCGCCTGGTGGAACTGGGCCACGACGTCGTCGTGCTGCTCGACTCGATCACCCGCCTGGGCCGCGCGTACAACCTCGCCGCCCCCGCGTCCGGCCGCATCCTGTCCGGTGGTGTCGACTCGACCGCGCTGTACCCGCCGAAGCGCTTCTTCGGTGCCGCGCGCAACATCGAGGACGGCGGCTCCCTGACGATCCTGGCCACCGCGCTGGTCGACACCGGCTCGCGCATGGACGAGGTGATCTTCGAGGAGTTCAAGGGCACCGGCAACATGGAGCTCAAGCTCGACCGCAAGCTCGCCGACAAGCGCATCTTCCCCGCGGTGGACGTCGACGCGTCCGGCACCCGCAAGGAGGAGATCCTGCTCGGCAGCGACGAGCTGGCGATCACGTGGAAGCTGCGCCGGGTGCTGCACGCGCTCGACTCGCAGCAGGCCATCGAGCTGCTCCTCGACAAGATGAAGCAGACGAAGTCGAACGCCGAGTTCCTCATGCAGATCCAGAAGACGACGCCGATGCCCGGCAACGGGAACGGCGACTGACCGCTCCCGCAGGCGCCGCGGAGTCCGCTCGGCACGCGAAGGGCCGCCCCCGTCACCGGGGGCGGCCCTTCGCCGTGCTCCGGGGGCACGGGGCCCGCGCGAGAGCTTCGCCACAGCCCGGCCACCGCGGCCCGCGCCCGGCGCGTCGCGCGTCCGGCCGAAAGCGCAGGTGGGCAGCGGGTCGCCGCGGCCGGCCGCCGTTCCTGGGTGTTTTCCGGCACAGAAGCCCCGCTTCGGCACTGTGCAACCCTTTTCCGGGTTTCTCCGTCAGACCGTACGGAGTGACCATGGTGAGGTACAGGTCGTGACAGACCGGACCGCACCCGGAGGTGGGGGTACCCAGAGACCGGACGAGAGCCGAGGAGCACATGTCTGCCGAGAGCACGCCCGATCCCGGAGAGCCCGGACAGGGCCCCGGACAGCCGCACCCAGGCACGCCGCCCCCCGGCGGCTCCCAGGGCGGCCCCGAGGGCCCCGCGTCCCCGGACGGCGGCACCGAGGGCGCCGCGTCGCGCCGCAGGTCCGCGAAGGGACGCCGCCGCAAGCCGCGCAGCGGGCGCCGCAAGGCGCTGATCGCGCTCGCGTGGACCACGGCGGGCATCGTCGTGCTCGGCGGTACCGGCGTCACGTACCTGTACTTCAAGCTCAACGGCAACATCAAGAGCGTCGACATCGACCAGGTCCTCGGCAGCGACCGGCCCAGCAAGACGGACAACGGCTCCGAGAACATCCTGGTGCTGGGCTCCGACAGCCGCTCCGGCGGCAACAAGAAGCTCGGCGGCGGCACCGACGACGGCACCGCCCGCTCCGACACCGCGATGATCGTGCACGTCTACAAGGGCCACAAGAAGGCCGCCGTGGTCTCGATCCCGCGCGACACCCTCGTCGACCGCCCCGCGTGCACGAGCGCCGACGGCACCGAGCACGACGCCGCCACCGACGTCATGTTCAACTCCGCGTACTCCACGGGCGGCGCGGCCTGCGCGGTCAAGACCGTCGAATCGGTCACCGACCTGCGCATGGACCACTACCTGGAGGTCGACTTCGACGGCTTCGAGAAGCTCGTCGACGAACTCGGCGGTGTTCAGGTCACCACGACCAAGAACATCGACGACCCCGACAGCCACCTCGACCTCAAGGCCGGCACGCACACCCTCACCGGCAAGCAGGCACTCGGCCTGGTGCGCACCCGGCACGGCGTCGGCGACGGCTCCGACCTGGGCCGCATCCAGCTCCAGCAGGCGTTCGTCAAGGCGCTGGTCGCCCAGGTCAAGGACGTCGGCGTGCTCAGCAGCCCGAAGAAGCTCTACGACCTCGCGGACACCGCGACCAGGACCGTCACCACCGACTCGTCCCTCGGCTCGGTCAACTCGCTGGTGTCCTTCGCGAGCGGCCTCAAGGGCATCGGCGCCTCGCACATGACGATGGTCACCATGCCGGTGGAGTACGACCCCGCGAACGCCAACCGCGTGCTGCTCGACAAGTCCAAGGCGCAGCAGGTGTGGACGGCCCTGAAGAACGACAGGCCCGTCCCCGCGAGCGCCACCACCGGCACCGCGTCCGGCCAGGCCAAGGGCGTCGTGAGCGGCTCCTGAGCGGCCGGGGAATAGATCGCCGCGCCCCCCGGTTTTGGGGGATGCGGCCAGTGCTGGCAGACTGGTACGTCGGCCCCGGTTCACGCGTCCGCATCCCGCGGTGGCGACCCGGCGCCCTCCCGAACACTAGGAGAAACCCTTGAAGCGCGACATCCACCCCGAGTACGTCGAGACCCAGGTCAGCTGCACCTGTGGCGCGTCGTTCACCACCCGCAGCACGATCCCGTCCGGCACCGTCCGTGCCGAGGTCTGCTCCGAGTGCCACCCGTTCTACACGGGCAAGCAGAAGATCCTCGACACCGGTGGCCGCGTGGCCCGCTTCGAGGCCCGCTTCGGCAAGGCTGCGGCCGGCTCCAAGAAGTAGCGAGCCACCAGCGCCGGTCCATGGCCGCCCCTCGGGGCGCGCCGGGACCGGCGTTTTTGGTCGCCCGCCTTCCGTCCCGTTCGTCACCCCAGGAGCCCCCCATGTTCGAGGCCGTCGAGGAACTGGTCGGCGAGCACGCCGACTTGGAGAAGCAGCTCGCCGACCCGTCGGTGCACGCCGACCAGGCCAACGCGCGCAGGCTGAACAAGCGCTACGCCGAGCTCACCCCGATCGTCAGCACGTACCGCTCCTGGAAGCAGACCGGCGAGGACGTCGAGACCGCGCGCGAATTCGCCGCCTCCGACCCGGACTTCGCCGCGGAGGTCAAGGAACTGGACAAGCAGCGCGAGCAGTTGACGGAGAAGCTGCGCCTGCTGCTCGTGCCCCGCGACCCCAGTGACGACAAGGACGTGATCCTGGAGGTCAAGGCGGGCGCCGGCGGCGACGAGTCCGCCCTGTTCGCCGGCGACCTGCTGCGGATGTACCTGCGGTACGCGGAGCGGGTGGGCTGGAAGACCGAGATCATCGACGCGACCGAGTCCGAGCTCGGCGGCTACAAGGACGTCCAGGTCGCCGTGAAGACCAAGGGCGGCCAGGGCGCCACCGAACCCGGCCAGGGCGTGTGGGCCCGCCTGAAGTACGAGGGCGGCGTGCACCGCGTGCAGCGCGTGCCGGCCACCGAGTCGCAGGGCCGCATCCACACCTCCGCGGCCGGCGTCCTCGTGACCCCCGAGGCCGAGGAGGTCGACGTGGAGATCAACCCCAACGACCTCCGCATCGACGTCTACCGCTCCTCGGGCCCCGGCGGCCAGTCCGTCAACACCACCGACTCCGCGGTGCGCATCACGCACATTCCCACCGGAGTCGTCGCCTCGTGCCAGAACGAGAAGAGCCAGCTGCAGAACAAGGAGCAGGCACTGCGTATCCTGCGCTCCAGGCTGCTCGCGGCCGCGCAGGAGGAGGCGGAGAGGGAGGCCGCGGACGCCCGCCGCAGCCAGGTCCGCACCGTCGACCGCTCCGAGAAGATCCGTACGTACAACTTCCCGGAGAACCGCATCTCGGACCACCGTGTCGGATTCAAGTCCTACAACCTCGACCAGGTGCTGGACGGCGACCTCGACGCGGTGATCCAGGCCTGCGTCGACGCGGACTCCGCGGCGAAGCTCGCAGCCGCGTAAACCCGTAGGCACGTACGCACGGACGAACACCGGAGGACCAGCGTGCAGCAACATCTCGGGGGGCGACCCCCGAACCCCCGCGGCGTGCTGCTCGCGGAGGTGGCCCAGGCCACCCAGCGGCTGGCGGACGCCGGCGTGCCCTCGCCGCGCAACGACGCCGAGGAGCTCGCCGCGTACGTCCACGGCGTGAAGCGGGGCCAGCTGCACACCGTCAAGGACGCCGACTTCGACGCCCGGTACTGGGAGGTCGTCGCGCGCCGCGAGGCCCGCGAACCGCTCCAGCACATCACCGGCAGCGCCTTCTTCCGCTACCTGGAACTCCAGGTCGGCCCGGGGGTGTTCGTGCCGCGGCCGGAGACGGAGTCGGTGGTCGGCTGGGCCATAGACGCCGTGCGCGCGATGGACGTCGTCGAACCGCTCATCGTCGACCTGTGCACCGGGTCGGGCGCCATCGCGCTCGCCATGGCGCAGGAGGTGCCGCGCTCGCGCGTGCACGCCGTCGAGCTGTCCGAGGACGCGCTGCGCTGGACCCGCAAGAACATGGAGGGCTCCCGCGTCGACCTCCGTCAGGGCGACGCCCGCACCGCCTTCCCCGACCTCGACGGCCAGGTCGACCTGGTCATCTCCAACCCCCCGTACATCCCGCTCACCGAGTGGGAGTACGTGGCCCCCGAGGCGCGCGACCACGATCCCGAACTCGCCCTGTTCTCGGGCGAGGACGGTCTCGACCTGATCCGCGGCCTGGAGCGCACCGCGCACCGGCTGCTGCGCCCCGGCGGTGTCGTCGTGATCGAGCACGCCGACACCCAGGGCGGCCAGGTGCCGTGGATCTTCACCGAGGAGCGGGGCTGGGCCGACGCGGCCGACCACCCCGACCTCAACAACAGGCCGCGTTTCGCGACCGCCCGCAAGGCGATGCCGTGAGCACGCGCACGCCCCAGACGTCAGTTACGCAGTACGTGTACGAGGAGGCCCGCTGAATGGCCAGGCGATACGACACCAACGACGCGACCGAGCGCGTGACCGGTCTGCGCGAGGCAGCGTCCGCCGTCCGCCGTGGCGAGCTCGTGGTGCTGCCGACGGACACGGTGTACGGCATCGGCGCGGACGCCTTCACCTCCGAGGCCGTCTCCGACCTGCTGGAGGCCAAGGGCCGGGGCCGCAACATGCCCACGCCCGTCCTCATCGGCTCGCCGAACACCCTGCACGGCCTCGTCACGGACTTCTCCGAGATGGCCTGGGAGCTCGTCGACGCGTTCTGGCCGGGTGCCCTCACGATCGTCGCGCGGCACCAGCCGTCCCTCCAGTGGGACCTCGGGGACACCCGCGGCACGGTCGCCGTGCGCATGCCGCTGCACCCCGTCGCCATCGAACTGCTCACCGAGGTCGGCCCGATGGCGGTGTCCTCGGCCAACCTCACGGGACACCCCTCCCCGGAGACCTGTGACGCCGCCCAGGACATGCTCGGCGACTCCGTCTCCGTCTACCTGGACGGCGGCCCCACCCCCGGCAACGTGCCGTCCTCGATCGTCGACGTCACCGGCGAGATCCCGGTACTGCTGCGCGCGGGCGCCCTCTCGGCTGAGGAGCTGCGCAAGGTGGTACCCGACCTCGAGGTGGCGAGTTGACATCCCCCGACGCGGGGCGCGGCATAGGCAACGGGGACGGGACGGGGGGCCCGCGGCCTGCGGCGCCGCAGGACACCTTCCGCATTCTGCACGTCAGCACCGGCAACGTGTGCCGTTCGCCGATCACCGAGCGGCTCACCCGGCACTTCGTCAGCGACCGCCTCGGCGGCCGTGAGGACGGCGGCCTGCTCGTGGAGAGCGCCGGTACCTGGGGCCACGAGGGCGCCCCGATGGAGGCCAACGCCGAGGCGGTGCTGGCCGACTTCGGCGCGGACGCCTCCGGCTTCGTCGGCCGGGAACTGCTCGACGAGCACGTCATCCGCGCCGACCTGGTGCTCACCGCGACCCGCGACCACCGCGCCCAGGTCATCTCCATGGGCCACTCCGCGGGGCTGCGCACCTTCACGCTCAAGGAGTTCACCCGCCTCGTCAAGGCGATCGACCCGGCGACGCTGCCGCCCCTGGAGGACGGTTTCGTCGTCCGCGCCCGCGCGCTCGTGCGGGCCTCCGCCGCGCTGCGCGGCTGGCTGCTGGCACCCACCGCCGAGGCCGACGAGGTGTACGACCCGTACGGGGCGCCCCTGACGTTCTTCCGTTCCGTCGGCGACGAGATACACCAGGCCCTGGACCCCGTGGTCACCGCGCTGACCGGCGTGCCCGCCAGGACCTGACGACGTCCGCGCCCGGAGACCGCGCGTGCGCCGCGCCCCGGGTCCGCGATCCGGCCCCTCCTCCCGCGCCGCGGAAATACGCGCGCGGATCACCGCAATACCGGCGTCCGTGCCGCGCGCGGCGGCCCCCCGGGGCCGGGCGCGTGACGAGGCGGGCGCGGCGGCCGGTAGATTTCCGCCGTACCCCGGTTGAGCGAGGGTGGCCGTACCTGCCCGCACAGGGCCACGTGCAACCATCGGCGCTACCCGGAAGTCCCCACCTGTATGCGCTCGTCGCTAGGGTGTGGGGCTGAGATGGCCAGCGAGACCTGTGGGGAAGCCCGTGCGTGAATACCTGCTGACGCTCTGCATCACGGCCGCGGTGACGTACCTGCTGACAGGGCCGGTGCGGAAGTTCGCGATCGTGGCGGGAGCGATGCCGGAGGTCCGGGCGCGCGACGTGCACCGCGAACCGACCCCCCGGCTCGGCGGCATCGCGATGTTCTTCGGCCTGTGCGCGGGCCTGCTCGTCGCCGACCACCTCACCAATCTCAACGAGGTGTTCGCCAACTCCAACGAGCCGCGCGCGCTGCTCTCCGGCGCCGCCCTGATCTGGCTGATCGGCGTCCTGGACGACAAGTTCGAGATCGACGCCCTGATCAAGCTGGGCGGCCAGATGATCGCCGCGGCCATCATGGTCGTCCAGGGTCTGACCATCCTGTGGCTGCCGATCCCCGGTGTGGGCTCGGTCGCGCTCACCCAGTGGCAGGGCACGCTGCTCACCGTCGCGCTCGTCGTGATCACGATCAACGCGGTGAACTTCGTCGACGGTCTCGACGGTCTCGCGGCCGGCATGGTGTGCATCGCGGCGGCGGCGTTCTTCCTCTACGCCTACCGCATCTGGTACTCGTACGGCATCGAGGCGGCGGCCCCGGCCACCCTGTTCGCGTCGATCCTGATGGGCATGTGCCTGGGCTTCCTGCCGCACAACATGCACCCCGCGCGGATCTTCATGGGCGACTCCGGCTCGATGCTCATCGGCCTGGTGCTCGCCGCGGGCGCGATCTCGGTCACCGGTCAGATCGACCCGGACGCGCTCAGCCTGTTCGCCGGTTCGGAGAAGGCGGCCGTGCACCAGACGGTGCCGGTCTACATCCCGCTGCTGCTGCCGCTGACGATCATCGCGGTGCCGGCGGCCGACCTCGTGCTCGCGATCGTGCGGCGCACGTGGGCCGGCCAGTCGCCGTTCGCGGCCGACCGCGGGCACCTGCACCACCGGCTCCTGGAGATCGGGCACTCGCACAGCAGGGCGGTGCTGATCATGTACTTCTGGTCGGCGCTGATCGCCTTCGGCGCCCTCGCGTACTCGGTCAACTCGGCCTCGATGTGGATCGTTCTGGGGGTCGTGTTCCTCAGTGCGATCGGTCTCGTGCTCTTGCTGCTGCCGCGCTTCACCCCGCGCGCACCGCGCTGGGCGCAGTACCTCGTGCCGCCGCGCTACCGCCGGGGGCGGGCCGTCCGTGGCGGAGTTGAGGGTGTGGACGGTGCGGTGGCGCCCAACGCCTCTTCGCCCGCCGGGAGTTCGGCGGTGAACGGGGAGCGCCCGGGTTCCGACGAGGCGGACAGGACGCCCGCGCCGGTCGTCGCCGGTGTCTCCGGAGTCAACGGCGCCACGGCAGTTGGGGCCCGCTCGCGCCTCCTGAACCGGGGCAAAGCGGGCACGTCCCGCTGACGTCAAGGTAAGAATCTGACTAAAGCGTTGCCATTCCGTGGGAGTGCAAAGCCCCCCAATATCAGACAGATTGGCCCTGGAACCGCGCAGACGGGCACTGTCACTCTCATGTGTGACAGCAAGCACACCAACCAGGTAAAGACCTCATCAAATAGTTTGTGATACGGTTCACGAGAACCCCGGACAGAGCCGAATGACCCTTCGTGCGAAGGTCGTTCGGCGTGAGTCCGCCTCTCGCTCCGGGGCTACGCTCGTCCATGACGACACCCCTGCCCCCCTTTGAACAAGCGGAGTTGCCGCCATGCCGTCCAATGACGTCCGGATCCTCCTCCAGGCCGCTGTGCCCACAGTTGCCGTCGGCGCGATTGCCGCCGTCGTCAGCGCCGTGGTCGCCGGCGGCGAGGGAGCGGTCGGTGCCGTCGTCGCGACGCTGCTGGTGATCCTGTTCATGGGGCTGGGCCTCTACGTTCTGCAGTACATCGCGAAGACCCTGCCGCACCTGTTCCAGGCGATGGGGCTGATGCTCTACACCGTCCAGATCCTGCTGCTGGTCATCTTCGTCGCGATCTTCAAGAACACGACGCTGTTCAACCCCCGGGCGTTCGCGATCACCCTCGTGGTCGCGACCCTCGCGTGGATCGCCGCGCAGGCACGCGCCCACATGAAGTCCAAGATCCTGTATGTCGAGCCTGACGCGACGAGCAAGGACACGTCCCAGAACTCGGGGCACCGGTCGTGAACCGTAGGGCCGGGATAAGGGCACGTGAGAGATGCTGCTATCGTCCGGTGCCAACTGCGGCATCGCGGGCGCGGGCATCTGAGCTGACGCCTGCTCAATCGCGAGGCGAGATGCCCCCAAGCCGCCCCCACATCCGAACCACCAGTCCCGTGCCGAACCGCGGCCTCGCGCCGTGCCGACACCACGAGGTTGCCGTACTTATGCGCCATGTTGAAGGAGCCCGCGGTGAGTGCTGACCCGACGCAGGTGCTCGCCTTCGAGACCGACTGCCACATCTTCGACGGCTGTGGCTTCCCCGCTCCGGGCCTGCACTCGTTCCTGTTCAAGCCCCTCTGGGGCGACGGGGACAGCAACTTGTACTTCAACAAGACCATGCTGCTCGCGCTGCTCGGCTCGATCGTGATCGTCGGCTTCTTCTGGGCCGCCTTCCGCAAGCCGAAGGTCGTTCCCGGCAAGCTCCAGATGACCGCCGAAGCCGGATACGACTTCATCCGGCGCGGAGTCGTCTACGAGACGATGGGCAAGAAGGAGGGCGAGAAGTACGTCCCCCTGATCGTCTCGCTGTTCTTCTTCGTCTGGATGATGAACCTCTGGTCGGTCATCCCGCTGGCCCAGTTCCCGGTCACGGCGATCATCTCCTACCCGGCGGTGCTCGCGGGGATCGTCTACATCCTGTGGGTCGCGCTGACCTTCAAGCGCCACGGATTCGTCGGCTTCTTCAAGAACGTCACCGGCTACGACAAGTCGCTCGGCGCGGTGCTGCCGCTGGCCATGATCATCGAGTTCTTCTCGAACCTGGTGGTCCGCCCGTTCACCCACGCCGTCCGGCTCTTCGCGAACATGTTCGCCGGCCACACGCTGCTGCTGCTGTTCACGATCGCCAGCTGGTACCTGCTGAACGGCATCGGGATCGCCTACGCCGGTGTCTCGTTCATCATGACGCTCGTGATGACCGCCTTCGAGCTGTTCATCCAGGCCCTTCAGGCGTACGTCTTCGTCCTGCTGACGTGTACGTACATCCAGGGCGCGCTCGCCGAGAACCACTGAGCCCACCGCCTTTCCCGACCTCCTCAGCCGTCCGGTGGCCAACCCCCACCGGTCCGTAAAGAAAAGGAATAACTGGCATGTCCCAGACCCTTGCCGCTGCTGTCTCCGGTTCCCTCGGCTCCATCGGTTACGGCCTTGCTGCCATCGGCCCCGGCGTCGGCGTCGGCATCATCTTCGGTAACGGCACGCAGGCCCTCGCCCGTCAGCCCGAGGCTGCCGGCCTGATCCGCGCCAACCAGATCCTCGGCTTCGCGTTCTGTGAGGCGCTCGCCCTCATCGGTCTGGTCATGCCGTTCGTCTACGGCGTGTGAGCAGCGATTCACATCCAGCCGACTAGACGAAAGGCACACACATGAGCCAGCTGCTCACGTTCGCGGCCGAGAAGGAGAACCCTCTCGTCCCGCCGATCCCCGAGCTTGTCATCGGCCTGATCGCCTTCGTCATCGTCTTCGGCTTCCTGGCGTGGAAGCTCCTCCCGAACATCAACAAGGTTCTGGAAGAGCGTCGCGAGGCCATCGAGGGCGGTATCGAGAAGGCCGAGGCCGCACAGACCGAGGCCCAGAGCGTTCTTGAGCAGTACAAGGCTCAGCTCGCCGAGGCCCGGCACGAGGCCGCGCGTCTGCGCCAGGAGGCGCAGGAGCAGGGTGCCCAGCTCATCACCGAGATGCGCGCCGAGGGCCAGCGTCAGCGCGAGGAGATCGTCGCCGCCGGTCACGCGCAGATCGAGGCGGACCGCAAGGCCGCGTCGTCCGCGCTGCGACAGGACGTCGGCAAGATCGCGACCGACCTGGCCGGCAAGCTCGTCGGCGAGTCCCTCGAGGACCACGCCCGGCAGAGCCGCGTGATCGACCGCTTCCTCGACGACCTCGACGAGAAGGCCGAGGCCGCGCGATGACTGCCCACGGAGCGAGCCGCGAGGCCCTGTCGGCCGGACGCGAGCGTCTCGACGCGCTGACGGACTCCACGTCCGTCGACGCGGCGCAGCTCGCCGACGAGCTGTCGGCGGTCACCGCGCTGCTCGACCGCGAGGTGTCGCTGCGTCGGGTCCTCACCGACCCGGCGCAGCCCGGCGAGGCCAAGGCCGAGCTGGCGCAGCGCCTGATCGGCGGCCAGGTCGGCGGCGCGACCGCCGACCTCGTGGCAGGACTGGTGCGCGCCCGCTGGTCGCGTTCGCGCGACCTGGTGGACGCCCTGGAGGAACTGGCGGCCACCGCCGACCTCACCGCCGCGCAGAAGGCGGGCACGCTCGACAACGTCGAGGACGAGCTGTTCCGGTTCGGCCGGATCGTCGCCTCGAACACCGGGCTGCGCGCCGCGCTGACCGACCGCACCGCGCCCGTCGCGGCCAAGAGCGAGCTGCTGCGCAGCCTGCTCGGCGGCCGGGCCGACCGCGCCACCGAGCGTCTGGTGACGCGCCTCGTCACCGCGCCGCGGGGACGTAGCCTGGAAGCGGGCCTCGAAGCCCTGTCCCGGCTCGCGGCCGACCGCCGGGAGCGCATGGTCGCCGTCGTCACCTCGGCGGTGCCGCTCAGCGACGGACAGAAGCAGCGCCTCGGCGCCGCGCTCGCCAAGCTGTACGGCCGTCCGATGCACCTGAACCTCGACGTGGACCCCGCGGTCCTCGGCGGGATCCGGGTCCAGGTCGGCGACGAGGTCATCAACGGCTCCGTCGCGGACCGCATCGAGGAAGCCGGCCGCCGCCTGGCGGGCTGACGCCCATCCGCGGACACCCGCGGCAACTGAACACGCAAGTCGTACCTACGGCCCTGGTTGGGCCGTGCAGAGGATTCACCTCGTTCAGGGGGGAGTCCCCATCCCCCCAAGTGAAACTTCGGGCCCAACAAGGAGAGCAGGGAACCCAGATGGCGGAGCTCACGATCCGGCCGGAGGAGATCCGGGACGCGCTGGAGAACTTTGTCCAGTCGTACCAGCCGGACGCGGCCTCGCGCGAGGAGGTCGGTACGGTCACCGTCGCCGGCGACGGTATCGCCAAGATCGAGGGTCTTCCCTCGGCCATGGCCAACGAGCTGCTGAAGTTCGAGGACGGCACTCTCGGCCTCGCGCTGAACCTTGAAGAGCGCGAGATCGGCGCCGTCGTCCTCGGCGAGTTCAGCGGTGTCGAAGAGGGCCAGCCGGTGCACCGCACCGGTGAGGTGCTCTCCGTCGCGGTCGGCGAGGGCTACCTCGGCCGCGTCGTCGACCCGCTCGGCAACCCGATCGACGGCCTCGGCGAGATCGAGACGTCCGGCCGCCGCGCCCTGGAGCTGCAGGCTCCGGGCGTCATGGTCCGCAAGTCGGTGCACGAGCCGATGGAGACCGGCTACAAGGCCGTCGACGCGATGACCCCGATCGGCCGCGGTCAGCGTCAGCTGATCATCGGCGACCGCCAGACGGGCAAGACCGCCCTGGCCGTCGACACGATCATCAACCAGCGCGACAACTGGCGCTCGGGCGACACGAACAAGCAGGTCCGCTGCATCTACGTCGCCATCGGCCAGAAGGGCTCGACCATCGCCTCCGTGCGTGGCGCCCTCGAAGAGGCCGGCGCGCTGGAGTACACGACCATCGTCGCCGCCCCGGCGTCCGACCCGGCCGGCTTCAAGTACCTTGCGCCGTACACCGGTTCGGCCATCGGTCAGCAGTGGATGTACGAGGGCAAGCACGTCCTCATCATCTTCGACGACCTCTCGAAGCAGGCCGACGCCTACCGCGCCGTGTCCCTCCTGCTGCGCCGCCCGCCGGGCCGCGAGGCCTACCCCGGTGACGTCTTCTACCTGCACTCCCGTCTGCTGGAGCGCTGCGCGAAGCTCTCCGACGACCTCGGCGCCGGTTCGATGACGGGTCTGCCGATCGTCGAGACCAAGGCGAACGACGTGTCGGCGTTCATCCCGACCAACGTCATCTCCATCACCGACGGCCAGTGCTTCCTGGAGTCGGACCTCTTCAACGCCGGTCAGCGCCCCGCGCTGAACGTCGGTATCTCCGTCTCCCGAGTCGGCGGTTCCGCGCAGCACAAGGCGATGAAGCAGGTCTCCGGCCGTCTGCGCCTCGACCTGGCCCAGTACCGCGAGCTGGAGGCGTTCGCCGCCTTCGGTTCCGACCTGGACGCCGCGTCGAAGTCGCAGCTGGAGCGCGGTCAGCGTCTGGTCGAGCTGCTCAAGCAGCCCCAGTACCAGCCGATGCGCACCGAGGACCAGGTCGTCTCCGTGTGGTCCGCCACCACGGGCAAGATGGACGACGTCCCGGTCGACGACATCCGCCGCTTCGAGACGGAGCTCCTGGAGTACCTGCACCGCAAGGAGCAGGGCCTCATGACCTCCATCAAGGAGGGCGGCAAGATGTCCGACGACACGCTCACCGCCGTCGCGGACGCCATCGTCGACTTCAAGAAGCAGTTCGAGACCTCGGACGGGAAGCTTCTCGGCGAGGACGCTCCGGCCGCCGCCAAGTGACGTAAGGAAGGGACCTGACTCATGGGAGCCCAGCTCCGGGTCTACAAGCGTCGCATCCGATCCGTCACCGCGACCAAGAAGATCACCAAGGCGATGGAGATGATCGCCGCCTCGCGCGTCGTCAAGGCGCAGCGCAAGGTGGCGGCCTCCACGCCCTACGCGACCGAGCTCACGCGCGCGGTCACGGCGGTCGGCACCGGGTCGAACACCAAGCACCCGCTGACCACCGAGGCCGAGACGGCGACCCGTGTCGCGGTGCTGCTCCTCACGAGCGACCGCGGACTGGCCGGCGCCTTCAACTCCAACGCCATCAAGGCGGCGGAGCAGTTGACCGCCCGCCTCGAGGGCGAGGGCAAGGAGGTCGACACGTACATCGTCGGCCGCCGCGGTCTGGCCCACTACAACTTCCGCGAGCGCAAGGTCGTGGAGTCGTGGTCGGGCTTCACCGACGAGCCCACGTACGCGGACGCGAAGAAGGTCGCGGGTCCGCTGATCGAGGCGATCGAGAAGGAGACGGCGGAGGGCGGCGTGGACGAACTCCACATCGTCTACACCGAGTTCGTCTCGATGATGACGCAGTCGGCCATCGACGGCCGCCTGCTGCCGCTTCGCCTCGAAGAGGTCGCGGAGGAGGCGCCCAAGGGCGAGATCCTTCCGCTGTTCGAGTTCGAGCCGTCGGCGGAGGACGTCCTCGACGCCCTGCTGCCGCGCTACGTCGAGAGCCGTATCTACAACGCGATGCTCCAGTCGGCCGCTTCCAAGCACGCCGCCACGCGCCGCGCGATGAAGTCGGCGACCGACAACGCGGGAGACCTGATCACCACGCTCTCCCGACTTGCCAATGCGGCCCGCCAGGCCGAAATCACCCAGGAAATCAGCGAGATCGTCGGCGGCTCCGCAGCGCTTGCCGACGCATCCGCGGGGAGTGACAAGTAATGACGACGACTTCTGAGACGGCCGTTGCCACGGGCCGCGTCGCCCGGGTCATCGGCCCGGTCGTCGACGTGGAGTTCCCCGTCGACGCGATGCCCGACATCTACAACGCGCTCCACGTCGAGGTGGAAGACCCCGCCACGGCCGGCGAGCGGAAGACGCTGACCCTGGAGGTCGCCCAGCACCTGGGTGACGGCCTGGTCCGCACGATCTCCATGCAGCCCACCGACGGTCTGGTCCGCCAGGCCGGCGTCACCGACACCGGCACCGGCATCACGGTTCCCGTCGGCGACTTCACCAAGGGCAAGGTGTTCAACACCCTCGGTGAGGTGCTGAACAGCGACGAGAAGTACTCGGGCGAGCGCTGGTCCATCCACCGCAAGGCCCCGCGCTTCGACGAGCTCGAGTCGAAGACCGAGATGTTCGAGACCGGCGTCAAGGTCATCGACCTCCTCACCCCGTACGTCAAGGGTGGAAAGATCGGTCTGTTCGGCGGTGCCGGTGTCGGCAAGACGGTGCTCATCCAGGAGATGATCTACCGCGTCGCCAACAACCACGACGGTGTCTCCGTGTTCGCCGGTGTCGGCGAGCGCACCCGTGAGGGCAACGACCTCATCGAGGAGATGTCCGACTCGGGCGTCATCGACAAGACCGCGCTTGTCTTCGGTCAGATGGACGAGCCCCCGGGCACCCGTCTGCGCGTGGCCCTCGCGGGTCTGACCATGGCGGAGTACTTCCGCGATGTGCAGAAGCAGGACGTGCTGTTCTTCATCGACAACATCTTCCGCTTCACGCAGGCCGGTTCCGAGGTCTCGACCCTGCTCGGCCGCATGCCCTCCGCGGTGGGCTACCAGCCGAACCTGGCCGACGAGATGGGCCTCCTCCAGGAGCGCATCACCTCGACCCGCGGTCACTCGATCACCTCGATGCAGGCGATCTACGTCCCCGCGGACGACCTGACCGACCCGGCCCCGGCCACCACGTTCGCCCACCTCGACGCGACGACGGTTCTCTCCCGTCCGATCTCCGAGAAGGGCATCTACCCGGCCGTGGACCCGCTGGACTCCACGTCCCGCATCCTGGACCCGCGCTACATCGCGGCGGACCACTACGCCGCCGCGATGCGGGTGAAGTCGGTCCTCCAGAAGTACAAGGACCTCCAGGACATCATCGCGATCCTCGGTATCGACGAGCTGGGCGAAGAGGACAAGCTCACCGTCCACCGTGCCCGTCGCGTGGAGCGCTTCCTGTCCCAGAACACCCACGTCGCCAAGCAGTTCACCGGCGTCGACGGGTCGGACGTGCCGCTGGACGAGTCGATCACCGCGTTCAACGCGATCATCGACGGCGACTACGACCACTTCCCGGAGCAGGCGTTCTTCCTCTGCGGTGGCATTGAGGACCTCAAGGCCAACGCCAAGGAGCTGGGCGTCTCCTGAGCCCCGAGCTCGGACGGCAGGGGCGGGGCACGTCCCCCGGGGTCTGAGACCCCGAGGGGGCTGTGTCCGCCCCTGTCTTCACGCCCACTAGAATTGACCCACACCCGGCACACCCGCCGGGTGGTGACCCGAGGAGCCAACCTTGGCTGCTGAGCTGCACGTCGAGCTGGTCGCTGCCGACCGCCAGGTCTGGTCCGGAGAGGCCACCCTGGTCGTCGCGCGCACCACCTCCGGCGACATCGGCGTCATGCCCGGTCACCAGCCGCTGCTCGGTGTGCTGGAGTCGGGCCCCGTGACCATCCGTACGAGTGACGGCGGGACGGTCGTCGCCGCGGTGCACGGCGGTTTCATCTCGTTCGCGGACAACAAGCTCTCGCTGCTCGCCGAGATCGCGGAGCTGTCCGACGAGATCGACGTCCAGCGCGCGGAGCGTGCGCTGGAGCGTGCGAAGTCGGACACGGACGACTCCGCCGAGCGTCGGGCGGACGTCCGCCTGCGCGCGGCGACGGGGCGCTGAGAGGCACCCGTACGGTATGACGTGACTCAGCCGCGGCGGGGACCGGAGCGATCCGGCCCCCGCCGCGGCTGAGGCAGATGTGGGTGTTTTTTCCGTTCCATTACCTAGGAGACGAGGAGGTCGGTGTCGATGGTCCTCGCTCTGACTGTGTGCGGAGCAGTTGTCGCACTCGTGGTGGTGGGTCTGTTCGTCTTCGGGATGCGACGCCGGCTCATCCAGCGTTCCGGCGGCACCTTCGACTGCAGCCTGCGCTGGGACACCCCCGAGGCCGGTCATGTCGACGTCAACGGCAAGGGCTGGAGCTACGGCATCGCCCGCTACAACGGCGACCGCATCGAGTGGTTCCGGGTCTTCTCCTACGCCCCGCGCCCGCGCCGCATCCTGGAGCGCTCGGCGATCGAGGTGGCCGGACGCCGGCTGCCGGAGGGCGAGGAGGAACTGGCGCTGCTCTCCGACGCCGTCGTCCTGGCCTGCCTGCACAAGGGCACGCGCCTCGAACTCGCGCTGAGCGACGACGCGTTGACCGGTTTCCTCGCCTGGCTGGAGGCTGCGCCCCCCGGGCAGCGGGTGAACGTCGCCTGAGAGCCCGCTGGTTGAGAGCCCGAACGAAGAATCCCCCCGGACCGCCGTCCGGGGGGATTCTCACGTCCTGTCCAACCGTGTTACGACAGGCCGCTGTTGATGGCGCTCACCAGCTCACCGTTGCTGGTGTCTCCGCTGAACTCCCAGAAGAACGCGCCGCCCAGACCCTGGGTCTTGGCCCACGCCATCTTCGTGGCGATGGTCGCCGGGGTGTCGTACGACCACCAGTTGGTGCCGCAGTGCGCGTACGCGGTGCCCGCGATGGTGCCGGTGACCGGGCAGGACGTCTTGAGCACCTTGTAGTCCTCGATGCCCGCCTCGTACGTGCCCGGTGCCGCGCCCGTGGCCGTGCCGCCCGGCGCGTCCTGCGTGACGCCGGTCCAGCCGCGTCCGTAGAAGCCGATGCCGATCAGCAGTTTCTTGGCCGGGACGCCTGCCGCCTTGTACTTGGCGATCGCGTCGGCGGTGTCGAAGCCGGCCTGCGGGATGCCGGTGTACGAGGTCAGCGGCGAGTGCGGGGCGGTCGGACCGTCCGCGTCGAAGGCGCCGAAGAAGTCGTACGACATCACGTTGTACCAGTCGAGGTACTGCGCGGCGCCCGCGTAGTCGGCCTTCTCGATCTTGCCGCCGGCCGAGCCGTCCGCGGTGACCGCGGCGGTGACCAGGTTGCTGCTGCCGAACTTCGAGCGCAGGGCGCTCACGACGTTCTTGAACGCCGCGGCACCGCTGGTGTCGCAGGTCAGACCGCAGGCGTTCGGGTACTCCCAGTCGATGTCGATGCCGTCGAAGACATCGGCCCAGCGCGGGTCCTCGACCAGGTCGTAGCAGGACTGCGCGAAGGCCGCCGGGTTCTGGGCCGCCTGGGCGAAGCCGCCGGACCAGGTCCAGCCGCCGAAGGACCAGATCACCTTGATGTTCGGGTACTTGGCCTTCAGCTCGCGGAGCTGGTTGAAGTTGCCGCGCAGCGGCTGGTCCCAGGTGTCGGCGACGCCGTTGACGGCGATGTCGGCGGTGAACGCCTTGTCGTAGTCGGCGTACGAGTCGCCGATCGCGCACTTGCCGCCGGTCACGTTGCCGAAGGCGTAGTTGATGTGCGTGATCTTCGCGGCCGAGCCCGACGTCACGAGGTTCTTGACGTTGTAGTTGCGGCCGTAGATGCCCCAGTCGGTGAAGTAACCGAGCTTGACCGCGCCCGAGGTGGCCGGGGGAGGCGTGGTGGTGCCGCCGGTGGTGTGGACCGCGACGGCGCCGCTGACCGGTCCGGTCTGGTCGGCGGTGTCACGGGCCTGCACGGTGTAGGAGTAGTCCTTGCCGGCGGTCAGACCGCTGTCCGAGTACGACGTCGTCGTCACGGTGGCGACCTTCGTGCCGTCGCGCAGCACGTCGTAGTTCTTGACGCCCTTGTCGTCGGTGGCCGCGGTCCAGGCCAGCTTGACCGAGGTGTCGGTGATCGACGAGGCGGTCGGCGTGCCGGGCGCGGACGGTGCCGCGTCCCCGGGCACCGTGGTGCCGCCGTCGCAACTGGCGCCGTTGAGCGTGCAGTTGGTCGGGGAGCCGGAGCCGGTGCCGTTGAATCCGAAGGAGACGGACGCACCGGGGGCGAGCGTGCCGTTGTAGGACTTGTTCACCGCCGTCCAGTGGGTCCCGGAGTTGGTGACGGTGGCGTCCCAGGCTCCGCTGGCGGAGGTCCCGGACGGGTAGTCCCACTGGACCGACCACGAACTGATGGTGGTGGTGCCGGTGTTCTTGACCGTCCAGCCCGCGGAGAAGCCGGTTCCCCAGTCGGAGGACTTGGTGTAGGTGGCGGTCGCGGAGGTGGCTGCCTGGGCGGGGCTCGCGAGACCCACCAGGGCGGCGAGCGGAAGCAGGAGGGAGGTGAATCCCGCCGCGGCTCTGAGTCTGAAGCGCATGTGCGCCTCCTCGGTTTTGTCGGGGGCATGACCGAGCTGAGTGCAGTGCCGCGAGAATAGGAAAGGTCTGGACCATCGGTCAAGAGGTCCAGACCACTTCTGCTTTACTCGTTCTTGCCGCCAACTCCCGTGCTACTCAGGGGGTTTGACCATCGCTTGACTGGTAACGCGCAGGTCGCGCGGGCCGTTCAGCGCTCCCCGCCCGGCACCCACAGCACGTCGCCCGTCTCCGCGTTCGCCGTCCGCGCCAGGATGAACAACAGGTCCGAGAGCCGGTTCAGATAGGTCGCCGTCAGCGGGTTCATCACCTCGGCGTGCACCTCCGCCGCCGCCCACGTCGACCGCTCGGCCCGCCGCACGACCGTGCACGCCTGGTGCAGCAGGGCGGCCCCCGCCGTACCCCCCGGCAGGATGAACGAGCGCAGCTTCTCCAGCTCCTCGTTGAAGCGGTCGCAGTCCGCCTCCAGCCGGTCGATGTAGAACTGCTCCACCCGCAGCGGCGGGAACTCCGGGTTCTCCACCACCGGGGTCGACAGGTCGGCGCCCACGTCGAACAGGTCGTTCTGCACCCGGGTGAGGACCTTCACCACGTCCGCGGACAGGCCGCCCAGCGCGATCGCCGTGCCGATCGCCGCGTTCGCCTCGTTGGCGTCCGCGTAGGCGGCGATCCTGAGGTCCGTCTTGGGGACCCGGCTCATGTCCCCGAGGGCGGTGGTGCCCTTGTCGCCGGTCCTGGTGTAGATGCGCGTCAGATTGACCATGGGACCAGCGTAGTTACGCCGCCGCGCCGGGGAAGGTCCGCGGCGCCCGCGCGTGCGTCGCGGGGAGGTGGTCCGTGTCACCCGCCCCCGCCGCGACTGCTCACGGACGGTCAACTAGGCCGTACGGGGCGCGCCCTGACGACTGCCGGTGTGATGTCCGTCAATTGAGACGTGACGCGCGTTACTTACCGGTCACACCGCACCTCCCGGACGCTAGTGTCCGCCCGAGAGGACCCGTTGGAGCCACGGCCCGCGCGCCCGAGAGGTGCCGGCCGGACCGCGGGTGGGAGAGTCCGCAGCAGCGCACAGGTGGGTAAGAGGAGTCGGAGTGGCACGCAAGCTGGCCGTCATCGGAGCCGGTCTCATGGGTTCGGGCATCGCCCAGGTCTCCGCGCAGGCGGGCTGGGACGTCGTCCTGCGCGACGTCACCGACGAGGCACTGGAACGCGGGGTCGGCGGCATCGAGGCGTCGCTGCGCAAGTTCGTCGCCAAGGGCCGCGTCGAGGCCCACGACGCGGACGCCGCTCTCGGCCGCATCACCGCGACCACCGACCTGGCGGACGCCGCCGACGCGGACGTGGTCGTCGAGGCCGTCTTCGAGAAGATCGAGATCAAGCACGAGATCTTCCGCGCGCTCGACGACATCGTGCGGCCCGAGACCGTGCTCGCCTCCAACACCTCCGCCATTCCGATCACCAAGATCGCCGCCGCGACCCGGCACCCGGAGCGGGTCGTCGGCGCGCACTTCTTCTCGCCGGTGCCGATGATGCAGCTGTGCGAGCTGGTGCGCGGCTACAAGACCAGCGACGAAACCCTCGCCACGGCAAGGGAGTTCGCGGAGTCGGTCGGCAAGACCTGCATCGTCGTCAACCGCGACGTGGCCGGCTTCGTCACCACCCGGCTCATCTCGGCCCTCGTCGTGGAGGCCGCGAAGCTCTACGAGTCGGGCGTCGCCACGGCCGAGGACATCGACCTCGCCTGCAAGCTGGGCTTCGGCCACGCGATGGGCCCGCTCGCCACCGCGGACCTCACCGGCGTCGACATCCTGCTGCACGCGACCGGCAACATCTACACCGAGTCGCAGGACGAGAAGTTCGCCCCGCCGGAGCTGATGCGCCGGATGGTGGACGCCGGTGACATCGGGCGCAAGAGCGGGCAGGGCTTCTACAAGCACTGACGCGGGCACCAAACACAGCAATGAATCCGTACAGCCCCCCGGCGGCTCACCCGCAGGGGTGAATTCGGTATCGGTTCGCTTACAGACGGCAACCTCCTCACTGCGGATGCAGTCAGACGTTGCACAACCACCGTCACGGAGTTCGTCGACGCACTCACGGGAGCGCATATGCACATCAGGGGCGACCACGCCGAGCTGGTCGTCGGGGGCCGCCTCGACGTCCGGAGCGCGGCGGACGCCCGTACGGTCCTGCACTCGGCCGTCGACGACGGAGCCGGCGACCTGGTGCTCGACCTGTCCGAGCTGGACTCCTGGGACGCCACCGGACTCGGGGTGATCATGGGTGCCCACCGGCGGGCCGGCCGCTGCGGCCGGCGGCTGGTGCTGCGCGGCGTGCCGCCGCAGATGCAACGCCTGCTGGTGGCCACCCGGCTGCACCGCATCCTCGCCATCGAGGGCGCCCCGGGCGTGGAGCCGCTGCCCCACGTGTGACGGGCGGGCGCGGACGGCGCCGGACCGGCGGACGCGGGAACGGGGACGGGGACGGGGACGGACGGGCGTACGGCACGTCGGCGCGCCACGGCCGCGCCGGGCCCAACTGCCGCTCCGCGCGCGGCCGGTGAGGTCCGTCGGGTCCCCGGCGGTGCGCACCGGGCCCCCGGGCAGATCGTCCCGAACCGTGCGACGCGCCCAATCCTCACGAGACCGTGATGTCTCGGACGGCGCGGGGCCCCGCCCTGTCGTGGATACTGGCCAAAGGTTTAGGGTTCGGTCGCCCGCTCCTGTCCGACCACCCTTGAGCGGGCCCGGACCAGAAGCGACAGCGAAGTGTGCGGCAAGGCCGGGAGGGGCTTCGCGCACGACGCTTTTGGGGGGCTTTGACCTATGGAACCGATCAAACCGGGACCCGAGGAGTTCGGTCCTGCCGGCGACGACAGTCCGCCGCGCCAGCGTCCGCCCCGGGATCCTCTGACACCCGACTTCGGACAGCACCTGCCCGTACCGCTCGCCCGCACGGCGCGGCTCGCCACCGGCGAGTACCTGCTCACCGTCAATCCGGTGGACGGCAGCGAGGTCGAGATCCGGCCGCCCGCGGAGCGGGGCGAGCGCCCGCGCAGGCTCACCGCCGAACAGCGCGCCGCGAGCGAGCGCGCGGGCCGCCTGCCGGTGCCGTCCGGCCCGGCCCAGC
Organism: Streptomyces sp. NPDC008150; assembly: GCF_042956945.1. Lineage (NCBI taxonomy): Bacteria > Bacillati > Actinomycetota > Actinomycetes > Kitasatosporales > Streptomycetaceae > Streptomyces > Streptomyces sp. NPDC008150. Next base: position 61,585 of record NZ_JBIBHJ010000014.1, on the reverse strand, counting down.
CCGCACCGCCGCTCCTGCACCGGCAGGACGAGCGGGAGGAACTGGTCCGCATGATCGCCCGGGGCCGCTCGGTGCGCCTGACGGGCCCCTCGGGCTCGGGCCGCACCAGCCTCCTCGACGTCGTCGCGGACGACTGCTCGGACCTCGCGCCCGACGGCGTGGTCCGGCTGTGCGGACTGCACCGCACCGCCAACGACCTGCTCTACGACCTCTTCTACGCGGTGCACGACGCCGCCGGGTTCCGGCCCGAGGGCGACGAACTCCTCGAACTGGTACGGGAGATCGGCGCCGTCGTGGTCGTAGACGACCTGGAGTTCGGCGAGAGCGCGCTCGACGAGCTGCTGGACGCCACCCCCGAGTGCGCGTTCCTGCTCGCCGCCACCCCCGACGTCCCGGCGCCCACCGCCGACTCCGGCATAGAGGAGGTCGCCATCGGCGGCCTCGACCGGGCGGGCGGCCTCGAACTCCTGGAACGTGCCGCGGGACGCTCCCTCACCGACGAGGAGCGGAACTGGGCGGGCGACCTCTGGTTCGAGTCCGAGGGGCTGCCGCTGCGCTTCGTGCAGGCCGGTGCCCTGCTGCGCCGCCGCGACCAGCAGCAGGCCGAGGCGGAGGCGTTCGACGACGCCGGCGTCTTCGACGGCACCCAGGCGGACGTGCCGGTCGAGGTGGCCGACAGCCCCGACGCCCCGCCGCCCTCGCTCGCCGAGGGCGCCGCGGCGGCCCGGCTGCTCGCCGCCGGACTCGGCGACTCCGCCCGCTTCACCCTGCGGCTCGCCGTCGCGCTCGGCGGCGAGGTGCCGCACCAGGCGCATCTGCCCGCGCTGATCGGCGACACCCACGCGGACGCCGCCCTCGGCGAACTCCTCGACAGCGCGCTGATCTCCCCGGCCGGGGTGCGCTACCGGCTCGCCGCCGGCGTGCGCACGCAGCTGGAGGCCGCCGGGTACGCCGACGACATCGAGGCCACCGCGCTCACCGCCGCCCGGCACTACGCCTGGTGGGCCGGGCACCCCTCGGTCACGCCCGAGAGGGTGTGCGCCGAGGCGGACGCCGTGCTCGCCGCGCTCGCGGTCCTGGTGCCCGTCACCACGCCGCCGCGGGAGGGCGAGGAGAGCGTCACGGTGCGTCTGGCCCGCGCGGCCGCGCCCGCGTTCGCCGCGGGCGGCCACTGGAGCGCCTGGGAGCGGGCCCTGCGGTCCGGCACCGAGGCGTCCCGGCTGGCCGGCGAGGTGGCCGACCAGGCGTACTTCCACCACGAGCTGGGCGTCCTCGCGCTCTGCGTCGGGCTGCTCGACCGGGCCCGCGCCGAGCTGGAGGCGTCCATCGGCCTGCGCGGCGCCGTCGCCGACAAGCGCGGCAGCGTCGCGGGCCGCCGCGCGCTGGCCCTGGTGGACGACCGCTCCGGCACCCGGTCCGCGCTGCTGGCGACCGTGGGGGAGGAGGTGCCCGAGGCCCGCTCCGAGGAGTCGGCGCCGCCGTCCGGGGCCGCCCTCGTGCCGTTCCCGCAGCTGCGGCTGCCCGACGACGAGCCCGCGACGGTCATCAGCCACCGCCTGCCCGCCGGGGCCGCCGTGCCGAAGCAGCGGGGCGGTCTGCGGAGCCTGGCCAAGCGGAACATGGTCGCGGCCGGCGCGGGTGCGCTGCTGGTCGCGGTGCTGGGCACCGTCGTGACGCTGGGCGCCACCTCCCACGAGGACGCCGACAGCCCGTCGCGCAAGGCGGGCGCCAACCCGTCCGCCACGCAGGGCACCGGCAGCGACAGCCTGGGCGCCGACAGGGCGAACAGCGACTCCGGCGGTGACACGGGCTCGGCGACCAGCAGGCCGACCGACCCGGGCCCCGACGGCACGCTCGGCACCAGCGACGACCCGACGCCGCCGGCGGAGGAGCCGTCCGCGTCGGCGACCGGCACGAAGGCGGGCGGGACGTCGTCGAAGCCGTCGGCGTCCACGACGCCGGGGAAGACGTCGAAGCCCACGAAGTCGACGAAGCCCACGAAGCCGACCACGCCCCCGCCGACCGACGAGACGTCCGAGCCGACCGGCGGTGACTCCTCGGAACCGCCGACCGACGACCCGACGCCCGACCCGTCGGACACCGAGAGCACCGAGCCCTCGACCACCGACTCCGCGAGCGGTCCCGTCGCGACGAACTCGGCCGAGGAGAGCGGGAGTTCGGCAACGAGCGCGGCCACGCAGACCGCGCCCGCGGGCGGCGTGATCTGACGTCGGCACACAGCGCAGGGGCCGGGTCCGAAACGTCGGACCCGGCCCCTCGTCGTACCGTGCCGCGCGGCCCGCGGCCGACTTCCCTCAGAACAGCCGGAGTTTGTCGTCCTCGATGCCGCGCATCGCGTCGTAGTCCAGGACCTGGCAGCCGATGCCGCGGTCCGTGGCGAGCACGCGGGCCTGCGGTTTGATCTCCTGCGCCGCGAACACGCCGCGCACCGGGGCGAGATGGGGATCGCGGTTCAACAGCTCCAGATACCGGGTGAGTTGCTCCACGCCGTCGATGTCGCCGCGCCGCTTGAGCTCCACCGCGACGGTCTGCCCCTCGGCGTCCCGGCACAGGATGTCCACCGGTCCGATGGCCGTCATGTACTCGCGGCGGATCAGGGTGTAGCCCTCGCCGAGGATCTCGATGCGGTCGGCGAGCAGCTCCTGGAGGTGCGCTTCCACGCCGTCCTTGATCAGGCCGGGATCCACGCCGAGTTCGTGGGCGGAGTCGTGGAGGATCTCCTCCATCGTGATGATCAACTTTTCGCCCGCCTTGTTGACGACGGTCCACACGCCTTCTTCGTCGCCCGTGCCCTCCTTCAGGGTGCAGGGCGGCGACATCCAGTTCAGGGGCTTGTAGGCCCGGTCGTCCGCGTGGATGGACACGCTTCCGTCCGCCTTCACCAGGACGAGACGGGGGGCCGACGGGAGGTGGGCGGTGAGCCGGCCCGCGTAGTCGACGGAGCACCGGGCAATGACGAGACGCATGGTCGGCAACGCTACTCGACGGGCGGCGGTGCACGCGATTCGCCCTGGAAGACCCGTGTTCGGCAATGGCCGATTGTGTGCCCAACGGGGACTGCCTTTGTCTCCATTCGCCTGGTGCCGTGACGATTGGCTGCCTACCGTAGTGAACGGGAGGTCGCGACTCGTGCACGCAGAGTGCCCGTTCTCGTGAACTCCCTCAACTGTCCGGCAACCCCTGCTGGTCGGGGGTGCGAGAGGAGAACTCATGTCGCTCGACGTCTCACCGGCCCTACTCGAACAGGCCGAGCGAGGCGAGGTCGACGAAGCGGACTTCGTCGACTGCGTCCGGACCTCCCTCCCCTATGCGTGGGAGATGATCAGCTCCCTGGTGGCCCAGCTGAAGGTCGACGGCGGAGACTTCGCCGACAACCAGACGCCCCCGCCGGACGAGCACGCCCGCGGCGAACTGCTGCGGGCCCTCGCGAGTGACGCGATACGCGGAGCGCTCCAACGGCACTTCGGTGTCCGGCTGGCGTTCCAGAACTGCCACCGGGTGGCCGTCTTCCCGACGACCCCCGAGGTCGACGGGACGCTGGCGCGCTTCACCTCGGTCCGTAACCAACTGCTCAACCAGTCGCCGGAACTTCGGGACTGCTGACCCGGCGATCCATTGAACTGCCGTGTCCCTCGCGGGAGTTGTGGGACGTGGTGACAGGTTCCACGGGACGGTCCGCCCGGCGCCACCTGTCGCGGGAGCTCTTTGGTGTCCGGCGGCAGCGCGGGCACGCCACCGGCCGGGTCGGACCGGACCCGGCCGGTCTCCCCGCGGCGGCGGCCGGACCGCGCCGCCGGCGGGGCGTCCGCCGGGGCTGTCGTGCCGGGGCGGGGGTGCTCCCGGGCCGTCTCACCGCAGCCGGGGGAGTACCTCGGTGCCGAGCCGCCGGACGTTCTCCTCCGTGGCCGCCAGGTCGCCCGAGCCCTCGACGAGCAGGGCGAAGCGGGAGATGCCGGTCCGTTCGCGGGTGGCCGCCAGCCGGTCGGCGCACAGCCCGGCGGTGCCCACCGGGTGCAGTCCGCAGAGCAGTTCGGTGTACTCCTGCGGGTCGCGCATGCGGCGGGTCCGGCCGTCGACGGTGACATGGGCGCCGAGCCCCTGCCGCAGCCAGCCCGGCATCGTCTTCACCAGTGTCTCCACGGCGTCGCCGGTGCGGTCCGCGATCTGGCAGACGCCGGCCGAGACGTGCGCGGCGCCCGCGATCTCGTCGCCGTCGCGCCCGGCGGCACGGGCGTGCCGTTCCCACATGCCGATCATGTCGGCCTTCTCGTCGTCCCCCACGTGCATCCCGAGCAGCATCGGCATGCCCCGCTCGGCCGCCAGCCGCACGGTGCCCGGCGAGGTGCACGCGACCACGACCTCCGGTGCCGCGGGGTCCTCCAGCGCCTCCGAGGGGCGCGGCACGACCGGCACCTCGCGGAAGGCGTACCGCTCGCCGGCCGCGGACACCGCCGTCCCCTCCAGCCAGCGGGCCAGCAGATCGAGTGATTCCGGGAACCCCTTCTCGTACGCGGCGAGGCCCCCGCCGAACACCTCCAGGTCGACCCACGGGCCGCCGCGCCCCACGCCCAGGGTGAAGCGCCCGCCGCTGGTGACGTGCAGCAGCGCGGCCTGCTCGCCGAGCGCCACCGGGTGCACGGTCGGCAGCACGCTCACCGCGGTGCCGACGCGGATGCGGCGGGTGCGGCCGAGCAGCAGCGCGGCCAGGGTGATGGCGGACGGGCACGTGCCGTACGGGACGAAGTGGTGCTCGGCGAGCCAGACGGTGTCGAGCCCGGCCTCCTCGGCGACCTCCGCGGAGCGGACCGCCCGGTGCAGGGCCTCCCCCTGTCCCTGGCCCGGGAACTGGGCGGCCAGCACAAAACTTCCTACGCGCATCGAACTTTCCTGCTTCCTCGGCTCCGACAGGGAGCTCCCCCACCCGGCATAACCGGCCGACACGTGCCGAGGACACGGCCTCTCGGAGGATTTGCGGATTGTCTGGAGAATGCGGCGCGGTGGAGGGGGACTTGTGATGGTTGGCGGCCTACGCGTACCCCTGTCCGCGCCGCGTACGCTGGACGCGGACCGTGCTCCCTGTATAGCCCCGTGAGGTGTCCCGTGTCTCCGCGTCGCAACCGCCCCAAGGTCGCCGGCTCCTCCGGCCAGGGCGCCGAGGAGGACCGCTCGGGCCGCTACGGCGGCTGGCAGTCGACGGAGAGCTGGCAGGGGGAGGAGTGGAGCGTGCGGCACGTCGCGGGGGCGAGCGCCGAGGGCAAGACGTACCGCTGCCCCGGCTGCGACCAGATGATCCCCTCCGGCCTGCCGCACGTGGTGGCCTGGCCGGAGTTCTCCGGGGTCGACGAGCGCCGGCACTGGCACAAGGCCTGCTGGAACGCGAAGGACCGCCGCACCACGAGGGTGCAGCGGTCCCGCAACGCGCCGCGCTTCTGATCCGGAGGGCGGCCGCTACACGTCCCGCTTCTCCAGCAGGGCCTGGGCGCCGGCGTACACGACCGCGGTCACCACGACCATGATCCACAGCGGGTCCCAGCCGCTCGGGCCGGTGTCGGTGAGCGAGTTGTCGTACAGCACGCTGAGCTGGTTCGGCACCGAGTACTCGATCAGCGCCTGACGCAGGTCCTCCAGCTGCCGCGCGCCCATGAACAGGGCGACGACGAGCGGTGCGAGGACCACGCCGATCATGGTCGTGATGGCGCCCGCCGAGTGCCGCACCAGGGAGCCCACCAGCAGGGACAGCAGCCCGAGCAGCGCGACGAACAGGCCGACGCCGACGGTCGCCTTCAGCCACTCCGCGGCGTCGGGACTGCGCACGCCGTCGCCCTTGAGCATCGAGACCTGCGCGACGGCGACGAACGTGGCGGCGCCGGCGGAGACCACGAAGGCCAGGCCGAAGAACACGATCGACTTCGCGGCGAGGATGCGGCCGCGGCTCGGGCAGGCCGTCATCGTCGTGCGCACCATGCCGGTGCCGTACTCGGAGGCGGTGGTCAGCACGCCCAGCGTGACGATGCACATCGTGCCGAGCAGGATGCCGAAGAAGCCCAGCGACAGCGCGTTCTGGCCGGACAGGTCGGCACCCGTCAGCAGCGAGCCGGTCAGCAGCCCGATGCCGACGACCAGCAGCAGGAAGACGCCGAGCGTCCACATCGTGGAGCGCACCGACCGGATCTTGGTCCACTCGGAGGCCAGCGCGTGCCCGAGGTGCGTCTGCACCACGGGGATCGGCGAGGTGTACGTGGGGTACGCGGCGCCCGGCGCCCCGTGCCCGGCGGGCGCGGTCTGCGGCAGCGGAGTGGGAGGCGTGGTCATCGGGCGTCCTCGGACTCGGTCGGGGCGACGGGGGCGGCAGGGGCGGTTGGTGCGGCCGGGGCCTGCGGCAGGGCGGCGGGCGCGGCGGGGGCGGGAGCCTGGGGTGCCGCGTACGGGTTGCCCGCGGCGGGCGCGGGCGGCGCCGTGTACGGCCCTGTGGGCGCCGCGTACGGGTTCGCCGGGACCTGGCCGGGCTGCGGCGGCGCGAACCCCGGAGCGCCCGGCTGGGGCGGCGGCGGGGCGTACCAGTCGGGCTGGCCCTGGCCGGGGACGGGCATCGGCGGCTGTCCGGGCATCGGCTGGTGGGCGCCGGGCGGCAGTTGCCGCATGAGCCCCTGCTTGAGGTCGGTCGTGGACCTGAAGTCGACGGCACCCTGCGTCATCCGCATGTACGCCTCCTCCAACGAGGCCTGGTGCGGCGACAGTTCCCACAGCCGGACGTCGCTCTCGTGGGCCACGTCGCTGATCCGCGGCAGCGCCAGCCCGGTCACCCGCAGTGCCCCGTCCGGCTCGGGCAGCACCTGGCCGCCCGCCTCGGTGAGCGCGGACGTCAGCTTCTCGCGCAGGTGGGGTTCGGTGTCCGGCGTCCTGACCCGGGCGAATCCCGCCGAGTTGGCGGCGATGAAGGCACCGACCCCCATGTCGGCGAGGAGCTGTCCGCGGCCGATCACGATGAGGTGGTCGGCGGTCACCGCCATCTCGCTCATCAGGTGCGAGGAGACGAAGACCGTGCGGCCCTCGGCGGCCAGCGCCTTCATCAGGTTGCGCACCCACAGGATGCCCTCGGGGTCGAGCCCGTTGACCGGCTCGTCGAACAGCAGCACCTTCGGGTCGCCCAGCAGGGCGGCCGCGATGCCGAGGCGCTGGCCCATGCCGAGCGAGAACCCCTTGGACCGCCGGCGCGCCACGTCCTGGAGGCCGACGACGCCCAGGACCTCGTCCACCCGGCGGGCCGGGATGCCGGAGAGCTGGGCCAGCGACAGCAGGTGGCTGCGGGCCTGCCGGCCGCCGTGCACCGCCTTCGCGTCGAGCAGCGCCCCGACCTGCCGCGCCGCGTTGGGCAGTTGGCGGAAGGGGCGGCCGCCGATGGTGACGTGCCCGGCGGTGGGGTTGTCCAGGCCGAGGATCATCCGCATCGTCGTGGACTTGCCCGAGCCGTTCGGCCCGAGGAAGCCGGTGACCAGTCCCGGACGCACCTGGAAGGTGAGGTTGTGCACGGCTGTCTTGTCGCCGTATCGCTTGGTCAGGCCAACTGCCTCGATCATGCTCCGCACCCATCGCAAGGTTCAGGACAGCGGGGCGCGCGCCCCCCGTAAGGGTTAGGAGGATAACCGGGTGTGGACGGTTCCCGGCCGGGAAGGCGGGAGAACTCCGCAGGTCCCGTATGCCGCTATGCGTCCCGCTTTCTGAGCAGCAGGTACCCGCCGAGCACGGCCGCCGCCACCCACAGCACCATGATCCCGAGGCCGCCCCAGGGCCCGTAGGGGGTGTCGTCGTCGAGCGGGGTGACCACCTGCATGATGCGGCTGCCCGCCTGGTCGGGCAGGAACTGGCCGATCCGCTTCGTCGCCGAGACGTTGCCGAGGATGTTGGAGATCAGGAAGAAGAACGGCATGAGGATGCCGAGGGACAGCATCGGCGAGCGCAGCATGGTCGCCACGCCCATGGAGAACACCGCGATGAGCGTCATGTAGAGGCCGCCGCCGAAGACCGCGCGCAGCACCCCCGGGTCGCCGATCGAGGCGCGGTGCGAGCCGAGCAGGGCCTGGCCCAGGAAGAACGTGGCGAAGCTGGTCGCGAGCCCCACCACGAGCGCGAGCAGCGCGGCCACCGCGATCTTGCTGAACAGGAAGGTGCCCCGGCGCGGTACCGCCGCGAGCGAGGTGCGGATCATGCCGGTGCTGTACTCGTTCGACACCACGAGCACCCCGAACACGATCATCGCGAGCTGCCCGAGGGTCATGCCGGCGAAACTGACGAACGTCGGGTCGAAGGAGAGCTGGTCCCGCGCGCTCATGTTGTCGAACTCGTTCTTCGACAGCGCCGAGATCAGCGCGCCGAGGGCGAGCGTGACGACCACGGCGAGGGACAGCGTCCACACCGTGGAGGCCACGGACCGGATCTTCGTCCACTCGGAGCGGACGACCTGGGAGACCGCCATGGCTCAGTCGCCCCGCTTCCGGTTGCCGCGCCTCTTCGGGTCGTTCCAGTCGCTGCCCCACTGCGGCACCTGCGGACGCGGGGGAGCGGCGCCCGGGACGGGTGGCGGCGGGGCCGCCGGGACGCCCGCGACACCGGTTCCGGTGCGGGCGGCGTCGTCCGGACGGAAGCCCTCGGGCACCGGCGGGGCGGGGGTGTCGGTGTGCGCGTGGTACTCCACGGACTCCGCGGTCAGCTGCATGAACGCCTCTTCCAGGGACGCCTGTTGCGGACTCAGCTCGTGCAGCACGACCTGGTTCGCCGCGGCCAGTTCACCGATGTCCTCGGGTGAGCCGCGGTCGATCTCCAGGGCGCCGCCGCCCGTCTCCACCACCGTCACACCGGCCCGGTGCAGCAGGTCGAGCAGCCGCTCGCGCTGCGGGGAGCGGACCCGGACGAAGGAGCGGGAGTTCTGCCGGATGAAGTCGGCCATCGAGGTGTCGGCGAGCAGCCGGCCCTGGCCGATGACGACGAGATGGTCCGCGGTGAGCGCCATCTCGCTCATCAGGTGCGAGGAGACGAACACCGTGCGCCCCTGCCCCGCGAGCGTCTTCATGAGGTTGCGGATCCAGTGGATGCCCTCGGGGTCGAGTCCGTTGACCGGCTCGTCGAACATCAGGATCTGCGGATCGCCCAGCAGGGCGCCCGCGATGCCGAGGCGCTGGCCCATGCCGAGCGAGAACCCCTTGGCCTTCTTGCGGGCCACCGCCGTCAGACCGACCACGTCCAGCACCTCGTGCACCCGGGAGCCGGGGATGCCGTTGCTCTGCGCGAGGCACAGCAGGTGGTTGTAGGCGCTGCGCCCGCCGTGCATCGCCTTGGCGTCCAGCAGCGCCCCGATGTACTTCAGGGGCTCGACGAGCTGGTCGTAGCGCTTGCCGTCGATGCGCACGGCACCGGCGGACGGCCGGTCGAGGCCGAGCATCATCCGCATCGTCGTGGACTTGCCGGCGCCGTTGGGGCCGAGGAAGCCGGTGACCATGCCCGGCCGGACGGTGAAGGTGAGGTCGTCGACCGCCGTCTTCTCGCCGTACCGCTTGGTCAGCCCCGAGAGCTCGATCATGCGGCCACGCTAGGACGGGCGCGCGGGGCCTGCCACCGGAGCGGCCCGGGGGCGCCGCAACGACGGAGGCCCGCATCCCTGGGGGATGCGGGCCTCCGTCACGTTCACTGGCTCAGGTCGTCACCGGAACAGGGTCACCGGGACTGCTGGGCCGGCACACCACGGGTGATCGGCTCGTCCTCGGCCGGCGTGGTCGCGGCGGCGACCGCGGCACCGGTGAGGGTGGCGAGCATTTCGCGCACGTTCGTCAGCTGGGCGTTGATCGAGTCGCGACGGTTCGTCAGGGCCGCGAGCTCACGCTCGGACTCCGAACGGATCCGGTCGGCCTTGGCGTTCGCGTCGGCCACGATGTCCTCGGCCTGGCGCTGCGCCGTCTCGACGGTCTGGCGGGCACGGCGCTCGGCGTCGGTGCGCAGCTTCTCCGCCTCCAGACGGAGCTGCTCCGCGCGGTGCTCGATCTCCGCGAGACGCTTCTCCGCCTTGGCCTGACGCGAGGCCAGGTCGCGCTCGGACTGCTCGCGGCGCTTGGCCAGGTTCGTCTCGAAGTCCGCGGCGGCCTGGGCGGCCTTGGCGCGGGTCTCCTCGAAGAGGGCGTCCGCCTCCTCGCGCTTCGACTGCGCGTCCTTCTGGGCCTCGGAACGCAGCTGCGACGCGTCGCTCTTGGCCTTCTCGACGATCCGGACGCCCTCGTCCTCCGCCTTGGCCTTGCGCTCGGACGCGAAGGACTCCGCGTCGTTGCGCACCTGCTGGGCGGCGGACTCGGCGAGCTCGCGGTGCTGCTCGGACGCCCGGCGGGCCTCCTCGCGCAGATCCTTGGCCTCCTCCTCGGCGAGGCGGAGGATCTTCTCGACGCGGGCGCCGAGTCCGGCGTAGGACGGCTCCGCGTCGTTGATCTGGGCCTGGGCGTTCTGCGTTTCGAGGTGGAGTTCCTCGATGCGCTTCTCCAGAGCGGTGATGCGGGCGAGAGCGCTGTCACGGTCGGAGACGAGCTTGGAGATACGTTCGTCCACCTGAGCGCGGTCGTACCCACGCCGCACAAGCTCGAAGCCGTAGGGGGAAGTGTCGCTCATGGGGTTCCTGTCGAATGAGACCGGTGAGGTGATAGGGGAATCCTAGGGGCCAAAGCGGCGTGTCATCGAGCGGATGCGTGTTTGATCTGGAGAATGACACCCCTTTTGAGTGGCTAAGCGGAGGGCGGCTTGCCAAAGACTTGGTCAAAGGCCCCAGAAGACACCCAAGTTGGCGCTCATCCCTAGTTTTCTCCCGATTTGCCACCCGAACGTGTCGGCCCCGCGGCAGCGCCCGCCTTGACGCCCGGATCCTTGTCGGCCGCCGGTGTCTCGAAGCCCAACGCCTCCAACACGTCCTGGACACGGGAGATCTCGGCGTTGATGTCCTGCCGGCGCCGCATCAGGACGTCCAGCTCGCGCTGACCGTCCTCGACCGTGCGGCGCGCCTCCTCGGTGGCCTCGGCCTTCAGCTTCTCGGCCTCCGCGACGAGGCTGGCCTTCTTCTGCTCGGCCTCCTTCAGGAGACCCTCGGCCTTCTTCACCGCGGCGATACGGACCTTGCCCGCCTCGGAGTTGGCGTCCGAGACCAGTTCCTTCGCCTTCGACTGCGCCTTGCCCAACTGCTCCTCGGCCGCCTTGATGAGCGCGTCGCAGCGGTCGCCCGCGGACCTCATCGTCTCGGCCGACTCGCGCCGGGCACGCGCGTGCAGTTCCTCGATCTCGCCGGTGATCCGGTCGCGCAGCTCCTCGGCCCGCTCCCTTATGGCCGTCGCGTCCGTGCGCGCCCCGACGAGGAGTTCGTCGGCGTCCGTACGGGCCTTCTCCACAAGGGAGTTGCCCTCGACGGTGGCCTCGCCCACGATGCGGTCCGCCTCCGAACGGGCCACGCCCACCATGGCGTCGGCCTGCGCCTCGGCGTCCGCCGTCGTCCGGTGGGCCTGCTGGGTCGCCTCGGTGAGGAGCTTGTCCGCCTCGGTCGTCGTCTCCGTGATGAGGGTGTCGACCTGCTCGGCCGCCTCGGAACGCCGCTTGTTGGCGTCGCGCCGCGCCTCGTCGAGGGTGCGCTCCGCCTCCTCGCGCGCCGCCGTGGTGAGCCGCTCCGCCTCCGCCTCCGCGGCGGCCTTGAGCCGGTTCGTGTCGGCGCGCACCTGCTCGGCGTGCCGACGGGCCGAACCCACGGTCTCCGACGCCTCGGCGCGCAGCCGCTCCGCCTCGTTCGTGGCCTCCCCGACGAGCGTGTCCGCCGCGGCGACGGCCTCCGCGCGCACCCGCTCCGCCTCGGCGGCCGTCTCCGACTGGAGCCGCTCCGCCTCCGAACGGGCCTCGTTGACCAGGGTGTCCGCCTGCGTCGCCGCGTCCGAGCGCAGCCGGTTGGCGTCCTCCCGGGCCTCGGCCCGCGCACGGGCCGCGTCGTGGTCCGCCTGCGCGATCGTGTCCGACGCCTGCGTACGGGCACGCTGCGCGTGGTCCGCCGCCTCCGACCGCAGCCGCTCCGCCTCCGCCGCGGCCTCGGCCACGGTGCGCTCGGCCAGCGCGCGGGCGGCCTCCGCCGCCGCGTCCGCCTCGTCCCGCACCCGGGTGGCGTCCTCGCCGGCGCGCTCGCGCTCCGCGTAGGCGTCGGCGCGGACCCGGCCGGCCTCCTCCTCGGCCTCGCGCCGGGTGCGGTCCGCCGCGTGCTCGGCGGCCGACCGCAGACCCTGGATCTCCTCCTGGGCCTGCTCGTGCAGCCCGTTGACGGACTCCCGCACCTGCTGCGCGTGCTGCTCGGCGGCCGACACCATCTCGTTCGCCCGGCGGTCCGCCTCCTCGACCAGCCGGACGGCCTCGGCCTGCGCCTCCTCGACGCGGGTGCGCGCCGAGGCCAGCAGCTCCTCGCCCTGCTCCCGGGACCGCTCGCGCTCCTGGTCGGCCTCCTGGCGCGCCGAACCGAGCAGTTCCTCGGCCTCGCGGCGGCGCCTGGTGGCCTCCTCCTGGGCGGCGGACAGTGTCTCCGACGCCTCGGCGGCCAGCCGCTCGGCCGCGGCCTGCGCCTCCGCGCGGACCCGGTCCGCGCTCTCCTGCGCCTCCGACTTCAGCCGCTCGGCCTCCGCCGACGCCTCCGACCGCAGCCGCACGGCCACCGTCTCGCCCTCGGCGCGGGACGCCGACGCGTCCGCCGCGGCCTCGTCGCGCAGCCGCTGCGCCTCCGCCGACGCCTGGTCCTGCAGCGTGCGGACGCGTTCCGCGGCCTCCGCGCGCAGCCGGTCCGCCTCGTCGGCGGCCTCGCGGCGCACCCGCTCGCCCTCGGCACGGGCGTCGGTGAGCGCCTGCTCGGCGGCGGCCAGCCGCTCCTCGCCCTCGGTGCGCAGCCGCGTCAGCTCGTCGGCGGCCTCGGCCCTGCGGGACTCGACGCCCCGCTCGGTCTCCTCGCGCAGCTCCCGGGCGGCCCGCTCGGCGTCCTCGCGGACACCGTCGGCCTGCTCGGCGGCCTCGGCGCGCAGCCGCTCGGCCTCCTCGCGGGACCGGGCCAGCGTCTCCTCGGCCTGCCGGCGCAGCGCGGTCGCCCGCTCGATGGCCTCGGTGCGGACCTTCTCGCTGTCGGCCGTCGCGGTCTGCCGCAGCTCGTCCGCGTCGGCCCGCGCCTTCGCCAGCAGCTCCTCGGCGCTGTTGGCGGCCTCCTCGATCTGCTGGACGGCCTCGCGGCGGGCCTCCGCCCGGATCTTCTCGCCCTCGGCGACCGCCTCGGAACGCAGCTGCTCGGCCTCGCCGCGCAGCCTGCGCGCCTCCTCCTGGAGCTCGACCGTCTTGGCCCGGTACTCCTTGGTGTCGTCCTTCGCCGTGCCCTTGAGCTGCTCGGCGATGTCGTGCGCCTCGGCGCGCAGCCGGTCGGCCTCGGTCTCCGCGTCCGTGCGGATCCGCTCGGCCTCCTCGGCTGCCGCCTTGGTGGTGTTCTTGGCCTCCTCGGACGCCTTGTTCAGGACGTCCTCGGCGGTACGGGCCGCCTTCGCGAGCTGGGTGGCGGACTCCTCGGCGGTGACGCTGCGGGCCTTCTCGCCGGCCTCCGCGAGGATCTTCTCCGCCTCGGCACGGGCGTCCGCGACGAGCTGCTCGGCGTCGCCGCGGGTGGTCTCGGCCTCCTTGGTGGCCTCGCTGACCAGCCGGGCGACCTGCTCCTTCGCCGTACGGGTGCGCTGCTCGTTGGCCGACTCGGCGCTGGAGATCGCCTTCGCGGCGGCGTCCTTCGCCTCGGTGACCAGCTTCTCGGCCTCGGCACGGGCCTCGCGCAGCGCCGTCTCGGCCGCCGCCATCCGCTGCTCGGCGTCCCGGCCGAGCTCCGCCGACCGGCGCCGGACGGTGTCCGACTCGTTCGCGGTGGACGAGCGCAGCTGCTCCGCGTGCTCGGTGGCCTCCTGGGCCTGCGCGGAGGCCGCGCTCAGCAGCCGCTCGGCGTCCGCACGGGCGCGGCGCAGCAACTGCTCCGCCTCCGCGCGGGCGCTCTCCGCGTCGTTCTGGAGCCGCTGGCGGGCCTCGCCGGTCAGCCGCTCGGCCTCCGCGCGGGCCGCCGCCATCGCCTGGTCGGCCTCGGCGCGCGACTCGTCGAGCAGCCGGCGTGCCTGCTGCTCGGTGCGGGCGCGCAGCTGCTCGGCCCACGCCACGTTCTCGTTGACGTGGGACTCGACGGTCTGACGGCGCTCCGCGAGCTCCTGGTCGAGCTGCTGGCGGCGCGTCACCGCCTCGGAGTGCAGTTCCGCCTGGAGGCGCGCGGTCTGCTCCGCGTGCTCCTGGAGGATGCGCTGCGTCTGCGCGCGGGCCTGGCTCAGCTCCCGTTCGGCGTCCTGCCGCAGCTGGTCGGCCTGCATCTGCGCGTTCCGCAGCATCTGCTCGGCCTGGTAGCCGATGTCGGCGCCGTCGTAGGCGGGCCGGAACATGATGGTGCGCCGCGCCTCGTGCAGCTTGGCGCGCAGCACCTCGACCTGGTAGCCGAGGTCCTCGGCGTGCTGGATCGCCTTTTCCCGCTCGGTCTTCAGCCGATCCATCTCGGCCTCGAACCGAGAGAGGTGGTCGACGTCAGCCGCCGGCTCTCGCTCCTGGCGTTCGTAGCCCCGCACTGCGCGGTCCCATCCGTCCCCTGGTCGCAAGCTTTCCCAACGAGCCCCGTCCATCCGCCGAACGGGTCCCCCGGGGATGGTGTCAGATCAGCGAAGGAACCCGGGCTGCCGCCCCGACGCTCGTCCCCCGAAACACGACCCCGGCAAGCGGTCGCCCTGGATCGGAGCGGCGACCGCCACCAACCCTACCGGCCCACATGTACGAGGGTCAGTGCTCAGGTGACTCAACAGCCGCCGAAGTGACCAGTTCTGTCAGTACTCCGTGGCAATCCTTCGGGTGCAGGAAGGTGATCCGTGACCCCATCGAACCGATGCGGGGCTCGTCGTACAGCACGCGTACGCCCTTGTCGCGGACGGCGGCGGCGTCCCCGTCGACGTCCGCGGTGCCGAAGGCGATGTGATGGACGCCCTCCCCGTTCTTCGCCAGCCACTTGCCCACGGCGGAGTCCTCCCGCACGGATTCGAGCAGTTGCAGATACGAAGACCCGCCGTCCGACGTGTCGTTGATCTTGAGCATGGCCTCACGGACCCCCTGCTCCTCGTTGACCTCGGTGTGGAACACCTCGAATCCGTACGTCGCCCGGTAGAACTCGACGGTGGCGTCGAGGTCGAAGCAGGCGATCCCGATGTGGTCGATTCGCGTCAGCATGGACTCAGTGCAGCGCTCCGGAGGTGGTTACGCAACGTGCGCGCCGTCACACCGACGGCACCGTGACGGGCCGACTACCGGTCAGTACATTCAGGTACACCCTCATCCGGGGGATCCCCGGACCCCCCGAACCGTCCACTCCTCGGCTGTGCAAGCTGGAAGGGGATCGCTCCTCATGTCTGCAAAGAACGGCACGACCTCGGTGATCGTCGCGGGTGCCCGCACCCCCATGGGGCGGCTGCTGGGCTCCCTGAAGTCCTTCTCGGGAGCCGACCTCGGCGGCTTCGCCATCAAGGCCGCCCTCGACCGCGCGGGGATCGGCGGCGACCAGGTGCAGTACGTGATCATGGGCCAGGTGCTCCAGGCCGGCGCGGGCCAGATTCCCGCCCGGCAGGCCGCCGTCAAGGCCGGCATCCCGATGAACGTCCCGGCGCTCACCGTCAACAAGGTGTGCCTGTCCGGCCTCGACGCCATCGCCCTCGCCGACCAGCTCATCCGCGCCGGCGAGTTCGACGTGGTCGTCGCGGGCGGCCAGGAGTCCATGACCAACGCGCCCCACCTGCTGCCCAAGTCCCGCGAGGGCTACAAGTACGGGGCCGTCGAGATGCTCGACGCGATGGCGTACGACGGGCTGACCGACTCCTTCGAGAACATCCCCATGGGCGCCTCCACGGAGAAGCACAACACCCGCCTCGGCATCGCCCGCCCCGAGCAGGACGAGGTCGCCGCGCTGTCCCACCAGCGCGCCGCCGCCGCCCAGAAGAACGGGATCTTCGAGGCCGAGATCACCCCGGTGGAGATCCCGCAGCGCAAGGGCGAGCCGGTCGTGTTCAGCAAGGACGAGGGCATCCGGGCCGACACCACGGCCGAGTCCCTGGGCAAGCTGCGCCCCGCCTTCGCCAAGGACGGCACGATCACCGCCGGTTCGTCGTCGCAGATCTCCGACGGCGCCGCCGCGGTCGTCGTGATGAGCCGGGCCAAGGCCGAGGAGCTGGGCCTGGAGTGGATCGCCGAGATCGGCGCCCACGGCAACGTGGCGGGCCCCGACAACTCGCTCCAGTCGCAGCCCTCCAACGCCATCCTGCACGCCCTGGGCAAGGAGGGCCTGGACGTCTCCGACCTCGACCTCGTCGAGATCAACGAGGCGTTCGCCGCGGTCGCCGTCCAGTCGATGAAGGACCTGGGCCTGTCCACGGACAAGGTGAACGTCAACGGTGGTGCCATCGCTCTCGGCCACCCCATCGGCATGTCCGGCGCCCGCCTCGTCCTGCACCTCGCGCTGGAACTGAAGCGGCGCGGCGGCGGTGTCGGCGCGGCCGCCCTGTGCGGCGGCGGCGGTCAGGGTGACGCCCTGATCGTGCGGGTAGCCAAGGGCTGAACCTTCTTCTCGACCCCTCCGGGCCCCCGCCGGGCCCGACCCGGAACGGAGCTGTGATGCGGGACGTCGCCACGCTGGTCGCCCAGGCCAGGGAGGGCAGGCCGCGGGCCGTGGCCCGCCTGATCTCCCTGGTGGAGGGGGCGTCCCCCCAGCTCCGGGAGGTGATGGCCACGCTCGCGCCGCTCACCGGCAACGCGTACGTGGTCGGCCTGACGGGCTCGCCCGGCGTCGGCAAGTCCACGTCCACGTCGGCGCTGGTGACGGCGTACCGCAAGCAGGGGCGGCGGGTCGGCGTGCTCGCCGTCGACCCGTCGTCGCCGTTCTCCGGGGGCGCGCTGCTGGGCGACCGGGTCCGGATGTCGGAGCACGCCTCCGACCCCGGCGTCTACATCCGCTCGATGGCCACCCGCGGCCACCTCGGCGGACTCGCCTGGGCGGCACCGCAGGCCATCCGCGTCCTCGACGCGGCGGGCGTCGACGTGATCCTCGTCGAGACGGTCGGCGTCGGCCAGTCCGAGGTGGAGATCGCCGCGCAGGCCGACACCTCCGTGGTGCTGCTGGCGCCCGGCATGGGCGACGGCATCCAGGCGGCCAAGGCCGGGATCCTGGAGATCGGCGACGTGTACGTCGTCAACAAGGCGGACCGCGACGGCGCGGACGCGACCGCCCGCGAACTGAACCACATGCTCGGGCTGGGCGAGTCCCGCGGCGCCGGTGACTGGCGGCCGCCGATCGTCAAGACGGTGGCCGCGCGCGGCGAGGGCGTCGACGAGGTCGTCGAGGCGCTGGAGAAGCACCGGGCGTGGATGGAGGAGCGGGGCGTGCTCGCCGAGCGGCGGCGGGCGCGGGCCGCGCGCGAGGTCGAGACGATCGCGGTGACGGCCCTGCGGGAGCGGATCGCGGACCTGCACGGGCACCGGCGGCTGAGCGCGCTGGCGGAGCGGATCGTGGCCGGGGAGCTGGACCCGTACCGGGCCGCCGACGAACTGATCGCGGAGCTGACGGAGGGCTGAGGCCCGGTCTGGCCGCGTCCCCGGACGCCTGCCGGGCCGGGAGCGGGAGCGGGCCGGCAGGCGGGCCCGGGGCCGGGGGCGGGGCGGAAAGGGCAGGCCGCGCCCGAAGGGCCCCTGCTACCGTGACCGCGTGTTCCGTCTCCTTGCGTAGGCCCCGCCCGAGCCCGTGACCCGCAGCCGGTGAAGTGCTGTGTGGGGCACGGCACTTCGGCGACCCTTCCGGCCTTCAGCGAGGAATCCCAGGAACCCCATGTCCAGCTATGCAGCGGTGCTCCGCATCCCGCATGCCTCCCGCACCTTCGCCGCCGCCCTCGTCGCGCGGCTGTCGTACGGGACCGTCTCCCTCGCCATGATCCTCGCCACCGCACGGGCCACCGGCTCGTACGCGGCGGCCGGGGTGGTCATGGCCCTCTTCGGCGCTCTGAGCGTCTTCCTCTCGCCCGCCCGCGCCGCCCTCGTGGACCGGTTCGGGCCGCGCCGCGCCCTGGTGCCCATGGCATCCGTGTACGCGGGCCTGCTCGGGGTGTTCGCGGTGGCCGCCTGGCGCCCCGGGGCGTCCGTCTGGCCGGTCGGCGCGGCGGCCGTCGCCGCGGGTGCCTGCACGCCGCCCATCGGCCCGACCATGCGTGCCGTGTGGGGCGAAGTCGCCCCGGAGCCTGGCCTGTTGCAGCGTGCGTACAGTCTCGACGGCGTCGCCGAGGAGGTGCTGTTCGTCTCCGGGCCGTTGCTGGTCGGCGCCCTCGTGCGGTGGGCGCCGCCGGCCGCCGGGGTCGTGCTAAGCGCGCTGCTGGTCCTCGTGGGGACACTGGCGTTCGTGGCGTCGCCCGTGGTGGCGGCGGTGCGTCCGGCGCCCCGGGCCGCGAAGCCCGCCGGGTCCCAACGGCGGGTCGGGCGCGCCCTGTTGCGGCCGGTCGCCGTCGCCGCCGGTGTCGGGCTGGCGCTGGGCGCGATCGATCTGCTGGTCGTGGCGTTCGCGGGGGAGCACCGGCACGGGGACGCCGTGGTCGCCTGGGTGTTCGCCGCGCTGTCGGCCGGCAGCGCGGTCGGCGGCCTGCTGAACGGGGCGGTCGACTGGCGTGTGCCTGCCGGGGTTCGGCTGCCGCTGGCGGCCTGCGGGCTCGGACTCGCGCTGTTCGGGGCCGGGTTGGCGCCCGGTCTCGGTGTGCTGACGGTGGCCGTCGCGTGCGCCGGGTTCTTCGTCGGTCCCGCGCTGACCACGGCGTATCTGATCGCGGACGAGAGCGCACCGCCCGGCCGTCGCACCCAGGCGGGCGCGTGGGTCAACACCGGTGTGAACGCCGGGAGTTCGGGAGGCGCGGCGGCCATCGGGCTGGTGATCGGGCACGCGCCGCTGGGCCTGTGCTTCGCATTCGCGGGCGCGGCGGCGGTCCTGGCGGCCGCGGTGTCGGCCTGCGGGTCGTCGCCCGCGGCACCCGCCGACCGCCCGGCCGGGGAGCCTGCGGGCGTCTGAGGGCCTGTCGCGGACGTGGAGCCGTCGGACGGGACGTGCCCCGCGCCGGGTGCCGTGTCACGTCGGGCTCCGGGGACCGCCGCCCCCGGTGGCCGTCCCGCCGGGCAGGCGGGCCACCGGGCGCCGGGACGCCGCGCCGTCGTCCGGTGGAGCGGTCACCGGACCGCAGTGTGCCGGCAGGGCCACGGCGAGGCCGGAGGGCCGCACAGCGGCCCGCGGAGCTAGGGACGGCCCCGGTGGCCGCGCAGGTGGTCGGCGACCGGCCGCAGGGCCCTGTCGAGCTCGGCCAGCGCCTCGGGGGACAGCAGGTCCATGAAGTGCCGCCGCACGGAGGCGACATGGTGCGGAGCGACCTTGTTCATGGTCTCGCGGCCGTGCTCGGTGAGGACGGCGAAGAGGCCGCGCCGGTCCGACTCGCAGTTCTCGCGGCGGACGAGGTCGGCCTTCTCCATCCTGGTGATCTGGTGCGAGAGCCGGCTCTTGGACTGGAGGGTGGCCGACGCGAGGTCGCTCATCCGCATCCGGTCGTCCTCGGACTCGGACAGGTTCACCAGGATCTCGTAGTCGTTCATGGTCAGGCCGAACGGCTGGAGGTCGCGCTCCAACTGGTACGTCAGCAGTCTGTTGACCTCCAGGTGGGTGCGCCAGGCGCACTGCTCCGCGTCGGTCAGCCAGCGGGTGGACGTTTCGGTCTCCATGCGGGAAGTCTACCCAAGAAGTTGAATTCTTAACTACTGTCCGCGGTGTGACCTGGCGCGCACGCGTTCGACGTCACCCTGCGCAGCCTACCGCTCACAAACCGAAGCGACGCTGGAGGTCCCCCAACTGCCCGGGGAGCCGCTGCCCGCCGGCCTGCTGCCCGGGTACGGGACCGCCGCCGGGCACCCCGGCCTGCTGCGGCGTCGCCCCCGTGGCCTGTTCGGCCATCAGCACCTCGGTCGACTGGAGCAGTACCGTCCCGGCGCCGACGAACTCGAACTGGTGCTCCTCGCCCGAGGCGCCGCCGATGCCCGTCAGGGCGCGCAGGCCGCCGAGCAGGCCGGTCATGTAGCCGTGGTCGTAGTGGTGGCAGGGGGAGGGGCAGTCGGCCCAGCCGACCAGGGCCTGCGGGTCGACGCGGATCGGCGGTTCCATGAAGACGACCGGCCCGTTGGACGCGGCGACGAACTTGCCGGTGCCGATCAGGGTCAGGAACCCGGGCACGATCGACTGCTTCAGCGCGAGGGACGGCTGGAAGGCGAGCAGGTTGCCGGAGCGGATCGTCAGGTTGCCGTCGTCGAGGTCGTAGGAGTTCACGTCGAACGCCCGGTCGGCGAGGAGCATCTTGCCGGAGCCGTCGGCCACGACCCAGTCGCTCGCGTGCAGCGGGGAGTGGAACGACGTCCGCACCAGCCGGTCCAGCCGGCCGTGCCCGATGCCGTTGAACTCGATCGCGCCGTAGTACGCGATCATCTTGCCCTTCTGCAGGAACCACTGGCTGCCCTTGAGGTCCACGCAGAACGTGTAGTTGTTGACGTTGTCGTCGACGGGCAGCGTCGCCGGGTCGTGGACGACGGGCCCGCCGGGTCCCCCGTGGATGCTCACAGCTTCTCCTCCGACGCCTGGACGTACACCGCACCGCTGCCGCTCAGCTCCAGCTGGAACCCCTCGCCCGAGCCGCGCCCGACCATGTCCCGCCAGCCGAGCGCCGACGACAGCTTGTTGCGGATGTCGCCGTGGTGGGCGACGTAGGCCTGCGGGTCGACGTGCACCGGGCGCTGCGGTGTGACGGGGATCTCCAGCACGCCGCCGTGGGCCATCACCGCGACCGCGCCGTGCCCCTTGAGCGTCGTCGTGAACAGCCCCTGGCCGGTGACCTGGCCGCGGACCATGCCCATCACGCCGCCCTGCGAGCCCATGAACATGGTGCCCTGCTGGAGGGTGCCCTCGAAGGCGAGGAGCCGGTCGGCCTCGACGAACAGGGTGTCGCCGGTGAGAGTGATCACCTGGATGTGGTGGCCGCCGTGCCCGAACAGCACGGTGCCGCTGCCCTCGACGCTCATCAGCGGGGTGGCCTCGCCGGCGACCCGGCGCCCGATCATCGAGCCGAACCCGCCCTGGCCGCCCTGCACGTTGGGGGTGAAGGACACCTCGCCCCGGTAGGCGAGCATCGCGCCGCGCTGGCTGAACAGACGGGCGCCCGGCAGGACGGTCGCCTCGATCATCTTCGAGTTGATCTCGCGGAAGCCCATGTCAGAGATCCCCCGCGATCGTCTTGCGCTCGCTGGGCTGCACGTACACGAGCCCCTCGCCCTCGAACCGGATCTGGAACGCCTCGCCGCCGCCCTCCCCGAGGAAGGTGCGGAAGGTGGCCCCGGACTGGAGGGACTGCCGCAGATCGCCCTGGTGCGCGATGTAGGCGCCGGGGTCGACGGTCAGCGGGTACTGGCGGCTGACGCGCAGCACCACGGCGGGCCCGTCGGACATCACCGCGGCCTGGCCGTGGCCCTCCACGGTCGTGGTGAACAGGCCGTTGCCCTGCGAGGCGCCGCGCAGCCCGGTGAACGTGGTCCCGGTGCGCAGCCCGGCGTCCGTCACGAGCAGGTTGCTCGCCTCGACGAACAGCTTGTCGCCGCGCAGCGCCACCAGGTTGATCTCGGTGGCCCGGTCGGCGAACCAGCAGGTCCCGTGCCCCTTCACCTCCATGACCGTCATCTGCTCACCGGTCAGCCGGCGGGTCACCATCCCGCGCAGGCCGTCCCCGCCGCCGCTGAGTCTCTTGAACGCCATCTGTCCGTCGTACGCGACCATCGAGCCGTTCTTCGCCTTGACGGCGTCCCCGGTCATCTCGACGGCGAGCATCTTGCTGCCCTGAAGCCGAAACATCGCCACGTGGCGAAAATAGCCGCCCGGACCCCCGGCGCACAGGGCGCGGGTCGGTTTGCCACAATGGCCGGACTGTTTGTGCGCACGTTCACAAACCCATCCGAACACCGAAGGTGTCCCGTGGACCTCAAGACCGCCACAGCCGTCCGCCGCCTCCGCCTAGTCTCGGCCCCGGAGGCGGTGTCGTTCCTCCTCCTGCTGGTCTGCTCCGTGCTGAAGCGGACGACGGACTTCAACGCGGTGCCCGTCATGGGCGCGGTTCACGGCATCCTCTTCATCCTGTACGTCCTGTTCTGGGCGGACGCCTGGAACAGGACGAAGTGGCCGCTGCGGACGGCCGCGCTCTACTTCGTCCTCTCCGTGCTGCCCACCGGCGGCTTCTTCGCGGAGCGCAAGCTGAAGCGGGCCGCGGAGAACGAGGTCATCCTGGCCCGCGCCCGCCAGGAAGGTGTGGTGAACGCATGATCGTCGCCTTCTCCGTGACGCCGCTCGGCGTCGGTGAGGACGTGGGGGAGTACGTGGCCGACGCGGTCCGCGTGGTCCGCGAGTCGGGCCTGCCCAACCGTACGGACGCGATGTTCACGTCCGTCGAGGGCGAGTGGGACGAGGTCATGGACGTCGTCAAGCGAGCCGTCGCGGCGGTGGAGGCCAGGGCACCCCGGGTCTCCCTGGTCGTCAAGGCGGACATCCGCCCCGGTGTGACGGACGGCCTGACCTCGAAGGTCGAGACGGTGGAACGCCACCTGTCCTGACCCGCGCACCCGAGAGCCCCGTCACCCCCGCCCGGCGGGAGGGACGGGGCTCTTCGTTTCCGTCCCACCGGCCGCCGCACCGGGAGTCCCGGCCGGGGAAAGCCGAAGACGGCGAGGAGGGGACGTGCCGGGGGTGTGCGCCCGGAGCGGCCGGTGCGTCCGCCCCCGTCAAGATGCAGGGCCCTGCCGAGCCGCACAGGTCCGAGGACGTACGCCCCCGGCGCGGCCCCGCCCCCCGACGCACCGTCACCCGGGCCCCCACGCACGCGCACCGCGCGCAGCGCCCGCACGCGCAGTCCCCGCACGCGGCGCCCCCCGCTCAAGCGCGGCGCCCCGCCCGCGCGCAGCGCCCCCGAGTTACACCCCGCACCCCCGAAGTCCACGCCCCCGGCCCAACCCGCACCCCCCTGCACACCCACCTGGCCCCACCCAGTTCGACACGCCCGGAGAACTCCACTTTTGTGTGGGTATCGGCCTATCGATCTTCGTCGAAGAGCCGGAGCCGTTGGATCACTCCCCACGTTCACTGGAGGGCGCTGTGCGGCCGGAGGGCTACGACTACGACACCCACAGCACGCTGGCGGGACCGCTCACCGAGCCGTCCGGCGCGGGCTACCGGGTGCAGTACACCTCGCTCCTCTCGCGCGAGCCGCACCGAATACGAGCCGTCCTCCTGATGACCCTCGCGCCCCTGCTCACCGGGGTGCTGCTGGTCTACCTGGTGTGGCCGACGCACTGGGTGGAGCGGGAGGGTGGCGACCGCTGGCTGGTCGGCCTGGACGTCACGATGCTCGTGGCGATCGGCCTCATCGAACTGTTCATGGTGGTCAACGTCGCCTCCGTGGCACACGCGACACTCGTCGCACGGGACCCGGTACCGGTCCGCGCGGAGCAGGGCACGCGCGTCGCGTTCCTGACGACGTACGTCCCGGGCAAGGAGCCGCTGTCGATGGTCCGCGCGACCCTGGAGGGCGCGAAGCGGATCACGCACGAAGGGCCCCTGGACGTCTGGCTGTTGGACGAGGGCGACGACGCACGGGCCAGGGCGCTGTGCGAGGAGCTCGGGGTGCGGCACTTCACCCGGCACGGCGTCCCGGAGTGGAACCGCCCGAAGGGTGTGCACAAGTCCCGCACCAAGCACGGCAATTACAACGCGTGGGTCGCGATGCACGGCGACGACTACGAGTTCTTCGCGTCGGTGGACACCGACCACGTGCCGCTGCCCAACTTCCTGGAACGGATGATGGGTTACTTCCGGGACCCGGACGTCGCGTTCGTCGTCGGCCCGCAGGTGTACGGCAACTACGAGAACCCGGTGACCAAGGCGGCCGAGTCGCAGCAGTTCCTGTTCCACGCGCTGATCCAGCGCGCGGGCAACCGCTACCGCGCCCCGATGTTCGTCGGCACCAACAACGTCGTGCGCATCTCGGCGCTGCGGCAGGTCGGCGGCCTGTACGACTCGATCACGGAGGACATGGCCACCGGGTTCGAGATCCACCGGCACCGCAACCCGGCGACGGGCACGCACTGGCGGTCGGTCTACACGCCCGACGTGCTGGCCGTCGGTGAGGGCCCGGCCTCCTGGACGGACTTCTTCACGCAGCAGATGCGCTGGTCGCGGGGAACGTACGAGACGCTGTTCAAGCAGTACTGGAAGGCGCCGTTCAGCATGCCGCCGGGACGGCTGTTCTCGTACACGATGATGCTCGTGTACTACCCGATGACGGCGGTCAACTGGCTGCTGGGCATCCTGAGTTGCGTGCTGTTCCTGTGGTTCGGCGCGTCCGGCACGCAGGTCGCGGCCTCCGTGTGGCTGATGCTCTACAGCGACGCGGCGGCGCTCCAGATCGGGCTGTACCTGTGGAACCGCCGGCACAACGTGTCGCCGCACGAGCCGCAGGGTTCGGGCGGACTGGCGGGGATGGGGATGTCCGCGCTGTCGGCGCCGATCTACCTGAAGTCGTTCGGCGAGGCGCTGGTGCGCCGGCCGAGCAGGTTCGTGGTGACGCCGAAGGGCGGCGACGCGAGCCCGGACCGGCTGCTGACGTTCCGCATCCATCTGTGCTGGGCCGCGCTGCTGGCGGTCTCGCTCGGGGCGTCCGCGGTGCTCGGCCACACGCACGCCGCGATGCGCACGTGGGCGGTCCTGGCGATGGCGATCTCGCTGGCACCGGCCGCCGTCTGGGCGTCCACGCTGCTCAAGGAACGCGGGGTCCGCCGCCGGCGGCACGCACCGCGCACACCCGTACTCGTCCCGGACGGCGCGGAACCCGCGCTCGTCGGCAGCGGCACCGGCGCCTCGGTGTCCGGGGCGACCGGCCCGACGACAGGAGGCAACTAGGCCATGGTCCTGCCCACTTCGCAGAAGACACGGAAGACGGTGCTCGGCGTCGGCGGAGTCGCGATCCTGGCGAGCCTCAACGCGCCCGCGGCACTGGACTTCGCCGGCGAGCAGTACCACGACTACGCGATCTCCCGCCCCGAGTACATGGCCCGGTACGGGTCCTGGGGCAGCGTCGACATCCCCGACAAGTTCCGCACCAACGCGATCCACGCGGCGCTCCTGCACACCGGCAAGGTGCTGATCGTCGCGGGGTCGGGCAACGAGATCAAGAAGTTCGACGCGGGCTCCTTCGACACGATCCTGTGGGACCCGAAGAACAACACCTTCAAGAAGATCCCCACCCCGGACGACTTCTTCTGCTCGGGGCACGCCCAACTCCCGGACGGCAGAATGCTGGTGGCGGGCGGCACCGCACGCTACGAGCGCCTCGGCGACGAGGTCGACCGGGCCGGCGGCGGCATGCGGGTCAAGAACGAGAACCCGGACAAGGCCGTCGTCCTGAAGAAGGGCACCCGGTTCCGCTCGCCGGCGGGCGTCGAGTACGTGTCGAAGTTCGACGTGACGGTGCCGAAGGCCAAGCGCGGCTTCAAGGTGACGTACAACCAGGCCGGCGTGATGCAGCCGTGGCGCACGAGGATCACCGCGAGCGAGAAGCGGGTCTTCGTGGAGGCCGTCGAGAAGGGCCCGCTGTCGGCCACCGACACGCA
This sequence comes from Streptomyces sp. NPDC008150, assembly GCF_042956945.1. Classification (NCBI taxonomy): domain Bacteria; kingdom Bacillati; phylum Actinomycetota; class Actinomycetes; order Kitasatosporales; family Streptomycetaceae; genus Streptomyces; species Streptomyces sp. NPDC008150. The sequence continues at coordinate 35,713 of NZ_JBIBHJ010000014.1, read as the reverse complement.
GGCGCAGTACGAGGTGGTCGGCCTCAAGGGCAAGGACGCCGACAACACCTACGGCCTGTCCGAGAGGATCAACCTGGAGAAGCAGGACTTCCAGGGGATCCGCGCAGCCTACGAGTTCGACCCGACGGCGGAGAAGTACATCCCCGTCGACCCGATGAAGAAGGCGCGCTGGTACCCGACGCTGGTCGGTCTCGACGACGGCCGGGTGCTCGCGGTGTCGGGCCTCGACGACGTCGGCGTGATCGACCCCGGCGACAACGAGATCTACGACCCGAAGACCAAGAAGTGGTCGATGGGGCCCAAGCGCTACTTCCCGACCTACCCCGCGCTGTTCCTGACGAAGGGCGGCAAGCTGTTCTACCCGGCGTCCAACGCGGGCTACGGCCCGGCGGACAAGGGCCGTGAGCCGGGTCTGTGGGACCTGGAGGACAACTCGTTCCAGAAGGTCCCGGGGCTGCGGGACGGCGACGAGACGGAGACGTCCGCGTCGCTGCTGCTGCCCCCCGCGCAGGACCAGAAGGTCATGATCCTGGGCGGCGGCGGGGTCGGGGAGTCGAAGCGGTCGACGCCGCGCACGGCCGTCGTCGACCTGAAGAAGGACAACCCCTCCTTCAAGGACGGCCCGGACCTGCCGCAGGGCACGCGCTACCTGAACAGCGTGATCATGCCCGACGACTCGGTGTTCACGTCGAACGGTTCGCGCGACTACCGGGGCCGCAGCGCCAGCAACGTCTTCAAGGCGCAGTTCTACGACCCGAAGGCGAACGTCTTCCGCAAGGCCGCCGCCCCGGCGGTGGGCCGCAACTACCACTCGGAGGCGCTGCTGCTGCCCGACGGCCGGGTGGCGACGTTCGGTTCGGACCCGCTCTTCGACGACCAGAAGAACACCAAGCTCGGCCACTTCGAGCAGCGCATGGAGATCTTCACGCCTCCCTCGCTGCACGCGAATGCGGACCGGCGGCCCGAACTGGACGACGGGCCACAGGCGTTGGACACCGACCGCCGGGCGACCTACACCACCGACCACCCCGAACGGGTCGTCAAGGCACGCCTGATGCGCCCGAGCGCGGTGACGCACACGACGGACGTCGAGCAGCGTTCCGTGGACCTCGCGCTGACGAAGAACCGCACGTCGGTGACGGTCGAGGTGCCGGACGACCCGGCCCTCGTGCCGCCCGGCTGGTACATGCTGTTCGTGACGGACGCCAAGGGCACACCGTCCGAGGCGAAGTGGATCCAGGTCAAGTAGGCCGCCGGTGAAGGGGGTTCGGGACCTCGGTCCCGGACCCCCTTCGTCATGCCCGGGAGTTGCGGGCCAGTTCCAGGGCGTACTCGGGCCACCACTGCCCGGCGTTCGGGCCGCCCCGGCAGGTCCCGTCCGACTCGCCGGGCCGCTTGACCCACAGGTACGCGTCGAGTCCGGCCCGGCCGGTGTCGGTGGTGGGCGGGGTGCCGAGGGCGCGGCCGGGCGGGTTGCACCAGTCGCCGGAGGCGGGACCGTTGCCGTTGCGGCTGGTGTCGACGACGAAGTGCTTGCCGCCGAGCTGCCGCGAGAGCCGCGAGCCGTACTCGCCGGCCACTTCGTCCGACTGGAAGTTGGACACGTTCAGGGCGAAGCCGTCGGCCCGGTCGATGCCCGACTGCCGCAGCGGGCCGACGAGTTGGGCCGGGTCGCGGATCCACGCGGGGTTGCCCGCGTCCAGGTAGACCTTGGTGTTCGGCTGCCGCTTCAGCCGGGTGATCGCCTCGGCGAGCAACTGCTCGCGCTCCGCGTGGTACTCGTCGGGCGTGCAGCCGTCCACGTTGTGCGCGACGGCGTCGGGCTCCAGCACCACGAGGGCCTTGCCGTCGCCGAGGGCGTCGGCGAACTTCCCGATCCAGGCCCGGTAGGCGTCCGCGTCGGCCGCGCCGCCCGCGGAGTGCTGGCCGCAGTCGCGGTGGGGGATGTCGTAGGCGACGAACAGCGCGGTGCGGCCCGCCTTCCCGGCCGACCCGACCGCCGAGCCGACCGCGGGCCCCGGGTCGGTCTCGCCGGCCGGCCACAGCGCGGCGGGCCGGTCGGCGATGCGACGCAGCAGTTCGGCGTCGGAGTTGCGGCCCTGGTGGCGCCACATCTGGATCTGCCGGGCCGCGGGGCTCTCCGGGTCGACCCAGAACGGGGCCCCGGACGCGGAGCCCGCCTGGTCGGAGGACCGGCCCGCGACGGAGGCCTCCCCGACGTCGGACGCGGACGAACAGCCCGCGGTCAGCCCGAGCACCGCGAGCGCCGCGAGGGCCTGGATCAGCCGGGACATGCTGCTCCCTTGCGTGGAGGTGGGGACGATCACTGAGGTGGCGTCAGCAATCGTTGCACGAGAGGGCGAATCGGTACGTAAAGGACATGGCCCGCCCGTTGCGGGCGCCACCCGCCGGCCCCGGCCGGGGGCCGCGGCCTCACCCGTCCCCGGAGGCCAGCGCGAACCCGAGCGGGGTGCGCTCGTAGAGCATCTGGTGGCCGTAGCGCCGCGCGGTGAGCAGTCCCGCGTCGCGCAGGGTCGTCAGGTGGGCGGAGACCGAGGAGGGCGCGAGTTCCAGGCGATGGGCGAGCGCCGTCGTCGTGGCCGGTTCCTCCAGCGCGGCCAGCACCTGCGCCCGGCCCCGCCCCAGCAGCCGTACCAGCGCCTCCGGGGTCCGCCCGGCCGGCCGTGCCCACAGGCCCGCGATGCCGCGCGCCGGGTACACGAGGGTCGGCTGCCACGGCGGTTCGAAGGAACTGACCACGTCCGGCCAGACGAAGACGCTCGGCATCAGCACCAGCCCCTGCCCGCCGAGGTGCCGTTCGTGCCGGCCCCGCGACTCCACGGTGAGCGTGCCCGCGTGCCAGCCGCAGCGCCGGTTGATCTCCGGCAGCAGGCCCCCGAGGCCGACCTCCGCCAGCCGCCGGGAGTGGAACGCCACGTCCGCCTCCAGCAGGGCCCGCAGCCGCGGCCAGTCCGGCAGGACGATGGTCCGCCACACCGCCGTCAGCAGGTCCGCGATCTCGGCGACCATCCGCTCGGGCTCCTCGTCCCACGCGCGCGCGTACGCCGAGTCGAGCGCCCCGGGGGTGTGGCCCAGCGAGCGCAGCGAGTCGGCGCGGGCCGCGCGCGGGTCGGCGGAGCGGACGACGGCCATCTCCTCCTCGAAGGAGGACACGGGGCCGGGCGACGACGGCAGGAACCAGTCGGGGGAGTGGCCCCGGCGCGGCATCAGCAGCCACAGCGGAGTCAGGTCGAGCGAGGCCGCCGCGTCCCGGATGCGCCGCAGCCAGTGCGGGTGGTACCCGTGCCGGTCGGGCCGCTTGAGCGTGCGCACCGCGTCCTGCGTCTCCCACAGCGGGGACACGGCGAAACGGCAGCGCAGGAAGTCGTCCTCCCCGAAGTGCAGCACCGACGGCACGACGCCTCCTCTCCCGCTCCGGCCCCGCCCGGTCGGCGAAGATTCGGCCTGGGCCGAAACAATACGGCCGGGCCCGCCGCCGCGTGCACCCTGCTCCCCATGCCGGACGACACGGGGACCACCCCGACCGCACCACCCGTGCCCGCACCCCTGCCCGCCCCGGACACGGCGCCCGAGCCGGGCGGCACCCCCACCGGGTACGCCCGCGTCTTCGCCGTCCCCGAGTTCCGGGCGGTGTTCGCCGCCCACGCGCTCTCCCTGCTCGGTCTCGTGGTGAGCGAGATCGCGCTGTCCGTCCTCGTCTACGACCTGACGGGCTCGCCCCTGCTGAGCGCGCTGACGTTCGCCCTCGGTCTGCTGCCCTACCTGATCGGCGGCACCCTGCTGGCCGGCCTCGCCGACCGGTTCCCGGCGCGCCGGGTGCTCGTCGTGTGCGACCTGGTCTGCGCGGGCTGCGTCGCGCTGATGGTCCCGGCGGGCGGCGGCGTCGCGGCGCTGCTCGCCCTGCGGTGCGCGGTCGCGGTGGTGGCCCCCGTGTTCTCCGGGACGCGCATGGCCACGCTCGCCGACATCCTCGGCGACGGCGACCTGTTCGTCCTGGGCCGCTCGCTGCTGCGGATCGTCTCGCAGAGCTCGCTGCTCGTCGGCTACGGCTGCGGCGGCCTGCTGCTGACGGTGCTCTCGCCCCGGCACGCGCTGCTCATCACCGTGGGCACCTTCCTGCTCTCCGCCACCCTGCTGCGCCTCGGCACCCGCCGCCGCCCCGCCCGCGCGGCGCGGGCGGACGGCACCGGTACCGCGAAGGGGGCCGGCACCACCCGCCAGGTCCTCGCCGACCGCCGGGTGCGGGTGTTGCTCCTGCTGTCGTGGGTGCCGTCGATGTTCGCCGTCGCCCCCGAGGCGCTGTCCGCCCCGTACGCCGACGGGCTCGGCGCCGGCTCGGTCGGCCTCGGCCTGCTGATGTGCGCGCTGCCCGTCGGCACCATCGCGGGCGAGGTCTTCGCGGGCTCCCGGCTGCGCCCGGCCGTGCGCGAACGCGTCGCGCTGCCCCTGGTGTGCCTGACCCTGCTGCCCTACCTCGGCTACGCGCTGCACCCGCCGCTGGCGGTGTCCCTGCTGCTCCTGGTGGTCTCGGGCACCGGGTCCGCGTACTCGCTGGGCCTGGACCAGTGGTTCGTCGACGCCGTGCCCGACCGGCTGCGCGGCCGCGCGATGACGCTGCTGAGCGCCGGCCTGATGACGATCCAGGGTCTCGGCATGGCGCTGGCGGGCCTGGTCGCCCAGTTCGCCGGGGTGCCGGCCACCGTCGCGGGGGCGGGCGCGCTGGGCGCGGCGTGCTGCGCCCTGCTCGCGCTGGAGGCCCGGCGCACCGCGGGCGGACGCGGGGGACGCCGCCCGGGACCGGGAACCGAGACGGTGGAGACCACCATATGAACGGCCGGTAAGGTCTGGTGCCGTGCCGAAGCCCCTCAGTCTCCCGTTCGACCCCATCGCCCGCGCAGACGACCTGTGGAAGCAGCGCTGGGGCGCCGTACCCTCGATGGCCGCGATCACGTCGATCATGCGGGCGCAGCAGATCCTGCTCGCCGAGGTCGACGCGGTGGTCAAGCCGTACGGACTGACCTTCGCCCGCTACGAGGCGCTGGTGCTGCTCACCTTCTCGCGGGCCGGCGAGCTGCCGATGTCCAAGATCGGCGAGCGGCTGATGGTGCACCCGACGTCGGTGACGAACACCGTCGACCGGCTCGTGCGGTCGGGTCTCGTCGCCAAGCGCCCCAACCCGAACGACGGGCGCGGCACGCTGGCCACCATCACCGACAAGGGCCGCGAGGTCGTCGAGTCCGCGAGCCGGGACCTGATGGCGATGGACTTCGGGCTGGGCGCGTACGACGCGGAGGAGTGCGGCGAGATCTTCGCGATGCTGCGCCCGCTGCGGGTCGCGGCGCACGACTTCGACGAGGACTAGGGCGCGCTCCCGGCGCCTCCCGGGGGCCCGGGTCCGGCCGCCGGGGGCCCCGCAAGATCGCCCGAAAGCGGCGGTTACGCTCGCTCCATGAAGAAAAGCGTGCTGACCCGCTACCGCGTCATGGCCTACGTCACCGGTGTCCTGCTGGTCCTGCTGTGCCTCAGCATGATCGCCAAGTACGCCCTGGACATCGACGGCGCCGGAAGCCTGACCCGGGTCGTGGCGATCGCCCACGGCTGGCTGTACGTGGTCTACCTGGTCGTGGCGTTCGACCTGGGCGCCAAGGCGAAGTGGCCGGTGGGCAAGCAGCTCTGGGTGCTGCTGGCGGGCACGATCCCGACCGCCGCGTTCTTCGTGGAGCGCCGGATCAGCGCGGAGCTGGAGTCGAAGGTCACGGACGGCACGCCCGCCGTGGCGAAGACCTCCAAGGCGTAGTCCACCCGGTCGCGGCCCGTGCGGTCACCCGTACGGGCGCACGGGCGTTCTCCGGGCGGCGTGGCTCCGCGCCCCCGCCGGGGCCCGCGCGGGCGGGGCGGGGCCTCGTGCTCCGCTCGAAAGGTGATGTCGGCCGTCGACATTTACTAGGACGTCCTAGTAACTTCGTAGGCATGGACGATGTCGATGTCGAGGACGGCCGCCGTCGGTGGCAGGCCCGGTACGACGCCGCGCGCAAGCGCGACGCCGACTTCAGCACGCTCTCCGGAGACCCGGTGGATCCCGTGTACGGGCCCCGGCCGGGCGACCGGTACGAGGGCTTCGAACGGATCGGCTGGCCGGGCGAGTACCCCTTCACCCGCGGGCTGTACCCGACGGGCTACCGAGGGCGCACCTGGACGATCCGGCAGTTCGCCGGGTTCGGGAACGCGGAGCAGACGAACGAGCGCTACCGGATGATCCTCGCGGCGGGCGGCGGCGGTCTGTCCGTCGCCTTCGACATGCCGACGCTGATGGGCCGCGACTCCGACGACCCCCGTGCGCTCGGCGAGGTCGGCCACTGCGGGGTCGCGATCGACTCGGCGGCGGACATGGAGGTGCTGTTCCGGGACATCCCGCTGGGCGAGGTGACCACCTCGATGACCATCAGCGGCCCGGCGGTGCCCGTCTTCTGCATGTACCTGGTCGCCGCGGAGCGGCAGGGCGTCGACCCGGCGGTGCTCAACGGCACGCTCCAGACGGACATCTTCAAGGAGTACATCGCCCAGAAGGAGTGGCTGTTCGAGCCCGAGCCGCACCTGCGGCTGATCGGCGACCTCATGGAGTACTGCGCGGCCGGCATCCCCGCCTACAAGCCGCTGTCGGTCTCCGGGTACCACATCCGCGAGGCCGGATCGACGGCCGCGCAGGAGCTCGCGTACACGCTCGCCGACGGCTTCGGCTACGTCGAACTCGGCCTGAGCCGCGGCCTGGACGTGGACGTCTTCGCCCCGGGTCTGAGCTTCTTCTTCGACGCGCACGTCGACTTCTTCGAGGAGATCGCCAAGTTCCGCGCCGCGCGCCGGATCTGGGCCCGCTGGCTGCGGGACGTGTACGGCGCGCGGACCGAGAAGGCGCAGTGGCTGCGCTTCCACACGCAGACCGCGGGTGTCTCGCTGACCGCCCAGCAGCCGTACAACAACGTGGTGCGCACGGCGGTCGAGGCGCTGGCCGCGGTGCTCGGCGGCACCAACTCGCTGCACACCAACGCCCTCGACGAGACCCTGGCCCTGCCGAGCGAGCAGGCGGCGGAGATCGCGCTGCGCACGCAGCAGGTGCTGATGGAGGAGACGGGTGTCGCCGGGGTCGCGGACCCGCTGGGCGGTTCCTGGTACGTCGAGCAGCTGACGGACCGGATCGAGGCGGACGCCGAGAAGATCTTCGAGCAGATCAGGGAGCGGGGGCTGCGCGCGCACCCCGACGGGCGGCACCCGGTGGGCCCGATGACCTCGGGCATCCTGCGCGGCATCGAGGACGGCTGGTTCACCGGGGAGATCGCGGAGGCGGCCTTCCGCTACCAGCGCTCCCTGGAGAAGGGCGAGAAGCGGGTGGTCGGCGTCAACGTGGCCACCGGTTCGGTCACCGGGGACCTGGAGATCCTGCGGGTCAGCCACGAGGTGGAGCGCGAGCAGGTGCGGGCCCTCGGGGAACGCCGGGCCGCCCGGGACGACGCGGCGGTGCGCGCGGCGCTGGACGACATGCTGGCGGCGGCGCGCGACGGCGCGAACATGATCGAACCGATGCTGCGGGCGGTGCGCGCGGAGGCGACGCTCGGCGAGATCTGCGGCGTCCTGCGCGACGAGTGGGGCGTGTACACGGAACCGCCGGGCTTCTGAGGCCCCCGGACCGCGCGGCGCGGAAGCGCCGGGGTCCGTCAACCACCGTGCGCCGTCCGGGAGTTACGTGCTCCCGGACGGCGCGGTCGTGCCCGTTCCGCCGCCGCCCCCGGCGGCGCCCGTGCCCAGCCCCGCCCCGGTGAGCCCCAGTAGCAGGACGCGGGTGAAGTCGCGGACCCAGGCGGTGTCCGCCGGTTCGGCGCTGACGAGGGTGCGGTGCACCACCGCGCCGGCCACCACGTCGAAGATCAGGTCGACCGCGCGCGCGGACTCCGACGGCCCGGCCGACGCCGGGAGTTCGCCGCGCTGCTGGGCGCGGGTGCGGCCGAGCAGCACCAGCCGCTTCTGGCGTTCGACGATCGAGGTGCGGATGCGTTCGCGCAGCGCGTCGTCCCGGGTGGATTCGGCCACGACCGCCATCAGTCCGTTGCGGGCCTCGGGTCGGTCCAGGATCGCGGCGAACTGGAGCACCACGCCCTCCACGTCCGCGGCGAGGCTGCCGCGGTCCGGCAGGACGAGTTCGTCGAAGAGTTCGGCGACGGCGTCGACGACGAGTTCGTTCTTGCCCGCCCAGCGCCGGTAGAGGGTCGTCTTGGCCACCCCCGCGCGGGTCGCCACGTCCCCCAACGTCAGCTTGGACCAGCCGAGTTCGACCAGGGCGGCCCTGGTCGCGGCGAGGATCGCGGTGTCCGCCGCGGCGCTGCGCGGGCGGCCCGCTCGTCCTGCGGGGGTGCGGCTGTGCATTCCCCGACCATAACGGGGTGTCCCGGGCGGCCGTGGCGGAGATCACCGGGAACGGGTCCCGCGGGACGCCCCGATGCCATTACGCTACGACTCGTAGCGAAAGCGGGTGGGCGATCCCCCGCGCGAGCGACGACCACGCACAGCAGTACCCGGCGTCCGGTGGGGACCGGACGCCAACGGTTCGAAACCGGTCCGTCTGTCGGGCCGCTTTTCCCTGCGCGCCGGGAACGGGGGAGGATGGACGCATGCAGCCACGGAACATGTCCATGAGCGGAGTCGTCGACCTCGCCGCGGTGAAGGCGGCCCAGGAGGCCAAGGCCAAGGCGGAGCAGGCTCGCGCCGAAGCGGCCCGCCACGGAGGGGGAGGTGCCGTCTCGCCGGCGGACCTCGTGATCGACGTCGACGAGGCGGGGTTCGAGCAGGAGGTCCTCCAGCGCTCGACCGAGGTCCCGGTCGTCCTCGACTTCTGGGCCGAGTGGTGCCAGCCCTGCAAGCAGCTCAGCCCGCTCCTGGAGCGGCTCGCCGTCGAGTACAACGGACGCTTCGTTCTGGCCAAGATCGACGTCGACGCCAATCAGATGCTGATGCAGCAGTTCCAGATCCAGGGCATCCCGGCGGTCTTCGCCGTGGTCGCCGGTCAGGCGCTGCCGCTCTTCCAGGGCGTCGTGCCCGAGGCCCAGGCGCGCGAGACCCTCGACCAGTTGATCCAGGTCGCCGAGCAGCGCTTCGGGCTGACCGGCCTGACCGTCGACCCGGACGCCGAGCCCGGCGCCGCCCCCGAGGCCGGCGCGGAACTGCCCGCCGGTCCCTACGACGCCCTGCTCGAAGCCGCCGTACGTGCCCTGGACGCGGGCGACTTCGGCGGCGCGGTGCAGGCGTACCGCAACGTCCTGAGCGACGACCCGGGCAACACCGAGGCCAAACTCGGCCTCGCACAGGCCGAGTTGCTCCAGCGGGTGGCGGACGCCGACCCCCAGCGGGTGCGTACGGAGGCGGCCGAGCGGCCCGGCGACGCCGCGGCCCAGATCGCCGCCGCCGACCTGGACCTGGTGGGCGGTCACGTGGAGGACGCCTTCGGCCGGCTCGTCGACACGGTGCGCCGTACGGCCGGTGACGACCGGGATGCCGTGCGCGTGCGGCTGCTGGAACTGTTCGAGGTCGTCGGACCGGACGACCCGCGGGTCGCGGCGGCCCGGCGCGCGCTGGCGCGCGCCCTGTTCTGAGCAGCGGCGGGGCCTCCGCGGGGACCGTTCCGCGGGCCCCGCGGGGGCGCTCCGGCGCGCGATGCCGGAGTGAGAGATCTGTCGACAAGACGTCAGAGCGGTCGCGCTTTGCCAAAACTTGGTAATCGCGACCGCTGTTACTGCGAGTAAGTCGAGGGCGTCCTTCTGCCCGGCCTGATCCGCCTTTCGCCCGCTTTGCGGGGGCCCTTGCTGCCACCGAGTGTGCCCGGTGGTGGCCAATGCGTCGTTCCTCGGTTATCCGGCCGTTACTAGTGAGTAACGAACCCCTTGTGCCTGCGGCGAGAATGCACCACGATCGGCGACGCTCGGTCCATTCCCCTGCCCCCGACAGCCGGTCGGGCGACGGGCTTCATGGGTCCCCACCGGGCAGGGCCGACGTCAGTGGCGACGGCCCTGGGACAGGGGGGTCTTCGCCACCCGGTGAAGCCTGTCCAAGCAGGTTGTGCGTGATGCGAGTCAGGCGCGGCCAGTGGTTGTCGCTCGGGGGTGATCGCCGGTGGTTCGGGCGCGGTACGTGCCGACGGACCCGGGCGCTCTCCTTACCGAGGACGTAGCACTTCTCCCATCCCTGCCCGGCTGAGCCGCCGTCTGGGGGCAGCCAGGGTCAGGAGATGTACGTCCGAGAAGGAGGACATATGCAGTCCCAGGTGCGTGGCGGGACCAGATGGAAGCGCTTCGCTGTGGTCATGGTGCCCAGCGTCGCCGCAACGGCAGCGATAGGCGTCGCCCTCGCGCAGGGTGCGCTCGCGGCCTCGTTCAGCGTTTCCGGTCAGTCGTTCAAGGTGACGGCCGACGAGCTCAACGGCACGGGCTTCGTCCAGTACGGGGCGATCGACTCCGGCTACACGATGTCGGGCGCCAAGACGGCGCACCCGGTCGCGGTGTCGGCGTTCAAGAGCGCGACGATCAAGAGCCTGTGCCAGTCCGTGGTCACCCCGGACATCCCGCTGCTCGGTTCCGTCAGCCTGATCCTCAAGGCGGGCGGCGGCAGCACGCCGGTCGAGGCCGAGAACCTCTACATCGACGTTCAGGACCTGAACGCCGACGCGACGTTCCACAACATCGACATCGGTGTCGCGGCCAAGGACGCCACGAAGGGTCCCGGGATCCAGTCGGGCGACTCCGCCAACCCCTACGGCTTCGCGCAGCAGGCCGACTCGGCCACGCTGGAGAACGTGAAGCAGACGGCGTGGGCGACCACCGCCGGAACGTTCAAGCTCAGTGGCCTGAACATGTCGGTGTCGACGGGCGTCAAGGAGTGCTACTAAGCACTCTCTGACGGGCGGGGGGCTCATCGGGCACCCCGCCCGTCCACTCCCCGCCCGGGGCGTCACCCGTAGAACCCATCACCACTACAGCAAAGCCTGTCCAGGGAGCTGTTTTCCATGAGCGCCGAGACTCCTGCCGCACCCGGAGAGTTCACCCACCGGAGGCTGCAGTTCCGCGCCTGGCGGGGTGCCCGGCCGTTCTGGGCCGGCCTGTTCGTCATACTCGGCGGACTCCCCATCGCCTACTTCCCGTACGCGCACCTCCAGATCGGTCACCTGACGCTCGCCATGGCGACCACCGCGGGCGCCGGATCACTGATCATCGGTGTGCTGCTCGTCGTCCTCGGCCTCAGCCTCTGGTTCCAGAAGCACGTGCGCGTCTTCGCGGGCGTCGCGGCGATCCTGCTGGCGCTGGTGTCGATCCCGGTCTCCAACCTCGGCGGCTTCTTCATCGGGTTCCTGCTCGCCATGGTCGGCGGCGCCCTGGCCGTCTCGTGGGCGCCCGGGGACGCGGACGAGCCGCCCCTGGCGACGGTGATCGAGCCGTCCGCCGAGGCCCCCTCGGGCGACCCGGCACCGGCCCCGTACGAGCCGGCCGCCGACGCCCCGGACGCCGGTCACGCACAGCACGCCGGACCCGACGCGCCGGCGAAGCACATCGAGCCGCCCGTCGAGACCGCGGACGAGGTGAGCGAGCCGAACGATCTGTCAGGAACGAGCCCCGCCAACGGGGCGAACGGGAGGCACAGTGCCGGCTGACGAGGTGGCGCGCGGGACGCACGTGGACGAGTCCCGGGCGAGAACCGGGCCCCGCCACGCGGCGCCCAGGAAGCCACTGTTCACCAGGTTCCACGTGCCGGCCGGCAAGGCGATAGCCATGGCGGCGATGCCCACCGCGGTACTGATGGGCATGGGATTCACGCCGACCCTCGCGCTCGCCGACGACCACCCGTCGTCCAAGAGCCTGTCGGTCGACGAGTACAAGGACTGCGTCACCGCGCTGGAGGACGCCTCGGCCTCGCCGTCGGCCTCCGCGAGCGACGACGCCTCCGCCTCGGCCACCCCGTCCCCGTCGGCGTCCGCGAGCGACGACGCCTCCTCGGACGGCAAGGACGCGTCGGGCTCCGGGAAGTCCTCCGGGAGCAAGGACGCCGCGGGCGGTTCCGCCTCGGACTCCGGTTCCGGTTCCGGCGCGGCCGACCCCGCGCCCTCCGCCTCCGCGACCCCCGACGCCGCCGAGGACACGCCGTCCGACGACGCCACCGCCGCTCCGTCCGCCTCCGCGTCGCCCTCCAAGAGCGCCGGCAACGTGCTGGAGAACCTCGGCGACGCGATCACCGACCTGTTCACCGGCGGCAAGGGCACCGCGACCGAGAGCGCCACCCCGACTCCCGAGCCGTCCGCCTCCGCGTCGGCCTCCGCCGACAAGGGCGCCGAGTCCTCCTCGGACAAGGGCACGGACAAGGCCGCGGACACGGCGGGCGACGCGGCGAAGGACAGCGCCGCCGCGGCCACCAAGGCGGCGGGCGACGCGGCGAAGGACACCACCGACGCGGCGACGAAGGCGGCCGGCGAGGCCACCGAGGCCGCCAAGGACGCGACGGAGTCGGCCACCCCGACGCCGAGCGCCTCCGCGAGCGCCTCCACGGACCCGGACGACTGCCCGGCGGCCACCGACGCCGACGACAGCGGGATCGACAACAAGGTCACGCTGCCCGACGACCCCTGGTACCTGAACGCGAGTTCGCTGCTGCTGACCGGCGCCGACTACCAGGGCGTGGTCTCGGTGAGGACGGCCGACGGGAGCGTCAAGAAGGTCCTCAAGTACGTCATCTCCGACGGCACCGACATCGGCGACCTGAAGCAGACGGTCCTCGACAAGCAGCAGGACAAGACGTACCACGTCGAGGGCGCCAAGGGCTCGACGTCGACCATCCGCGACGGCCAGACCGTGATGTACACCCAGAGCATCTCCGGGAACCTGTTCGGTCTGATCCCGGTGACGTTCGACGTGGACAGCCCGCCGCCGCTGAACATCCCGCTGATCTACTTCACCAACGTGAAGGTGGTGCAGGCCGGCCAGTTCGGCGGCACCCTGCACATCCCCGGGCTGAACCAGTACGTCACCGACGGCACCGCCGGCTGACGGAGCCGCCCGAGACCCGTCCGGGAGCCGCAACACGCCGAGGGGCGCCCCCTGTTCGACAGGGGGCGCCCCTCGGTGCTGTGCCGTTCGTCCGGTCAACTCCCGTACAGGGTCGGCCTGTTGGCCAACTCCCGTACGGAGGGCGCCCGGTGGGCGTCAGGCGTGCTGCTCGCCGCCCAGGTGCAGGATGCGCACCATGTTGGTGGTGCCGGTCACGCCGGGAGGCGAACCGGCGGTGATGACCACGGTGTCGCCGGTGCTGAACCGGCCGAGCTTGACCAGCTCCTGGTCCACCAGGTCGACCATCTCGTCGGTGCTGTTCACGAACGGCACGACGTGCGACTCGACGCCCCAGCTCAGCGCGAGCTGGTTGCGGGTGCCCTCGTCCGTGGTGAACGCGAGGATCGGCTGCGAGGCGCGGTAGCGGGACAGCCGGCGGGCCGTGTCACCGGACTTGGTGAAGGCGACCAGGCCCTCGCCGCCGATGAAGTCGGCGATCTCGCAGGCCGCACGGGCCACCGAACCGCCCTGCGTGCGCGGCTTCTTGCCCGCCACCAGCGGCTGGAGGCCCTTGGAGAGCAGCTCCTCCTCGGCCGCCGTGACGATCTTCGACATCGTCTTGACGGTCTCGATCGGGTAAGCGCCCACACTGGACTCGGCGGACAGCATGACCGCGTCGGCGCCGTCGAGGATCGCGTTGGCGACGTCGGAGGCCTCGGCGCGGGTGGGGCGCGAGTTGGTGATCATCGACTCCATCATCTGGGTCGCCACGATCACCGGCTTGGCGTTGCGCCGGCACAGGTCGATCAGGCGCTTCTGCACCATCGGGACCTTCTCCAGCGGGTACTCCACGGCGAGGTCGCCGCGGGCCACCATGACGCCGTCGAAGGCCATCACGACGGCCTCCATGTTCTCGACGGCCTGCGGCTTCTCGACCTTGGCGATGACGGGGACCCGGCGGCCCACCTCGTCCATCACCTTGTGCACGTCCTGCACGTCGCCCGCGTCGCGCACGAAGGACAGCGCGACCATGTCGCAGCCCATGCGCAGCGCGAACCGGAGGTCCTCGACGTCCTTGTCGGACAGGGCGGGCACGTTCACGGCCGCGCCGGGCAGGTTGATGCCCTTGTGGTCGGAGACGACGCCGCCCTCGATGACGATCGTCTTGACCCGGGGGCCCTCGACGTCCAGCACCTTGAGCTCGACGTTGCCGTCGTTGATCAGGATCTGGTCGCCGCGCGACACGTCGCCCGGCAGGCCCTTGTAGGTGGTGCCGCAGATCGACTTGTCGCCGGGCACGTCCTCGGTGGTGATGGTGAACTCGTCACCGCGCACCAGCTCGACGGGGCCCTCGGCGAAGGTCTCCAGGCGGATCTTCGGGCCCTGGAGGTCGGCGAGCACGCCGATGGCGCGGCCCGTCTCCTCGGCGGCGGCCCGGACACGGTCGTACCGCCCCTGGTGCTCGGCGTGGGAGCCGTGGCTGAAGTTGAAGCGGGCCACGCTCATGCCGGCTTCGATCAGCGACACCAGCTGCTCGTGGGAGTCGACCGCGGGGCCGAGAGTGCAGACGATTTTCGAACGGCGCATGGGGCGATCCTATCGGTTTGTTTCGCTGCGGAATATTCCGTCTGGCGGAAGGTACACATGGGCGGGACGGCGCTCAGGCGAGGTGCCGGGAGGGGCGGATCAGCCGCTCTTCCCGACCAGGGCGTAGGTCTGCGTGGCGATCTCCAACTCCTCGTCGGTGGGCACCACGGCGACCGCCACCCGCGCGTCCGCGGACGAGATCAGCCGCGCCCCGTCGCCGCGCTCCGCGTTCAGCGCGGGGTCGACCGCGAGGCCCAGCCCCTCCAGGCCGGCCACGGCCGCCTCCCGCACCGGTGCCGCGTTCTCGCCGACGCCGGCGGTGAACACGACGGCGTCCACGCGGCCGAGCACCGCGTAGTAGGCGCCGATGTACTTCTTCAGGCGGTGGATGTAGATGTCGAAAGCGAGGCGGGCCTGTTCGTCGCCGTCGTCGACCCGGCGGCGGATCTCCCGCATGTCGTTGTCGCCGCACAGCCCCACCAGACCGCTCCTCTTGTTGAGGAGAGTGTCGATCTCGTCCATGGACAGCCCGCCGACGCGCGCCAAATGGAAGATGACGGCCGGGTCCAGGTCCCCGGAACGGGTGCCCATCACCAGCCCCTCCAGCGGGGTCAGCCCCATGGACGTGTCCACGCACTTCCCGCCCCGCACGGCCGAGGCCGACGCCCCGTTGCCGAGGTGCAGGACGATCACGTTGACGTCCTCCGGTGCCCGGCCCAGCAGCTTCGCGGCGGCCCGCGAGACGAAGGCGTGCGAGGTGCCGTGGAAGCCGTACCGGCGCACCCGGTGCTCGTCGGCCGTCTTCACGTCGATCGCGTAGCGGGCCGCGGACTCCGGCATCGTGGTGTGGAACGCCGTGTCGAACACGGCGACCTGCGGCAGGTCCGGCCGCAGCGACATCGCGGTGCGGATGCCGGTCAGGTTGGCCGGGTTGTGCAGCGGGGCGACCGGGATCAGCCGTTTGATCTCCGCGAGCACCGCGTCGTCGACCACGGTCGGCTCGGTGAAGAACTGCCCGCCGTGCACCACCCGGTGCCCGATCGCGACGAGTTCGGGGGAGTCCAGCCCCAGCCCGTCCCGGTCCAGCTCCTCCGCCACGGCCTTCAGCGCGCTCTCGTGGTCGGGGATCCTGCCGGTGCGCTCGCGCGTCCCGCCGCCGAGCAGCGGCGTGTGCTTCAGCCGTGAGGTCTCCTCGCCGATCCGCTCGACCAGCCCGACGGCGAGCCGGCTGCGGTCGCGCATGTCCAGCAGCTGGTACTTCACCGACGAGGAGCCGGAGTTGAGGACGAGGACTCGGGTCGCGGTCACGGGGAGGAACACCTTCTGCTCGGGAACGGGGGAGGGGCGTGCCGCCGGGTGCGGGTGCGCCCCGGCGGCGTCGCGCGGTGCCTACTCGGCGGCCGTCTGCGCCTGGATGGCGGTGATGGCCACGGTGTTGACGATGTCCTGGACCAGAGCGCCCCGGGACAGGTCGTTGACCGGCTTGCGCAGGCCCTGGAGAACCGGCCCGACGGCTATCGCGTTCGCCGACCGCTGCACGGCCTTGTACGTGTTGTTGCCGGTGTTCAGGTCGGGGAAGATCAGCACGGTCGCCTGCCCGGCCACGTCCGAGCCCGGCAGCTTGGTCGCGGCCACGCTCGGTTCCACGGCCGCGTCGTACTGGATCGGACCCTCGATCTTCAGGTCGGGCCGCCGCTCCCGCACGAGCCGCGTCGCCTCGCGCACCTTGTCGACGTCCGCGCCCGAGCCGGAGGTGCCGGTCGAGTACGACAGCATGGCGATGCGGGGCTCGACGCCGAACCGCTCGGCGGTCGCGGCCGACTGGATCGCGATGTCGGCGAGCTGCTCGGCGTCCGGGTCCGGGTTGACCGCGCAGTCGCCGTAGACGAGCACCTTGTCGGCCAGGCACATGAAGAAGACCGACGAGACGATCGACGCCTCGGGCCGCGTCTTGATGATCTCGAAGCCGGGCCGGATCGTGGCGGCCGTGGAGTGCACGGAACCCGACACCATGCCGTCGGCGAGGCCCTCCTGCACCATCAGCGTGCCGAAGTAGTTGACGTCGGCCACCACGTCGTACGCCAGTTCCGTCGTGACGCCCTTGTGCGCGCGCAGTTCCGCGTAGCGGGCCGCGAACCGCTCGCGCAGCTCGGAGACGGCCGGGTCGACGAGCCGGCTGGAGCCGAGGTCGATGCCGAGGTCGGCCGCCTTCTTGCGGATCTGGTCGACCGGCCCGAGCAGCGTCAGGTCGCACACCCCGCGCCGCAGCAGCACCTCCGCCGCGTGCAGCACCCGCTCCTCGGTGCCCTCGGGGAGCACCACGCGCCGCTTGTCGGAGCGGGCCTGCTCCAGCAGCTTGTGCTCGAACATCATCGGCGTGACCCGGTCGCTGCTGGGCGCCGAGACCCGGCTCAGCAGGCCGCTGGTGTCGACGTACCGCTCGAACAGGCCGAGCGCGGTCTCCGCCTTGCGCGGGGTGGCCGCGTTGAGCTTGCCCTCCAGGGAGAACAGCTGCTCGGCGGTGGGGAAGCTGTTGCCGGACACCGACAGCACGGGCGTGCCGGGGGCGAGCCGCGCGGAGAGGGTGAGGACCTCCCTGCTCGGCACCTCGCCGAGGGTGAGGAGCACACCCGCTATCGGCGGCGTGCCCGCGCTGTGCGCCGCGAGCGAGCCGACGACGAGGTCGGCGCGGTCGCCGGGCGTCACGACGAGGCAGCCCGGGGTCAGCGCGTTCAGGAAGTTGGGCAGCATCGCGCCGCCGAAGACGAACCCGAGGGCGTCCCGGGCGAGCCCCGAGTCGTCGCCCAGCAGCACCTTCGCGCCGAGCGCCTGCGCGACCTGCGCGACGGTCGGCGCGGACAGCGCCGGCTCGTCCGGGATCACGTAACAGGGCACCGGCAGACGGGACTCCAGCAGCGAGTCGATCTTCTCGCGGTCCTCCCGGGCGACCCGGTTGGTGACCACCGCGAGCACGTCGCAGCCGAGCCCGTCGTAGGCCCGGTAGGCGTTGCGGGTCTCCGCGAACACCGACTCGGGGGTCTGCCCGCCGCCGCCCACCACCGGGATCACGGCCGCGCCGAACTCGTTGGCGAGGCGGGCGTTGAGGGCGAGTTCGTCCGGGAGCTGGGTGTCGGCGAAGTCGGTGCCGAGGACGAGGACCACGTCGTAGGCGCGGGCCACGCGGTGGAAGCGGTCGACGAGCGTGGAGACCAGTTCGTCGGTGCCCTGTTCGGCCTGGAACGCGGACGCCTCGTGGTAGTCCATGCCGTACACGGTGGCCTCGTCCTGTGCCAGCCGGTAGCGGGAGCGCAGCAGTTCGAAGAGCCGGTCGGGACCGTCGTGCACGAGCGGGCGGAAGACGCCCACCCGGTCGACCTGCCGCGTCAGGAGCTCCATGACGCCCAGCTCGACGACCTGGCGGCCGTCGCCCCGGTCGATTCCGGTCACGTACACGCTGCGGGTCACGCGCGCTCTCCGTTCCGTCCGTACGTCGTGTGGCCGGGTGCGCGGAGGACGGCGCAGCGCCTCGCTGCCTCGGTCGGCCCCGGCACCCGCGTCAAGGGTGGCAAAGGTCGCCCACCGAGGTGGGCAGAACCCTCTTGACAGTACCTCCGACGGTGGATAAGGCGCCCGTCAGGAGGGGGGCCCGGGACGGGTGCGTCGCGGCGGGCCCCCGGGGCGGGCGGTGCGGGCGCGGCACCCGTGCGGGAGACGTGAAACAATCGGCTCCGGCTCACCGGTGTCAACAGCGAGCAGGAGACACAGCACGATGCGTATCGGAGTCCTCACCGCAGGCGGCGACTGTCCCGGTCTGAACGCCGTGATCCGGTCGGTCGTGCACCGCGCGGTCACCACCTACGGCGACGAGGTCATCGGCTTCGAGGACGGTTACGCGGGTCTGCTCGACGGCCGCTACCGCACCCTCGACCTCAACGCCGTCAGCGGCATCCTCGCCCGCGGCGGCACCATCCTCGGCTCCTCCCGCCTGGAGCGCGACCGGCTGCGGCAGGCCTGCGAGAACGCCGCCGACATGGCGCGCGACTTCGGCATCGACGCGCTGATCCCGATCGGCGGCGAGGGCACGCTGACCGCGGCCCAGATGCTGTGGGAGGCGGGGCTGCCCGTGGTCGGCGTCCCCAAGACGATCGACAACGACATCTCCTCCACCGACCGCACCTTCGGCTTCGACACGGCGGTCGGCGTCGCGACCGAGGCGATGGACCGTCTGAAGACCACGGCCGAGTCGCACCAGCGGGTCATGGTCGTCGAGGTCATGGGCCGGCACGCGGGCTGGATCGCGCTGGAGTCCGGCATGGCGGCCGGCGCCCACGGCATCTGCCTGCCCGAGCGGCCCTTCGACCCGGCGGACCTGGTCAAGATGGTCGAGGAGCGCTTCGCCCGCGGCAAGAAGTTCGCGGTCGTCTGCGTCGCCGAGGGCGCGCACCCCGCCGAGGGCTCCATGAACTACGGCCACGGCGAGATCGACCAGTTCGGCCACGAGCGCTTCCAGGGCATCGGCACGGCCCTCGCGTACGAGCTGGAGCGCCGCCTCGGCAAGGAGGCCCGGCCGGTCATCCTCGGCCACATCCAGCGCGGCGGCACCCCCACCGCGTACGACCGCGTGCTCGCGACCCGCTTCGGCTGGCACGCCGTCGAGGCCGCGCACAACGGCGAGTTCGGCCGGATGACGTCGCTGCGCGGCACGGACATCGTGATGGTGCCCCTCGCGGAGGCGGTGACCGAGCTGAAGACGGTCCCCAAGAGCCGCATGGACGAGGCCGAGTCGGTCTTCTAGTCCCCGGTCCGACGTGAACAGGGGCGGGCCGCCCGGGAGTTCGACCCCGGCGGCCGCCCCCTGCTCACGCGTTGCCCGCCACCAGCGACCAGAAGTGGTCCACGATCCCGTCGAGGAACTCGTCGTCGGCGGAGCCGCCGGGGCCGGTCCCCGCGTCCGGGCCGGCGGCCGTGCGGCGCTGGTAGTCCTGGTGGAGGTCCTGGAGCACGTCCTCCAGCAGGCCGCGGTCCAGCGGCACCACCTTGGCGATCTGCCGCACGTACGACTGGCGGCGGTTGGTCACCGAGCCGCGCAGCAGCGAGGCGAGCCGCCCGTCGCGGCCGGTCACGCTCACCAGGTCGGGCAGGGTCAGGTCGAGCACGTCCGCGAGCGCGGACGCCTGGCGCTCGGTGCCGCGCCACGTGTCGTTCTCCTCCATGCTGAGATACGCGAGGAGTTCGAGTCCGACGGCCCGCGCCACGTCCTCGGGGGCGAGCCCGCGGGCCAGCCGGTGCTCGCGCAACGTCCGCGGCCGGCCGATGAGTTCACCGGGGGAACACCACAGCATTCCGGCCAGCGCGGTCAGTTCGGGGGTGCTGGGCGCGCTCGCGCCGCGCTCCCAGGCGACGACGAGGTCCGGGGTGACGTAGCGCAGCCCGTAGGAGACCCGCATGCCGTGGGCGACGTGCTCGGGCCCCATGCCGAGGGCCGCCCGGAGCCTGCGTGCGGCGAGCGAGTCGAAGGGCTGCGGTGGCGGAAGGGACGGGTTCGGCTGTGCCGAGGATCTGCGCACGCCCCTCAAAATAGGGCCTCGGAGGTGCGGTGACTACGATCTGTCCGGCCATGATGACGGATTGTAGGAACATACGGTTTCGGCCTGCGGGGGTGTTTGGGGTGGGTTACGACATCAACTCGGCCTATGCGTAGGACAGTTGACGTAAGAATGTGCGGCCCGTCCCGCACCGGACCCCCGTCGGTCCGGACCTATCGGGGCTCCCGCACCCATCGGTACTGCAACTCCGGCCGCCCCACCGTCCCGTAGCGCGGACTGCGGGCCGCGCGGCCGGTGTCCACCAGGTGCTCCAGGTAGCGGCGCGCGGTGATCCGGGACAGTCCCGTCGCCTCGGCGGCCCGCGCGGCGGTCAGGCCGGCCGGGCAGTCCCGCAGGGTCACCGTCACGCGCTCCAGGGTCGGCGCGCTGAGCCCCTTCGGCAGCGCCGCGGGGCCGGGCGCGCGCAGTGCGGCCAGCGCCCGGTCCACCTCGGCCTGCCCGCTCGCCTCGCCCGCCGCCGCCCTGAACTCCGCGTAGCGCACGAGGCGTTCACGCAGGGTGCCGAACGTGAACGGCTTCAGCACGTACTGCACCACGCCCAGCGAGACGCCCTCGCGCACCACCGCCAGGTCCCGCGCCGAGGTGACCGCGATGACGTCCGCCGGGTGGCCCGCGGCGCGCAGCGTGCGCGCCAGGTGCAGGCCGTGCATGTCCGGCAGGTGCAGGTCGAGCAGGAGCAGGTCGACCGGGCCGCGCTCCAGCGCCCTGCGGGCCTCCGCGCCGGTGTGCGCGGTGCCCGCCACCGTGAAACCGGGAACCCGCCCCACGTACAGGACGTGCGCGTCGGCCGCGACGGGGTCGTCCTCCACCACCAGGACCCGCAGCGGCGCCGCACCGCCCCCGCCCGTCACGGCGCACCCCCGCCGCTGAGCACCGAAGTGCCGTGCGCACGGGCCGAGTCGCCCCGCCCGCCGGCGTCGAGCGGCAGCCGTACCTCGAACTCCGCGCCGCCCTGCGGCGTCCGGGACACGGCGAGCGTCCCGTCGTGCCGGGCCACGGCCTGCCGGACCAGGGTGAGCCCCAGGCCCCGCCCGGCGGGCCCCGCGGGCTTCGTCGACCACCCGTGCCGGAACACCGCCCCGGTGTCCGCCGGGTCCACCCCGGCCCCGGTGTCCGCGACCCGCAGCGACAGCGCGCCGCCGTCGGCGCTCACGGCCACGGTCACCGTCACCCGGGCCGCCGTGCTGCCCGCCGCCGCGTCCACCGCGTTGTCGATCAGGTTGCCGAGGATCGTCACCAGGTCGCGGGCCGGCAGCGTGCCCGGCAGCAGTCCGTCGTCCACGCCGCCGTCGGTGCGCACGACGAGCTCCACCCCCCGCTCGTTGGCACGGGCCGTGCGGCCCAGCAGCAGTGCGGCCAGGACGGGTTCGCCCACCGCGGCCACCACCTGGTCCGTCAGGGCCTGCGCCAGCTCCAGTTCGGCCGTCGCGAACGCCACCGCCTCCTCGGGGCGCCCCAGTTCGATCAGCGACACCACCGTGTGCAGCCGGTTCGCCGCCTCGTGCGCCTGCGCGCGCAGCGCCTGCACGAAGCCGCGTTCGGAGTCCAACTCACCGGTCAGCTCCTGGAGTTCGGTGACGTCGCGCAGGGTCACCATGGTGCCGCGCCGCTCGCCCCCCGACACCGGCGAGGTGTTGACCACCAGCACCCGGTCCGCGGTCACGTGCACCTCGTCCACCCGCGGCCGCGACGACAGCAGCGCGCCGGTCAGCGGCGGCGGCAGCCCGAGGTCGGCGACCGGCCGGCCCACCACCTCGCCGGCCAGGCCCAGCAGTTCGCGCCCCCCGTCGTTGGCGAGCGCCACCCTGTGCTGCCCGTCGAGCATCAGCAGGCCCTCGCGCACGGCGTGCAGGGCCGCCTGGTGGTAGTCGTGCATCCGGCTCAGCTCGGCGGCGTTCATGCCGTGCGTGTGGCGGCGCAGCCGCGCGTTGACCACGTACGTGCCGACCGCGCCCAGCGCGAGGGCGCCGGCCGCGACGGTGACCAGCGTGCTCACCTGCCCCCTGAGCCGCGCGCTGATCGCCTCGACCTTGATGCCCGCGCTCACCAGGCCCACGATCCGCGCGCCGTCCCGGATCGGGGTGACCGCGCGCACCGAGGGGCCCAGCGTGCCGGTGTACGTCTCGGTGAACGACTCCCCGGCCAGCGCGCGCGACCGGTTGCCGAGGAACCGCTCGCCGATCCGGTCCGCGTCCGGGTGGGTCCAGCGGATGCCCCGCGGGTCCATGATCGTGACGAAGTCGACGCCGGTGTCGCGCTGCACCTTCAGGGCGTACGGCTGGAGCTCGGCCGTCGGGTCCGGGGTGAGCGCGGCGGACCGCACCGACGGGGTGTCCGCAAGTGAGCGGGCCACCGCCATCGCCTGCCGACCCGCCGCGTCCTCGGCCTGCCCGCGGTCGCTGACGTACGTGAACAGCGCGTATCCGGCCACGACGACCGCTATCAGGACGGCCTGCATGGCGAAGAGCTGCCCCGCGAGGCTGCGGGGCCGGGGAACGGTCGGGCGCATTCCGCCAGTGTGCCGGTCCGCCGCCCGCGGGCCGAGTGCGTGAACGAAATGAACGCAAGGGTGACCCCGGTCACAGCGCGGGAGACAGTCGTGCCAACCCCCGGACGTGAGCCGCACGCCGGTGTGCCGACGACGACGTCGAGGAGGCAGCCGTGTCCACCCCACCCCCAACGGCCCCTGACAGCAGCCGGACCGCGACCCCGGCAAGGCGGGACCGCACGCACTACCTCTATCTGGCGGTGATCGTGGCGGTGCTGCTCGGCATCGCCGTCGGGTTCGCGGCCCCCGACTTCGCGGTCGAACTCAAGCCGCTGGGCACGGGGTTCGTGAACCTGATCAAGATGATGATCTCGCCCGTCATCTTCTGCACCATCGTGCTCGGGGTCGGATCCGTGCGCAGCGCGGCGAAGGTCGGCAGGGTCGGCGGCCTCGCGCTCGGCTACTTCTTCGTCATGTCGTTCGTGGCGCTCGCCATCGGCCTCGTTGTCGGCAACCTCGTGCACCCCGGCAGCGGCATGCACCTCACCGACGCCGTGCGCGGCGCGGGCCACGACCAGGCCGCCGCCGCGAGCGAGGGCCCCGTCGACTTCCTGCTCGGCATCATCCCCACCACGTTCGTGTCGGCGTTCACCGAGGGCCAGGTGCTCCAGACGCTGCTGATCGCGCTGCTCGTCGGCTTCGCGCTCCAGGCGATGGGCCGGGCCGGACAGCCGGTGCTGCGCGGCGTCGAGCACATCCAGCGGCTGGTCTTCCGGGTCCTCGCGATGGTCATGTGGGCCGCCCCGATCGGCGCGTTCGGCGCGATGGCGGCCGTCGTCGGCGAGACGGGCACGGACGCCCTGAAGGCGCTCGCCGCCGTGATGTTCGGCTTCTACGTCACCTGTGTGCTGTTCGTGATCGTGGTGCTGGGCGCGCTGTGCCGGCTCGTCGCCGGGGTGAACCTGCTGCGGCTGCTGCGCTACCTGGCGCGGGAGTTCCTGCTGATCCTGTCCACGTCGTCGTCGGAGTCCGCGTTCCCGCGCCTGATCGCGAAGATGGAGCACCTCGGGGTGAGCCGGTCCGTCGTCGGCATCACCGTGCCGACGGGCTACTCCTTCAACCTCGACGGCACCATGATCTACCTGACGATGGCCTCGCTGTTCATCGCCGACGCCATGGACCAGCCCCTCGCGCTCGGCCAGCAGATCACGCTGCTGCTGTTCATGATGATCGCCTCGAAGGGCGCGGCGGGCGTCACCGGAGCCGGCCTCGCCACCCTCGCGGGCGCCCTCCAGACCCACAAGCCCGCCCTGGTCGACGGCGTCGGCCTGATCGTCGGCATCGACCGCTTCATGAGCGAGGCCCGCGCCCTCACCAACTTCGCCGGCAACGCGGTCGCGACCCTGCTGATCGGCACGTGGACCGGGGAGGTCGACAAGGAACGGGTGGACCGGGTGCTGGCCGGCGAGATCCCCTTCGACGAGCGGACGCTGCTCGACGACGCGACGGACGACGGTGCCGCGTCCTCGGACGTCCCCGACCAACGCGAGGGCGGCGACAAGGAGTTGGCGAAGGCGTGAGCCGCCGGGCGGATCCGGGGTGCCCGGGGCGGGCGGGCCCCGCCGTCCGCCCGTGCCGCCCGGTGCACTAGCGTGCCGTGCCTGCCGGACGATCCGGTGGGCACGGCACGACGGTTTCGCGGGGGAGAGCACCATGAAGATCGACTGGGACCGGCGCACCTGCGCACGGCGCGGGCACGTCACGTACGCGCCCGACGATCCCAGGCTGCGGGTGCGGCTGCACGCGCAGACCGGTCTCGGCGACGCCTGGCGCTGCCTGCGCTGCGGCGACTTCGCGCTCGGCGAGCCGCACGGCTCGGGACCCGCCGCCGACGCCCCGCTCGTGCCGCGCGGCAAGGTGCTGCGCGACCTGTTCGTCCTGCGCTTCCTGGCCCTGGAGCGGGCCGTGCGCGGCGTCTTCATCGTGCTGGTGGCGGCGGCCGTCTGGAAGTTCAGCAACAGCCAGGACGCGGTGCGCCGGCTCTTCGACGAGTACCTGGACCAACTGCGCCCGGTCTTCCGGCACTTCCACTACGACCTGGACCACTCGCCCGTCGTCGGCTCGATACAGAAGGCGTTCGGCTACAAGCACTCCACGCTGGTCGTCGTGGCCGCCCTGCTGCTGGCCTACGCGCTGGTCGAACTCGTGGAGGCGGTGGGCCTCTGGTACGCGAAGCGCTGGGCGGAGTACCTGACGGTCGTCGCCACGGCGGCGTTCCTCCCCCTCGAAGTGTGGGAGCTCACCGAGCACGTGAGCTGGCTGAAGATCGCGACCCTCGCCCTCAACGTCGCGGCCGTCCTCTACATCGCCCTCGCCAAGCGCCTGTTCGGGCTGCGCGGCGGCCGGCGCGCCTTCGACGAGGAACGGCGCGGCGCCTCGCTCCTGGAGGTCGAGGAGTCGGCGGGCGTCACCGTCTGAGCACCGCCCCGCCCGGGACCGCCCCCGCTCCCTTGCCCTGACGCCCACGTCAAGGATTACGGTCGCCGTATGCGCATCGGAGAGCTGGCCGAGCGGGCGGGGACCACCACGCGGACGCTGCGGTACTACGAGACGCGGGGGCTGCTGCCCGCGCGCCGCACCCACAACGGGTACCGCACGTACGACGAGCGGGACCTGGTGCTGCTGCGGCAGATCAGGACACTGCAGGACTTCGGGTTCGACCTGGAGGAGACGCGGCCCTTCGTGGAGTGCCTGCGCGCGGGCCACTCCGACGGGGACGCCTGTCCCGCCTCGCTCGCCGTCTACCGGCGCAAGCTCGACGAGCTGGACGCCGTCATCGGCGAGCTGCGGGCGGTGCGCGCCACCGTCGCGGCCCAGCTCGCCCGCGCCGAGCGGGCCCGGGACGAGCTGGCCGCCGACGCGCCGGGTCCGGAGGGTCCGGACCCCCTGTGCGAACTGGGAGGACCCATTCCATGACCGGAACGACGACGGAGACGGCGGGCCCGACGAACGCGGGGCACGTCGGCGAGGTGACCGACGCGGACTTCGATTCCGAGGTACTCGCGTCCGGGCTCCCCGTGCTGGTGGAATTCACCGCCGAGTGGTGCGGCCCCTGCCGGCAGCTCGCACCGGTGCTCGACGCGCTCGCGCGGGAGGAGGCGGGACGGCTGCGGATCGTGACACTCGACGTCGACCGCAATCCCGCCACGACGGTCGCGCACGGAGTTCTCTCGATGCCGACCCTGATGGTGTTCCGCGACGGTGAACCGGTGTGGTCGTCGGTGGGCGCCCGCTCCAAGCGGCGTCTCCAGGAGAACCTGGCCGACGTCCTCTGACCTCGCGGACGGCCGAAAAAATCCCCCGGGCAATTGCGCCCGGGGGATTTCTCTGCGTATATTCAATGATTCGCGACTTTCACTGCAACCGTCGCGGGGAATGCATTGAACAGGCTTAATGAGCAGAGTATATCCGGCCGGGAGCGGAATTGTCAAACAGGCGCTCGCACACAGAGGGCAACGCAGAATTTCACGATGCTGAATTGCGGAGTGAACAGGAATTCATCGACGGGTTGTACGCGCGCGTGGACGCCCTGCGCGGCCGCACCGAGGACTCCGTCGCCGACGCGCTGGCGCAGGGCGACACCCCGCGCCAGGCCCGGCTGGAACGGGACATCCTCGTCGCCGAACGCTCGGGCCTGCTCGCCGCGCTGAACGCCGTCGACGGCTCGCTCTGCTTCGGCCGCGTCGACCTCGCCGACGGCACCGTCCACCACATCGGCCGCATCGGCCTGCGCACCGAGGACGCCGAACGCACCCCGGTCCTCATCGACTGGCGCGCCGACGTCGCCCGCCCCTTCTACCTCGCCACCGGCCACACCCCGATGGGACTGCGCCGCCGCCGGCACATCGCCACCGACGGCCGCCTGGTCACCTCCCTGCACGACGAGATCCTCGACCTCGGCGACGCGGAGCGCACCGGGCACGAGGACCCCACCGGCGACGCCGTGCTGCTCGCCGCGCTCAACTCGGCCCGCACCGGCCGCATGGGCGACATCGTGCAGACCATCCAGGCCGACCAGGACCGCATCATCCGCGCCCCGCACCGCGGCGTGCTCGTCGTGGAGGGCGGCCCCGGCACCGGCAAGACCGCCGTCGCGCTGCACCGGGCCGCCTACCTGCTCTACGAGCACCGGGAACTGCTCGCCAAGCGGGCCGTCCTCATCGTCGGGCCCAACCCGGCGTTCCTCGGCTACATCGGCGAGGTGCTGCCCGCCCTCGGCGAGACCGGCGTGCTGCTCGCCACCGTCGGCGAACTCTTCCCCGGGGTCCGGGCCACCGCCGCCGACAGCCCCGAGGCCGCCGCCGTCAAGGGCCGCGCCGACATGGCCGACGTGCTCGCCGCCGTCGTACGGGACCGGCAGGCGCTGCCCGACCCGGTCATCGCGATCGAGCACGACCGGGACGTCCTCATGCTCGACGACGGCCTGGTGAACGTCGCCCGGCAGCGCACCCGTGCCACCGGACTGCCGCACAACGAGGCCCGCGAGCACTTCGAGGGGCACATCCTCAACACGCTCACCGACATGGTCGCCGAGCGCATCGGCACCGACCCCTACGACGGCTCCAACCTGCTCGACCCCAGCGACATCACGCAGATCCGCGACGACCTCGCCGAGAACCCCGAGGTCTGGTCCGCCATCGACCGGCTGTGGCCCCGCATCACCCCGCGCCGGCTCGTCGCGGACTTCCTCGCCGCGCCCGAGGACCACCTCGACGCCGGGGACGCGGCGGCCGTGCGGCGCCGGGTGACCCGCGCGTGGACCGTGTCCGACGTGCCGCTGCTCGACGAGGCCGCCGAACTCCTCGGCGAGGACGACCGGTTGGCCCGCGCCCTGGCCGACCGCGAGCGCGAGACGCAGATCGCGTACGCGCAGGGCGTGCTGGACGTCTCCTACGCCTCGCGCACCTACGAGTTCGAGGACAAGGAGGACAGCGACCCCGAGGGCTCCGAGGTGCTGTCCGCGCACGACGTCATCGACGCCGAACGCTTCGCCGAGCGGCACGAGGAGGAGGACCTGCGCAGCGCCGCCGAGCGCGCGGCGGCCGACCGCACCTGGGCGTTCGGGCACATCATCGTGGACGAGGCCCAGGAACTCTCGCCCATGGCCTGGCGGTTGCTGATGCGGCGCAGCCCCACCCGGTCGATGACCCTGGTGGGCGACCCGGCGCAGACCGCCGAGGCGGCCGGCGTCGGCTCGTGGTCCGGCATCCTCGAACCGTACGTGCGGGACCGCTGGGAGCACACCCGCCTCGGCGTCAACTACCGCACCCCCGCCGAGATCATGGACCTCGCGGCGGCCGTGGTACGGGCGCAGGACCCCGCCTTCGAGCCGCCGAGTTCGGTGCGCTCCACGGGCGTCGTGCCCTGGGTGCGCCGGACGGACGACCTGCGCGCGGCGGTCGCCGACGCCGTCGCCGAACTCGCGCCCACGGACGGGCGGTTGGCCGTCGTCGCCCCGCGCGACCTGCACCGCGGCCTCGCCGCCCGGCTCGACGGGGTGACGGCCGGCACCGAGCCCGACCTCACCCGCCCGGTCGTCCTGCTCGACCCCCGGCAGTCCAAGGGGCTGGAGTTCGACGCCGTGCTGGTGGTCGAACCCGCGCGGTACGGCACCAGCGACCTGTACGTCGCCCTGACCCGGGCGACGCAGCGGCTGGGCGTCCTGCACACGGGCACGCTGCCCGCGGGGATGACCGACCAGGGGTGAACGCACCGGGGCGGCACGGGAGTCGCTCCCGTGCCGCCCCGGCGGGCGGTCCCGCGGATCAGGCCGGGCGCAGCCAGACGGTGGCCAGCGGCGGCAGCGTCAGCCGCACGCTCGCCGGACGTCCGTGCCACCCCTGCGCGTCGGGCTTCACCGGGTGCGGGGTGACGACGTCGCCGCCGCCGTAGCGCCCGGCGTCCGTGTTCAGCACCTCGGCCCACGCGGACACGGTGTCCGGGACGCCGAGCCGGTACTCGTGCCGCACGACGGGGGAGAAGTTGCTGACGGCGAGCAGCGGGCCGCCGTCCTTGTCGAGCCGCAGGAACGCGAGGACGTTGTCGGCGGCGGCGTCCCCCACCACCCACTGGAACCCGGCCGGGTCGGTGTCCGTGCGCCACATGCCCGGGGTGTCGCGGTACACGACGTTGAGATCACGCACCAGGTCGCGCACCCCCCGGTGGTCCGCCTCCGCCCCGTATCCCGGGTCGAGCAGCCACCAGTCCGGGCCGTGCGCCTCCGACCACTCGGTGCCCTGGGCGAACTCCGAGCCCATGAAGAGGAGTTGCTTGCCGGGGTGCGCCCACATGAAGGCGAGGTAGGCGCGCAGGTTGGCACGCTGCTGCCACCAGTCGCCCGGCATCTTGGAGACCAGGGACTTCTTGCCGTGCACGACCTCGTCGTGCGAGATCGGCAGCACGTAGTTCTCGCTGTACGCGTACACCATGGAGAAGGTCATCTCCCCGTGGTGGTAGCTGCGGTGCACCGGGTCGTGGCTCATGTACTCCAGCGAGTCGTGCATCCAGCCCATGTTCCACTTCAGCCCGAACCCGAGGCCGCCGAAGCCGCTGGGGCCGCGCTGGTGGGTGGCGCGGGTGACGCCGTCCCACGCCGTCGACTCCTCCGCGATCGTCACCACGCCCGGCACCCGCCGGTAGAGCGTGGCGTTCATCTCCTGGAGGAACGCCACCGCGTCGAGGTTCTCCCGGCCGCCGTGCTCGTTCGGCACCCACTGGCCCGGCTCGCGCGAGTAGTCGAGGTAGAGCATGGAGGCCACGGCGTCGACGCGCAGGCCGTCGATGTGGAACTCCTCGGCCCAGTAAACGGCGTTCGCGACAAGGAAGTTGCGCACTTCGCGGCGCCCGAAGTCGAACTCCAGGGTGCCCCAGTCGGGGTGCGCCGAACGCAGCGGGTCCTCGTGCTCGTACAGCGGACGGCCGTCGAACTCCGCCAACGCCCACTCGTCGCGCGGGAAGTGGGCCGGCACCCAGTCCATGATGACGCCGATCCCGGCCCGGTGCAGCGCGTCCACCAGGTACTTGAAGTCGTCCGGGGTGCCCATGCGGGCGGTCGGCGCGTAGAACCCGGTGACCTGGTAGCCCCACGAACCGCCGAACGGATGCTCGGCGACGGGCATCAGCTCCACGTGCGTGAAGCCCAGGTCACCGACGTACGCGGGGAGTTGCTCGGCGAGCTGGCGGTAGGTCAGCCCCGGGCGCCACGACGCGAGATGAACCTCGTACACGGACATCGGCGCCTCGTGCCAGGGCAGTTCGCCACGCCGGGACAGCCATTCCCCGTCCTGCCAGGTGTGGTGCGACGCCTGCACGATCGACGACGTGGCCGGCGGAACCTCGGTGCGGCGCGCCATCGGGTCGGCGCGCAGGGTGGTGGACCCGTCGGGCTTCGTGATGCGGAACTTGTACAGCTCGCCCTCGCCGACGCCGGGCACGAACAGCTCCCACACCCCGGACGAACCGAGCGAGCGCATCGGATGCCCTGCGCTGTTCCAGTAGTTGAAGGTGCCGGCGACCTGCACGCCGCGTGCGTTCGGCGCCCACACCGTGAACCGGGTGCCGGTCACTCCGTGGTGCTCCATCGGCTCCGCGCCGAGCACCTTCCAGAGCTGCTCGTGCCGGCCCTCGCCGATCAGGTGCAGGTCGAGGTCGCCGAGCGTGGGCAGCAGCGCGTACGCGTCGGCGGTCTCGTGCTCGGTTCCCTCGTACGACACGGCCAACCGGTACGCGGGCACGTCGGACAGCGGCAGCAGCCCCGAGAAGAACCCGTCCCCGTCGTCGTGCAGCCGGGTCCGCGTCCCGTCGACGACGACGGCGACCCCGAGCGCGTACGGGCGGTACGCCCGGAAGGCGACACCCCCGGCGACCGGGTGGGCGCCGAGCACGGAGTGCGGATCATGGTGCTCGCCGCGCAGCAGCCGGTCACGGTCGAGGGCGTCGAGGGCGGGGGAGACGGCGGTTTCGGCGGGTTCCCGACGCTCAACCGGCTTGTCGGAAACGGATGTTGCCGTGGGTTCGGCGGCCACCGGGGCGGGGGGCTCGGCCGGGAGGGGCGGCAGGGGCACCTCACCGGCGGGCGAGTCCAGCGGTTCCGGCTCGCGAACGTGCTCCTCGGCCGCGAACGGGGCCGGGGGCTCCGTGGGCAGGGGCGGTATCGGCGGGACGTGCCCGGCGGGGGGCGCGGGGGTGTCCACCGGTTCCTGAGCGGCCTCGACCGGAACGGCGGGAGACGTCGGTCCGGGCTCGGCGGACGGTGCGAACGGGGCGTGCGTGGAGGCAGAGCGCCCGGAACCGGCCGACACGTCGGCGCGGTGGTCGTCGTCGAGGCCGGTGCGGGCTTCCTCGGCCGCCGGGTACGCGGGTTCCTGTTCGGCGGCGGCGGCGGCTTCGGCCTCGGCCCGGTCGTTGGCGTCTTGTTCGGCGCGGGCTTCGGCTTCGGCCTGGTCGTTGGCGTCTTGTTCGGCGCGGGCTTCGGCTTCGGCCTGGTCGTTGGCGTCCTGCTCGGCGCGGGCTTCGGCTTCGGTCCGGTCGTCGTCGAGGTCGGTGCGGGTTTCCTCGTCCGCCCAGTACGCGGCGTCCGCGTCCTGTTCGGCGCGGGTTTCCGCTTCCCGCCCGGTGTCGTCCCCGGTCCGGTCCGCGGCCTCGGGCTCGGGTTCGGCCTCGGTGTCCGGCTCGCCTTCGGTTTCCGTCCCGCGGCTCTCCGTGCTCGGGCCGGGCTCGGCACCGGCGAGGGGCGCCGTCCCGGTCGGTTCTGCGTGTCCGTCCGTGTCCGGCGTGGCCGACGGCCCCCGTTCCGGTGCGGGCCGGGCCTCCTCCGGGGGCGGTGTCGTCGCGCTGACGATCCTTCTGGGGTCGTCGTTCTCCGCCGCCACCACCCTGGCCGTCCCCTTCTTCGCGGTTTCCGTTCCCGTCCTGCGGACCTTCCCCCGCGTTCCGGCGGCCGGGTCGGTGATGCGTGCGGTCACCGTCCTGCGCCGGGCCGCCTTCTTGCGCGCGGCCATCGCCGCCGCCTTGCCCGTTCGCTTCGGAGTGGCCTTCTTGCCGTTCGGGCCCGGTGCCGCTTCCGGTTGCCCGGTGCTCTGCTCCTCGGTCGTCTTCTTGGGGTGCGGGGGACGGGGGGTCACGGGGGAGCCTCCTAGGCGAGGGTGGGTCGAGCGAGGAGTGGGACGAGGGCGGTCCGGGTCACCCGGCCCGCCCGGTGGTGCCCGCACCCGCGGCCGCGTCGGTCTCCGCCTCGGCCTCCGCCTGCGCGGCGGCGGCCAGACGCTGCACCGCCGCCATCGGGACCGGCAGCCAGTCGGGGCGGTGCCGTGCCTCGTAGACGACCTCGTAGACCGCCTTGTCCGTCTCGTACGCCCGCAGCAGCACCGGGTCCGCGCGCGGGTCGAGGCCGGTGACCTCGGCGTAGCCGGCGCAGTACGCGGCGCGGCAGGCCGTGGCCCAGTCGGGGTCGGGCACGGAGGCGGAGTTGGCGGCGTAGTCGAAGGAGCGGAGCATGCCGGCCACGTCCCGGACCGGGGGCTGCGGCAGGCGCCGTTCGGCCAGCGGTTTCGCCGGTTCGCCCTCGAAGTCGATGAGGGACCACTGGCCGTCCGCCGAGCGCAGGCACTGGCCGAGGTGCAGGTCGCCGTGGACCCGCTGGGCGGTCAACGGGCGGTCCTGCGTAGCCCGTTCGGCGAGCTTCGCGAACGTGGCGCGCAGCCCGGGGAGATGGGGGCGCAGCGCGGGAACCACGCGCGCGGCGGCCTCCAGCCGCTCCGTCATGCCGTCCGCGAGCGCGCGGAGCTGGGCGTGGCCGAGGGTGACCGTCGGCAGGCCGGCGGCCAGGGCGAGGTGGACCTCGGCGGTGGCCCGGCCGAGCGCGCGGGCCTCCTCGTCGAAGCTCTCGCCCTTGGCGAGTTCGCGCAGCGCCAGTTCCCAGCCGTCGGCCGCGCCCTGCACGAACGGCTGGAGCACGCCGAGCACGGACGTCTGTCCGGACAGTTCGGCGAGCATCCAGCCGGTGGGCGGGGGAACGCGGGGGCAGCCCTCGCGGGCCAGCGCCAGGGGGAGTTCGAGGTCGGGGTTGACGCCCGGCACCACGCGGCGCAGCAGCTTGAGGATGAACGTATCGCCGTATATGACCGAGGAGTTGGACTGCTCGGTGGTGACCAGGCGGGGCACGAGGTGCGGGCGGATCTCCTGGCGCGGGTCGCGGTCGAAGCGCAGGGCGCCGATCCGGGCCCGGCTGCGGACCGCCTCCAGCAGTACCTCGGCGGGGCGGGTGTCGTACAGGGCGTCGTAGACGGTCTGGTTGGCGAGCGGTCCTTCGCTCACGTGGCCGATCAGCGCGGGGGCCAGCCTGGGCGGCAGGGCCTCGCGCGATCCTATGAGGAGCTGGTAGCAGTCACCGGCCCGCGCGGGACCGCTCTGGTCAGGGGCGGGCGGCTGGTGGACGCGCACGAGCAGATGATAGAGCCCCAACTGCCCGCCGGAGGGCAGGAGTTCGGTTGCCGACACCAGGGAGAGTCCGGTGACCTGGCGGCCCTTGCCCGCGAACCAGCGCTGCCGGGGCAGCCAGTCCCGCAACAGCGGGTCCAGGGAGGCCAGCAGGGCCGGGCTCGTCGTGGCGGAGTGGGTGACGGCTTCCGACATTGCGCAGCGTCCTTTCCCCGGGGGGTGGCGGGGGTTCACTGTTTGCGGTGCCCCCGGCGGGGCGGTGAAAACCGACCCGCCGGGGAACCGGTCGTGCACGGGACAGGCCCTACGCCGCTTCCTTGCGGAGCCGGAACCAGTAGAAGCCGTGGCCCGCGAGGGTGAGCAGGTACGGCAGTTCGCCGATGGCGGGGAAGCGCACCCCGCCGAACAGCTCCACCGGATGACGTCCGATGAAGGCCCGCAGGTCCAGCTCGGTGGGCTGGGCGAAGCGGGAGAAGTTGTTCACGCAGAGCACGAGGTCGTCCTCGTGCTCGCGCAGGAACGCGATCACCGCCGGGTTCGACGAGGGCAGTTCGGTGTAGGTGCCGAGGCCGAAGGCGGGGTTCTGCTTGCGGATCTCGATCATGCGGCGGGTCCAGTGCAGCAGCGAGGAGGGCGACGACATCGACGCCTCGACGTTGGTGACCTGGTAGCCGTGGACGGGGTCCATGATCGTGGGCAGGAAGAGCCGGCCGGGGTCGCAGGAGGAGAATCCGGCGTTGCGGTCGGGTGTCCACTGCATCGGGGTGCGGACCCCGTCGCGGTCGCCGAGCCAGATGTTGTCGCCCATGCCGATCTCGTCGCCGTAGTAGAGGATCGGCGAGCCGGGCAGGGCGAGCAGCAGGGCGGTGAACAGTTCGATCTGGTTGCGGTCGTTGTCGAGGAGGGGGGCCAGGCGGCGGCGGATGCCGATGTTGGCGCGCATCCGCGGATCCTTGGCGTACTCCGCGTACATGTAGTCGCGTTCCTCGTCGGTGACCATTTCGAGGGTCAGCTCGTCGTGGTTGCGCAGGAAGATGCCCCACTGGCAGCCCGAGGGGATGGCGGGCGTCTTGGCGAGGACTTCCGAGACGGGGTAGCGCGACTCACGCCGTACCGCCATGAAGATGCGGGGCATGACGGGGAAGTGGAACGCCATGTGGCATTCGTCGCCGCCCTGTTGGTAGTCGCCGAAGTAGTCGACGACGTCCTCCGGCCACTGGTTCGCCTCCGCGAGGATGACCACGTCCGAGTACTGGGCGTCGATCTCCTTGCGCACCCGCTTCAGGAACTCGTGGGTTGCCGGAAGGTTTTCGCAGTTGGTTCCCTCCTGCTGGTACAGGTAGGGAACCGCGTCCAGGCGGAAGCCGTCGATGCCGAGGTCCAGCCAGAACTTGAGGGCGGAGATCATCTCCTCCTGGACCGCCGGGTTCTCGTAGTTGAGGTCCGGCTGGTGGGAGAAGAAGCGGTGCCAGAAGTACTGCTTGCGGACCGGGTCGTAGGTCCAGTTGGACGCCTCGGTGTCGACGAAGATGATCCGGGCGTCCTGGAACTGCTTGTCGTCGTCGGCCCAGACGTAGTAGTCGCCGTAGGGGCCGTCGGGGTCCTTGCGGGACTCCTGGAACCACGGGTGCTGGTCGCTGGTGTGGTTCATGACGAAGTCGATGATGACGCGCATGCCGCGCTGGTGGGCGGCGTCGACGAACTCGACGAAGTCGGCGAGGTCGCCGAACTCGGGGAGGACGGCGGTGTAGTCCGAGACGTCGTAACCGCCGTCTCGCAGCGGGGACTTGAAGAACGGCGGCAGCCACAGGCAGTCCACACCGAGCCACTGGAGGTAGTCCAGTTTGGCGGTGAGGCCCTTGAGGTCGCCGATGCCGTCGCCGTTGCTGTCCTGGAAGGAGCGGACCAGCACCTCGTAGAACACGGCGCGCTTGAACCACTCGGGGTCACGGTCCTTGGCCGGGGTGTCCTCGAAGGTGTCCGGCACGGGCTCGTTGACGATCATATGGTGGGTGACCCTCCGATCTGCGGGTTGGACGGTCGCAGGACGGTGAAGACGTGCGCGGCCCGGATGCCCGGTTCCAGGCGCACGTAGTTGGCCCTGCCCCAGTAGTAGGTCTCGCCGGTGAGCTCGTCGCGCACCGGCACCGACTCGTGCCAGTGGAGGCCGAGTTGCGGCATGTCCAACGAGACCGTGGCTTCCTGGGTGTGGTGCGGATCCAGGTTGGCGACCACCAGAACAGTGTTCGAACCTTGCCGTTTGGAGTACGCGATCACCGCGTCCTGGTCGGCATGGTGGAAGTGGATGTCGCGCAACTGCCGCAGGGCCGGGCTGTCTCGGCGGATCGTGTTGAGGCGGGTGACGAGGGGGGCGATGGTGCGGCCCTCGCGGGCGGCGGCGTCCCAGTCGCGGGTCTTGATCTGGTACTTCTCGGAGTCGA